>JAZQJI010000001.1:0-112818 GCA_045541475.1 Oscillospiraceae bacterium
AACTACGAGGATAGCACCGTCCATCTGAGCAGCACCAGTGATCATGTTCTTGATGTAGTCAGCGTGGCCGGGGCAGTCAACGTGAGCATAGTGACGAGCGTCTGTTTCGTACTCAACGTGAGCTGTATTGATTGTGATACCTCTTTCTCTTTCTTCGGGAGCCTTATCGATCATGTCGTAAGCTTCGAACTGAGCCTGACCCTTAAGAGCGAGAACCTTTGTGATAGCAGCAGTAAGTGTTGTTTTACCATGGTCAACGTGGCCGATTGTACCAATGTTAACATGGGGCTTATTGCTTTCGTATTTCTGTTTTGCCATTGAAATTTCCTCCTAAAATAATTTAGTTTTTAACCTATGGTTATATTTTATCAGAAAACTATTCTGATTGCAAGACTTTTTGAAAAATATTTCAAAAAAATCAAGTTATAGAATTAGTCATGCTTTCTTGCACTCATTACCTTTTCAGCAATGGACTTAGGAAGCTCAATATAGCTGTGAGGTTCCATAGAATACTGACCACGTCCCTGTGTTTTGGAGCGAAGATCGTTGGAATAGCCAAACATTTCAGAAAGCGGAACAAGTGCGTTGATCTGTTCAACACCGCTTCTTGATTCCATTCCCTGAATTTGACCACGACGGGAGTTAAGGTCGCCGATAACGTCGCCCATGTACTGTTCAGGAACAAGTACAACAACCTTCATGATAGGCTCAAGGATTGCAGGATTTGCAGCGTTCATAGCCTTCTTAAATGCCATAGAACCTGCGATCTTAAATGCCATTTCAGAAGAGTCAACTTCGTGGTATGAACCATCGTAAAGTGTTACCTTAACGTCAACTACGGGGTAGCCTGCAAGAACACCTGCCTGCATTGCGCCCTTGATACCGGCGTCAACTGCGGGAATATATTCCTTAGGAATAGCACCGCCGACGATGTTATTAATAAACTCGTATCCCTTACCGGATTCGTTAGGTTCAACCTTGATTTTTACATGACCGTACTGACCCTTACCACCGGACTGTCTTGCATATTTTTCATCAACATCAGCAAAGCCTTTAATTGTTTCCTTATATGCAACCTGGGGTGCACCAACGTTTGCTTCTACCTTAAATTCACGCAAAAGTCTATCTACGATGATTTCAAGGTGAAGTTCACCCATACCGGAGATGATTGTCTGAGCTGTTTCAGCATCAGTATAGGTACGGAAGGTAGGATCTTCTTCAGCAAGCTTTGCAAGTGCAAGACCCATCTTTTCCTGACCTGCCTTAGTCTTAGGCTCAATAGCAAGACTGATAACAGGCTCCGGGAATACCATGGATTCAAGAATAACAGGATTCTTAGGATCGCACAATGTATCACCGGTTGTAGTATTCTTAAGACCTACTGCAGCAGCGATATCGCCTGAGTAGCAGCATTCAATGTCTTTTCTGTGGTTTGAGTGCATCTGAAGAATTCTACCGAATCTTTCATTCTTACCCTTTGTTGCATTAAGCACTGTATCGCCTGCGTTTACCTTACCTGAGTAAACACGGAAGAAGCAAAGCTTACCAACAAACGGGTCAGTTGCAATCTTAAATGCGAGAGCTGCAAACGGCTCTTCATCAGATGAGGGACGCTCGCACTCTTCATCAGTATCAGGGTTAACACCCTTGATAGCAGGTACGTCCGTAGGTGCGGGCATATAGTCAACAACAGCGTCAAGAAGCTTCTGAACGCCCTTATTTCTGTATGATGTACCGCAAACAACGGGAACCATTGTGTTAGCAATTGTTGCTTTTCTGATGCACATCTTGATTTCTTCGATTGTAAGTTCTTCGCCTGAGAGATACTTCTCCATGATGTCTTCATCATTTTCAGCAGCGCTGTCAAGAAGCTTTTCTCTGTATTCTTCAGCGAGATCCATCATATCTTCAGGAATATCCACAACGGAGATATCCTTACCAAGATCATCGTTATAGATGTAAGCCTTCATTTCAACAAGGTCAACAAGTCCCTTGAAATCGTCCTCAGCACCGATGGGGAGCTGAATCGGAACAGCATTACATTTAAGTCTTTCGTGCATCATGTTGAGAACATTATAAAAATCCGCACCCATAATGTCCATCTTGTTTACATAAGCCATACGGGGTACGCCGTAGTTGTCAGCCTGACGCCATACTGTTTCAGACTGGGGCTCAACACCGCCCTTTGCACAGAAAACCGTAACGGAACCGTCAAGAACTCTGAGCGAACGCTCAACTTCTACTGTGAAGTCAACGTGACCGGGAGTATCGATGATGTTGATACGGTGGCCTTTCCAATAAGCTGTTGTAGCAGCAGAGGTGATTGTGATACCTCTTTCCTGCTCCTGAGCCATCCAGTCCATCGTAGCAGCGCCTTCGTGAGTTTCACCGAGCTTGTGGTTGATACCTGTGTAGAACAAAATTCTCTCGGATGTTGTGGTTTTGCCGGCGTCAATGTGAGCCATTATACCAATATTTCTTGTTTGTTCAAGTGAACAATCTCTTGCCATAATATAAACCCCTTCAAAATAATTGATTCGAATCGGCGTTTAATATTACCGCCGAAATCGAATGAATTACCAGCGGTAGTGAGCAAACGCCTTGTTGGCTTCTGCCATCTTGTGTGTGTCGTCACGCTTCTTGCATGCGCCGCCTGTGCCGTTAATAGCATCAAGGATCTCACCTGCAAGACGCTCCTTCATAGTCTTCTCATTTCTGAGTCTTGCGTACTTTGTTATCCATCTGAGACCGAGTGTCTGTCTTCTTGCGGGACGAACCTCCATCGGAACCTGATAGGTTGCACCACCCAAACGACGAGCCTTAACTTCGAGTTCGGGCATGATGTTGTTCATTGCCTCCTGGAATGCTTCCAAGGGCTCCTTGCCGGACTTTTCTCCAACAATCTCAAACGCACCGTAAACTATTTTCTGAGCAACACCCTTTTTACCGTCCAGCATGATATTGTTGATAAGTCTTGTTACAAGCTTTGAACCGTAAATAGGATCTTCCAAAACGTCGCGCTTAGCGATTCTGCCTCTTCTTGGCATCTTGATTCCCTCCTTCATATAATGATATCATAGGTACTCGCTCTTCCGAAAAGCCGTAATGTTTAGGAATCAATAAAAATCGGCCTTGCGGAAGCTCCGTCAGAACCAATGCAGAAAGCCAAACACCATACATTTTGTAATGTATATATATAAGCCCTACATTAAATTCTGTTGGGAAATTTGTTTCAAATTACTTCTTTGCAGCCTTGGGACGCTTAGCACCGTATTTTGAACGAGCCTGCTGTCTGTTAGCTACACCCTGTGCGTCAAGCGCACCTCTGATGATGTGGTAACGCACACCGGGGAGGTCCTTAACACGTCCGCCTCTGATGAGAACAACGCTGTGTTCCTGCAAGTTGTGGCCGATACCGGGAATGTAAGCTGTAACTTCATGTCCGTTTGTAAGTCTTACTCTGGCAATCTTTCTCATAGCAGAGTTAGGCTTCTTAGGAGTGCTTGTCTTAACAGCTGTACAAACACCACGCTTCTGAGGAGAGCTCTGGTCAATAGCGACCTTCTTCTTAGAGTTATAGCCCTTCTGCAAAGCAGGAGCTGTTGACTTAACAGCGAGATCGTGTCTGCCCTTGCGAACTAACTGGTTAAAGGTTGGCATATCTTTCTCCTTTCTTAAAAGATTACATCGTTAACAAGGCATAACTACCCCATTAACACGCCTAATTATTATATATTTTTTTTGTTCGTTTGTCAAGCATTTTTCTCATAATATGTGCTAAGATTTGCTATATTATACAGCAATTTACAAAAAAAATTGCAAATCTACAGCATTTAGCCGATAACCCAATTAAAATCTACATAAATATTGGCAGAATTGGTTGGATTTTATTGATTATCAGTGTACTTTGTGATATAATATATATACAAAAATATTGTATGAAAGGGACGATTGGATGAAACTTACTTTTATCGGGGCTGCCCACGAGGTTACAGGCTCGTGCACGCTGATTAACGCCTGCGGAAAGAATATTCTTGTCGACTGCGGAATGGAGCAGGGCAGAAATATTTACGAAAACTGTGATATTCCCGTTGCGGCAACCGACATTGATTTTGTATTGTTAACTCATGCACACATCGACCATTCCGGCAAGATACCCTACATTACAAAGCTTGGGTTTAACGGCAAGGTTTTCAGCACAATTGCCACACATGAGCTTTGCAAAATCATGTTGATGGACTCGGCACACATTCAGGAATTTGAAGCACAATGGCGCAACCGCAAGGCAAAGCGAAGCGGCGGAGATTTGTACGAACCCGTTTATACAATTGTGGATGCACAAAAGGCTTTGGAACTGTTTTGCCCTGTAAATTATAACAAAAAGCAGGATATCTGCGACGGTATCAGCGTAAATTTCATTGATGCGGGACATCTTCTCGGTTCGGCAAGCATTGAAATTACAATTACCGAAAACGGCGTGACAAAAACGCTTGTATTCTCGGGCGATATCGGCAATGTGGACAGACCGCTTATCAGAAATCCGCAGGCACCCGAAAAGGCTGATATTGTTGTTATTGAATCAACCTACGGTACAAGACTGCACGGCGAACGTCCCGAATATGTTGACCAATTTGCAAGGATTATACAACAGACCTTTGACAAGGGCGGAAACGTTGTTATTCCCTCATTCGCAGTGGGCAGAACGCAGGAAATATTATACTGCATAAGAACGATTAAAAACGCAGGCATGGTTAAAAATCATGACGGATTTAAGGTTTATATAGATAGTCCTTTGGCGGTTGAAGCTACACAGATTTACGCTTCCGGTCTTGTTGATTTTTACGATGAAGAAACGCTTGAACTTTTAAACAAGGGAATTAACCCCATAAAGTTTGACGGGCTATGCGTTGCGGTTTCCAGCGATGAATCTAAAATGATTAACTTTGATAAAACACCTAAAATCATCATTTCCGCAAGCGGAATGTGTGATGCAGGCAGAATACGCCATCACTTAAAACACAATTTGTGGCGTGCCGATTCTACAATTCTCTTCGTGGGATATCAATCAGAAGGAACACTTGGCAGAACGCTTGTAAATGGCGCGGATACGGTTAAGCTCTTTGGCGAAAAAGTGCAGGTAAATGCAAGTATACTTGAAATTGACGGCATAAGCGGTCATGCTGATAGAGATATGCTGCTTGGCTGGATAAAGAATATCCGGAACAAGCCGGAAAGAGTTTACGTAAACCATGGCAGCGATGAAGTTTGCGACGAGTTTGCAGAATACATCACACAGCAAACGGGCATTGAAGCAATTGCTCCATACAGCGGCGCTGAATATGATATTGCAACAGGTGAATGTTTTGAAAAAGGCAATACCGAGCGCGTTGAAAAAGGTGCAGGCAAGGCTAAAGACCAGCGAAGCTCTGCTGTGTTTGACAGACTTATTCAGGCAGGCAGGCGCTTGCTCAGCGTTATTGAAAAGAATAGAAATGGCGCAAACAAGGATTTGGCAAAATTTGCCGACCAAATTAACGCCTTAAGCGACAAATGGGATAATTAAGCATAATTGGAATATTTATACACCAAAATAACTATTGATTTTCAGCAATATATATAGTATAATAAAAAAACCAATTATGGCAATATTTTTCTTGATATACAAGGAATGGAGAACGAAATGACAAAAAAGTTTTTGTTAAGCTTTGCGCTTTGCCTGCTGACGTTATGCAGTATCGGCTGCAACAACGAGAAAAACGAAACTTCTGAAAGCTTGCAAAGCACGGAGCAAACAGAAATCACAACGGCAACCGGTAAGGTTTACGTTACCGTTACCGATGACAGCGGCAATACTGTTACCGATGATAAAGGCAACGCAGTAACAACCGTTCAGCCTGTGATTATTACGCAGATACCCGAAACCACTTATGTTACAGTTACGGATAACGATGGCAATGCCGTTACCGATGACAGTGGAAACGCAGTTACATCTGCACAGACAATATGGATGACTACCATGCAGACTATTGCGCCTGATAATCAGACGCAAAGCACCACTACATACAGTAACGCAGAAGAAGAAAGTGTTGCAACAACAACTACTGCACCGCAAACTACTACAAAACCTGCTGATACAACAACAAAAAAAGCCGAAAACAGCAGCACTGCGGCAAGTTCAACATCAGTATCAACCACAACTGCTGTTCAGACTACCACAACCACAACTGCTGATAATTCAAGCAACGAGGACAGTCAGGTAACCGAATACGGCTACGGAGCACTTTCAACAATTGTTTACGATATGATTGAAGCCGAGGGCGACGGCGAACTTTTGCATCTTGTTTTTGATGTTAAGAGCGACGCCAACGGCATTTACAACATCGAATTTTATGATTTAATGATAAGCAATGTGGATTTTGTGCAAATTGATTATGTTACTGCTAACGGCTGTGTATCGGTAGGTCAAGGCATACAAACCGACGTTCCCACGGGCGGCAACCCCACAGCGTATATTGCTGCTGTTGAAGGCACCGCAGGTCAGCAGGTTGTTGTTCCCGTAATGGTAAAAAACAACTCCGGTATTTGCGCATTTGACTTTAAAGTTAAATATGATAAAAGCGGACTAACTCTTGTAAACATAGAAAAAGGCCCGCTCATCGAAAGTGATTCGTGGGTTGCATTTGTCAACACCGAATACACACCCAGATAAATCTTAAATTAAAGCAAAACAGAGGAAAGACCGCTTATATCACAAGCGTCTTTCCTCTGATTTTTTATGCAAAAAGCCTGAAACGGTTTGATATCCGTCTCAGGCTTATTATGTTGTGTAAAACTATAAAGATTAAAAATCATCTGCGTTGAAGTAACGGTAAAATTCTTCTTTATCATGGCAGCGTTCAAGAGCATCAACCTCTTTGATAATGCCTGTTTTAGCCATACGAGCAAGCTCCTGGTCAAGACACATCATGCCGTACTGCTTACCTGTCTGAATTGATGAGTGGATAAGGTGAACCTTATCATCACGGATCATTGCGGAAACAGCGTCGGTACAAGCCATAATTTCAAGTGCAGCGATACGTCCTGTACCGTCTGCCTTGGGGATAAGGGTCTGTGCGATAACGCCGACAAGAGTACTTGCAAGCTGAGTTCTGATCTGTCTTTGCTGGTGCTCAGGGTAAGCGTCGATGATACGGTTGATAGTATCTGCTGCAGATGTTGTATGAAGTGTGGACATAACAAGGTGACCTGTTTCAGCGGCAGTTACAGCAGCAGTAATTGTCTCAAGGTCACGCATTTCACCTACGAGGATAACGTCAGGGTCCTCACGGAGTGCAGCACGCAAAGCAAGAGCAAAGTCGCCAACGTCCTGACCGATTTCTCTCTGGTTAACCATGCAGCGTTTGTGCTGGTGAACATATTCGATAGGGTCTTCGATTGTGATGATATGTGCAGATTTGTTTACGTTAACAAAGTCAATCATACCTGCAAGAGTTGTTGATTTACCCGAACCGGTAGGTCCTGTTACAAGAACAAGGCCACGGGGACGCATTGCAAAATCTGCAAGAACAGGGGGTAAAAACAAATCCTCAAGAGTAGGAATATCGTTTCTAAGCAAACGAATTGCAATTGCGGGATGTCCGCTCTGATGATAGAGGTTGCATCTGTGTCTGAAGCCCTTCTTTGTGGTGAAAGAAAAGTCAGTATCAATAATCTTCTTAAACTGTGCACGCTGATCTTCATTAGTCATCTGTTCAGCAATGTGCATAATTTCGCTGTCTGTCATTACAGGATATTCACCCATCTGACGTAATTGACCGTGAAGACGAACGATAGGTCCTCTTCCGACAGTGAAATGCAAGTCAGAACAGCCGATTTTTCTTGCCTTATCGAGAATTTCATTTATCTCGATAACGCCTTCGCTGGCAAGCGAAGCATAAGGATTGTAACCGTAATCCATTGATTTTCCTCCGTATTGTTATTTTTACTGTTATTATTATACTGAATATGTAACTCTTACGAGCTCATCAATTGTAGTTTCGCCTGCCATAACCTTTTCGGAAACGTTGTCACGAAGAAGCTTTGTGCCCTGCTGCTTAGCAAGCTGCGAAATCTGTTCCATATTGCCGTTGTCAGCAATAAGTGCGCTCATAGCGGGTGTACAGTGAATAATTTCGTGAATAGCTGTTCTGCCGCGGTAGCCTGTGTTATTACACTCGGGACAGCCTGCTGCTTCGTATATAGCAACGGGCTCTTCGATGCTCATCAGCTTATTCTCTTCTTCATCGGAATATCTGGGCTTTCTGCACTTAGGGCAAAGAACCTTAACAAGTCGCTGTGCAACTACACCAATAAGTGATGTAGCAACCATGTAGGGCGGAATACCCATGTCAACAAGACGAGTAATTGTGGAAGCAGCGTCGTTTGTATGGAGTGTGGAGAACACCAAGTGACCCGTGATAGCGGCACGAATACCGATTTCGGCAGTTTCGCTATCACGCATCTCACCGATCATTACGATGTCAGGGTCCTGACGCAAGATAGAACGTAGAGCTGCGGCAAAAGTCATACCGGCTTTAGCGTTAATCTGACACTGGTTGATACCGTCGATTCTCTTTTCTACAGGGTCTTCAACAGTAACTACGTTAACGTAAGGCTTAGCAACCTCACCGAGAGCTGCGTAAAGTGTTGTTGTTTTACCGGAACCGGTAGGTCCTGTTACAAGAACAACTCCGTTAGGGCATTTAATCATGGAAGCGAATTTTTCGTAGTTATAATCGCTCATACCAAGTTCAGTGATTTTTCTCAAAGCAATGTTATCACCTGCAAGAATACGGATAACTATCTTTTCGCCGTGTACCATAGGAAGCGAAGAAACACGGACGTCAAGCGTTTTGCCGTCAACTACCTGAGTGAAACGGCCGTCCTGAGGAACACGCTTTTCAGCGATATTCATACCGCTTACAATTTTAAGACGTGTTACAAGCGCGCTGTGTACCTGTGAAGATACGTTCATAAGTTCAATAAGGTCACCGTTAACTCTTATACGGATTCTTGTATAAGAAGCAAAGGGTTCAATATGAATATCCGTTGCGTCTGCGCGATAGGAGTTTTCAACGATTGTGGTTGCAAGACGTACGATAGGTGCGCTTTCAACACGCTCTGCGGAGCCGTCGTCATCACCATCGCCGGTGGAAGCGAGTGCCTGAACGTCATCAAGAACGCTGGATACTGTATCCATCTGATAGTTTTTACCGATAGCCTTGTCAATTGCAGATCTTGTTGCAAGAACGGGGTTACAGTCATAACCTGTAAGAACCTTTACGTCCTCAAGTTTTTCAAAGTCGATAGGGTCATCAGTAGCAACAGTAAGTCTTTTACCCTGAAGCTGAATTGCGATAACAGCGTACTTTTTAGCAACGTGCTCAGGAATCTTTCTTACAGTTTCGGGATCAAATTCATAAGTTGCAAGGTCAACATAAGGTACGTGCAATTTTGCTGCAAGTGCCTTTGCAAAGTTAATTTCACTTACAAAGCCCTGCTCTACAACAATATCGCCAAACTGCTTATCCTGACCGTTCTCTCTTGCTTCGCGCTGCAATGCAAGAACCTGTTCAAGCTGTTCGGGCTTGAGCATACCAAGCTCTACGAGATAGTCGCCTATTCGTGCGTTTTTCATAAATGAACCTCCGTTTATTAAAATTTTCTTGAAAATCTTTATTTATTATGCTATGATATGTACAGAAACTTTAGGAGGTTAATTATGTCCACCCAAATACTTGAACTTATCATGAGCATTATTATTTATCTGATTGTGTTTTGCTTTGGAATGATAATCGGCAGTTTTCTCAACGTATGCATTTTCAGATTGCCAAAAAACGAGTCGCTTATCAAAAGTTCTTCGCATTGCATGACCTGCGGAACAAAAATCAGAAAACGCGACCTTGTGCCGATTTTTAGCTGGCTTTTTTTAAGAGGCAAATGTCACAGCTGCGGCGAAAAAATCTCCGGCAGATACCCGCTTGTTGAAAGTCTTAACGCTTTACTTTATGTATGGGTATTCATGCAAGTTGATATTGCATATCTGATTTTTGATTATGCAATGCTTGCAAACTGTATTGTACTTTGCCTGTTGATGTCGCTGCTTATTGTTATTGGCTTTATTGATTACGACACCCAGGAAATGAATCTTTCAGTTTTATTGCTTATAGCCGTTCTTGCAGTTCCGTCATATCTGCTCAGCGGAGAATACGGTCCTGAGCTTTCATCAAGATTAATCGGTGCGGCAATAATCAGCGTACCGTTCCTCATACTCGGTTTAGTCACCGGAGGAATGGGCATGGGTGATGTTGTTTTAATGGCTGCGTGCGGTTTGCTGCTTGGAACAAAAGCAATTGTTGTTGCAGCACTTATTGGAATTGTACTCGCCGCTGCCGTAGGTATTATCATCAAAAAGAAAACGGGCGAATCAAAAATGGCATTTGGACCATACCTGTGTATTGGAATTGCCATCGCCGCTGTTTACGGCAACAGAATTGCCGATTGGTACATAAACACATTTTTGACCTTTGAATAAAATCAAAAAAATAATATGCGGTGGAAAAATTTTCTGCCGCTTATTTTTTTGACTCTGTTCAAAAAACAAAAAATTATTGTTTTTTATTTCCGACGGGAGAATTTATCCCCCGTCGGAAATTTTTTGCATTTAATGCTTATTAGTTAGCTGCAACAGAAATTGTAATGTTGCTGATATCATCTGCACAGCCCTGCAATGCTGTTACACCGGCATCGCCTGCATTCTGGAATGCAACGCTGATTGAATCATCGCTAAACGAACCTGTACCGGTAATTACAACCTTACCTGTTGAGCAAGATGCACTCGCACCGGTGTCGACATCCCAAAGACCGCCTGTAACGGTTACACCGCCAAAGTCGATAGTAATTGCCCAGGAGGTATCTGCTTCAGTCTGAATATCAATGCCGAATGTACCGGCGGAATAATACAAGTTATTCTGGCCAAGTGTAAAGTTTGTAATAGTAGCGTTAACCGCAACTTCTACAACTTCAAATGCTACTGTCTGACTGGCAGGTCCGTAAGTAACATCAATGGTATAATTGCCCAGTGCCAAAGGACCAGTAGGATATGTGTAAGTACACTTATCAGTAACGATCTGCGGATCAGGGGTATATACTGAACCATCGCCGAGAGTAACAGATTGATAATTTGCTGTAACCACAGAAATGATTGCAGAAATGTTATCTTCGTTAAGTTCTGTTCCTTCAGATACAACAGGATTTGCAGTTGTTGTTACATTAATGCTTTGGAGAGTCGTAACAATTACATAAGCCGTTGTAGGAGCCAAACCTGCCTGACCGTCATCACCAATATAGGTTACAGTTACAGGATATGCACCGGGTGTTGTTGTGGGAATTGTAGCGATATCGCTTCCGTCAGCTCTTGTTACATTGAACGAAGATGAACTGATGGGAACATAACTGCTTTCACCGTTACGCAATACAGATACACTGAACATACTCTTTGTAACAGTTGAACCATCTGTAATAACAAGGTCATTAGCTTTAATTGTGTTAACAAGCGGCTGTTCTTCAAAGTTGATTGTAAACTGTGTTGTTTCAGATTCAAAACCAACATAGAAGATTACTGAGCCTGCTTTGTTTTTGCTGGCATCAAATACATTTGCGTTGCGGATATACCAACCATCAGTACCATCCTTAAGCACACCCTTTTCGATCTCTCTGAAAGTATTTTCGTTGGTATACTTACCTGTTACGGTAAAGCTGTTTTCTTCAAGAATTTCATCAAGAGTTTTGCTTGTGTTGCACGCAACATTAATCTTTGTAGGTGTGCAGCTGATAGATTCAAGCTGATTCATAGCTGCGTCCTTGTAATAATCAATATCGGGCAATGTATAAATGATGTAGTAGTTATTTGAAAGCGGTGTATCTGCATCTATACTTGCAGAGTTGGGATTTGAATAAAACGCCGGTTCTTTACGAGTAGTTGCAGATGTAGGATCAGCACCGTCTGCAAGTTTTTCGTGTACAAGAACATAGTTGGGTACTGAAGTAGGCTCGTGCAAATCAACATCATAATAGCAAATATTAAGCATGTTTGAAGATTTAACTACTTCAACGCCGTTTGCTTCGTACTTGGCATCGCCGGAAGCACTGTTTATAAGAGAGATAATATCGCCTTCTGCAATAGTTGCATTAGCCGAAACCAATCTATCCTTTTCATAAACATCAATCGTTGTTGTCAACAATCTGGGCAGAGAATTCTGTATGTTGATTTTAAAGCCGTATTCTTCGTAAATACCTTCACTTATTGCAAGCTGATTCGGAAATGCGTTGCCGTCGATAGTAGTTGTACCCTTAGGTATCTCGCGGACATACACACGTCCATAACCTTCTTCAATAATATTTCCGGAGGCATCAACCACGGGGTCGTTAATGATAGACATCATATAAATAGGCTGAGTGGGTGCCTGACCGTCAAAATATGTGTTGATAAACCTTGTATATTCAAGGCTTTCATTTTCAGAATACTTTGTTGCTGCTTTGTCTTCGTAAAAATACATTCTATCGGCGTATTTTAAAACACCTTCAAGATATGTAGATACAATATCACTTGTTGCACGTGCCGATTCGTATTTAACATTCTGCTTATAAAGCAACGAAACGGGACGTAAAACTGAAAGTGCACCGATAAGTATCATTGAAAACAAAGCGCACACTATAATAAGTTCAATAAGTGTGAAGCCCTTAAGCTTTTTGGTTTTTGCGGGAGCATTTGAACTCTCCATATTAAAACCTCCTTTTTTCAATGATATTCATCAGTTAGTTGTTGTTGTAGTTGTAACAGCAACATTATCAACGGGCTTTAAGTATTTAAAATTAAGCCCGTTGCCGCTTTGTGCGGTTTCAGCAGCAGTATTCTTATCAGTACTAAGAGAATACTGCGTGCTGCCGATAGTAACCGTAAACTTCATCGCGGTTACATTTTCGGGACCAACATCGGACATATTGTCTATTATAGGTCGCTGTTGGTTCATCTTTGCGTTAAAGTAAATATTATCAGTAACAATTTTGCTTACAGAACCTGCGCAAAGCGCCATAGCCGATGTCATTATAGTGAATACAGCAAGCGCAACAATTACTTCAACAAGAGTCATGCCTTTAAGTTTGGCTTTGCGGAAGAATTTTTTAATCATATCAAAAACCTCCCTCAAAATCAATTAGAATCGTAGTACAACGGCTGCCATGTGTAAACAAGATTGCCGTCATCTGCATTATCATCATCGCCTCTGCCGTCATCACTTACATAAATGTAGCTAACGGTAGAGTTCTTCATGCTAGCACCGCCGAATACGAAAGAGCCAAGCAATGTGATTGTATTCTTGATCTCCTGCGAATATGCTGAAGCAGTGGGCGGTGTTGTGCTGTGATCGTACTTACCTGTTGTGTAGTACATCTTATTAGCGCCTGTGATACCATTATCAACAGAAATAGATGAACGAGGTGCGTTGATGTAAGCTGTAATTGCTACCGTACCACCATCTGCGTTGATATGTGTATGCGGCTGAACGTACATATAGATGTTGGGAATCTGACGCTCATCTTCAGGCATCTGTTCAAGATACAAGCTGGGACCACCGTTAAGGAAATCATCATAGTACTTGCTTACAATTCGGCATGAGCCGCTGTTAATCTTGAGTGATTCTGTAGGGAAAATACCGTTGGCATCAGCAACTTTATTTGTTACCTCAGTACCGGAAGATGCGTACATATAGCACATATACATTGTATCGTCTTCATTGAGCTTTTCATCATTAACGACGATTTTGCCGCCGTTGCTGTAGCTGCAGCCTTCAAGCATAACATACAAATCCTTGCCTGCAGCTTGAGGATCGATAACAAAATCAATCTTAGGAAGTGTACCGACAAGCTTTGCATTGCACTTTATGGTGTACTTGTTACCATCAACAGTGTAATAATCGCCCAAATTGCCGGCATTTTCAATAACACTGGTAATATCCTCATCCGAAGCAGAGAATATCTTTATGTTATACTGACCATTATCGCCATTTCTTGTAATATAAAGATAATCTCCAGCCTTGAGTACTGTGTTAAACTCTTCAGGAGAAGAGAACATTTCACATTCGTAAATTGTTTCATCTGTACCCTGTGACTTAGTTTCATCAACGGGGAACTGAGCCTGGATAGTTGCAACAGTTCTGATAAATCCGCCTTCGGGAGTCTGATATACATAGTTTGCGGGTTCACCTATACCCTGAATGTCATCGTGATAGATAACATCATCAATGGGGTTGCCATTGTTATCAGTTGAATAGTAATAGCCCGAAAGGATATTCTTCAATTCAAAGTCATCAGAGAAGAACGAGAACTCATCGAGAAGATCCTGATAAGTCATGTTTCCGCCGCTTGCGCTGGGAATAGCTGTTGATGTTTTAGGAGATGAAGCAAGCTTTGTATGCAAAGCCGACCAATCGCCGTTTGCAACACCAAGCTGCGAATAAACTGCATTAAGTGTAGCTTCATCGTAGTTGAGTGATGTCTGATAAAGTGTATCAACGGCAACTTCTGTATAGGTACCACTCTGAAGCGTGAAAACCTTTATATTATTGCCTGATACAACGATATTACCGGCTTTAACCTGGCCTGCAACATAGATGTTCATGTTGTCACCGGTAAGTCTGAGAGTACCGTCTACGCACAAATCACCATTGAAATAGTAGTTCTGGTTATTATTTCTGTTGATTGTAAAATTGCCTTTTGTGTAAAAATCGCCGTTGTGAACGAGCGTTTGCGACGTTGTTCCGTCCTGTGTTAAGCTTTCAATCCAGCCATAAAGGTTAAAGCTGTTATTACATGTCAAAACACTTGTTTCAGTAGCATCATAGCAATATACACTTGCTGTAAGATTAATTGCTTTGTGAACATCACCGTTGAAAGAGCCGCAGAAGATGTTTACAGGGCAGTAAACATTGCTCGATTCATCGCGCATACCTACGCTGACATTATCAGCACCGCCGTACCAATTAAACTGACCTGTGCAGTAAATGTAAGGAATTTCACTTAATTTTACATTATCTGCATCTTCGGTCACTCCCAATTGGAAACCTTTGTAGGATGTAGCTCCTCCTTCTATAAGATTGTATACGGGTACAATCGAAGAAGAGTTGCTGTTTTTAAAATCGCCAAAAATCGATACGCCCTGGCCTTTTTCAATTACAAAGCTACTCGATGTCTTCATTTCAAAGCCTGCGTTAATAACCATATCTCCGACCATATCGTTTATGTTGGAGTTGCTGATATCAAGTCCTGACGGGCAATTTTCATCGTAAACGTTGATAGCGCCGCCGCCTATGAACGAAAGGTTATTAGCGTTACTTACACCGAATGTAGTAATTGCGCTTGAGCTTGAGCTGCCGCTTGCAGGTTCAACCTTTGTGCCTTCAAAAACATAAACGGCAACTGTGGTTTCATCGTCAAGCACGCGTGCTGTTGCGCAAATCTTGTACATATCTTCAGTAATCTTATCAGCATAAATTGACGTAATTTGTCCCATATCTGCGCTGTTTGTCATTGAAATGGAAAGTGGCGTTCTGCCCGAAATATTCTTAAATGCGAGCGAGATATCACTATCCTCATTCAGCGCGGTAATTACGCTGTTTACAGCTGAACGTGCCGTATAATATGACTGGCTTTTTGCGTAGTCGGAATATGTACGTTTTTGTACAGTTGCAACTACGGTTAAAGTAGCCATGATAAATATAATTATGACAGCACAAACCGATACTACAGTAAACAGAACAGCGCCTTTTAACTTTCGGCAACGAATTCTGTCTAATAATTTCATAATTAACATTACCGCCTTTCTAATGCGTTTATCGTGTGTTTGCGGATATTGCTAAAGTTGTTTCGGCTTATTCAGCCTGTGCTTCTTCTCTTGTCTTGAAATTATCCTTATATTTTTCAACAAGTTCTTCAAGCTTTGAAGTATCGCCGTCGCTTGTCTCTTTAAAGAGGTCATCATAGAGAAGATCTGCTACCTGAGCAGAGTAGAACTGGAATGTAAGGTTACCTGTAAGTTCACATTCAGTTTCTTTCAATGTTGAACCGTCAAGCTCATAAGTAACGGTTTCGGAAGTAAAGTCGATTGCGTTGAGCAGAACCTTTTCTTCAGAATCAGCGATAAGATCAAGGAATGTAGTAAGTTCGCTTTCAGTACCTTCATAAGAAAGTGTTACTGTTGAAGCAACTACTGTCTGTGCTGTTCTTGCGGATATAGCAGCGCTCTTAGCGAGAGCGTCAGCTGCTTCTACGCTAAATTCGCCGTTAAGATCAGCTGCGGTATAAATCGGATAAGTGAGGACGCTGGGTGTGTAGTAGTAGTATGTAAGCGAAGCGGTTGAAGGATTTGTGTAAGCGATTGAGGGAGATACCTTAAGACCTGAAATTTCGCCTGCATCATTATAAAGGTTAAGGAGTGTGGACTCTACGTATTCATCAAGTACATCTGTCTGTCTGATTTCGGAGAAAGATTCTGCCTGAGTAAGAGCTTCATCGTGAGTAACAACGATGTGTTCCTGTATTTCGTAAATCTGATCTGCCTGTTTTTCAAGGCTTTCAAGCTTTGTCTTCAAAGTGTTGTACTTTGTCTCGTTTGCTTTCAATGCTTCGTTCTTGGGCTTGATAAGCAGGAAGAAACCGCCGACAAGAATAACAATAACCAAGAATGACAAAAGTATAATTTTATCTCTATAACTGATTTTTGACATATATATTCACCTACTTTCAATTATTCAGCGGATTCAGCCGCTGCTTCAGCTTCTGCTTCAGCGACAGGATCCCAAGGAGAATCCATAGTGAGTGTAAGGTTGAAATCAACCCAAAGACGATCTTCTTCGTCCTCGTCAGTAATGATTGTTGCGCCTTCCTCACCGGCTTGTTCTTCCTCTGTTTTTGCTAAATCTTCAGTTACCTTATAACCGGTATAACCAACATTAACGAACATAGGCTCGCCGGTTTCATCAAATGTAAGTGCCTGAATATCATTTACAAGCTGGTAGCCAACCTTCTGAGCGTTAAGCTCTGTATCACCGGGAAGCGAAATTGAAAGTGAGATAGTTCCGTTTGAATAAGAGAAGCCTGTAATGCCCTGATCGTGAGCATCGAGTGTAGCTGTTTCATCACCTGCAGCAAGCTGTTCCTGAAGTTTTTCCTTCTGTTTTTCAAACTGCTCTGCATAATATTCTTCATCACAGTAAGCATCAACAGTATCTCTAAGCTTTGTGTAAACCTCAGAATCGAATATCGGTTTTGATTCGTACGCTTTGTAAGCATCTTCAACCATAACCGCATAGTTATCAACAGTGGTCTTTACAACGTTAAGATCTTCAAGCAAAGCAACCTTTTTGTTTTCGCCTTCAATCTGTCTGTTAATATCATCAATCTGATCTTCAAGTTTTGCATTCTTTGAAGTAAGAATGAAGTACCAGATAAGGATAACAGCCGCTGAAACGCCAACGCTTCCGAAGAAGATGAACGGGAAGGATCTGTCGGACTTGATTTTGTCAGCAACAAGGCTTCCGAATTCCATTGTTTCGAGAAGGTTGATATGCTCTGTTTCCTTATTTCTTCTGAACATTGCGCCAACTGCGTTTGCATATACGGCAAATTCAATGTTTTCATAACCGGAAACCTGGCGGGGAACGCCGATAACGCTACCGGAAATTTCCATCTGCTCAAGAGCGTTGGTAAGGCGTACATATTCACGGGTATCACCGTAGAATACTACGTTTTCGATGGGGTTCGAGCGGTTTCTGTTGCGCTGGAACTGGAGCATACGGTAAATATTTTCGTTTACTGCTTCAAATACGTAATCTTCCGAATCATCATAATCGGCAGGATCGATTGAAGCAAAACGTGAGAATGTGAGCTGACCTTCTTCATAAAGGTTAAGGTTGATGAAGTTGTTGTCAATCTGAACTGCCAAAAGGGGCATTCTTGACATATTCTTTTCATCGGAAAGAAGTACTCTTGTAATGCAGTTACAGCCAACAACAACGGACTTGAGCGCAATACCGAGCATTGTGAAAACCTTACGGTAGCAATCAACCACATCAAAAGGACAAGCTGTTGCAAGTACCTTTGTTACTGTTGCGCCGTTTTCTTCATCTTCAACATCACCTACAACGATGTAAGAAACACCGTAGGAATCATCGATACCCATTGTGGACTGCATCTTGTTCTTAACAAGTCTTGTAAATTCAGAATCCTTAGCCTTGGGAACTGTGATTTCCTTGAAGATTGTAAGGTTTGACGAAATGCTGATGATACCTTCCTTATCGTTCATCTTGTTTGTACGCAAGGTGTTGTTGATAAGGGTTGCAAGTCGGGGAATATCTTTACAGTGACCATTAATGATGATATCCTCTTCAAGCTCCAATGTAGCTGCGGACTGGATACGGACCTTTCCGTTATTTTCCTGACCTTTGATAATTCGTATATTTCTATCTGTTATATCTAATGATAACATTATACTTTCACCTCTCTGATGGATTTATTATTGATTTTTGCTGTTTGACGATTATGCGATACCTTCGAATGAACCGTAAAGTGCGGGAAGTACACCTGCGATAACAAGACCAACGCCGATACCGAGGATGATGATCATCATAGGCTCGAGCATGGATACCAGACGAGCAACAGCCGAGTCAGCTTCTTCGTCGTAGTAGTCAGCAGTCTTTTCAAGGATATCATCGAGAGCGCCGGCTTCCTCACCAACGTAGATAATCGAGCAGAACATGGATTCGAAAATTTCTGTTCTCTGGATTGAGGAGGAAAGCGTTTCACCCTGTTTAACTTCATCGACAACAGTAACAAACTTTTCATCGATGTAAGAGTTGCCAAGAATAGCAGAAGATCTCTGCAAGCACTCAACCATCGGCAAACCAGCGGAATAGAGCGATGAAAGAGTACGACCGAATCGACCTGTGTAAATTTTTACTATAAGGTTGCCGAAAATCGGGTTGGTAACCAAGAATTTATCAAATTTAAGTCTGATTGACGGAACCTTAAGTGCGTAGATGATGCCGAATACAAGCGCAACAACTACCGTTACACATATGTACCATTTTTCTCTCAAAAATTCACTGAACTTATTAAGAGCACGAGTAAGCGCCGGCATATCCTCTTCGCTTTCGAAAAGGTCAACGAAAATCGGCATGATAAATGTAAACATTGCGATTACAATTACCAAAGTAAGCACCAAAAGGATGATAGGATAAATCATAGCGCTTTTGATTGTGTTGTTCAGTTTGTTTTCTTTTGCGTAGTGAGCTTCCATTCGCTTCATGATTACATCAAGCGAACCGGACGATTCACCTGCGGCGACCATGCTTATGAGGAATGGCGGGAAAGCACCTGACTGCATCATAAGTGAGGATGAAAACGATTCACCTTTTTGCACGTTTTCGTAAATATCCTGCCAGATATTCTTACAGTCGTTGTTTGTCTGCTCCCTGTAAAGAATGTCAAGAGATCTTACCAGAGTAAGACCGGACGACATCATCGCACTGAGCTGTCGACAGTTGTACGCAAGCTCCTTGGTTGTGAACTTGTGCGCACTTTTCTTGGATGAAGTAACTTCCTTATAGTTTGTGCAGAACAATCCTTTTTCGGAAAGTTTTTCAAAAAACGCACGTTCATTTTCAGCTACTATCGTACCTTTTGCTGTGTTACCAAGCGCGTCCTTTGCACTATAAGAGTAAGTTTTCATCATACCACCTCCGTTATACATAATAAGCATCGTAAGAGTATATCTATACATACTACTCTATCGTATACATTATATCACTTATTCACAAAAATTTCAATTGTAGAATACATACAAATTGATAAATGCCTTTTGTTAAAATTTCACAAAACAAATGGCACCCCGAAACGCTTCAGAGTGCCGTCGTGACAAATATTATTAACAATGAATTAAATCCGTATATTTCTTTGTTTACAAACAATTAATTAACCATTGATAGCAAAAAGTCTGCGAGCATTTTCGCAGGTGAATTTTGCGACATCTTCAGGGCTGATTCCTCTTAATTCGGCGATTTTCGATACAACCGAAACAAGCATCGAACTATCGCATCTTTTAGATCGCCACGGTTCAGGAGCCATGTAGGGACAATCGGTTTCAATCAGCAATCTTTCAATCGGCACGCTTTGCGCTACCGAACAAGCTTTTTTGGCGTTTTTAAAGGTAACAACGCCCGTTAATCCTATGTACATTCCCATATCAACAAGTTCTAAAGCAGTTTCCTTTGAGCCGCTGAAACAATGCACAACGCCTTTTGGACGATGCTTTTTTATAATTTCAAGCGTATCCGCAGTTGCATCGCGGCTATGAATAATAACAGGCAAATCAAGTGATTTTGCAAGCTCAAGCTGTTCTTCAAACAGTTTTTTCTGCAAATTTTCATCATAACCTTCGTAATGATAATCAATGCCTATTTCACCAACTGCCTTTACTTTTGGCGACGAACTTGCGATTTTTTCAAGCTCAGCAAGATAATTTTTGCTTACATTGCCTGCACTTTCAGGATGAACGCCTACGGAAGAATATATAAAATCAAAATCCTGAGCAATTTTTAATGCCTTAACGCTGTCGGCAACATCGGTACAGGCAAGCATAACCGCCTCAACTCCCCTTTCGGAAAGAGATGCGAGAAGCTCGTATCTATCCGTATCAAAAGCCTTATCTGTATAGTGAGAATGTGAATCGAAGATACCCTTATTCATCATCAGTAACCCACATTTCCTTTACGGTTGCACCAAAGCTTGCATCAAATGTAAAACTATCGCCCGACCACGTACCCGTAGGTATTATAAGCACGCAGGTACCCTGGCCTCTTGCAACAAGGTGTTCAGCTGCTTCCTGATAATTTGCATAATCTGTTGCGGTAATATTTGTTTCGCAAACTGCTGCCAGGGCTTCGTATGAAGTTTTAAGTCTTGCAGAAAGGCTTTCGCCAAATCCGGTGTTTATCATATTCTGCACGGCAATGCCGATGAATTTTGTTCTGAAATCCTCTCCGCCGGAATAGAAGGGATAGGTTATCAAATCGGAAAGCTGCTCGCTGTTAACGCTTTTATCACCGGAAGCAAGCTCTGTATATTCTGTGGGCACATTAACCGTTACACCGCCCATAATGCTGTGAAGCTTTTCAAGTCCG
This sequence comes from Oscillospiraceae bacterium, assembly GCA_045541475.1. Lineage (GTDB taxonomy): Bacteria > Bacillota > Clostridia > Oscillospirales > Ruminococcaceae > RGIG3077. Next base: position 21,273 of record JAZQJI010000001.1, read on the forward strand.
TATGAATCAAGAAGCATATATCTCGATACTTCAATTCCAACAACTTGACTTACAGCATTTGCGGTTGCGCCCATGCCGGAGCTGCGATAAACCTGCGCAAGAGTCTGCATTCCCATATCTGTTGTACACATTGTTTTGGAAGGAACAGGAATACTGAGCGTGCGTTCATCTTCCGGCATACAGTAAACCACAACAAACGCCAAATCGGTATCGTTAGTTCCGTTATCATACGCAAAAAGCAACGCGTGATTTGACTCATCGGTTATGCCGATTGCAGTATCACCCGAAGAAACAGCCTGCGTGGGAGCATCGTCATCAACGGTAATTCTATACATATACCACGCAGTTGCGCCAAAAAGCACAAGCGATACGAGAAATGTTATTAAAAACGGTATTGCAACCGCACCTTTTTTATAGCTCATCATTAGCCTCCTAAATGAAAATTTAGACTTTTAACTATGCAGATTTTTGCAAAAAACGAATATACATTGCATAAATCCCATGCCTTTGCGGAATATGCATCATCATTGTTTTGCATACATTTTGTTGAAAACTCTGTTGAAAAGGTTGAAAACCTCGATTTGCCGTTGTTTTTTTGTTGTTAAAAAAAATTAATGTAAATTTTTCTTAATTTCTTGCAAAGATAGTTTTTTTAGTGTATAATAGTATGTTGTGATTGCACACCAAGCGGCTTTTCAAACTCAATTCGGCGCACTTTAACGCCGCATTTTTCGGCATATTTAACAGTACTGCCCGTGCCGCTGCGCATATTGGTTACAACGGCAATCAGCAGTGATGAATTATCAACCATGTACCGATTTCGCTTTGAATAGCCCTGCACGCTGCGTTCCGACGAAACATACGTAACGCTGTCGGCACTGTTTAACACGGCTGACAGATCGTATCTTTCCACACCCGACCAGCCCGATGTATGCCCCTTGAACGGCACTGCACAGTGCAGCTTGATTGACGGAAAAGAATTTTTTAATTCCATAATTATCAATGCCGCCCACATATCAACACCACGTGCACAACCAACAATAAAATCAGTATATCCTGCGTTTATTGCTTCTTGAATTTCGAGAAACAAACGGCTTTTAAGGATTTTTATCTGGCTGTTATTTATGGGAAGCTTTTCAGGTCTGTGCCCCGAAAAACAAACTGTTTTTTCTCTTTCCACTTAAAAACACCCGTTAAAAGAGTTTTTTATTTGCACACCGCAAACATTTCAACGCGCCGTGCATAAACTATATATTAACACAAACTTTTTCAATATTCAAGTATTATTGCCAAAAAAATAGATTGTAAAAAATGATAATTATCATTTTTATCTCCACATTTGCCGCAAGAGCATTAACAGGCTGAATTAATCTGCGGCGGAAAGGAATTTAGCCTTGAAAAACGAAAAAAAACGCACCTGGGCGGAAATCCGCCTTGACCGTCTTGAAAACAATCTGCGCAAGATAAAAGCGCTGACACAGGAAAAATGTGAAATCATGGCGGTTGTTAAGGCAGATGCCTACGGTCACGGCGATGTAAAAACCGCTGAAAAACTTCACGCTCTCGGAGTTGATTACTTTGCGGTTTCCAACATTGATGAAGCCGAAAACATAAGGCAGGTTTGCGGCAATTGCGATATACTTATTCTGGGTTACACCTGCCCTGAGTACACTGCCGAGCTTATTGAGCAGGATATTGTGCAGGGCATCGTTTCGTACGAAAACGCCCTTTGCTTTTCCGATGCGGCAGCAGACTCAGATAAGCCTTTGCGCTGTCACATCAAGTTAGATACGGGCATGGGCAGAGTTGGACTGAAATGTGATACGCCTGAGCAATGCGCTGAGGAAATTGTAAAAATCTGCAAGTTGCCAAATTTATGCGTTGAAGGCGTTTACACGCATTTTTCATGCGCTGACAGCGACTGCGATGCCGACAGGGCTTACACTGAAAATCAGCGTGATTTTATAGAAAAAGCATTTTGCATTGCCAACAAAATGCTTGACAAACCAATTAAACACATGCACTATTTAAACAGTGCCGCGCTTACTTACTACGGACCGCAAAACAGCACTCTTGCAAGGGCGGGCATTATTATGTATGGTTTGATGCCAAATGCAGATTTGCCTTTGCCGATTGAACTTGAACCCGTAATGGAACTTAAAACCGTTATTGCGCATATAAAAGAAATCACCTGCGGCGACTGTGTAAGCTATTCACGCACTTTCACCGCTGACAAAAGCATGAAGATAGCAACTTTGCCTATCGGCTATGCCGATGGTTATCCAAGGGCGCTTTCTTCAAAAGGTCAGGTAATTATCAATGGCAAGCGATGCAATATCATCGGGCGTGTATGTATGGACCAATTGATGTGCGATATCAGCAATATTGACAACGCAAATGTAGGCGATGAAGTTACAATGTTCGGTATAGACAACGGCGAAATTATAACCGCCGATGAACTTGCATCACTTTACGGCTCTATCGGGTATGAGCTTGTATGCGGAATTTCAAAACGTGTGCCCCGTATTTTTACGGAATAACGGTGCATTTGAAATATATCAACAATATAAATTATATATAAAGAGAGGAATGTTTTTATGAGCATAAAAGTTGTAAAATTCGGAGGTAGTTCGCTTGCCGATGCTAATCAGATAAAAAAGGCTGCAGCTATCATTAAAGAGGACAGCAGCAGAAGATACGCAGTAGTATCCGCACCCGGAAAGAGATTTTCCGATGACATTAAGGTTACGGATATGTTTTATTCTTGCTATGAAGCCGCTAAAAAAGGTCAGGATTTTTCTGAAATATTTGAAAAAATCAAGGAAAGATACAACGGAATCATCAAAGAATTGGGTCTTACACTCAATCTTGACAGAGAATATGCAATAATTGAAGGCTGTCTGCTCGGCAACGCCGGTAGAGATTATGCTGCAAGCCGTGGTGAATATCTTAACGGTGTGATTATTGCGGAATATCTCGGATTTGACTTTGTTGATGCCGCAGATGTTGTAGTTTTCAGCGAAAACGGCGAATTTATGCTTGATAAAACTATCGAGCTTATCTCGGAAAGACTAAAAAACTCTTCCTACGCAGTTATTCCCGGCTTTTACGGTATGCGTGAAGGCGGCACTATCAAGACGTTTTCAAGAGGCGGCTCCGATGTTACGGGTTCTCTCGTGGCAAGAGCTGTTAATGCCGAAATTTACGAAAACTGGACCGATGTTTCGGGATTTTTGATTTGCGACCCCAGAATTGTTGAAGGCGCAGTTGGTATTGAAACAATCACATATACAGAATTGCGCGAACTTGCTTACATGGGTGCAGGCGTTTTGCACGAAGACGCTATATTCCCCGTGAGAACTGCAGGCATACCCATTAACATCCGCAACACAAACGCACCTGCTGATAAGGGCACTATGATTGTGGCTGAAACAACTGAAGAAAGCAAGAATATTATAACGGGTATTGCGGGCAAAAAGGGCTTTAGCGCTATCAACATTGAAAAAGATATGATGAACAGCGAAATCGGCTTTGGTATGAAGGTTCTTGACGTTCTGCGTGAGTGCAATATTTCGTTTGAACATCTCCCCTCCGGTATAGATACAATGTCAATTATTCTGGCAACATCCTGCATTGAAGGCAGAGAAGAAGAAATTATTGCTAAAATAAACAAGGCAGTTTCGCCCGATAAGCTTGAAATTGAGCATGGTCTTGCTTTGCTTGCGGTTGTTGGCAGAGGTATGCGCAGCACAAGAGGCACCGCAGCAAGAACATTTGCAGCACTTGCACACGCAAGAGTTAACGTGAAGATGATTGACCAGGGTTCCAGTGAGCTTAACATAATCATTGGCGTTACTGAAGAAGATTTTGAAAAGGCAACTCGTGCTATTTACGATTGCTTTGTTAATTAATTATGCATAGCATTAAATAGTTTACAAATTACCAAAAAACCTCTGAAAAAGAAATCTTTTCAGAGGTTTTTGTATGAAGTGTAAAAAAAAGTCATAAAAAGTTGTTCAAAAATTTAATGGCTTTTTTTATTAGAGTATGTTATAATGTGTATGTTACACTTGGATTGTTAAAAAAATATCAATCTAAATGTTTTAGCATTAACAAACCCGCAATGCAAAAATCCATTTTGCAGCGGTAAAATCATTTAATTAAAATCCGTTAAAAACGGAAAAATCAAGGAGGTTTCGGAATGGGCATGAAGAAAGCAGCTGTTCCCTTTAATGGTACAAAGGAACAGGAAGCCGAGCTTCTTGCGATAATCGCAGAGCTCAAGGACATGAGAGGAGCGCTTATGCCTGTAATGCAGAAGGCGCAGGATATTTACGGATATCTTCCCATCGAAGTTCAGACCATGATTGCCGAAGGTTTGAATGTTCCGCTTGAAAAGGTTTACGGCGTAGCAACATTCTACTCACAGTTTTCTCTTGATCCTAAGGGAAAATACCGCATTTCAGTCTGTCTTGGCACAGCATGCTATGTTAAGGGTGCTGGAGAAATTTATGAAAAACTGCAGGAAAAGCTTGGCATCGGTGACGGCGGATGCACTCCCGACGGCAAATTCTCTCTCGAGGCTTGCCGCTGCATAGGCGCTTGCGGACTTGCTCCTGTATTGACAGTAAACGAAGATGTTTACGGCAGATTGACAGCTGACGACATCGACACAATTCTTGCAAAATATGCAGACTAATACTGACGACATTACTATCAAATAGGAGGAATAATTACTATGACACTTGAACAACTTAATGCTGTCAAGGAAAAAATGAGAAACGAAGTTGCTCTGAGAACTCACGGCGGCGAAAACTCAAAATACGAAAAGCACATTCTCATTTGCGGAGGTACAGGCTGTACTTCCTCTGGTTCTAAAAAAATCGTTGCTACTCTCGAAAAGGCAATTGCTGACAAGGGTCTTGCAGAAAAGGTTCAGATCGTAACAACAGGCTGTTTTGGTCTTTGCGCTCTCGGCCCTATCATGATTGTTTACCCCGAAGGAGCTTTTTATTCAAGAATTGAAGAAGCAAACATTGAAAGAATTATTGATGAACACATCATCGGCGGACAGCCCGTTAAGGAACTGCTTTATGATGAAACAGTTACCGACGAAGGCATAAAAGCTCTTGATGAAACAGCATTCTACAAGAAACAGCACAGAGTTGCTTTGAGAAACTGCGGCGTTATCAACCCTGAATGTATTGATGAATACATCGGTAGAGATGGCTATTCCGCTCTCGGCAAGGTGCTTACAACAATGTCTCAGGACGACGTTATCCAGACAATTCTGGACAGCGGTTTGCGCGGCAGAGGCGGCGGCGGTTTCCCCACAGGTATGAAGTGGAAGCTTGCTAAGAACCTTGTTCCCGATGCTGACATGAAATATGTTTGCTGTAACGCTGACGAGGGCGACCCCGGTGCATTCATGGACCGTTCCGTTCTTGAAGGCGACCCCCACGTTGTTCTTGAAGCTATGACAATTGCAGGTTACGCTATCGGCGCAAAGCAGGGCTACATTTATGTTCGTGCCGAATACCCGATTGCTGTTGAAAGACTTAGAATTGCTATCAATCAGGCAAGAGAAAAGGGTATGCTCGGAAACAACATTTTCGGCACCGATTTCTCATTTGATATTGACCTTCGTCTTGGTTCCGGCGCATTCGTTTGCGGTGAAGAAACAGCTCTTATGACATCTATCGAAGGCAACAGAGGTGAGCCCAAGCCCCGTCCTCCGTTCCCTGCAGAAAAAGGTCTTTTCGACAAGCCTACAATTCTTAACAACGTTGAAACATACGCTAACATTCCCCAGATTATTCTTAACGGTCCCGAATGGTTTACAGCTATGGGTACAGAAAAATCTAAGGGTACAAAGGTATTCGCTCTCGGCGGCAAGATCAACAACACAGGTCTTGTTGAAGTACCTATGGGTACAACCTTGCGTGAAGTAATTGAAGAAATCGGCGGCGGCATCCCCAACGGCAAAAAGTTCAAGGCTGCTCAGACAGGCGGTCCTTCCGGCGGATGTATTCCTCCCGAGCATTTCGATATCCCGATCGACTACGATAACCTTATCGGTATCGGCTCTATGATGGGTTCCGGCGGTCTTATCGTTATGGACGAGGACAACTGTATGGTTGACATCGCTAAGTTCTTCCTTGAATTTACTCTTGACGAATCTTGCGGTAAGTGCACACCCTGCCGTATCGGTACAAAGAGAATGTACGAAATTCTCGACAAGATTACAAAGGGTCAGGGCACACTTGAAGATATCGACAAGCTTGAAGAGCTTTGCTACCATGTTAAGCAGAACTCTCTCTGCGGTCTCGGTCAGACAGCTCCCAACCCTGTGCTTTCAACATTGCGTTACTTCCGTGATGAATATCTTGCACACGTTGTAGACAAAAAATGTCCTGCCGGCGTATGTAAGGACCTTCTCCAGTTCTCAATCATCAAGGATAAGTGTGTTGGCTGCGGTATGTGCGCTAAGCAGTGTCCCGCAGACGCTATTACAAGAACAGATTATATTGCACCCGGCAAAAAGCTTGCTGCATTTGAAATTGACCCTGCTAAGTGCGTGAAGTGCGGCGCTTGTATGGCTAAGTGTAAGCCCGGCGCAATTATCAAGAAGTAAGCGGGAGGATAAATACTAATGGATATGATAAATATTAAAATCAACGGCATGCCCGTTCAGGCACCCAAGGGTTCTACAATTCTTGAAGCTGCACGTCTTGCCAATATAACAATCCCCACACTCTGCTTCCTCAAGGATATCAACGAAATCGGCGCTTGCCGTATCTGCGTTGTTGAGGCTAACGAAGGCAGAGGTTTCAGAACAGTTGCATCTTGTGTATACCCCATCACCGAAGGTATGGAAGTACGCACAAACACACCTGCAATCATTGAAGCAAGAAAGAAAACTCTTGAGCTTATTCTTTCCAATCATGACAGAAAATGCCTTTCCTGCGTTCGCAGCAAGAATTGTGAACTTCAGGCAATGGCTAAGGATTTTGGCATTGAAAACGAAGCTGTTTACGACGGCGCAGTTGAAAACTACGAAATCGACAATTCCGCTGCTCACATGTATCGTGACAACAACAAGTGTATCCTTTGCAGACGCTGCGTTGCTGTATGCGAAAAAACACAGGGCATTGGCGTAATCGGCGCTAACGAGCGTGGATTTAAAACACACATCAGTTCTGCATTTGAAATGGGTCTTGGTGATACTTCCTGCGTATCCTGCGGTCAGTGTATCAACGTATGTCCCACAGGTGCACTCTCCGAGAAGGATTTCACAAATGATATCCTTGCTGCAATTGCTGATCCCACAAAGAAGGTTGTTGTTCAGACAGCTCCTTCCGTAAGAGCAGGCCTTGGCGAATGCTTTGGTATGCCCATTGGCACAAATGTTGAAGGCAAAATGGTTGCTGCATTGCGCAGACTTGGTTTTGACTGCGTATTTGATACAAACTTCTCCGCTGACCTTACAATTCTTGAAGAAGGCACAGAGCTTATCGAAAGAGTTAAGAACGGCGGCAAGCTCCCCATGATCACATCTTGCTCACCCGGTTGGGTTAAGTACTGCGAGCACTACTACCCCGATTGCATTGAAAACCTTTCAAGCTGCAAGTCACCTCAGCAGATGTTCGGTGCAGTTGTAAAGACATACTTCGCTGAAAAGATGGGTTGGGATCCTAAGGATATCGTTTCTGTAAGCATTATGCCTTGTACAGCTAAGAAGTTTGAAATGGGCAGAGATGACCAGAATGCTGCAGGTCTTCCCGATATTGATTTTGCTATCACAACTCGTGAACTTGGCAGAATGATTGACCGTGCAGGTATTAACTTCACAGAGCTTCCCGATGAAAAGTTTGACGATCCGTTGGGTATCTTCTCCGGTGCAGGTCTTATCTTCGGTGCAACAGGCGGCGTTATGGAAGCTGCTCTCAGATTTGCTGTTGAAGAGCTTACAGGCGAAAAGCTTGGTAACGATAAGCTCGACTTTAAGGAAGTTAGAGGCACAGAAGGTGTTAAGGAAGCAAGCTACAATGTAAACGGCCTTGAAGTTAAGGTTGCTGTTGCAAGCGGTCTTTCAAACGCTAAGAAGATTATGGATAAGGTTAGAAGCGGCGAAGCTGACTATACCTTTGTTGAAATTATGGCTTGTCCCGGCGGCTGTGTAAACGGCGGCGGTCAGCCCATCGTTCCCGGTTCTGTACGCAACTTTACAGATGTTAGAGCTCTTCGTGCTAAGGCTCTTTACGATCAGGACGCTGCAATGGAATTGAGAAAATCTCAGGACAACCCTGCTGTTAAGGCTCTTTATGATGAATATCTTGAAAAGCCCGGCAGCCACAAGGCCCACGAGATTTTGCACACAAGTTACGTTGCAAGAAAAATCAACAAGGATTTTGATTAATCTTTAGTTAGATAAAAAACTAACGGCAATGGAGAAATCCATTGCCGTTTTTTTGTGTGCTTTAATATTTAATTTGCGTTATTCTCTATATATTCCTGCGTGATTTTTGCAGCTAAATAAACAAGCTCACCACAGGGACGCTTTTTGTAATACTGTTCTGTTCGCTTTTCAGGCACAGGGTTATCAGCTCCCTTACTTAATCCTAACAAATCTCGGCAGATAATAGAGCCCGTTTCATCGGAAAAGCTTTTAGCTAAAGTCTGTAAACGTGCATAATGCGCCGATTTAGCCGCATGATCGGCTGTGTCGGAATATCCGTAAAGCAATCCAATAACCATAAACATTCCGCTAACCGCACCGCAAACCTCTCTCAATCTGCCCATGCCGCCGCCGAATGATGAAGATATCATAAGGGCGGTTTTTTCATCAAGTCCGGTTTTATCGCAAAATGCCAACAATACTGATTGCGAACAATTGTAACCACTGTTAAAATAATCCTGCGCTGTTTTGGCGTAATCTTTCATAAATCCTTCTCCCCTTTTTATCAGATACTAAAATAATAACGCAAAAGCTGAATTGTGTCAACACATAAACAAAAATAGCTCTCTGCAAAAACGCAGAGAGCTAAAACTTTGCTTATTAAATTATGACAATGTAACACCTGTGATGTAGATTTCGTAAATATTATCTTCGCCAACGTCAAGAATTGTGCCGTTGTGGCCAACACCAAACTGGTTGATGATATCGTCTTCTGCCATAAGATCAAGGAATACGGATGTAGGAATCTGAAGAACGCCTGTGCCGCTGGGATCAATTTCCTGTGTATATGCGTCTTCTGCATTGCAGGTTGTACCCTTGTTTGTAGCGCTGTCTTCCTTGGGGCCGTATGCCATCCAGCTGGGGCAGAGGTATTCAGTTCTTACGTTAGCGTCTGTGCCGTCAGCAAGAGTGTATGTTTCGGAATGCTGAATCTTGAACATGGGGAAGAGATACTCACCTTCGTAGTAAGTTACCTGGTAGCCGATGTTAAGATATTCATACTGAGAAAGCTCTTCATAAGTGAAAGGTGTAGCCATCTTGTCGGTATCGTTGCCCATGAACCAACCACCGCAGCGGTAGTAGATGCTGCTGTCCATGCACTCTGTGCTGGTAAGTCTGTCAGAAATATCTGTGCCTTCAAGAACAACGGGTTCAACCGGCTTAGCTGTTGTTGTGGTTGCTGCAGTTGTTACAGCAGGTGTTGTTGTAACAGCAGGTGTTGTTGTTGTTGCTTTTGTTGTGGTTGTTGTTTCTGCCTTTGAAGATGAAGATTCTTCATCCTTGCCGCAAGCTGCAAATGACATTGTGCATACACAAACTGCCATAAGAGCTGCCATGAGTTTTTTTATTGACATAGTTTTTTCCTCCAAAAAATAATATAAAAGTAATCTGTATCCGCATTATATCATAAAAACGATTACAATGCAACCGTAAAATTATTACATCTTTATTGCAAATTGTTAAAATTTTACAGTTTAGTATAGTATGCCTGCTTAATCAGATATTTTATCAGAACTATCGGGCGTATCGGATACGGCTATTGTTGTAGTTTGCAACCCGCTTTGCGTAGTCTGCGGCGCAGTTATTGTTGTGGTTGTAGCTTTTGTTGTCGTTTTGGAAGTTGTTGTGGTGGTAACCTTTGCGGTAGTAATTTTTGATGTGGTTGTTCTTGTAGTTGCCGCAGTTGTTGATGACTTAGGCGTTGTTGTAGTAGTTTTGGGAGTTGTAGACTTTGTTGTGGTAGTTGTTGTAACAACGGGGGTTGTTGTGGTTGTAGTCGTTGTGGTGGTTTCTTCGGGTTTGGTCTGCTGTGTATTGATTTGATCAATAATCTGCGAAATCTGCCAGAATATCGAAAGGCTCTGATCCGAATCGGGATCAAGGTCAGAGAATATCGTCAGAACAAACGGGCTGTCTGCGTAAACGATAGCGCAATCATGCAAATCACGGGTAGAAGTCTGACAGCCATATTTCTGTGCAACCTCGTATTGCGGCAATGCGTAGCCTACCTGGCGATTATAATCGCAATCGGTCAAAAGTTCACGCAGATATGCGCCTTCAGACGTTTCGCAGAAATTATAGATATCTTTAAAATATACGGTCATTTCATTTGCGGAAACCTTGCGGTAATTAAATCCGCTGCCGAGCTTTGTTGGCAAGCCTAAAGCGGTTGTCATATCGTTAAAGGCGTACCAACCGCAATTTTCATAAAGCATATTGTAAGCGGTGTTATCACTGAAAACTATCGTGCGGTAAATAAGATATTCAACCGAAAACTTTGTGCCGATGGGCATATTATCAATCCTGCCGCTGTAACTGTTTACAGAAGATGAAGTCATTACAAACTCTTCATCAAGCTCTATCCCGCTATCAAGCAGCATTTTGCAATAGGGGGCTTTGATTGTTGAGCAGGAATTATATCTTTTATCACCATTAAAAGATATAATGGTACCCGTTTCAAGATTTTCGTATGTAAATGATACTGTATCCATGTAGGGATACATAATGTCGTTAAGCTGCTGCATCAAGGCATCAAACTCATCATTATTACGCTGAATACAGCTTGTAAAAAAGGAAAGCTGCGCTTGCGCCTGAACTGTTGTTGTTACAACGCTTGAAGGATCATAAACCGAGGGCTGCGGCATTGTCGTAGATACCGGAGTTGTAGTTGTAAGCTCGGTGGTGGTCAGCGTGGTGGTTTGTGATGTGGCTGAAGCAGATGATGTTGTTGCCGTTGTTGTAAGTTTTGTTGTGGTTGCGTCAGTTGTTGTACCAGTTGTTGTCGATGATACGGTTGGTGTCTGCACCTGTGCAAAAGCGTCCTTTTCTTTCTCTCTATCTTCATCGCTTTGGCAGGAAACAGCACACAGTACCGTTGATAAGCACAAAAGTGCCGTGAATATTCTATTCTTAAATTTCATCGAATACTGTTTCCTCTCTTTTCAAGTTGTGCGTATACTTATTATATAGTTACGCATAGCTACACATATATCATTATACATATACGCAAGCGCCAATTTGTTAAATTTTAAAAAACATTTTTTATATAGCAGTAGAAAGAAACTTGATTTAAACGCATATTTTATGCATTATTACAATAATTAGAAAACTGAGAAAAATACGATAAAAAGGCTTGACTTTTGGTTTTTATTGTGATATGATGTTATTACCTCTTTAGAGGTCTATTTTTTTGCGCCCATTTTTATAGTATGCAAAATATGGTGCGCACAAAGCCAAAGACCTTTCGGCGAGTGTTGTACACACGTCAATAGAGGGAGGCAAATTCAAATGGAAAGCATATCAAAACAAAGCCTGATAAAAAGCTTTTGCGGTTGGCTTTCTAAATTTTAATAGGAGGTGCCGAGATTGAGAGTTAAAATCATTATGGCTTGCACGGAGTGCAAACAGCGCAACTACTGCACAAAGAAGAACAAGAAGAATGACCCTGACAGACTTGAGATGAACAAGTACTGCAAGTTCTGCAAGAAGCATACTCTGCACAGGGAAACTAAGTAAGCTTAGGGGGAGCAGTAATGGCAAAAGATAACGAAAAAAATGTCAAAAATGCAGAAAACTCCAAAGCCGAAAAGAAAGATAAGTCTAAAAAGGCTAAAAAACCCAACAAGGTTAAACAGTATTTTAAAGATTTAAAGTCCGAGCTTAGCAAGGTTGTATGGCCTTCAAAGGCGCAGGTTATCAACAACACCGGCGTTGTACTGGCAACAATAATTGTTCTGGGCTTGTTTATCGGTGGACTTGATGCATTGTTTTCCGCTGCTCTGAAGTTTTTGATGAGCTTGGGCGGCTGATTAATTTTTTTGACAGATTACGCAATTCCGTATATGGAGGTTCAGAATGTCTGATTCAGCGAAATGGTATGTTATCCATACCTACTCCGGATATGAGAACAAGGTTGCACAGAACATTGAAAAGGTTGTAGAAAACCGTAATCTTCACGATTTAATTCCCGAGGTTAAAATCCCTACGGAAACCGTTACCGAGATTTCGGACACAAAAACCCGCGATGTTGAACGCAAGCTCTTTCCGGGATATGTACTTGTAAAAATGATATTAACCGATGAATCATGGTACATCGTTAGAAATACACGCGGTGTAACAGGCTTTGTCGGACCGGCTTCAAAACCCATTCCGCTGACCGAAAGCGAGGTTGCCGCACTTGGTGTTGATACCAAAAGTGTTGTTGTTAACTTTGCAGTCGGCGACAGCGTTAGAATTTCGGGAACAGCCATGGATGGAATGGTCGGTATCGTTCAGGAAATCAATCTTGACGATTCAACCGTCAACGTACTAATTTCTATGTGGGGCAGAGAAACACCCACAACCCTTCCAATCAATCAGGTTGTAAAGGTAGACGCATAAAAACAAATTTTCACGTCAGAATTTAATCTGACTTTCAGGAGGTTTATCAATTATGGCTCAGAAAGTTGTTGGCTTTATTAAGCTGCAAATTCAGGCAGGTAAAGCTACACCTGCACCGCCTGTTGGTCCTGCACTCGGACAGCACGGCGTTAATATCATGGCTTTCACCAAAGAATTTAACGAGCGCACAAAGAATGACATGGGTCTTGTAATTCCCGTTGTTATCACAGTATATGCAGACCGTTCATTTACATTCGTAACAAAGACACCCCCCGCAGCAGTACTCATCAAGAAGGCTTGCGGTATCGACAGCGGTTCAGGCGTGCCCAACAAAACAAAGGTTGCTAAGATTACAACCGAGCAGGTAAGAAAGATCGCTGAACAGAAAATGCCTGACCTTAACGCTTCCAGCGTTGAAACAGCTATGAGCATGATCGCAGGCACAGCACGCTCCATGGGCGTAGTAGTAGAAGACTAATTTCAAATCTGTGGGAGGAAATTTCCGTTAGTACCACATTAGGAGGATAATTATACATGAAACACGGCAAGAAATATGCTGACAATCTCAAGAAGATTGAAACCGGAAAATTATACGAGCCCGCTGAAGCTCTCGGTCTTGTTTGTGAGCTTGCTAAGGCTAAATTTGATGAAACAGTTGAAGTTCATATCCGTCTCGGCGTTGACTCCCGTCACGCTGACCAGCAGGTTAGAGGCGCTGTTGTACTTCCCAACGGTACAGGTAAGTCCGTTAGAGTAATGTGCTTCTGCAAGGAAGACAAGTACGATGCTGCTAAGGCTGCAGGCGCTGAATATGTTGGCGGTATGGATTACGTTGAAAAGATCCAGAAAGAAGGCTGGATGGATTTTGACGTAGTTATCGCATCTCCCGATATGATGGGTCTTGTTGGCCGTCTTGGTAAAATCCTTGGTCCCCGCGGCTTGATGCCCAACCCCAAGGCAGGTACAGTTGCTCCTGACGTTGCTAAGGCTGTTGCTGAAGCTAAGGCTGGTAAGATTGAATACCGTCTTGATAAGACAAACATCATCCACTGCCCCATCGGCAAGGCTTCCTTCGGTGCTGAAAAGCTTGACGAAAACTTCACAACATTGCTTCAGGCAGTAGTTAAGGCTAAGCCTGCTGCAGCTAAGGGTGTTTACATCCGTTCCTGCACAGTTGCTTCCACAATGGGCTGCGGTGTTCCCGTTGCAACAACAAAGTTCATTGCAGGCTAAATTTTATTTGCAATTAAAGCCACTTTTGAGTATTTAATCAAAAGTGGCTTTTTGTATCAAAAAAATAATACTATGAATATATACGAGATTAAGAATAACAAAAAGCAATATCTTGATTTGCTGCTTTTGGCTGACGAGCAAGAAAGCATGATTGACAAGTATCTTGAAAAAGGCGCAATGTACGTTCTTGAGGACTGCGAAACTATAAAAGCATTGTGCGTTGTGACAACCGAAGAAAACGACGTGCTTGAAATTAAAAATATAGCCGTTTATCCTGAATATCAGCACTGCGGACTTGGCAGGAAACTGATTGAATTTGTATCTGAAAAGTACAAAGACAAATATGCAATATTGCTAGTGGGCACCGGCGACAGCCCGCTTACTGTGCCCTTTTATGAAAAATGCGGCTTTAAACGCAGTCATTGCATCAAAAATTTCTTTGTTGATAATTATGACCACGAAATCTTTGAAGGCGGCGTACAACTTAAGGATATGGTATATTTAAAAAAAGAATTGTAATATGTTTTTTTCGGACGGCAAAATGCCGTCCGTTTTTGTTGTTTATGAAATTTATACAATATATCGCCAATTTAGCCTTCTCTTTCCTTGACATTTGGATATATTATTGGTATAATGAGTATAATTATAATTATGTCCGTTTGTAAAAACAAACGGCATAAATCTTGGAAAGGAAGTCTGCGAAGGGTTGCGGACGAATCAAAGAGTTGGAAGAACAATACATCAACCCCGAAATTTTAAATCAACTGAATAATAATTCGCAAAACGACGATATCAATGCAGACTTTGGTCTTGAAGGATTTTTTGACTACAACAAGCACGATGACGAAATTTCCCGTAACAGAGATTCTGTTTTTGATATGCTTGATTCTGCACAAAACGATAACACCGAAAACGAACAAAAAAAATACAACGAACAGTTTAATGAAGATTGCAAAACCTTAATCGGCTGCGCACCCCGACGCACGCCTAACGGTTCGGTTATACCCGTTAAGCCTAACTTTTTTGAAACGATGCACCTAAAACAGCGTTACAACGCTGTGGGCTCAGCACTGCTGATATTTATTTTGCTTTCCATGGTTATTCCGTATATTCTGATATATGCGGGCGTTTTTGGAATGATATTTAAAAGCGGCGGAAATATAAATAACATAACACAGCTTGAAATGCTTGTTTCCAAAGTTACAAATTCAACCGGCGGATACATGCTTGTCAACGCAGGTACCGTTTTGGTTTCGCTGTTTATTGCTACGTGGTTTGGGTGCAAATCAACCGCAATTGATATGAAAAGCTTTTTTGCCCGCCCAAAAATCAATGCGGGTAAAACGCTTGCTTATACATCGGTGCTGTTTTTTGTACAGCTTACTGCAAACATTGTCATCACCACAATTTCAATGCTTGTATCACAGGGCGGCAATGAACTTTATACAGCAGATTTTTCTACAAAAACAGACCCCTTTGCAACAATCGTTATATGCACCTACACAATAATTATTGCACCATTTGCAGAAGAACTTTTCTTCCGCGGGTTCATTCTCAATAACGTATCAAAAATAAGCCGTACGTTTGCAATGTTTTTGTCCTCATTCCTTTTTGGAATTTACCACATGAACATACCGCAGTTTGTTTCGGCAACACTGTTCGGGCTTTTGCTCTCGTATGTAACGCTTAAAGCAGATTCGATAATCCCTGCAATTATAATTCACGCTATCAACAACTGCGTTTCAATGGTGTTAACAATACTTACAGAATATAATCAATCACTCGGTGAAACCGTATCGGTAATTGCAATGTACGGTCTGGCAGCAATCGGTCTGCTTTCCTTTGTATTACTCAGCCGCAAGGAAGGCTTTCCGCTTTATACCATATACGAAAAATACAGAAGTATGCCGATAGCGATTAAATCCGTGCCGCTTATAATTTCCGTTGTTATCATGATTGCAATGACAGCGGCTGTTATGTTTGTTTGATTTTTTTACGTTAATCGAAAGGAAAAGCTTATGAATATATCGGAAAACACAGCAAAAATCAATGCTCTGATAAATTCCGTAGGCAAAGTTATTGTCGGCAAGGAAGAAATTATAAAAAACATTGTTGCCGCTTTGCTTTGCGGTGGGCACGTGTTGATTGAAGATGTTCCCGGTGTGGGCAAAACACAGCTTGTTTCGGCACTTTCAAAATCCTTGGGCGGCAAATTCAACAGAATACAGCTTACGCCCGACATTATGCCGTCCGATATAATCGGTTTTTCGATTGTTAACAATGCAACACATGAACTTGAATATCGCGAAGGTGCGGCAATGTGCAACTTTTTGCTTGCCGATGAAATCAACCGTGCTTCGCCAAAGGCGCAATCAAGCCTTTTAGAAATCATGGAAGAAGGGCAAATCAGCCTTGATGGCACAACACATATTCTGCCAAAGCCCTTTATGGTTCTTGCAACGCAAAACCCCGTGGAAACCTACGGCACATATCACCTGCCCGAAGCCCAGATGGACAGATTTTTTATGAAAATAAGCATGGGCTACCCTACCCGCTCCGAAGAGTTGCAGATTATCAGAATAACTGAAAATCACAACCCTATTTCAAATATTGAAGCACCTGCAATTACACTTGATGATGTTATAGCCTTGCAGCATGATACTGCACAAATTAAAGTAACACAGGATTTGAGATGCTATATTGTTGACCTTGTAAGCGCAACCCGCCACAACGAATTTGTAACCTTGGGCATAAGCCCGAGAGGCAGTATATGCCTTTACAAAGCGGCAAGGGCAAACGCAATGATAAATTCAAGGGATTTTGTAACACCCGATGACATAAAGCAAATGGCAAAATGCGTTTTGCCGCACAGAATTATTCTTTCGCCCAAGGGCAAAAGCCGCTACGGTGACAGTGAACACTTTGTTGAAGAACTGATATCTTTAATAAAAGTGCCGATGTAACAATGATGCATACAAAGTAAATTGAATATATATTCTATATAAAAGCAAAGAAAGGGGTTTTTGAAATGTCAAAAATCAAGGTTGCCGTACTTTTTGGCGGCGCTTCAAGCGAACATGATGTTTCGCTTGTTTCTGCAACAAATATCATCAACAACATACCAAGGGATAAATACGAGGTTATCTGCGTGGGTATTACCAAAAAGGGCAGATGGCTTTACTACCCCGGCGATGTAAATAAAATTGCAAGCGGCGAATGGAAAAATAATCCCGACTGTACGCCCGCTATTATCTCTCCCGACCCGATGCACAAGGGCATTATCAAGCTTGAAAGTGAAGAAACCTCTTTCAAAAGAATTGACGTTGTTTTCCCCGTAATTCACGGTGCAAACGGTGAAGACGGTGCTTTGCAGGGTCTGTTTGAGTTGGCTAAGCTCCCTTACGTCGGCTGCGATTTGGGTTCTTCCGCAGTATGCATTGATAAGGCGCTTACCCATACTGTGCTTGAACACTCAGGCGTAAAAATGGCAAATTGGCGCGTTATTACACGCAGTGAAATAAACAATATTGACGAAAAATGCGATGAAATAATCGAGCAGCTTGGTTTGCCGCTGTTTGTAAAGCCTGCTACAAGCGGCTCTTCTATCGGCGTTAACAAGGCTTACGACAGAGAATCGCTTGAAGCTGCTGTAAAATTGGCTTTTTCACACTCAAACAAGGTTGTTGTAGAAGAGTTTATCAAAGGCAGAGAGCTTGAAGTTGCAGTTCTCGGTCAGGATTATCTCACAGCATCGGCTGTGGGCGAAATATGCTCGTGCAATGATTTTTATGATTACGATGCAAAATACGTTCTTTCTTCCAGCAAGCTTTCAATCCCTGCCGAGCTTGATTCAAAAGTTGCCGATGAAATCCGAAATACAGCATTAAAAGCATTTAAAGCCGCAGGCTGTTCCGGACTTTCGAGAGTGGATTTCTTCCTTACCGAAGGCGGCGAAATCATCTTAAACGAAATTAACACCATGCCGGGCTTTACGCCGATAAGCATGTACTCTAAACTTATGGAGGACGCAGGTCTGAGCTGTCCCGAATTGCTTGACAGACTTATCTCGATTGCTCTTGACCGCCATCAACAATAAAACAATATGAACAGCACTTTAAAAATGAAAAGCGTTAATATCGACAACAACGAAACCACCGAAACCGAGCTTGCAACGGAATGTACCTTTTGCTGCGAGGACGGAAAATATATTGTTGTTTATAAGGAATCAAGCGCAACGGGCTTTGAAGGCTCTGATACAACGCTTACCTTTGACGGCAATGGTTTTGCTTCGATTGTACGCAAGGGAACTTACAATTCAAGTCTTTTGCTTGAAATAGACAAAAAACATTTTTGTCACTACGGCACACCCTACGGCTCAATCACCATGGGAATTAACGCTATTGAAATAAAAAACGAATTGACGGAAAAAGGCGGCAAGGCATACGTCCGCTATTCTATTGATATAAATTCATGCTATATTTCGGAAAATGAAATTTTCTTTGAAATTGAAACAAACTGAAAGGAAAATACAAAATGACTGACCTTATAAAAGACGCGCAAGCTCAACTTCGCGAATTGATTTTATCCGCAATGGGTGCACTTGTTGCACAGCAAAAAATAGCGAGCGAAGCTCTGCCCGCTTTTAACATTGAAATACCCGCAGACAGAAACCACGGCGATTTTTCTTCAAACGTGGCACTTGCATCAGCAAAGGCATTAAAAATGGCTCCCCGCGCAATTGCACAGCTTATTGCTGATGAGCTTTGCCTTGATGGTACATATTTCGAAAAATGTGAAATTGCCGGTCCCGGATTTATGAATTTCTTCCTCTCTGCACAGTGGTTTTCCGATGTTGTATCAAGCATTGCAAGCGATAACGAAAACTACGGCAGAACTGATTATGGTCAGAATAAACGTGTACTGGTTGAGTTTGTTTCTGCAAACCCCACAGGCCCTATGCATATAGGCAACGCAAGGGGCGGCGCTATCGGCGACTGCCTTTCGGCAGTGCTTGACTTTGCAGGCTACTACGTTGAGCGAGAGTTTTATGTTAACGACGCAGGCAATCAGATAGAAAAATTCGGCCATTCGCTTGAATGCAGATATCTTCAGCTTTTTGATGACAGCGTTGAAATGCCCGAAGATTGCTATCTTGGCAGCGACATTACCGACCATGCAAAAGCATTTTGCGAAGTTTACGGTGATAAATATGTAAACTGCGAAGAAACTGAACGCAGAAAAGCCCTTGTTGATTTTGCATTGCCTAAGAATATTGCAAAGCTTGAAAGCGATTTGCTTAAATATCGCATTAAATATGATACATGGTTCAGAGAATCGACTTTGCATGAAAGCGGCAAGGTTGATGAGATTATTAATCTTTTTGCGCAAAAAGGGCTTACCTACGAGGAAGACGGCGCAATCTGGTTTAAATCAACAATGTTTGGCGATGACAAGGATAGAGTGTTAAAGCGTTCCAACGGTCTGCCGACTTACGTTGTACCCGATATTGCATACCACTACAACAAGCTTGTAACAAGAAATTTTGATATAGCCATAAACATTCTTGGTGCTGACCACCATGGATACATCGGCAGAATGAAGGCGGCCATCAATGCACTTGATATCAATCCTGACAGACTTGACGTTGTTATTATGCAAATGGTTAACCTTGTGCGTGACGGCGAAACCTACAAGCTTTCCAAACGAAGCGGCAAGGCAGTTACGCTTGAAACCCTGCTTGACGAAATACCCGTGGACGCAGCAAGATTTTTCTTCAATCTGCGTGAAGCAAATTCGCATTTTAATCTTGACCTTGATTTAGCGGTTGAGCAGTCATCGCAGAACCCCGTATATTATGTGCAGTACGCGCACGCAAGAATTTGCAGTATTATCAGAAATCTGAGCGAAGACGGCATTAATGCCGACGCTTTGACCGATGATATGCTTGCAAGGCTTACCGCTGCTCAGGAAAGAGCGCTTATCTTCAGACTTGCACAGTTCCCCGATGAAATTAACTGTGCCGCTAAGGATTATGACCCTTCGGCAATAACAAGATATTCTATCGAAATTGCAACTCTTTTCCACAAATTCTATGACGCTTGCAGAGTTAAGGGTGACGATACTGAACTTACCCTTGCAAGACTTGCGCTGTGCAAGGCTGTTAAAACAGTTATATGCAACATTTTAACAATGTTTAAGATTGATTGCCCCGAGAGAATGTAACTTCACTCTCAAAAAAATATAATATACACGAACACAGAAAGGAAATGAAAAATAGTATTATGGATAATGCTGACATACCTTTACCTAACGTCACATTTCTTGACGGAGATTTAAAAACATGCTTGATTAATGCAGGCATGCCTGAAAACACCTGCGTTGAGGAATGGTTGGTGCAGAATAGCTGCCATGTTGAAAATATCCAAAGCGAATTTATTGAGTCAGGCTCAAACATAATCTATGCGCCTGCTGCGTCAATTTTGAATGATGAAAATTATGTGATATGCTCACAGCTTATGGCACTTTCAAAAAGAAGTGCACATACAAAAGCCTTGGCTGCAGGTGTATTATCAGACATAACTGATACTTCGGACGATAACGAGGAAACAGATTTTTTTGATATGTTTTCTGCATATTTCAAGCAGGCAAGAGCTCTGCATGAATCAGGCGCTGATTTGTTTGTTGTTGAAGGAAAAACCACGTTGCGTCAGATGAGGGCAGCTGTGCTTGCGTGCAAAAGGTTTGATATCCCCACGTTTGTAACGGTATCTGTTGATGATTCGGGCAAAACATTAATGGAAACCAGTGCGCTTTCGGCATTGGTTTGCTTGCAGGAAATGGGAATTGCAGCGTTTGGACTTAACTGCTGTAACACACCCGAGGAAATGCGTGAAATTATTGCTGACCTTGCAACCTACGCAAAAATACCGCTTATTGCAAAGCCAAACGCAAACACTGCCACAGAAAACGGTAATTGCAGCCTGACACCCGAAGAAATGGCAGAGCAAATGCTGAACATTGTGAAATCAGGTGCGACGTATATAGGCGGCGGACTTGGCACTACACCTGCACACATAAAGGCTATATGCGAAAAATGCAAAGGCATTAAGCCACATTCAAAATACAACGATGAGCTTAACGATATGCTTGTGCTTTGCAATGAAAATCAAGCGTTTTTCCTTTCTCCTGATAATATTGAAGTTTCGGAATATATTGAGTGCTGTCAGGATATGTCGGACATTTTGCTTGATCTTGAGGATACAAACACCGATATTATCGGCGTGGAACTTTTTACAGCCGATGACGCTGTTTTGTTTATGCAAAATGCACACATGGCATCACTGCCCGTAATCTTCAAAAGTCAAAGCATCACTGCGCTTACAACCGCGCTGATACTTTATCCCGGACGAGCCTGCATTGACAGCAGGTGCGATTTGAGCGAGGACGTACTTTTATCCCTTTCTCAAAAATACGGTGCAATTATTTATTAAAGCAGTAAAGTCAGAATAATTATTTTTATACTTTGTATAAAATCAACAAGATTTATCCTTAAATCTCGTCGGATTTAATAATTTGTTAACACTTATCGGTGTGAAATGTGATAAAATTTAAAGTGTATTAGTGCAAAATGTCGAATATCGGCATTATACCACGGCAAAAAGTTCGTAAAGTATGTAAAACAGCGGATAATTTTTCCGCAAATTAAAGGAGAGCTTTAAACATGTCTAACAGATTATTTCAAGGTCTTGTTCATCAGCTTAGGGATACAATTGACGCAGTAATCGGCGTTGTTGACGAAACAGCAACAATCATCGCTTGCAGCGACTTGCAAAAAGTAGGCACAACAAACGAGTTTGTTTCGCTTGATTTAAGCGATTCGCACGAGATTTTTGTGCGCGACGGCTATACATACAAGCCGTTTGGTTCACACATCAAGCCCGACTATGCTGTTTTTGTTGAAGGAACTGATGAAAATGCCGCAAAATATGCAAGCATCATGTCTATCACTCTTTCAAATATCAAACAGTATTATGATGAGAAATACGACAGAAACAATTTTATCAAGAATGTTGTTCTCGATAACGTTCTGCCCGGTGATGTTGTAATTAAGGCAAGAGAGCTTCATCTTAACGCTGAAATCAGCAGGGTTGTTCTGCTTATCAGAATTGTATCTGCTAATGATATTTCGGCTTACGATGTAATTCAGAACCTCTTCCCCGATAAGAGCAAGGATTTTGTTTTCAACATTAACGAAACGGATATCGTTCTTGTTAAGGAAATCAAGAGCACTGTTGAATCGGCTGACCTTGAAAAGCTTGCTCGCTCTATCGCAGATACTCTTTCAAGCGAGTTCTATACAAGAGTTAACGTTGGTATAGGTACAACTGTTGTAGGTGTTAAGGACCTTGCACGTTCCTTTAAGGAAGCTCAGATTGCGCTTGAGGTTGGTAAGGTATTTGATACAGATAAGGTTATTGTAAGCTATGATAATCTTGGTATTGCAAGACTTATCTACCATTTGCCCACAACACTTTGCGAAACATTCTTGCATGAAGTTTTCAAAAGAGGCAGTATCGAATCTCTTGACCATGAAACACTTTTCACTATTCAGAGATTTTTTGAGAACAACCTCAACGTTTCCGAAACATCGAGAAAGCTTTTCGTACACAGAAATACCCTTGTTTACAGACTTGAAAAAATCAAGAAGCTTACAGGTCTTGATTTGAGAGAATTTGACCACGCTATCATCTTCAAGATTGCACTTATGGTTAAGAAATATCTCTCTGCTAACCCGACAAAATTCTGATTTAAGACACAAATATAATAAAAAATATATTGCCCGACATATACTTTGTTGGGCAATATTGATTGAAAGCCACACATCTTTTACCCGACCCTTTAAGGAGGCAGAGTTCAATTGGTTGAACTGAAAAATGTTTCTGTAGCATATTCCAATCAAAAGCACGGCGAAGGTGCACTGCACAACGTAAATTTGAGAATTAACGACGGCGAATTTGCCTTTGTTGTAGGCTCCAACGGTGCAGGCAAGTCCACACTTATTAAGCTTTTACTTAAGGAAATCAACGCTACAGACGGTATTATATCCGTTAACGGCTACACTTTAAGCTCCACTATGAAGCGCGGTAAAATAACAAAACTGCGCAGAACTATTGGTGTTATATTCCAGGATATAAGACTTATTAAAACAATGACCGTTTACGAAAACATTGCGTTTGTTTTGCGTGTTATTGACGCACCTAAAAAATACATCAGAAAAAGAGTGCCCTATGTTATCAGCCTTGTAGGTTTGCAGGATAAAGCAAAGGCTTATCCTGATGAGCTTTCGGGCGGTGAGCAGCAGCGTGTTGCCATTGCCAGAGCGCTTGTAAACGACCCGAAAATTATAATTGCGGACGAGCCTACCGGCAATATTGACCCAGAATATACTTATGAATTTGTTGATTTGCTGCGTGCTATAAACAAATGCGGTACAACCGTGCTTATGGTAACACACGAGCACGAACTGGTGCGCCACTTCGGCGGAAGAATAATCAATCTTGATAAAGGCAGCATTGTATTTGATGCTGTTATCGGCGGCGAGGAAGAATACGCAGAAAACACTTCAAATTCTGTTGAAAATCACGCTTTGTCGGTTACATCTGATTTAAGCGGTAAGGTAACAGTACCTTCGCTTGAGGAAAGAAGCAAGGATAAGGAAGCTTTATCTGAAACAAGCAAAAAATCCGCCGATAAAGAACAGAAATCCCCCAAAAAAGCCACTGAAGCCAAAAAAGACAATAAAAAAGAAAAGAACGATAAAAAATCCAAAAAGCAAAAGGATCTTACTGCTACCGATATTCTTGAGGATATTTTTGGAGAGGGGGACAAGAAATGAAACCTTCAAGCATAAAATATCTTGTATCTTTGGGTGTTAAAAGCATTTTTTCACATTCTTTAATGTCGTTTGCTTCGTTTTGTGTAATGCTTGTTTCACTACTGCTCGTCGGCGCATCAATACTGTTCTCTTTAAACATTAACGATATAGTTTCGGGCATTGAAAACCAAAACGAAATCATCGTTTATCTTGAAGATAATCTTGATGAAATCACCATTGGCGAAATTGCCGGAGAGCTTGAAAAGATAGATAACATCGACAGAAAAAACATCACCTTTTACTCAAAGGAAAAGGCTTTGGAAAATTACAGAGAAACATATTCCGAATATATCGAGATTTTTGATTCTCTTGATGAAAATCCGCTGCCCGATTCTTATCGTGTAAGGGTTGATGATATTAATCTGATAACACAGACAGTTGAAAAAATCAACACAATCGACCACATCTACAAGGTTTCTGCCCCGTTTGAATTTGCAAACATACTTACCGAAACCGAGCATATCATGAAAGTAATTACAAGTATGATGATTTTTGCTCTCGTTATTGTTTCAATGGTTATCATTTCAAACACAACAAGGGCAAGCGCACAAATGCGTATGAACGAAATCAGCATTATGAAGTACGTTGGCGCAACAAATGTGTTCATCAATATCCCCTTCTTTGTTGAAGGTATGCTTATCGGTGCGGCGGCAGGTCTTGTTTCCGCATTGATTACAGGGGTTATTTACGACAGATTGATTGAGGCTATATCGCAGGAAATGTACCTTTGGAACATTTTGGGCGTTTCGGGCTTTATCAGCTTTGATGATATCCGCGTGCTTGTTTACGGTGCTTATATTATCGGCGGTGCTTTAATTGCCGCACTTGGCAGCGTAATCAGCGTAAGAAAATATGTAAGAGTGTAAGAACAAACAGCCAAACAAACAAAATTAACGGTGATAACAATGTTTAAACATACAAAAAAATGTCTATGCTTATTAATATGTATGTGTCTTGGCTTTGGACTTGTGAATAAAATGCCTGTTGATACATACGCGTCGATTTCTGAATTTGACGAGCAAATAGCAGAGCTTGAACAAAAAAAGGAAGAAAACGAACAGCAAATTGCCAATTTGCAGGCATCGCTTGATCAGAAAAAAGACGATATTACTCAGCAGCAGGCTTACCAGGCAGATTTGACGAACAAGATTTCTCTGCAAGAGGAAACCCTTGGTTTAACGTTAGATATGATTGAGGTTCTTGATGAAAAAATAGCCGACCTTGATACTCAAATTGCTTCGTTGGAAAACGATATTGCCAACAAAGAAGCTGAAGTTGCTCAGGATATGGAGGAGTTTAAGCTGAGATTACGCGCGATGTATATATCGGGCGATGATAGCTTGGCATCAGTGCTTTCAGGCTCAACCGATTTTTATGATATACTCGCAAAAACCGAACTTGTAGCAAGGCTTATTCAATATGATCAGGAGCTTTTTGACAGGCTTAACGAAGAAATTAAGGACCTTAACGACGCTAAGGACGATCTTCAATATGCAAAACAGCTTCAAGAAAACGACAAGGCTGATCTTGTGGTGACCAAAACCGAATACGAAACTGTATTGGAGCAGCTCAACGCCGATTACGCTGAAACTGATTATATCATCAATATGCTTGAAGCACAGCAGCAGGAATTTGAAAATCAGCTTGAGGATGCTCAGGCACAGCAGGAAGCTTACGATGCCGAAATCGAGTCGGTAACTCTTCAAAAGCAGGAAGCTATACGTGCCGAAGAAGAACGCAAAAGGCAGGAAGCAGCTCAGCAAGGTTCTCAATACGAAGCTGCTTACACCTACACAGGCGAAGCTTTTTTGTGGCCAACAGGCAATTTCGTTTATATTTCCTCAGAATACGGCTACCGTTGGGGTAGTACGCACCGAGCAATTGACATTGCAGGCGCAGGTATCCACAACACACCCGTTTACGCGGCTGCCGACGGCATGGTAATTACTGCAAGCTGGACATGCCCGCACGACGGTCCCGGTTTTTGCGGCTGCGGTATGACCTACGGCAACTATATAACACTTGACCACGGTGCAGATGATACGGGCACATCTTACGCAACAAGATACGCCCATCTTTCAAGTCTTGCAGTATCGGAGGGTCAGATTGTTAACCGAGGCGATATAATAGGCTATGTCGGCTCAACGGGAAATTCAACGGGATATCACCTGCATTTTGAGGTTATCAAAAACGGTTCGAGAGTTAACCCGATGGATTATTTCAACAGAACATAAACCTTTGCATTTGGAGAATATATGAACAGAAAAATTAGCGTTGGTATTGCAATTAGCCTTGTTTTTATCACGGCGGCTATCACGATGATTCTGACGTGGTATTTATCACAGCAGAACTTCAACAGCAAGATTACCGACTTGAAAGAACGTGCCGAAAAATATTCGCAGTTTGAAAGCTTTGATACCATCGTGCGTTCAAACTTTAACGGCACCATTGACGAAACCGCTTTGCTTGACGCAATCTTCAACGGCTACGTTGATGGCCTTGACGACAGATACGCAAGATATTACACAGCTGAAGAATATCAAACAAGACAGCTTGAAGATTCGGGAGCGCTATTTGGTATCGGCGTAACTGTTCAAAAAGACGAAAGCGGATATATCCGCGTAACCGAAGTCAAAGACGATTCCCCTGCTCAATCAAGCGGAATTGAAGCCGGTGATTTGATTATTGCGGTTGACGGAAAAGATGTTGTTGAAATCGGCTATGAAGAATCTTTAAATGCTGTAACCGCGGGCGAGGAAGGAAGCCAGCTTGAGTTGACTATAAATCGCGGCGGCGATGAAATATCAATTACAGTAACAAGAAAAATGATGGAAATAACATCTGTAAGCGGACAGATGATAAACGAAAACATCGCATATATAAAGATTGATTCGTTTAACGAAAAAACCGGCACGCAGTTCAGCCAGGTGCTTTACACACTGCTTAACAACGGTGCTGAGCGCATAATTTTTGATGTGCGCAATAACGGTGGCGGCTTGGTAAGCGCAGTTGAAGAGGTGCTTGAGGATATTCTGCCCAAGGGCGAGGTTGCGTTTGCTACCTATAACGACGGTGAAAAAATCCCGATTGTAACTATGGAAAATGATAATATGATTGAACTGCCCATGGTTGTGCTGATGAATGAATCAACTGCGAGCGGCGGCGAGCTTTTTGCTCAAAGTCTGCGTGATTTTTGCGATGTTGACCTTGTGGGAACAACCACATACGGCAAGGGCGTAATGCAGACAACTTACGAGCTTGAAGGCGGCGGCGCTGTAACAATTACCGTGGCGACATATCAAACAACAAAGTCAGATTGCTATGACGGAATCGGCATTGCCCCCGATTTTGAGGTAGTTCTTTCTGAAGAAGCTGAATCCTACATCAACGGTGTTGATACCGAAAATGATTTTCAGCTTGCCAAAGCTATTGAAGTTGTGACAACAGGCTGATTTAGTGTAAAAATAAACAAAACACAATAAT
This sequence comes from Oscillospiraceae bacterium, assembly GCA_045541475.1. GTDB lineage: Bacteria > Bacillota > Clostridia > Oscillospirales > Ruminococcaceae > RGIG3077. The sequence continues at coordinate 48,761 of JAZQJI010000001.1, forward strand.
AACGAAAAACCGACATTGCAATAGCTTTAGTCGGTTTTTTTGACTGTTGTTTTAGTATTTTATGCTAAATTTAATTTTGATTTTTGTGCAAAATGCAGATAGACAAAAGATAAGCGATTATGATATAATTCTTTTATAATAAGCGTATAGTATGTACGCATTTTTTATGGAGGAATTTTATCATGAAAATGACAAAGGTATTTGCAGGCCTTGCTGCTGTTGCAGTATCGGCTTCTGCTCTCGCAGTTACATCTTTTGCTGCTATCACAAACGCAAACAGCGACGGCGCTTACGTTGTTGATCCCGCTGCTGAAGGCTACAACCTTGCTGACATCACAGGTGTTATCGTTACCGTTACATGCGCTGACGGTTGGACCGAAACAGGTATCGGCGGTGGCGTTGTTATCCAGGGTGACGGTCTTGAATGGGCTGACGGCTCCAAGGAATTCGGCGTTTCCGGTGAAGGCGAAGACGTTAAGAACGTAGAAGGTATGACAGTTTCTGCTAACGGTTCTACAATCACACTCACATACGATTTCGGCGGTGCTGCTCTTCCCGCAACAGCTACATGGGGACAGGTAGTAGTTCAGTCTTGGTGGGGTGCTGACTTCACAGTTGATTCTTGCGAAATCGTTACAACAGGTAGTGCTCCTGCTGAAACAACAGCTGCTACAACAACTGCTGCTGAAACAACAACAACAGCTGCTGACACAACAACAGCTGCTGAAGGCGAAACAACAACAGCTGCTACAACAACTGCTGCTGCTACAAACAACAACACAGGTGTTGAAGGCGTTGCAGGCGTAGTTGCTCTCCTCGCTATCGCAGGTACTGCAGTTGTAGTTTCCAAGAAGAACTAATTGCTTCTTAACACTACAAAATTAAGGTGCGGATTTTATTCGACCTGATTATTTAAAATTTAAAGGAGAAAAATTATCATGAAGTTTTCTAAGATTTTTGCAGGCATTGCTGCTTGCGCAGTTTCTGTATCTGCTCTTGCAGTTACATCTTTTGCTGCTATCACTAACGCTAACAGCGATGGCGCTTACACAGCTGATCCTGTTGCTGACGAAGGTCTTGCAATCAATGAATTCAGCGGTGCTGTTGTTACAATCACATGTGCTGACGGTTGGACCGAAACCGGTCTCGGCGGCGGCGTAGTATTCCAGGGTGATGGCGTTGAGTGGGCAGACGGTGCTAAGGAATTCGGCGTTTCCGGCGAAGGCGAAGACGTTAAGAATGTTGCAGGCATGACAGTTGCTGCTAGTGGTAACACAGTTACACTTACTTACGATTTCGGCGGTGCTATCTTCGCTGAAACAGCTACATGGTCTCAGCTCGTTATTCAGTCATGGTGGGGCGCTGACTTCACAGTTGACGAAATCAAGTATCTCGACGTTAACGGCGATGTAATCGGTGAAGAACCTGTTGTTACAACAACAACTGTTGCTGAGGAAACACCCGTTGAAACAACAACAACAGCTGCTGCTGAAGAAGATGATACAACTGTAACAACAACAGCTGCTGCTGAAGAAGATGATACAGCTGATACAACAACAGCTGCTGCTGAAGATGATGATACAGCTGATACAACAGCTGCTGATACAACTACAGCTGCTGACACAACAACTACTGCTGCTACAACTACAGCTGCTGCTGGCAACCAGCAGACAGGCGTTGAAGGCGTTGCAGGCGTTCTCGCTCTCCTCGCTATCGCAGGTACAGCTGTTGTAGTTACAAAGAAGAGATAATCGAACTTAACGATTAAACTTATCTAAGTAATTCAAGACACCGCTTAAATTTTAAGCGGTGTCTTTTTTACGTGTTATATAAAATCACACAAAAAACTACCCGAAAGCTTTATCCTTTCGGGTAGTTATTATTTACTATCTTGTGTTTTCCAAATTATATTTAAACACACACACACGTCGAGCCTTGTTGTTATCGATACCATTATTATTAAGAATATTCGAAACATCAAGGTAACGATAATCAGTTTTTTCCGCTTTTTTGTTGGCAAAAATATTCTTCAGGTTTTCAGCTCCAAAATTACGTTGTACAACCGGACCTAAACGACTATTCTCACGCAAGTAAGCTACAATTTCACATGCCTTTATCAAATTTTTATCAGCAACATTAAAAATACCTGTGTAAGAACTGTTATCAGCACACTCAATATATCCAAGTATAAAATCAGACAAATTGTAAACTGAGCAGAACTGGAAACCATAATCGCCCTTCATGTAAAGGAAAGCCATGCGCTGTTTTTCATCATAAATCTTACTACGAAGATTTTCGTGAAATTTTTTTGTATATACCGGCGCCACGCGTATGATACAGCAGAACTTATCTTTGTTCTTCCTTGCAAGATTAGCAAGAGTTTTTTCAGAATCGAACTTCATCTTAGCATAGTTTGATATCGGCCTAAGTTCTTCGTCCTCACGTGTAGGCTCACGAGTCTTTTTAACGTCATAAACCTGTGTTGTGCTAAGCAACAATATATGTGATACGTTTGATTCCAACGCAAGCTGATATATGTATTTATCACATTGTTTGGAAAGATTGATTTCACGATCTTCTATAATATTATCAAAATCATTATCTGCAGAGCAAGCCAGATGAATGAAAAAGTCAACCTGTTCACTTTCAAAAGCTGCGGCATAAGCATTCGAATCATCAGGAGCGCCTTCAAAAAAGACATAATTTTCCTTACTGCTGTTTGCCTCGCAGTCTTGACTATCAACGCCAATTACCCTAAAACCTTTTCTCAAAAGCTCCGAGCAGACAATTCCGCCAATAAGTCCGCCTGCACCGCTGACTAATGCTGTGCTCATTTCTTCTCCCCCAAACATGAAAAGATAGTTTTACAAGGATATTATACCACTTTAAATGAATAATTGCAATACGCTAAAGCAGAAAAAACCAAACAAATTTATCATTAAAAATTTAGCTAACAAGTACAGTTTGCATATATTTCGTCGTTGATTTGTAACGTGCATTGTGCAATCGTACAAAGCGAAATTTTTTTCAAAAAAAAGCTTGACTTTTTTCTCGATATGTAGTAAAATAAACAAGTCGCAAGGGACGGGAGCTTAGCTCAGCTGGGAGAGCATCTGCCTTACAAGCAGAGGGTCACAGGTTCGAGCCCTGTAGTTCCCACCAATTGCGAGGCCGGGTAGTTCAGTTGGTTAGAACGCCAGCCTGTCACGCTGGAGGTCGTGGGTTCGAGCCCCATTCCGGTCGCCATCATATATCAAGGAGTTAACGCTCCTTGATATATATGCAAGCCTCTGTAGCTCAGTTGGTAGAGCAGAGGACTGAAAATCCTCGTGTCGACGGTTCAATTCCGCCCGGAGGCACCATGCGGATTTAGCTCATCTGGTAGAGCGCCACCTTGCCAAGGTGGAGGTAGCGAGTTCGAGCCTCGTAATCCGCTCCAAGCGCAAACCGCGCACGAGAAAAACGAGTTTCTTTCATAGAAACTCGTTTTTTGCGTTATACACATAAATTATCAAGGTGATGTTATGACCACAGTTGATTTTTTGGCAAACAACACGTTACTGTTCAACAACATGAATACAACTGAAGTTGAAAAAATGCTAAGCTGCCTTAATTGCACAGAACGTAAATTCAAAAAGAACGAACCTGTTCTGCGCAGAGGAGAGCCCTTTAAAAAGCTTGGTGTTGTACTTGATGGCACATTGCTTATCACTCGCGAAGATGAACACGGCAACCTTTTTGTGTTGGCACAGATTGTAAGCGGACAGATATTCGGTATGAGCCTTGCAAGCGGAAACAATGCTGATATGTCTATTTGCGCAGGCAGCGAAGCTAAGGTTTTGCTGATTGACGCTGATAGAATATTTTCGCCTTGCTCTTTTACCTGCAAATGCCACATACAATTCATGCGTAATTTATATATATGCATGGCGAAAAAGAACGTTGAACTAACCAGAAAAGTATATCACATATCACAAAGAACCTTACGACGCAAAATCATGTCTTATTTATCTGAACAGATGGAGCTGAACTCAAGCGATACCTTCGATATACCTCTGGACCGTCAACAGCTATCTGATTATCTTGCGTGCGACAGAAGCGCATTATCTGCTGAGCTTGCCAGAATGAAAGATGCAAAGCTGATTGACTATCGAAAAAATCGATTTACCGTTCTTAAACACAATAATCAAGAATAACGACTATATTGGTTAGTTTAAATGGAAGATATATTTGAAATTATAATCAAGATATTCGCCGAGTTCTTTAAAATATTTTTTGATGCTCTTATTGAAATTCTGTTCGAAAAGCAATCAACCAAAAAGGAAAGAATCGCCTGTATGATTTATCTATGCCTTACTTTTGGCGGCATTATTACGTTAACCGTTTGGGGTACAATCACCCTTATGAATAAAGGCAATAGAATTGCATCGGCTTTGGTTGGTACTCTTGGCGGAGTGCTTTTACTTGTACTTACAATCAGGGCGATTTATGATATTGTACAAATCAAAAAAAATCAGTAAAAGCTTTAAAACGCCTCAAGATACAATTCTTTGATTTCCGAAACCAGTGGATAGCGGGGATTTGCACCGACGCATTGGTCATCGAATGCGTTAAGGCAAAGCTCGTCAAGCTTTTGCTCAAACTCTCCCCTATCAATCCCATATTCTGATATACTGCGCTTGATGCCTATTTCGGCTTTGAGCGCATTTATTTTTTCTATTAGCTTTTCAAGCAGTTCGTTATCATCTGCACCGCTTATGCCGAGATATTTTGCTATCTGAGCATAACGTTCCAACGCGTTGGGATATTGATACTGTGAGAAGCTGCCCATACGCATAGGTTTCTCAGACGCATTGTAGCGCATTACAGGTACGATCATCAATGCGTTAGCAATTCCGTGAGGCAACCCAAAAGACGCGCCCAGCTTGTGCGCCATTGCGTGACAAAGACCTAAAAATGCATTTCCGAATGACATACCCGCCATTGAAGCTGCATTTGCCATTTTTTCTCTTGCTATCAGATTATTCTGGCCGTTTACGCAACATTCGTTCAGGTTTTCAAAAATCAGCTTAATAGCATACAGCGCCATTGAATCGGTAAAATCATTTGCAAGCACTGAAACGTATGCTTCCAATGCGTGCGTTAAAGCATCAAAGCCGGATGCGGCTGTAAGCGAAGGCGGCGCACTTTTGTGCAGATTAACATCAATTATCGCCATATCGGGCACAAGGGAATAATCTGCCAAAGGATATTTTATGCCCGTTTTTTCATCGGTGATAACAGAAAACGGCGTAACCTCTGCGCCCGTGCCCGATGTGGTTGGAATTGCCACAAAATATGCTTTTTCTCCCAAGTTGGCAAAATTTGAAATACGCTTGCGGATATCGGCAAAGCGCATGGACATATCGGCAAAATCCGCTTGCGGCTCTTCATAAAGCACCCACATCAGCTTTGCGGCATCCATTGCCGAGCCACCGCCAAATGCTATAATTACATCGGGATTAAATCTTGCCATATCATCAGCGCCACGCTTTACCATATCAAGCGTAGGGTCGGCTTTTACATCAAAAAATACGGTGTATTCAAAATTCAAAGACTCAAGCTCATCAATCAGTGCACGTGTATAGCCTGCGGTATACAAAAATTCATCAGTAACGATAAACGCACGCGTTTTGCCCATATCCTGCGCAATTTCACGCAAAGCATAGCGCATACAGCCAGCTTTGAAATAAAACCTTTGCGGAACACGAAACCACAGCATATTCTCTCTCCTCAAAGATACTGTTTTTATATTTAAAAGATGCTTTACGCCGATATTCTCGCACACGCTGTTTTTGCCCCACGAGCCGCACCCCAATGTGAGCGACGGCGGCAAACGGAAATTATACATATCCCCTATTCCGCCCTGCGATGATGGCGAATTAACGACAATACGGCAGGTTTGCATTGCGTTTGAAAATTTATCAAGCTTATCTTTGCAGGTATTTTCATCAAGATATATTGCGCTTGTGTGACCAAGTCCGCCTGAATTTATAAGCTTTTGCGCAAGCTCTACCGAATTATCGAAGCTATTGGATTTATACATAGCAAGGATAACCGAAAGCTTTTCATACGAAAACGGATCGTTTTTATCAAATTTATCAATTTCACCAATGATTATTTTTGTGTTATCGGGTATCTGAATATCCGCAGTTTTGGCAATTTTTGCAGAGCTTTGCCCGACAATTTCGGGATTGACTGAGCCGTTTTTTATCATCACCTTACGCATTTTTTCGATTTCGTTTGGTTTAAGAAAATAGCAGCCTCGTTTTTCAAACTCCCGCTTTACTTCATCGTATATCTTTTCGCTGACAATTACGGCTTGTTCAGAAGCGCAGATTACGCCGTTATCAAAGCACTTTGAATGAATGATTGAGTTTACCGCCATTTTTACATCGGCGCTGTCATCAATAATTGCAGGCACATTGCCTGCGCCAACACCAATTGCAGGCGTACCGCTTGAATATGCAGCCTTTACCATGGCATCGCCGCCCGTTGCAAGAATGAGATTACATTTTTGCATAAGTTCGGCGGTTTTTTCTTTTGAGGGGGCTTCTATCCACGATATGATATTTTCCGGCGCACCGTGCCTTACCGCACAATCATGCACGATTTTTGCCGCCGCAATTGTTGATTTTACAGCACGAGGGTGCGGGCTTAAAATAATACCGTTGCCTGTTTTTAACGCTATAAGCGATTTAAAAATTGTTGTTGACGTAGGGTTTGTTGTGGGAATAAGCGCGGCTATGACGCCAATCGGCTCGGCAATTCGCACAAAGCCTGCACTTTCATCATTTTCAATAACACCGCTGGTTTTTTCGTTTTTATATGCATTGTAAATAAATTCGGAAGCGTAATGGTTTTTTATCACCTTATCTTCAAAAACGCCCATCTGCGTTTCCTCAACGGCAAGCTGTGCCAATGGTATGCGTTGTGCGCACGCCGCTTTTGCCGCTTCCTTAAAGATTTCATCAAGCTTTTGTTGCGGAAAATCGGCAAACTTTTGCTGTGCAATTTTAACCTTTTCTACAAGTATATCAATTTCTGTTTTGCTGTTCATGACAATTCCCCTTTTGCTTTTTTTGATATTTTTACCCCAAACGCAAAAAATAAACGCAGTATCGGATATATTTTTTCCGATACTGCGTTATTTTATTTTGCATTAATTAATTCCGATAAGCAAAGCTTACCCTTTTGGTAACCTTAGATGATTCCGCAGAAAAATTATTGTATGTAATCAAAAAATAATCTTCATGCCATTCAATTTCATAATCGCCGTGGTTTCTTCCGCCGTCATCAGTACTGAACCTTGAGATAATTTCAGCATTGTTTTCGCTATCCACCTGATAAATCACACCGCCGCCGTAAAGCAAAAACGATTTTTCCTCAACAACAATCGTATGCTTGCCGTCGCTAAACTCATACCACTCAGTATCATATATCTCATGCTCGCTTGTATTAACCACACTGATAAGGCTGACGTACACAAACAATACCGACATAAAATACATAGCCGTTGTAAGCAAAAACAATTTCATTATTTTTGCTTTATGCTTTAGCTTTGCTATAACCATTGCAATACACGAATATACAAAACCAATTGTAAACATCGCAAAAACAATGCCTAAAGCAATCGAATAAGTATTATGCCATGAGAACGTCGTAATCTCGCCGGAAATATACTTGTAGGTGTAGTTGCACTCAACCTTGCTCAACACCTTGCTTAATACGAATATGATTACAGTTGCCGCTGCCATAATGCCGCATACACACTTTACCCTTTTGGTTGTATTTTCCATATCTGTTATCAATTAATAACGATATTTTTACTTGAAGCAAGCGTCATCAGCAAAATAAACCTTGCTTCGTCCTTACATTCGGGCTTTGCCATGTAGTACATATAGGTTTCGATAAGGTTGAACATGTGCGATGATCTTCCCTCAATTTTGAAATTTTCAAAGCCCATGGGTATGTATTTTTCCCAGATATCATCGGGAGTGATGTGGGTTGAATAATCCTTAATTTCAAATATGGTTTTATTCATGTGCGGACATTCAAACGGGATTGACTTATATTTTTCGCCAAATTTAACACAACGCACAAACTCTCTCTGATTAGCTGCAAGCACACGGTAATGCTCGCCCCTGCGTGTGCATTTGGGTGTGCAGCAAGCGTTTACAAGCAGTTCGCAACGTGCTTTATCGGGAATTTTTTCAAGTTCATCAAAGCGGTTGTTCCAGTTGTAATCAAGCACAACAAGGTTGTAGTCCTTATCAAGCTCTGCCAAAACACCTTCCATAGTTTCTATCTGCTTGCAGGTTGATGATGTGATTTTGAAATTTGGATAATTGCTGCGGATATACTCTTCAAGCAATGGTGAAAAAACAATAACCTCGTTAAGCCCGTTATCAGCAAGCTTTAAGGCTGCATTGCAATGCGCATCGTTCAAGTCTTTTTCGGTGATATCCGGATTGGTGAAGGTATATCGGCACGGAATGCCCAATGCGTTAAAGCGTTTCAAAACTTCTTTCATAAAAGGTCTGTCCGTTCTTCCACCGACGGTTCTGCCGCCGTTCCAAAGCGACGGCGGAAATTCGCCGTAAACCGAGGCTATTTCTACACCTTCACGGAATAAATCGGGGCGCTCTTTAATCAATTTTGTAAGCGCCATGTTAAGCGCAAAGTTGCGAGTAAAATCGGGTATGTGAAATTTTGCTTTCATACTATGTAATCTCCTTATAATCCTGCTTGATTAATACAGACTTAAATCTTGAACGGCAATATTGTTTGAATTGCAGTACGCAATGACCGACGTTGCGCCTGCAGGACAACGGATTGTCATTTCGGCACTACAGTTAGCAAACGCGCTTGCACCGATTGTTGCTGACGCCGAATAAATTGTAAGATGATAGAATTCCGGGCAGGCGGCAAAAGCAAAGCTGCCTATATACATTGTAGCTTCATAAGTTGAGCAATAACGCAGCGATGTACAGCCGTAGAAGCAATAATCACCAATGGTTTGCAGCATTTTTGGCAAATCATTAAAGCTAAGGCTTGTGCACCTGTTAAAAGCGTAGTTATCAAGTTTTTGAAGCTTAGTATTCATACCCAAATTGCGCAACGAAGAACAATTGCTGAATGCATACGCGCCTATCCTTGTTGTTTCGGTCGGTATCTGAAAGCTTGTCAGAGCAGTGCAGTCTGCAAAGGCGTAGTTTTCGATAACCTCAACGCTTGAAGCGATAGTAATATCCGAAAGCGATGAGCAACCGCTGAAAGCATACTGCGGTATTTCGGTAATTTCGCATTGCATGCTTACCTGCTGCAGCGACGTGCAGAGATTGAAAGCATACTGTCCGATTGAATTTACCATTGAAGGCAACTGAACAGCTTTAAGGTCTTTACAGCCATCAAATGCGTTTTTGCCGATTGTAACCACTGTTGACGGAATATAAATTCCTGTAATATCTTTTTGAGAAAAGGCAAAATCAGCTATGCCTACAACGTCTGAGCCGTCTATCTGGTAGGGTATACCAACTTCCTCATCATCTCCGATATAGTCGCTTATAACAACGCCGCCGGAACTTACTGTGTATTCAAAATCCTCGGGGTCGGAGAACTTTTCAGGCTCGCTTAAGCCAAAAAAGTCGTGGTCATCATATCTGCCGTCGGTAAAATATTCAAAATAAGCACAACCCGACATATTTATAATACCAGCCGATAAAGCAAGGCACGCTAACGCTTTTAGTTTCATGCAAATCCGCACGCTCCTTTATAATCTATATATAAAAAATATTATCATAAATTCTTACTTTAGTCAATCAATCGGCAAAGCTTGGCGGCTTGCCGTTTTTTATTTGGCATATATGCACAATTTGCTGTTCGCATTTTTAGCAATTGCTACAAATATTGATTTGACGTAAAAATTAAAAATTCTTAGTTGCATAGTTTTGCGCAACATTTGCCCGTTTTTGCACTATGTGTGAAAGGCGTTATGCTAAATTCAATTCAAAATTATTTGTAAAGGAATGAAAACTATGCAGCAAGAAACAAAAGCAATGCAGCGACTTTTTTGCTACTACTATGCGCGAAGCGGAAACGTTGAGGACGCCGCAATCAAGGCGGGCTTCCCCCAAAGCCAAGCAATTGTGTGCGGACTTAAAGCCCTTTCGAAAAAATGGTGCAAAGAGCTTGTTGAAAATCTTTGCCAAAGCGAAAATGCTTCAAGACTTGTTGAAACAGGTCTGAAAAGGCTTGCTTTCGGCAATGCAAACGACGCAGTAAAGCTTATGTTCTGCGAGCAGGCGCCTTTACCGGAAGAGATTGCAAGGCTTGACCTTTTCAACGTAAGTGAAATCAAAAAAATCAAGGGCGGCGGCGTTGAAATCAAGCTGTTTGACAGGCAAAAAGCGTTGGAAAAGTTATTTGAGCTTTCTCACAGTTTAAATATGCGTTCCGACGCATTGGGACTTATCAATGCGCTTAAAGACTCTTCCGAAATATATCAGCGAGAGGAGGAGGCAGAGCACGAAATTTAAACAGTTTTCCCCAAAACAGCATTTGGCGATGAGATGGTGGGCAATGCGTGATTATTCAAAATATGATGCAATTATCTGCGATGGTGCTGTGCGAAGCGGCAAAACTGTTGCTATGTCGCTTGGATTTGTGGTGTGGGCAATGTCCGAATTTTCTGACACAAGTTTTGCAATGGCGGGAAAAACAATAACGGCGCTTAGACGCAATATCATAACGCCGCTCATAAGCAATCTTAAATCACTCGGATTTGAATGTACTGAAAAGGTAAGCCGTGACTACATTGATGTGACTTTAGGCGATAAAGTTAACAGGTTTTATCTTTTTGGCGGTAAGGACGAAAGCTCGGCGGCACTTATACAGGGCATTACGCTCGGCGGATTTTTTTTAGATGAGGTTGCCCTGATGCCGCGTTCCTTTGTGGAGCAGGCTGTTGCAAGATGCTCGCTAAGCGGTTCAAGACTGTGGTTTTCGTGCAATCCGGAGCATCCGTCACATTGGTTTTATAAGGAATGGATACAAAAGAGAAAGCAAAAAAACGCTTTGCGTTTGCACTTTACAATGGATGATAACCCTTCACTTTCCAACGCAGTTAAAAAGCGTTACGAAAGAATGTACAGCGGCGTTTTTTATGACAGATTTATTCTGGGAAAATGGACGGCCTCAAGCGGTCTGGTTTATCCGATGTTTGACGAAAATATCCATGTTGTGCGAAAACTGCCATGCAGTTTTGAAGAATACTACATATCCTGCGATTACGGAACCGTAAACCCTTCTTCATTTGGATTGTGGGGCAAATGTGACGGTAAGTGGTACCGCATTGACGAATACTACTACGATTCACGCATTAAAGGATTGTGCCGTACCGACGAGGAGCACTACGAGCAGCTGTGCCGCCTTTCAGAAAGCAAAGACATCAGAGCGGTTATTATTGACCCTTCAGCCGCAAGTTTTATTGAGTGTATAAGACGACATGGCAAATTTAAAGTAATACCCGCAAAAAATGATGTGTTAAGTGGAATTGGAAGAGTAAGCGACTGCATAAACAGCAACAGGTTATTCTTTTCAAGCCGCTGCAAAGACAGTATCCGTGAGTTTTCGCTTTACTCATGGAACGAGAACGCCGAAAAAGACTTTCCCATCAAGAAAAACGATCACGCTATGGATGATATCAGATACTTTGTATCAACGGTTATAAGTCCGCCCGAAAAAAGCGGCAATGCATTTGCTATCAGCGTGAAAAGAAGCGGAAGGTGACCATCGGCAAAATAGAAAGTTGGTGAAATATTGGCAAAGTTTTTTAATTTTAAACAAAAGGAAGACAAAGCGAACACAATTTATGCCATTCAATCCTCACGGCGAGGCAATAATGTGAACTTTACTGATTTTGCGATTGACCCGTATGAAAAAAATCTTTACGAGGGACTGCGGCGCAATGTGCCGATTATTGATGCCGCTATTAACAAAATTGTAAGGCTTACAGGTGGTTTTTCGCTGCGCACCGATTGTAAGGCTGCACAAAGTCTGCTTGATTACTTTGTGTTGAACGTACCCGTTGGACTTACAGGAAAATCTCTGGGTATGTTTGTCGACAGCTATCTTGATAGTCTGCTAACTTTTGGAAATGCTGCCGGCGAAATGGTTGTTTCTCCTGAAACAGCAACTTTTTGCGGACTTTACAATGCAGATGTAAGCCGCATTGAAGTAAATCAGGGCAAGAATATTTTTGACAGAAAATATACCTACTTTGATGCAGACGGAAACGGCTACAACATATCGCACCCTGAGTTGATATTGTTTACAACTTTAGGGGCACAAAACGGCGAAGTGTACGGAAAATCCATTCTACGCGGTCTGCCTGCGCTAAGTTCTATTCTGATGAGAATATATGAGTGCATAGGGCAGAATTTTGACCGTATTGGCAACGTGCGCTATTCAATAACCTGCAAGGGTGCCGAAGATGGTGCTTTTGCTAAGGAAAGAGCACAACAGATAGCGCAGCAGTGGAGTGAGGGAATGCAATCGGCACAGTATGGTGAAATCAGGGATTTTATCGCTGTGGGTGATGTGCAGATAAAGGCCATTGGCGCTGACAACCAGATTATTGACACCGAAATACCTGTAAGGCAATTGCTTGAACAGCTTGTGGCAAAGCTTGGCATACCGCCGTTTTTGCTTGGATTAAGCTGGTCATCTACCGAAAGAATGTCGGCACAACAAGCAGATATTCTTACATCGGAGCTTGAATACTACCGAAGAATAATCACGCCGGCAATTGTTAAAATTGCGCAGACTTATCTGCGATTTAACGGATTTGATAATGAGGTTTCAGTAATATGGGACAACATTAATCTTCAGGACGAAACAGAGCTTGCGCAGGCAAGACTTTACAACGCACAAGCCATGCAAATTGAGCAGGCCTTGAACACAAACAAAAACTAATTTACAAACAGAAAGGAAAATATACTTATGTACAACAACATTAAACTTGAAAAATCACTTTACAGCATTTCAGGAAAAAACTTTACACAGGCACTTACCGAGCTTGACCCCGATTCCGCTTATATCGGTACAGAGCTTGCAGGCCTTGATGCCTACGAAAGACAGCTTAAGCGATTTAATATCCGCACAAGCGGTGCCGATTGCGATACCGTTGATAAGTTCTTCAAAACCAGTCAAACAGCCGTTCTCTTTCCCGAATTTGTCAGAAGAGCAATTGTTGCAGGCATGAACAGTACAGTACTTAAAGAAATTATTGCAGTTAACAGTGAGTGCGACGGCTACGATTTCAGAGGATACAGCATCGTTACGGGCAGCGCACCCTACACCACACCTCTTGCGGCAGGCAGCAGCTTCCCCGAAACTGCTATCAAGCAGGGAGAAAGCATTGAACTTATTAAATACGGCAGAATGATTACAGCTCCCTACGAAGTTATCTGCAATCAGAAGCTTGAGCTTTTCGCTTGCACGTTAAAATCCATAGGCAGAATGATTGCCAATGCAATTGTAACAAATTGCATGACAACACTTATTACTGACACTACACAGATTTCTTCATCTGTTTCGGGCGAATACAGCTACGCCGATTTGGTTTCACTTGCTTCAAAAATTTCTGATTACAATGTTACAACCCTTCTTGCATCTCCTTCAATATTCGGCAAAATCTCCGCCCTGCCCGAGCTTGCCGAATGCAAAGCGGCTGATGTCAACTGCATTCAGCTTCCATTCGGTCCCAAGATTTACAGAGTAAGCGGATATACAGGAACCGGCATTGTAGCAATTGACAGAAATTACGCTTTGCAGCTTATCACCAACACAACAGGCGTTGTTATTGAATACGAAAAGCTGATTTCAAAGCTGACAAACAACATAATTGTTTCGGTTTACTTCAACTCACAGAAGGTAATTCCTGCCGCTTCGGTTATGCTTGTTTACAAGGCTGCATAAAATTCGCTAATGCCGCTTCGCACAATTGCTGCGAAGCGGCAGAAAGCGCATTAACATCAACGAAAGGACGAATTTTATTATATGGAAATAACTAAGGAGATTCTTGATAAAATCAACAAATTTACACGAAGAGAACATACAGCGGACGAGCTTTTTGTATTTGAAGCTGTGCTTTGCGACAACGAGGTTGACCGCGACAACGAAAGATTTACACTTGATGCTTTAAAAAAGCTTTCCGAACTATTTGTAGGCAAAACGGGCATCTTCGACCACAATCCAACTTCAAGCAATCAAAACGCACGCATTTTTCAAACCTATCTGGAAATAGATTCTTCCAGAAAAACTCTTAGCGGTGAGGAGTATACCTGCCTTAAGGCGCAGATTTACATGATTCGTACCGATTCTAACGCAGACCTTATCAAAGAAATTGACGGCGGTATCAAAAAGGAAGTCAGCATAAGCTGCTCGTGCTCAACAAAAAAATGCTCTATTTGCGGGGCGGACAGAAAAAAAGGTAAATGCTCGCACATTTCGGGCAGATATTACGCAAACGCAAAATGTCACACTGTTTTGGAAGGCGTTACCGACGCTTACGAATGGAGTTTTGTGGCTGTTCCCGCACAGGTTGATGCAGGCGTTAAAAAGCATTATACAAACGAAAAAAGCTTTGATAACGATGCCTTGCAAAGACTTGAAAACAGCATTGAAGAATACAGAAAAAGCGTTGTTGACGACATAAAAAGAATGGGCTGTTTAAAGGCGCACGGTGCTGTTGGCAAAACTTTTGCAAATGCAGTTAGCGCAATGCCGCTTGAAGAATTGCTGTGCTTAAAAAAAGAACTTGTAACAGAAAACTCGGGTATGGGCTTGCAGCTGGCTGTACAGGCAAAAGATCTTTCGCAATATAAAATCTGATTTACGGGAGGTAATTCCAAATGATATCAACAGATAATGTTAAAACGGCTTTTACGCTGCTTTCGGGAGAGAGCAATACTTCGTTATATCTGCCGCTGATTTTAGGTGCCGTAAACGAGGTTGAAGCAAAACTGAAAGACGGTACCGACACAACACAGCAGCGTGTGATAAATTTGTGCGCCGCACTTGCAAATTTGCGTTACATTCAGGCAACGGCATCACGCGATAAGCTTGCACACAGTTATGCCGGCAAGGTTACGCAAACGCGCAACGCTTGTGAAAAATTGGAACTTGCGCTTTCAATGTTCTGTACAATGCTTAAAAACTGTGAAGATATCTTAGCAGACCGTGATTTTTATTTTATGCAGACAAAGGGGTGATTGCAATTGGCATTGTTTGACAGCATAGTAAAAACTGTTTATGATGCGATTGCCGCAAACACCGATTCGCAGATAGACTGGAGCTGGAACGGCACCGAAATTGAAGGCAGGGGCGATGATGTTTTTTACATAATCTCTGCTGATTCGATATCGTTTGAAGGCGAAACCTACCAGACAAGCTCGTGCAGATACCGCAAGGTTTCGGCAACGCTTAGGTGCGATATTTTTGCGCCTTGCGAAACCGACCCTAAGCAGCTGTGCGATTACTTTGAAAACGACATCTGCGCACAGCTTTTTAAATCATCGCTTGCGGTAACGCAAGTAAAACACAGCGCCGCAAAAATCAACCCCGATTATGACAGAATGGAGCTTTCTTCACAGATTACGCTACATTCGATTTACATTTACAGCTAAGGAGGATTTTTATGGCAGAGATAAAACACAGCAAAAAACAGATTTCGATTACCGTTAACGGCTTTAGTGTTGCTGTAAAAAAATATGAAGTTGAGCGCAGATACGATTATTCCACAAAGGCGGCATTTAATAAGGAACGATTGAACATAGCCGCAGGTCCGCTTGCCTGCAAAGTTAAAATTTTGGGCTCGATATATGCCGATTCATCACCGGCATACGCATTTGATACAATGCTGAAAAACGGCAATGTGGCAGGCTTTGCGATTGATAATATAGTTTTTAACAACATGTCGCTTAGTTTTTACCGCGTTACAACCGTAAACGATGATTTATCAAGAGAAATTGAGCTTGAATTTGTATCTGTAACCAATGCGGGAGGACCCATAAATGACTGATAATGTTTATGCAATTTTAGCAACAAAAAATAAAACGGGCATAATTTTAAATAACGGTTTTACCTTCCATTTTGTAAAGGAACGCTACACACCTTACACCCATTTGCACCTAAAATTTTACAACAGCTACAAAATTGATTATCCTATAACCTACGTCAGCCTTTATATAAATTCAAAGCTTGTGCATTTCGGCCTTGTGGATACCTGCGAATATATATGCGAGAACAACACTTACTCAAACGATATATACTCAAAAGGGTTTACATCGCTTTTAACTCAAAATCAGATGACGCCCGGGCTTGTTTCAGATATTTCGCTTAATTCTTTGATGACGGATTATTACACCATACCCGAAATCACTTACGAAGATGATGCAGAGATTGCAAACTATATCTTCTGCAAAGACGGTTCTACCATGTGGAATGCTGTGGAAAATCTGACGCAAAAGCTTTACGATACATACCCGTACATAAGGGGTACAAACTGCGTGAGAATGTCTGCACCCGATGATGTAATAACCGTTACGCCCACGGATATTATATCAAGGGGTACTTTACGTGATTACAGAAGGGTTGTAAGTCATTATCACATGCAGGATATAAACGGCGATTACGGCGTTTACAACAGTACAAATGCCCTGGCTAATGAATGTGCAATTGTGCGACACAAGGAAATTTCTCTTGACAAGCAGTTTTTAAACGACCCCACAATATCATTGGGGCACAAAATGAAATTCTGTATGCGAGGTTATTTTTCAAAATATATCGAGTATGCAGGATATCTGGGCGAGGATTTATGTGACCGCATAACCTGCGCCGATTGGCTTGATAATGCAGAAATCAGTAAGATTGATGTTTACGGCAACGGCAAATACATTAAAACACGCATTGATTGCTACTTTGACGAATACTGTAATTTAAGCTGAAACATAAAAAAGACCTGAGAACGAATTTTCATTCTCAGGTCCTTTTTGTGTTGTTATGTTATTTAAATTCAAGTCTGAAAGCAGTTCTGCCGGGTTCGCTTGCCGATTCACAATTTATCCCAATAGCTCTGCAAACCGCAAGCACTGTATGCACGCCAGTGTTTTTAACGGCGAAGAGTTCATCGGGTGTGTGGGCTATTTCGCTGGAATCTTCGATAATCAAAGCATTATCGCCGGATTTATCGGCATAAAGCTTAACACCGCCTTTTTCGGTACGCATTAAACAATCAACAAGAAGCTGTTCAATAACAAACCTTATTGCGCTTTCATCGCAGTTTGCGTTAAGTCCGATTTTCTTCACGCCTACACCAATTTTCTTGTTCATAAAATGCGCATTGTACTTCATCACGCAATCACGCACAATTTCATCAACAGAAACGCTTTGCGGTTTAAATCCACCCGAAAGCGCAAGCATATAGTTGTGCAACGCCGCATTGTTAAGTTCCACAAAGGTTGCATCAGCATTTTTGCGCAATTCAACGCTTTTTTCATACCAACCGGAAAAATAGTTGTAAAGCGCATCACGCTCACGCTCCGCTTTATTCTGCGCATTTGCGGCGGTTTTTTTAACCGCTTTGATGATTTCAATATAATCCTCATCAAAAATATTTTCAGCATCGGGCAGTTTTTTTATGTTTTCAATAGCTTTTTCAAGCTCTGCGTGCTTTGCCAAATATTTTTTATATCCGTTTGACAAAGCAAACGCAAAAACCGCAAGCGAAACCGCAACTGCAATAATCACAAAAAGCCATTTACAGCCACCGATTTTTGCAAGAACTGCAAAACTTAACACTGCCGTTACAAAAACGGCAAGATCCGATTTTTTATATTCAAGATACTCCTTAAACATTTGTGTTCCTTTCGGTTAAAAGGCATTTGATTTTATGCCTTGGGGTCAATAACGGCATCGCAGTACTCGCACACATAATTGCCCTCGCTGTTTTGTGTAAAGCTTTTGGGCAGGTAAAGTTCGGAACGAGTAATGCATTTGGGGTTGTGGCACGAAATGCCCTTGTGCTTTTCACCGCAAAGCAAAGCCTTGGGTTCTTTATTATCAAGCAAGGTCATAATAAGCGCCATACGTACGTAAACGCCGTAGCTTGCCTGCTTGAAGTAAAGTGCACGCTCATCATCATCAACTTCAACAGCAATTTCATCCACCCTTGGCAGCGGATGCATAACGATTAATTTATCAGATGCAAGCTGCATTTTTGCTTTATCAAGAATATACGTATCCTTTTGTGAGAAATACTCAGCCTCGCTTGCAAAACGTTCACGCTGTATTCTCGTCATGTAAAGCATATCAAGTTCGGGAATAATTTCCTCAATGGTGTTAACCTCTTTATAAGTGCAACCGTTTGCCGTAATGATATTGCGCACATAAGCGGGCAGACGAAGTTCAGGGGTTGATATGAGATAAAACTCGTTATTTTCAAAGTTTGAAAGCGCCTTGCAAAGCGAATGAACCGTTCTGCCGTTTAAAAGGTCACCGCACAAACCGATTTTAAGGTTATCAAGTCTGCCCTTTTCTTCATGCAGAGTTAAAAGGTCGGTTAAAGTCTGCGTAGGGTGAAGATGACCGCCATCGCCTGCGTTGACAACGGGACACTCAGCGGTTAAAGCAGCTGCCTTTGCAGCTCCTTCCTGCGTGTGACGCATAATAACAATATCAGCATAACTGCTTACAATTTTTGTTGTATCTTTAAGATTTTCACCCTTGGAAACGGATGAGGTTGCAGGGTTGTCAAATCCAATAATACTGCCGCCTAAGCGTATCATGGCAGTCTGAAAGGACATCTGCGTGCGTGTTGAAGGCTCATAAAAAAGCGTTGCCATAATCTTGCCTGAGCACGCCTGAATATATCTTGTAGGATGCTCTTTGATATCATGTCCAAGTTCAACAACCTTTTTCACCCATTCAATCGGGTAATCGTCAAGGTCGATTAAATGCTGAAATTTTTCGTTCATTTTCAAACATCTCCCTCTTTTACTGCTTTAAATTTTAGTTTTTCATCGTTATATATTCTACCACCTCTTACAGAAAAAAGCAATACGGCAATGCAAATATTTTATTGCAAATATTTGTTTGTGCCACATATATTTCAGCAACAAAAAACTATGCCGACACCTTAAACAAAAAGGCACCGGCATATTTGACAGACAGTTTTTTAATCGTTTAAAAAATAAATGGTAAGGTTTAAAAAAGCCGCAAAAATGCTCCACACAAGATAGGGCAGCTGCAAAGCGGCGGCAAGACGCGAAACCTTTGAAAAAGCGTAAATCATGGCGCAGATTACAATTACAAGCACAAAAATTATTGCAACGCTTGCAAGCAGTTTTTGAAACTTAAAAAATGATAATACCCACGCTACGTTGAGAATAAGCGATAAAGCATAAAGCATAAGTGCTGCACCCACATCAACTTCGTTAGCATCAGTGCGCCTTGAATACACCATGTACGAGGATATGCCCATGAGAATGTACAGCACTGTCCAGACTATTGGGAAAATGAACTGCGGCGGCGCAAACGCAGGCTGCCGCAAGTTTTGATACAGCGCAAAATCGGAATTGACAACAAGCGCAAGCAAAAGCCCGACACCGAGCGGAATGGCGAGAAATATCAATTTTGTACGCAAATCTTTTTTTAGCATAAAACATCAGCCTGCCTTTGCATATTTTTAAGATAAGTGTTGCTTTACTATTTTATGCCGTATATCTGCATTTATGAAAAATGTAGATTTATTTTTTTAATGCTTTCGATTTTTGTTGACATATTACGCGGTGTTTGATATAATTATTGTGTATTGATTAACCTTTGGATTAGGAGTTTTATTCATGAAAAAAACCAAAACAAAAAACATTCATGATGAGATAAATACAATAAAATCATTTGCAGTATTCATTACACTTGTTGCAATAGGCATTGCTGTTTATTTTGTTCTGATAAGGGATTTTAAGCCCGTTAAGGATACAACAACCGACATTGCAGGCTATTCCTTAAGCTTTAACAGCGATGTTTATGATATTGAAATAGGTCAGCGTGAAAACCTGAACATCAATTTCAACTCGGGCAATATTGTTGATACTACACTGCTTTACTCTTCATCGGATGATTCGATAGTAACAGTTGATAACGATGGATACATCAGCGCACTTGCCGTGGGCGAGGTTACAATAAAGGCGGTTAATGCCGAAGGCAAACTTTCTGCCGAAATTAAAGTTGTTGTTCACAACACGGGCATGCTGGCAACCACCACATCAACAACAACTGCTGTAACTACTGCACCGCCCGTAACCACAACCACAACAACA
Source organism: Oscillospiraceae bacterium (assembly GCA_045541475.1). Taxonomy (GTDB): domain Bacteria; phylum Bacillota; class Clostridia; order Oscillospirales; family Ruminococcaceae; genus RGIG3077. The sequence goes on from JAZQJI010000001.1 coordinate 69,181, forward strand.
ACCACAACAACAGCACTTGTTATTGATTGGGAAGTTGAAATTGAAGCAATAACATTAAGTGTAACTGACATTACTCTTGATATTTGGGAAATTGAAATGCCCATGGTTACAATGCTCCCCTCAACCGCAAAGGATAAGAGCGAGCGTTGGTCCAGCAGTGATGAAAGCGTTGCAATTGTTGACGCTTACGGAAATATCCGAGGAATATCGGCAGGTACCTGTGTTGTTACGGTAACATCTGTAAACAACCCCAACTTAAGCGCAAGCGTAAACGTTACGGTAACAAGCAATAGCCTTGTTGAAGGCGTAACCTTTATCGATGGGGTTATGGTTGCAAACAAAACCTACTCTCTGCCGGTTGATTACGTACCGCAATCCACAAACGATTATGGTCTTGATGATATGTGCTATTCTGCATATTTAGGGCTTAAAAGCGCCGCTTCCGATGACGGAATTTCGCTTTACATTTCATCAGCATACCGCTCCTACGCAACACAATCCACACTTTACAGCAATTACGTTGCAAACAGAGGGCAAGAAGCTGCTGACACGTTCTCCGCAAGAGCGGGACATTCCGAACACCAGAGCGGTCTTGCAATTGACGTTAACGAAGTAAGCGATGCATTTATCGGCACGCCCGAAGCTATTTGGCTGGCAGAACACGCTCACGAATACGGATTTATAATCCGCTACCCCGAAGGCAAGGATGACATAACGGGATATAAATACGAGCCGTGGCATATCCGCTACGTAGGCATTGAGCTTGCAACCGAACTTTACGAAAGCGGTCTTACTCTTGAAGAGCATCTCGGTATTGATTCAGTTTATGCCGATTAAAACTTAATATAAACATTAACATTTTTACCCGATTAATCTGCGGATTAATCGGGTTTGTTTTTTGTGTGTTAATTCTGTGTTTGCTCATGTTAGTTATATGTTAAATCATGGTAAAACCTCAGTAAAACGCATTGACTGTGTCTTTTTGTGCAAGTATAATCATAATGGCAAAAGCCTTTATATTATTACTTACCAGATTTTTTGGAGGACACAATGGGAATTACCGAAATTTTCGGCTTGCTTGGCGGTTTGGCACTGTTTTTGTATGGAATGCAAATGATGAGCGACGGTTTGGAAGCCGCTGCGGGCAAAAAAATGAAAAGTATACTTGAAAAGCTTACTTCAAACCGCTTTTTAGGCGTTGCGGTAGGCGCCGCCATAACAGCGGTTATTCAATCTTCATCCGCTACAACGGTTATGGTTGTCGGATTTGTAAACTCCGGCATGATGACACTTAATCAAGCCGTTTGGATTATAATGGGCGCTAACATCGGCACTACTATCACAGGTCAGCTTATTGCACTTGACGTTGACCTTATTGCACCGCTTTTTGCTTTTATCGGCGTGGCGTTAATTGTGTTTTTAAAATCGCCCAAGGTTCATCATATAGGCAAAATCGTTGCAGGTTTAGGCGTGCTGTTCATCGGCATGGATATGATGAGTTCTGCTATGAAACCCTTGCGTGAAGTGCCTGAATTTGTTAATCTGATGACAAAATTCTCCAACCCCTTGCTTGGCATTCTTGCAGGTGCACTTTTTACTGCGGTTATACAATCATCATCGGCATCGGTTGGTATTCTTCAAACGCTTGCCGCTACGGGTCTTATAGGATTTGACAGTGCAGTGTTTGTACTTTTTGGCCAAAACATTGGTACTTGTATAACGGCTGTGCTGGCTTCAATCGGCACAAACCGCAGTGCTAAACGCACAACAATTATACATTTGATGTTTAACTTAATCGGCACGGCTTTGTTCACCGTGCTTTGCCTTAGCGCACCTGTTACAGATATTATTGCAAGAATAACACCCGATAATATTTCTGCACAAATTGCAAACACTCACACAGTATTCAACATTACAACAACGCTGCTGCTGTTGCCCTTCGGCACATATCTTGCAAAGGCTGCCGAAAAAATTCTGCCCGATGCAACCACCGCCGTTGCAACAAGTTCTATCAGCGCATTAACAGAAGAATACCGCAGAGGTATTACAACACTTGGTTTATCGGCTGTTCACGTTGATATACTCTCGCAGGAGATAAAACGCATGGTTACACTTGCAGGTGAAAACGCCGCTTTGAGCTATGATATTGTGCTTAACGGTGATGATAAGGCTTTGACAAAAATCGACGAAACAGAAGAGGTTATCGACAGACTTAACAACGAAATATCGCAGTATATTTCAAAGATTTTGGCTGATGACAAAAGCGGTCAGTATGCATCGGATATTGAAAGATACTTTCTTATTACGGGCAATGCCGAGCGCATTGGCGACCATGCCTGCAACATTGCAGGTTATGCCAACACAATAAAACGCAAATCAATTGAATTTTCTCAGGGTGCGCGTAATGAGCTTGCGCAGATGCAGCAAATAACAAAAAATTCAATAGACAAGGTACTGCATCGTCCCGATGATATTACACAGTGGCTTTCCGAAATTGCCATGGCAGAGCAAAAAATTGACGATATGACGAGAAACTATCGCGAACAGCATCTTGAAAGAATGCGACAAGGAAAATGCAGCGAAGAAGCCTGCGTGCTTTATTCTGAATTGCTTACCGATTTTGAGCGTATCGGCGACCACATTCTCAACATTGCTCAAGCATTTTCAAAAATCTATGTAAATGAATAATCCTTGCCGATTTTGGTATTGTGGGGTAAAAATATCCCGTGAAGAATGATAAACTCTTCACGGGATATTTGCATTATAACAACAAAAAGCATTACACATTGAAAAAGCGTTTAAAATTGCCGGAAAAAATCTTTTCAAGCTCTTCTCTTTCAAATCCGAGAGAAAGCAGGAACTCAGCCTCGCTTTTGTGCGACCACATAGGAAAGTCCGTACCGAACATTATGCGGTCAAGTCCAAGCTTATTCATAATTGATTTTGCATAATCTTTATCAAGCATGGACATTGAACTTGAGCAATCAAACATTACATTATCAAGCCCTACAAGCGTATCAAGCGCATCCTCCCAGCGACGATACCCGCCTAAGTGTGCGGCAATTGATTGCAGCTTGGGAAAATCCTTTGATACCTTTGCAAGCTTTGAAGGCAGTGAATAATCGTACCTGTTATCACCTGTGTGGAATAAAATCGGCATTTTACCCTGCGCCGCTTCATAAATTTTATAGGCGTTTTCGCTGTCTATATCAAAAAGCTGAAAATCAGGGTGCAGCTTAATGCCATGCAAGCCCATTTTCTGCATACGATCAATTTCTGCATCTATATTTTCAAAATCGGGGTGCATAGTGCCAAAGCCAAAAAACTCTTCATGCAAATCGCACTGCGCTTTAATAAAATCGTTAATGCCGCTTACTTGGTGTGCCGCAGTTGCCGCAGAGCAGACAAGATATTTTTTTGTGCCTATTTGGCTTCCGCTTTGCAAAAGCAAATCGGCAGAGCCGCAGGAATACATTTTTATATCATAAAAATCGCCAATAGCATCAGTCGCCTTTTGTGCTATTTTATCAGGATATATATGCGAATGTGCGTCAAAAACCTCAAATTCGTCCACTTCAAATTTTTTCAACTTAAAAATCCTCTTTTCCGTTTTCTTTTTTTCCAAAAATACATTTTAAAACTTTTTGCAAAAAAAGTCAAGCGTGGCTTTTCTTGACGAGTTTAAAGCTTTGTGATATAATTATTTTGGGTGAATTTTTTATGGCTGCAACTATACAAATTTTCGGCAAAGCAAAATGCTTTGATACAAAAAAAGCACAGCGTTATTTTAAAGAACGAAACGTAAACTTCCAGTTTATTGATTTTAAAATCAAGGGCATGAGTGCGGGCGAATTGAAAAACGTAATTTCTGCAATCGGCGGTATTGAAAACATCATTGACGAAAAATCAAAAGATTACTGCATGATAAAATACCTGCTTGACGATGCAAAATTTGAAAAACTGCTTGATAACCCAATGCTGATAAAAACGCCGATTGTCCGTTGCGGCAAAAAAGCGTGCGTGGGATATTGCCCTGAAATTTGGGAGAGCTATCTTTAAAAATAAATTTTGTGCAAAAATTGTGCTTTGGTTTAACTTTACAAATTGCTTGTTGTGTTTTTGTAAATTTCACCAAAATGGATATAGAACTATTAAATTTTGTGTTAAACGACTTGAAATAAAAGCCGTTGCGTGATATACTTATTATAATTATAATGGCTGGGATATCTTGGCTGTGTATTAAGGAGAAAAAGCTTGCGTATTGTCGGAATTGACCCAGGTTATGCAATTGTGGGTTTTGGTGTGCTTGATTATGCAAATAATGCGTTTACACCGCTTGAATTTGGTGTTTCGCTTACTGAAGCTCACACCGATTTTAACGAAAGGCTTGTAAGCATTTATGATGACATTTCATTTTTGCTTGATAAATACAAGCCCGATTGCATGGCGATTGAACGGCTTTATTTCAACACAAACCAAAAAACCGCCATTAATGTAGCGCAGGCAAGAGGTGTGCTTTTGCTGGCAGCTAAACAAAAAGGCGTTGAAATTTTTGAGTATACTCCATTGCAGGTAAAACAGGCTGTAACAGGTCATGGTACGGCGCAAAAGCATCAGGTTATGGAAATGACACGAAGGCTTTTGCATTTATCCGATATTCCAAAACCGGATGATGCAGCAGATGCCCTTGCAATTGCAATCTGCCACGGTTACAACTCAAAAAGGGCAAATTTAGGCAAATTGAGATTTTAACGAAAGGGTGTTACCTTTTGATATATAGTTTAAACGGCACGTTAATCCACAAGGATGATACTTGTGCTGTGATTGAATGTGCAGGCGTTGGCTACTGCGCAAAAGCTTCGTGGCATACGCTTTCAAAGCTGGGCAAAATCGGTGACAATGCCAAGCTTTATACATATATGCATATTTATGAAAACGGCGTTGAACTTTTTGGTTTTGCCGAAATGCTTGAAAAAAGCTGTTTTATACAACTGATTTCTGTCAGCGGTGTTGGACCTAAAGCCGCTATTGCAATTCTTTCCTCAATACCTGCTCAGCAGGTAGCACTGCTTATTGCTTCCGGCGATGACAAGGCATTTACAAGAGTAAAGGGTATTGGCGCAAAAACCGCACAGCGCATTGTGCTTGAGCTTAAAGACAAAATCACTAAAGAGAAAACTCCCGCAACGGTTGTTTTGGAAACTGCCGTTAAATCAACTGATGGCACAAACGTTTCCGATGCACTTTCGGCATTAATGGTTTTGGGCTATACCCAAAACGAAGTAATGCCAATTATTTCAAAGCTTGATTGCTCCGCGCCTTCGCAGGATATCATCAAGCAGGTGTTAAAGGCACTTTCGGCAAGATAGAACTTTGCTTTCTGTTTTGCGTTCTTTATATAAAAAATCTCGGCAAGCCGTCTGCCGCAAAGTACGGCGTCGTGGCTTTTTCCACGATGAATGAGGTGTTTTATGGTAAACGAGGGATATACCAGCCTTATCGAAATCCTGACAGCAGCAAGTACAGGACGATGCCCCGAAGACAAATTCATCAATGCGGTTCTTTCTGAAACCGTTTATGTTATTTGCACGCCTGCCGGCAAGGAAAAGGGCCTTTTGCATGACGGCATACTTGAAATATTCGCTCAGCCCTCTGAAAAGGGCTTGCCCGTTGTGCCTTTTTTCACAAAGGAAAAGCTTTTGCACGAATACGCAAAAACAAAGGTTTCGTTTGAAAAAATCAACTGCCTTGAACTTTTTAAGATTATTAACGGTGCAGGCGCCGTTATGAACCCCGGTACATCGGATAAAAAATTCAGTTCAAAAACAATTGCAAAGCTTATTTTCGAATCCAAGCAGGCTTTAAAACCGTGGGAAATCCCGTTTGATACATCAGGTGATGTTGAATACGGCCGCCCCACAAGAACACCTGAAACTCTTAAAAAGGTGCTTATCCCCTTCTTCCAGAAAAAAGAAAATGTCCGCAAGGCATTTTTTGTAGGTATGAAGCGCAAGGGCGAAAACGAAAAACTTATTGTTGTGGTTGATTTTGACGGAAGCCATCAGTCACTTTTCTCCGAGATGATAAAGCTTGTTGCTAAGCAGTTTGATTGCAGTGATTTGCTATTTATCAGTTACGAGAATGAAAACATCCGCAAAATTGCAGATACTCATTCTGCATTCTATTCTCGCGCAGCAAAAATGCGCTCTGATAAAATGGATTTTTAAAGAAAGGAGCTGTGCCCTTTGATTGAATCCGGCGAAATGGATTTTGAAGCCCGGATAGTTGCACCGGAATGCATAGAAAATGACAGCGAAACTGATTTTTCTTTAAGACCTAAATGCTTTTCCGATTATATCGGTCAGGATAAGGTTAAAGAAAATCTGAAAATATATATTCAGGCGGCAAAAAAACGCGGCGAACATCTTGACCACGTTTTGCTTTACGGCCCGCCCGGATTGGGTAAAACTACGCTTGCCAATATCATTGCCTCAGAATTGGGCGTTAACATACACACAACATCGGGCCCTGCAATTGAAAAGCCGGGTGATTTGGCGGCAATTTTAACAACACTTGAAAAAAACGATGTTCTTTTCATAGATGAAATCCACCGTCTTTCAAAGCAGGTAGAGGAAATCCTCTATCCTGCAATGGAAGATTTAGCTATTGACATTATACTTGAAAAAGGGTTGGGAGCACGCTCGGTAAGGCTCGATATCCAGCCCTTTACTCTTGTCGGCGCAACAACGCGCGCAGGCCAGCTTTCACCCCCTCTGCGTGATAGATTCGGCGTTTTGCTGCACATGGAGCCATACACCGATGAACAGCTTGCGCAGATTATTTCCAGAAACGCAATAACGTTGGGCATCGGCTGTGACCCCACCGGCGCACTTGAGCTTGCAAGACGTGCAAGAGGCACACCGCGTATAGCTAACAGACTTTTAAAGCGTGTGCGTGACTTTGCCGAGGTTATCGGCGATGGTATTATCACCGCCGAAATTGCAGATTTGGCGCTGACCAAGCTTGAAATTGACAAATTAGGTCTTGATTCTTTAGACAGAAAACTTTTAAGAATGATGATAAGTGCCTACAACGGCGGTCCGGTTGGACTTGATACATTGGCGGCGGCTATTGGTGAAGAAAGCGTTACGATTGAAGACGTTTGTGAGCCGTACCTGATGCAACTCGGATTTTTAAAGCGCACCCCCAAGGGACGCTGCGTAACCGCAAAAGCTTATGCGCATTTAGGTATTAAGGTGCCCGACACTTTGGGCGGTCAGTTAACTTTTGAAGACTAAAACTATTTTATTTGCAAATTTACCTTGCCTTGTTTTTTTGGAGAGTATATTTAATGAATGGTTTTGCAAAAACAAACCGCAGCTCAACAAATGCCGTGCAGGAGCTGAGCTGCGAATCACTTTTGAATTACGGTAGGGCTTTGTGTCTTTTTATCAACCAGAAAACAGACAGAAAGCCCGTTGTTCTTGTAGGAAGAGATACTCAGCGCTTATCCGAGGTGCTTGAAGCGGCATTTGTTGCAGGTGTAACCTGCGCAGGCGGCGATTGCATAAGGATTGGTGTTGTGCCTATGCCTGCGATTTCATATCTTGTACCAAAGCACAAAGCCGATATGGGCGTAATGCTTTGCACTTCCCCCGAAGACAGACAGCACAGCGGTATCCGCCTTTTTTCGTCATCGGGTTTTTATCTTTCTTGCGATGAAACAGAAAAAATTGAACAGCTTGCCGCAACTGCTGCGGATATTCCCGGAAATATCACAAACGCACAGCTTGGCAGACAAATTATTGACACAAAAGCACAGTGGGATTACAACAGAAAAATCATCTCGCAGATAAATACGCATCTGCACGGCGTAAAGGTGGCTGTTGACTGTGCAAACGGCGCTTGCTCATACACGGCAAAAAATGTTTTTGAAGGCGTGGGTGCATCGTGCGATATTATCAACGCCGAACCTGACGGAACCAACACAAACTGTATATGGGGGCAAAGCAATACCGCCGCCATAAAGAACTATGTTGTGGAAAAACACTATGCCGCAGGCATTGTTTTTGACGGCGAAGGCGATAAAATCGGTGTTGTTGATGAAACGGGTGCCGTTGTTGACAATGACAGACTTTTGTCGATTTTTGCACAGTTTTACAAATCGCAGAATGTTTTGAAAGAAAGCACGGTTGTTACATCAACCGCCACAAACTTAGGTGTGGAAAATCTTTGTGAGAGTATTGGCTGCAACGTTGTGTGCGCAAAAAACAGTGAAAGAAATATTGCAGAAAAAATGCTTAACTCTAAGTATTCTCTGGGCGGTGATGCCAATAACCATATTTTCTTTGAAGCTGATATCCCCGTAAGCGATGCACAGCTGACAGCGCTGCGTCTTATTGAGGTTATGGTGCGCAGTGGCAAAAAACTATCAGAACTTGCAAGCACAATGGAACGCTGCGGACAGGTTGTACTTAATATACAAATCAACCCGAAATGCAAAGAAATATGGAAAAACGACAAAAAGCTTGTTGATTATATAGAAAAATGCTCGCAAGAGCTTGGCAAAAATGCAAGAATAATCGTGCGGGAATGTTCGAGCGATGAAAACACATCAATAAGGGTGCTTGTTGAAGGCAAAAATTTTGATGAGATAAACGAATATGCAATGAAAATTGCAGAAAAAATTAAAGAGCGCGTAAGACCGCCGAAAAAATCACAAACAAAATCATAACGGAGTATTTATTTTGAGAATTGCAGACAATTGGAATGACTACAAACTGCTTGATACATACTGCGGCGAAAAGCTTGAATGTTGGGGCAACGTTACATTAATCCGCCCCGATCCGCAGATAATATGGAAAAGCGATAAATTAAGCGATAAATGGCAAAGCGCCGATGCGCACTATATGCGTTCAAAATCGGGTGGCGGAAGCTGGTCGGTGAGAAATAAGTTCCCTGAAAGCTGGGAAATATCATACAACGGATTGAAATTTAACATAAAACCCACGGGCTTTAAGCATACGGGGCTTTTTCCTGAGCAGGCTGTGAATTGGGACTTTATGCAAAGTTTAATCAAAAATGCAAATCGCCCCATAAACGTGCTTAATATGTTTGCCTACACGGGCGGTGCTACACTTGCGTGCGCAAAGGCAGGTGCAAGCGTGTGCCACTGCGATGCCGCTAAGGGCATGGTGCAATGGGCAAGAGAAAATGCAAAGCTTTCTGCGCTGGATGACAAGCCTATACGCTGGATTGTTGACGACTGCGAAAAATTTGTTACAAGAGAAATTAAACGCGGCAAAAAGTATGACGCTATCATCATGGACCCGCCTTCATACGGCAGAGGGCCTAACGGCGAGGTGTGGAAGCTTGAAAATTCGATTTACGATTTGATTGCACTTTGTAAGAACGTTTTAAGCGATAATCCGCTTTTCTTTTTGGTTAACAGCTACACAACGGGACTTTCGCCTTCGGTTATGGCGTTTATTCTGCAAAAAGTGCTTGTGCCGGAATTTGAAGGCAAGGTTTCCGCAGATGAAATTGGTCTGCCGGTTGAAACGGGCGGCGTTCTGCCGTGCGGTGCAACTGCCGTTTGGACGGCAAACGGTGCTATTTAAAGCTTTTTATTTGATTTTTAGGAACATTTGAGTTATGGAGAAATTTATAAGCGTTGAAAACCTTTCGTTTGAGTATGAATCATACGATAAGGACGAACAAAATGTAAAAATACTGCACAATATTTCGCTTGAGATAAAAAGAGGCGAATTTGTTGCTGTTTTGGGTCACAACGGTTCGGGAAAATCTACATTGGCAAAGCATTTAAACGGTATACTTACGCCCACAAACGGCGATGTTATCGTTGATGGCATAAACACAAAAAACGAGGAAACGCTGTTTGATTTACGTCAGAAGGTCGGCATGGTTTTTCAAAACCCCGATAATCAGCTTGTTGCAACAATTGTTGAAGATGATGTTGCCTTTGCGCTTGAAAACTTAGGCGTTGAACCTGCGCAAATGCGTGAGCGTGTTGATGAGGCATTAAAAGCCGTTAAAATGTACGATTTTAAAATGCATTCACCGCATCAGCTTTCGGGCGGACAAAAACAGCGTGTGGCAATTGCGGGTATTATTGCAATGCGTCCCGAATGTATTGTGCTTGATGAGCCTACGGCTATGCTTGACCCTATCGGCAGGCGTGAGGTTTTAAAAACCGTGCGTAAGCTTAATCGTGAATACGGCATAACAATCGTGATGATTACGCACTTTATGGACGAAGCGGCAAAAGCTGACAGAGTTATTGTTATTGATAACGGCAGGGTTTTGGCGGATAATGTCCCTAAAAAGATTTTTTGCCATGTTGAAGCAATGCGCAAGGCAGGTCTTGACGTGCCGCAAGTAACTGAGCTTTGTCACGAACTGAAAAACGCAGGCTACAACATTAAAAGCGATATTATTACTGAAGAAGAATGTATTGAAGAGCTTGAAAAGCTTTTAAAATCATAATATAATCAATTTGTAAGAACATAAAAAGGAATATTTTGAATTTATGGCAACAATCAGAACAGAGAACCTGACCTATACCTATGGCATAGGCACGCCGTTTGAAAAAACTGCGGTTAATAATATAAATATAGAAATAAAATCGGGCTCTCTTGTCGGAATAATCGGGCATACGGGCTCGGGCAAATCTACGCTGATACAGCATTTTAACGGACTTTTAAAGCCAACATCGGGCAAGATATATCTTGATGGCGTAGATATTTGGGAGAATAAAAAGAATATCCGCAACGTACGCTTTAAAGTCGGTCTGGTATTTCAATATCCCGAATATCAGATTTTTGAGGACAGCGTTTTTAAAGATATAGCATACGGACCGAAGAATATCGGTCTTGGAGAAGAAGAAATAAAACAGCGCGTGGTTGAAGCTATGCAAAGTGTCGGTTTGCCGCTTGATTACCTTGATCGCTCCCCGTTTGAGCTTTCAGGCGGCGAAAAGCGCAGGGTTGCAATTGCAGGTGTAATGGCAATGCGTCCCGAAGTGCTGATTCTTGATGAGCCTACAGCCGGTCTTGACCCCAAGGGCAGAGATACCGTGTTTGCATTGATAAAGGAATATCACAAAAAAACAGGCTGCACCGTTTTGCTTGTTTCGCACAGCATGGAAGATATTGCAAAATACGCCGAAATGCTGCTTGTTATGAACAACAGCGAGGTATTCTGCTTTGACAAAACAGCAAATGTTTTTGAAAAATCCGAGCAGATACAGCAAATGGGGCTTGATGTTCCGCAAATTACAAGGGTTTTTAACGCCTTAAAAGCAAAGGGCGTTGATATTGGTGAGGAGATTTACACCGTAAATTATGCCAAAAAACTTGTGCTTGAATATCTTGAAAAGCGAGGTGGAAAATCTTGCTGAGAGATATCACCATTGGACAGTATTTTCCGGGCACGAGCATTGTTCACAGACTTGACCCGAGATACAAAATCATAATTACGCTTATTTTTATCGTGATGCTTTTTGCATCATCTCAAATTCCTTCGCTTATTCCCGGTGTGGTATTTGCAGTTTTGGCATTTGTACTTTCAAAAATACCTTTTTCCATGATGGGCAAATCGCTAAAGCCAATTATTCCGCTTATCATATTCACAACCATTATCAACCTGTTTTTGTATGATGGCGAAACATTGGTGAAATTCGGCGTTTTTGAAATAACAAAGGAAGCTGTCGAAAACTCGATATTCACAATCGTCAGAGTTGTATTTTTGATAGCAGGCAGCTCTTTGCTGACGTACACAACTTCGCCCATTATGCTTACGGACGCTATCGAAAGATTGCTTGCGCCTCTTAAAAAGGTTAATTTTCCCGTGCATGATTTGGCAATGATGATGACTATCGCTCTGCGCTTTATCCCTACTATCATCGAAGAAACCGATAAAATTATGAACGCCCAAAAAGCAAGGGGCGCTAATATTGAAACGGGCAGCCTTATGCAAAGGGCTCACTCAATGGTAACAATTCTTATCCCGCTTTTTGTTTCTGCAGTAAAGCGTGCGGGTGAATTGGCACTTGCTATGGAATGTCGCTGTTATCGAGGCGATATCGGCAGAACGAGAATGAAACAATTAAAATCAGGCGCAAAGGATTATATAGCAATTGCAGTGGCTATTGCATTTTTGGCAACCGTATTTATTTTGAACTATGCTTTAAAAGACTTTGCACTGTTTTAAAAAATTACAGCTTTTGGCAGAAAAAGCTATTTACAAATACTGTAAAATGTAGTATAATATTTCAGTTAAGCATAACTCAAATTTTTGAGGGAGAATAATTATGGCAGAACATCTGAAAAGATTTTCAAAAGCTTTAATATGCACCATAAGCGCGGCTACGCTTGTTTTTTCAACCGCGGCGTGCAGCAAAAAATATGTTCAGCTTGATGATGTTGATTTGGCAAATTTTGAAACCGCTGAAATTGGTGAAGAAATTGCCGTTTTGGATATTGAATACATGAACGAGCCTTTGGGACAGTTGAGAATTAAGCTTTTTGAACAGCAGGTGCCTGATGCCGTAAAAAACTTTAAATCGCTTATTAATATTGGATATTACGACGATTGCGTTTTCTTTTACATTGCTGATGATTACTGCGTGATGAGCGGCGACCCGAGCGGACTTGGCACGGGTGGACATGCAGCAATCGAAACGGTTTGCACTCCTTCAAATCAGCTTTGTAATTTTACGGGTGCTGTCGGCTTTGCCGCACAAAACAATTACTGTGACAGCAGGTTTTACATAGTAAGCGGCGGCACGGTAACCGCACAGGATTTTGTCGACTATGCCATGCAGGATTCGGGCAAATATTTTGCCCAAAATGTAAAATCCGTTTATCTTGATGTGGGCGGTCAGCCCGGTTTGGATAATAACACTAACATGGTTTTTGGCCAGATTTTTGAGGAAGATTTGGAAATTCTGCAAAAAATCGATTCGGTCGAAGTAAATTCGCAAGGCCGACCTTCAAAGGCTGTTATCATTAAATCTGCAAAAATCGTCGAATATCAAGAATAATTAAGCGGATAAACACAGTTTTAATGTGCAATAATAATTTATAGATTTGGTGTGAATTTTAATTCAAGGAGAAGAGTGGCTTGGATAAATATGTTATCAAGGGCGGTATTCCGCTTAGAGGCACTGTGGAAATAAGCGGTGCAAAAAATGCCGCAGCAGCTATTATACCTGCTGTTGTCCTTTCCGATGAGGCATGCGTACTTGAAAACGTGCCCGATATCAGTGATGTTTCAATCTGCCTGCGTATGCTTTACGAAATGGGTGCAAAGGTTGAAAATATAAACAAAACTACTTACCGCATTGATGCCACTACAATCGGCAATTATGTTGTGCCGTATGAAATGGCAAGAAAAATGCGTGCGTCATACTACTTTATAGGCAGTCTTTTGGGCAAATTCGGTCACGCAAGGGTTTCAATGCCCGGCGGATGTCCGCTTGGCTCGAGACCTATCGACCAGCATCTCAAGGCTTTTTCATCACTTGGTGCTGAGTGCACGCTTGATCATGGAATGGTTGACGTTGTTGCCGAAAGCTTAACCGGAAACCCGATTTATCTTGATGTTGTTTCGGTTGGCACAACAATTAACGCAATGCTTGCCGCTGTTAAGGCAAAGGGTTTAACAATTATTGAAAATGCCGCAAGAGAACCCCATGTTGTAGACGTTGCAAACTTCCTTAACTCAATGGGCGCAGATATTATGGGTGCAGGTACTGATGTAATTAAAATCCGCGGCGTTAATTACCTGCGCGGCACTACCTATTCCATTATCCCCGACCAGATTGAAGCCGGTACTTACATGATTGCAGCTGCCGCAACAGGCGGTGATGTTACCGTAACAAACGTTATACCTAAACATCTTGAATCTATTACAGCAAAGCTTGAAAAAATAGGCGTTAACGTAATGGAATTTGATGAAAGCGTTAGGGTTTGGGTTGACGGTCCGCTTGTTAAAACAAATGTAAAAACACAGCCACACCCGGGCTTTCCTACCGATATGCAGCCGCAGATTGCTACATTGCTGACTTTGGCAGAAGGCACAAGCATGGTTACAGAAGGCATTTGGGAAGACAGATTCCGCTATGTTGATGAATTACGCCGCATGGGTGCCGATATTTCAGTCGATGGCAAGGTTGCCGTTATTGAAGGCACGGGCAAGCTTATGGGCGCACCCGTACGCGCGTGCGATTTGCGAGCAGGTGCTGCTTTGATTATTGCCGGACTTGCAGCAAGCGGCACTACTGAAATTGAAGACATTTTCCATGTTGAAAGAGGATACGACAGCATGGAAGTTAAATTGAGAGCACTTGGCGCTGATATTGTTAAAAAGACAATTCCAAGCGGTCTTTCTCGCAAGATTATATAATAATATATTCATTAAGAAAGGAGAGCGAATTTTGGCAAAAATCTATCCGCTCTTCAGTTCAAGCAAAGGTAATGCTACCTATATAGGCACAAAAAAACAGGGCATACTTATAGATGCGGGCGTCAGTTACAAAAGGCTGACGGCCGCATTTGACGTATGCTCTCTTGATATTTCAGCGGTATCGTCTGTGTTTATCACGCACGACCATTCCGACCATATCTGCGGATTGAATATGCTTACCAAACACAACGATATTACCGTTTATGCACAGGAGATGACTCTGCGCCGCCTTATCGATTCTCGTAGTATTGCTCCGGGAACACAAATCCGTGCCATTTCCGATAGCGTTGATATCTGTGGCATGAAGGTAACCGCTTTTGATACCCCGCACGATACCGTTCAAAGCTGTGGATACAGAATTGTTACCGAAAACGGCGGTGTATGTGCGGTGTGTACGGATTTAGGCTATGTCACGGATACTGTCGAAAGGTCGCTGTTGGGTGCTTCAACTATATTGCTTGAGGCTAATTATGATTTGGATTTGATGAAAACAAGCAATTATCCTGCACACCTAAAGGCGAGAATAAGGTCAAAAAACGGACACCTTAGCAACAACGAAAGCGCACAGTTTGCAAAAAAACTGATTAAAAATGGTACTACTCAAATCATTTTGGGGCATTTAAGTCAGGAAAACAACACGCCCGATAAAGCACTTGGCACGTTTGAGTCTGTTTTGTCGGATTATTACACAATGGGAAGAGATTACATATTAAACGTTGCGCCCGTTTCTACTATCGGGCAAGGATTTGTAATTAATACGGATTGAGCTTATGATGAACATTAACATTATCTGCGTGGGAAAGCTGAAAGAAGATTATTTAAAAAGCGCCTGTGCTGAGTACATTAAACGCATAAACGCAAGCGCAAAAATTTCTGTTATCGAGCTTGATGAATCAAGATTATCCGAAAAGCCTTCAGACAAAGAAATTGCAAACGCACTGCAAACTGAAGCAAAAGTCTTTGAAAAGCATATTTCTTCGGGCAAATGCTTTAACATTGCAATGTGTATTGAAGGCAAAATGATATCGAGCGAGGAGCTGGCGGCAAAATTTAATGATATTTCACTAGGTGGCAAAAGTACCGTAAATTTCCTTATAGGCAGTTCTTTTGGTCTTGATGAGGATTTAAAACGCAAGTGCGATTTTAAGCTTTCGGTTTCTAAGATGACTTTTCCGCACCAACTTTTCAGAGTGATGCTGTTAGAACAGATTTACCGTGGTTTGTCGATAAACGCAGGTTCTAAATATCATAAATAATAACAAAATTATTACAAATTAATTTTTTTGTTGTTACCTATTGACAAATTAAATATTATATGCTATTATATAGAAAAGAATATTGGCAAACCCGATGAAAATCGGCGGCGCAAAGCTAAAGGGGCTAAATTGAAAAATATGCCAGCCAGCTGCACTTGGAATTTTCTTTTTCTATTTCGAGTATTTAAGGCATCTTTAGCTAATTGCAAAAGATGCCTTTTTTATATTTTTATACAGATTGGTGCTGATAGATATGGATACGGTGTTTAATAAATAATTTTTTCAACTGATTGTTTTTACGTCTTTACGCCTTGATTTTGAAAGGAGCTGTCAATTATGTTGACTTGCAAGAATAACACAAACGAAGATATTACCACCAATGTTAACCTTATCGGCAACGAAATTACAGAAACGGCAATCGAAATGCACGAGCCGCCAAAGCCTACTGCAAATTGGAAAGAATTTCTTGAAACTCAGGATTTTTATCTTGAAGCGGCAGGCCACTGATTATTGATTTTACCTCCGTTATACTGAATGTCATACCTTTTTCCGTTTGTAAGGCGTTGCAAACGGGCAAATTGGGCAGGGATAGCGCAATCCCTGCCCTTTTTGTTTACGCAAACAAAAAATGCCTGCTAAAGCTTACGCAAGCAGGCATTTTATTGTTGTGAAATTATTCGGTTCTCAAAGCTTCAACGGGATCCTTCTTAGAGGCAACTCTTGAAGGAATAAGTCCTGCAATGAGTGTAAGCACCATGCTGATGATAATAAGTGCAATGCCGCCAACAACGGGCAATTTTGCAACATCGGGGATATCTGTGAGATGCTCGATAATGATATTTATCGGAATATCAAGCAATACGGTAATCAATACGCCAAGCGTACCCGAAACAAATCCAACGATAAGTGTTTCGGCATTGAATACTCTTGAAATATCCTTTTTAGATGCACCGATTGAACGCAATATACCGATTTCCTTCGTTCTCTCCAAAACGGAGATATAAGTGATAATACCAATCATTATAGATGATACTACCAACGAAATAGCAACGAACGATATCAGAACATAAGAAATTGTATTAACAATAGTTGTTACTGAAGAAAGGAGTACGCCAATATAATCAGTGTAATCAATCTTCTTGGTTTCGTCCGTCTGCGAATCGTTATAATCTGCAATAAACTGTGCAATTTCATCCTTGGCTTCAAAATCCTTGGGGAATATGTGGATAAGTGAAGGCGAAGCCAAATCTACAATACCAAGTACCGAAAGGTTGCCGTTATATGTGTTATCGGTAGTTTCAGTAGCAAGCTGCGCTTCAAACATAGCGATAAGTGTAGCTTCATCAATAGTTGAAAGCATCTGCTTTATGCCCTCTGCATCAGCGGCAGGATTCATAGCAGCAGCAAGCGCGGCAATTTCATCATCGGACATATTATTAATCATTTCACGAATCTGGTCTGCGGTAATTGAAGCCATCATCATCTGCTGATAAGCGCTAAGCAAATCTTCATCGGAAGCCGCATCAACAAGGCTTGCATCGGGAGGAACTCCCATGCTCTGTCCTATAACCTGTGCCAGAGCAAGCTTGCCATCATCAGTAGCGGCAAACGCCTTAACTTCTTCAATTGTAACAGCGGCAACCATTTGAGGTGCAAACATTGCAACAAGCTCATCATCGCCCATGGCGTTAATAACTTCAAGCACATCGGCATTTTCTATAGAATCGCCATAGAACGAATTGAACATTTCCTGCATCTGAGCAAGCTCTTCCCCGCTCATTGCATCTATATATGCGTAAACATCTTCAATGGTAACTTCTTCATCAACCGCAACAAATTCAGCACCTGTAAAAACGTCGATTTCGGGGTCAGCCTTCTGCTGCTTTGCAATTTCGGTTTCATTAATTGCATTTGCAATATATTCAGTAAGATCCTTTGTGTATGCAATCGAGCCACCCGCCATTGCAGTTACGCTTGCTTCGGGTCTCGGTCTGATAATACCGCTTACCTTAATGCCAAGAGCATTTTCAACAACGCTCTTCATATATTCTTCGTCCTTGCGGCTGTCTACCCAGCAATCCGATTCTTCATCGTACTGATAATAATCAGTATTGAGAATTACTTTAAATTCCATACCAACAAGCTCATCGTACTCAAAGCTTACCATCTCGGATTCAATTGTTCCGCCCGACATCAGTGTTTCAAAATATTCAGGAATTACATCGGTATCTTTAAGGCCCAAGCTGTAAAGTGTAAGGTCAGTAATCTCGTTGTCTTCACTTACAACAATAACAACCTCGTCATAATTTTCGGGCCATGCGCCTGCAATTACTTCGTACTGAGTTTCAAGCAATTCGCGGTTATCCATCATTTCTGTCCAAACGTTCCATGAAGATGTGCTCATGCTCATCATAGAAGAATACATACTGGCAGAACTGTTCATATCATAACCCATTGCGCTGTACATTGCATCAACAAAGGGATTGGGGTTAACAGCGGTTACGCCTTCGGTTGTATCTGCGGAGTAAATCTGCAAAGTAAGGTCGTAAACGTACTGAACATCGCTTGTATATTTATCAATAAAATCTTTATTTGCTTCGATATGGCTCTTAATGCCTTCCATATCGTTGATTTTTATTTCGGATACCATTGTGTTAATCATATCCGTCATCATTGTACTGCTGTAAACTTTTTCACGGTCGTGCTTTTCTGCCGATTCAGCATTTCCTGCCATCGCTTCCATCATGCCCGACATATCGGTACTTTCACGTTGAATTGTCAGCGGATATGACGAAAGGGTATCTTCCTGAACCTTATCTATGTACATCTGAAAACCGTTCGAAAGCGAAAGTATCAGCGCAATTCCAATGATACCTATACTGCCCGCAAACGCTGTCATAATCGTTCTGCCTTTTTTGGTCATAAGGTTATTCAGCGAAAGCGAAAGCGCTGTGCCAAACGACATACTTTTAAGTTTTTTGCGCTTTTCCTTTTTGGAGTTTTCCGCAGCAGTCGCATCTGCCTTTGCATTTTCTGCACTTTCTTCTTCAGTCAAAGGATTTGTATCGGATACAACCTTACCGTCAAGCAATCTGATAACGCGGTTGGAATATTCCTCAGCAAGCTCGGGGTTATGCGTTACCATGATGATAAGCTTATCGTGCGAGATTTCCTTTAAAATATCCATAATCTGAACGCTTGTTTCAGAATCGAGCGCACCTGTGGGCTCATCTGCAAGCAGAATGTCGGGATCGTTTATCAGCGCTCTTGCAATGGCAACACGCTGCATCTGTCCGCCGGACATCTGATTGGGCTTTTTGTAAAGCTGATCGCCCAGGCCTACCTTTTCAAGAACTTCCTTGGCTCTTTTTCTTCTCTCTGCCTTGGAAACGCCCGAAAGTGTAAGCGCAAGCTCAACGTTGGATAATACCGTTTGGTGAGGAATTAAGTTGTAGCTTTGGAAAACAAAACCGATTGAGTGATTGCGGTACATATCCCAATCGGAATCAACAAAGCTGCTTGTTGTTTTTCCGTTGATGATAAGCTCACCCGAATCGTATCTATCCAGACCACCGATAATGTTGAGCAATGTGGTTTTGCCGCAGCCCGATTGACCGAGTATTGCGACAAATTCTGACTTTCTGAACTCAACAGTTACACCGTTGAGAGCCTTTACGGTATTTTCCCCCACCGTATAGGTCTTTTTAATGTCAGTTAGTTTAAGCATTAATTTGTCCCTTTCTTAATAGTTGTATTTCGTTTGTCCCTACCCGTGTTGCTGCAAATGCATACAACAACGCACCTTACATAATATCACTATTTTATTAATAGAATATTCTATTTATATGTTACTTTGTTAAATTCTGCAAAATTTACTGCTGGGCAAAATCGCACACAACAATTTGCGGTGTCTTTTCAATATATTGCTCGGGCGCATCGCCTATTTCCCAGGTACCTGCAACAGTTTCGAGATAATAATAATCAACGCCGTTATGTTCATAGCAAACACCTTCATAATCGCCCGCAATACCAACCGCTGTGTGTCCTTCAAATTCCAGCAAAACCACATCGCAACCGTTTAATTTCAGCAATGCCATCATCAGAATGGACATATCCTCATCATCGCCGCAGGCATCATACAAGGTTTCAAACGGATATTTCGGACGCTGTTTTTCAACGTTGTTGTAATAATCAAGACTTTGCACAAAGCTTATCAGCATTTGCTGTGTAAGCTCTTCGCTGTTGATATCTATCTTAAATTGCGATGAAAATTCTTCAACAATGGCATTTAAGTATTCAACGCCTCTTGTATCGGTTATAAAATGTGCCTGCGATGTATTTTCCGACAAAGCTTCGTTCTGATACTCTTCATAAAGTGCATTTGAATAATCATCGGCATACTGCCATTGCTGTGATGTTTTTTCATCATACCACGTAAACGTTACGGTTTTTGTTTCCTCAGCATTTTCCAAATCATCAATGCTCTGCAAGCCGCTTGGTTGTTTCTGCGTTGTCGTTCCCGCCGCGGTGCCCTCATCGGTAATCAGAGAAAGCGATGAACTTTCAGGCTTTTTCATCTCTTCAGATTTTGCCTTGCCGTACATTGAAGAAAAAAACGAGATTACCACAACAAGCAAGCCTACAACAAAAACCGCTCCAAACGCGCCGCAACCCATAAGTCCGTCGTTTTTTGTTTCGTATGTAGGGTACACTCTTGTTTCTATCTGTTTACCCGGCTGCAAGCCTTTTTCCATTTGAGCAAAACGCTGCTGAACACCCAAAATTTCTTCTGCAAGCATTTCGTTTTCAAAATCAAGCGGTGCGTCCAAATCAGAAACATCTATCCCCTTTTTTTCTAAAAGCTCCTTGGCTTTTTCAATTTCCACATTATATTTAAGCGCTAACTGATTTATGGTTTTCATGTCAACTGCTCCTTTTTATATGCCGGGCATTACCCTGCCACCGTTAACGGGAATATAACAGCCGGTTGTGAAAGATGCCAAATCACTTGCCAAAAACATTGCCATGTTTGCAACTTCCTCGTCCGTGCCTCTTCTGCCCAAGGGCACTAAGCAATCATAATTCTCAGAACGCTCCGTGTGGTTTTCTCTGTCGATATAGCTTATCGTCCAACCCGGTGCAATTTCATTAACGGTAATGTTATAAGGACCAACCTCTTTTGCAAGACATCGCAAAAATCCATCCATGCCTTTTTTTGCCGCCGTATACGCACTGCAATTAGGCTCTGCCAAAGCGGCACATTCGGTATTTATTGATATAAACCTGCCGTTTTTCTTTTCCTTTAAATTTGGCAAAAATGCCTTTGCCATGTAAACATTGTGCATAACGCAGGATTCAAACTGGCTGTAATAGTCTTCAACAGGCTGAGAAATCACATCAACCCATTCATATTGAATAACAGCGGCGCAGATGATAATGTCGGGCATGATAAATTCACGCTCGATTTTTTCTTTCATCGCATCAACGCTTTCTTTTTTGGTAATATCTGCGCAAACAGTAAATGCTTTTACACCGTAGCTTTTAATTTTTTCTTCAAGTATTTTTGCAGTTTCTTCATTTCTTGCGTAATGAATAATTACGTTTGCACCGCAAATTGCCGCTTTTTCAGCCATAACCCTGCCAAGTTGTCCGGTGGCACCGGTAATAATAACGGTTTTGCCGCTTAAATCGATACTAAGCATGATTTACAAATCTCCTTTATTCGTTTTCTTCACAAAGCATTGCCCATTCATCAAACATATCATTATAGCTTTGCTTCAATTGCTCAAGCTGTGCGCATTTTTCCTGCATAAGTTTATAATCCGAAAAGACTTCTTCAGTTGCAAGCTCTGATTGCAATGCATCCTGCTGTTCTTGAAGTTTTTCCATTTCACGCTCCAAAGCGTTAATGCGGTTGCGCCTTTGAGCATCAAGCGCACGCTGCTGTTTGGAACGGTAAACGCGTGCACCTGTTTCCTTGGCTTTAATCTGCGCCTGCTCACGCTTTTTTTCTTCAAGGGCAAGCTGCATTTCTTCCTCGCGCTTTTGCGTAATTTCAGCATATTCTTCAAATCCGCAGGCAAAAAACTCACTCGAATCGGATTTAAGCTCCAAAATATGCGTGCAAACGCTTTTAAGCAAGTATCTGTCATGCGAAACAACAATCACGCTGCCTTCAAATGTGGATATTGCTTTTTCAAGCGATTCCTTAGCAGCAATATCAAGATGGTTTGTAGGCTCGTCAAAAATCAGCACATTGCCTTTTTCGCACTGCATAACCGCAAAGCTGAGCTTTACTCTCTCTCCACCGCTTAAAGAGCCTACCTTTTTGAAAACTTCTTCACCCGTTATCAGCACGCTGCCCAAAAGCGAGCGGACTTCAAAATCGGTCATGGCAGGCATTCTGCTGTGTATTTCTTCAATGGCGGTTTTTTCAAAATCAAGCTGTGCGCTTTCCTGCTCAAAATACGAAAGCTTTACGTTATCTGCCCAGCGTATTTTGCCTTCACAGGGCAGCATACCCTGCAATATCTTTAAAAAGGTGGATTTGCCCGTGCCGTTTTCACCTACAATGCCTAAGCGTTCTCCCCTTTTCATCTCAAACGAAACCGAAGGAACAAGCACCTTTTTCTCAGTTTTTCTGCCAACGGCAATTTCAACATTCTGTACGCTTAGCAAATCAAACGGCGGAACGCATTTTTGCTCAAACCGAAGCTTTAATTGCTTTTCAGAAACCCTTGGCTTTTCTATCCTCTCGATTTTTTCAAGTGCGGTGCGTCGGCTTTGTGCCATTTTTGTTGTGGAAGCACGCACTAAATTGCGTGCAATGTAATCTTCAAGCTTTGCAATTTCCTTTTGCTGTTCTTCATATTCTTTGAGTCTGCGGGCGATATACTGCGCTTTTTGCTCAGAAAAATCGGTATAATTGCCCTTAAAGCTCATCAGGTTGCCGTTGTCAATCTCGCAGACGGTATTAACGGTTTTATCAAGAAAATATCTATCGTGGCTGATTATCATCAACGCACCTTTATATGTAGCAAGATAATTTTCAAGCCACATCACCGTGCGGAAATCAAGATGGTTTGTAGGCTCATCAAGCATAAGCAAATTCGGCTCTTCAAGCAACAGCTTGCATATTGCAAGGCGTGTTTTTTCGCCGCCCGAAAAGCTGCTTACCTTGCGCTGCCAAACGTTCTCTTCAAAGCCCATGCCGTTTAAAACAGTCTTGATTTTTACGTCAATATTCCAGCCGTCACGTGCTTCAAATCTTGAAAGCAAATCGTCATATTCCTTTGATACTGCACCTAAATTATCACTTTTGCCCATGCTGTTTTCAAGCTCTGACATGCGGTTTCTTATAGCAGAAATATCAGCAAAAGCATTTTTCATTTCATCATATACGCTTGATTCGGAGTCAAGAGAGCAGTTCTGCTCTAAAAATCCAATGCTCAGCTTTGATGCCTTGATGATAATTCCGTCACGCTCGGTTTCGGTATCAGGCTCTAATTGTCCCGCAATTATCTTAAAAAGCGTTGTTTTTCCGCAGCCGTTTGAGCCAATTATACCAATGCGCGAGTTTTCCTCAACGTTAAGGCAGATATTATTCAAAAGCGTTTCGCCGTTAAAAATTTTAGTAATGTTTGTTAAACTTAAAAGCATTTTTTCAACCCTATGTTTTCAATTAATATTTCATCAGTATACATTATAACATAAATTGCACCGTAAAAAAATACTTTTTTCAAAATTTCTTGTCAGGTAATTTAAAGAAATGTATTGCATTTTTCTTTAAAAGATAGTATAATGCAAATATTGCGTGCAGTTTATGCAAAAAAATCTTTTTTTAGGAGAATCAACACATGAAGTACGGACATTTTGACCTTGAAAACAAGGAATACGTCATTACAAGGCAGGATACGCCCGCACCTTGGGTAAACTACCTCGGCTCGCCTGAATACGGCGCAATGGTATCCAACAACGCAGGCGGTTACAGCTTTGTAAAATCCGGCGCAAACGGAAGAATATTGCGCTATCGTTTCAATTCCGATATGGCTCTGCCCGGAAGATATATCTATATCAGAGATAATTCCGATGGCGATTACTGGTCGGCATCATGGCAGCCCGTTGGCAAAAGCCTTGATGAATACAAGAGCGTTTGCCGCCACGGTACAGCTTATACTGTAATCACATCCGAATACAAGGGCATTCAGTCTGAAACAACATATTACGTTCCGCTTGATAAAACCTACGAGGTTTGGAGAACAAAAATCAAGAACCTTTCAGGCGAAAAGCGCAACCTTTCCGTAACAGGCTTTTGCGAATTTACAAACGAAAACAATTACGAGCAGGATCAGGTTAACCTTCAGTACACATTGTTCATCACAAGAACAAGCTTTGAAGGCAACAAGATTGTTCAGCACATTAACGAAAACAGCGGCAAGGACGAAAACGGCTCCAACTGGAGAGAAAGATTTTTCGGCGTTGCAGGCGCTTCTATCGATGCTTACTGCGGAAACCTTGCAAACTTTATCGGTTCTTACCGCACATATTCAAACCCTGTTGCTGTTGAAAACGGCAAGTGCGATAACTCCATGAACTACAACCTTAATTCCTGCGGTGCTTTGCAGTCCGATATCACATTGGAAAGCGGCGAGGAAAAGGAAATAATTTATATCGTTGGTCAGAAATCACCCAAATTGGCTGATGAGATCATCGCTTCATACGAAACAGCAGGCGTTGTTGACGCTGAAATTGAAGAACTTAAGAATTTCTGGCACACAAAGCTCAACAACTTTAAGGTTAACACCCCCAGCGAAGAATTTAACAACATGGTTAACGTTTGGAACGCTTACCAGTGCTTTATCACATTTATCTGGTCAAGAGCTGCTTCGTTCATCTACTGCGGCTTGCGCAACGGCTACGGCTACCGCGATACAGTTCAGGATATTCAGGGTATTATCCACCTTGATCCCGCTTTGGCTAAGGAAAAAATCACATTCATGCTTTCTGCTCAGGTTGATAACGGCGGCGGTCTGCCCCTTGTAAAATTCGATCACAACGCAGGCCATGAAGATACACCCGATGACCCTTCATACGTTCAGGCAACAGGTCACCCCTCTTACAGAGCGGACGATGCTCTCTGGCTGTTCCCCACAATTGTTAAGTACATCGGTGAAAGCGGCGATATTGCATATCTTGACGAGGTTATTGTATATGCAAACGGCGGTGAGGATACCGTTTATGACCACCTCAAGAGAGCTATCAAGTTCTCCATGGAGCGTCTTGGTGCAAACGATATGCCCGCAGGTCTGCACGCTGACTGGAATGACTGTCTGCGCCTTGGCAAGAAGGGCGAATCAACTTTCGTTGCATTCCAGCTTTACTACGCTATGAGCGTTCTTCGCGGTTATGCTGAAATGAAAAATGATGCTGAATACATCAAGTATCTTGATGAAGTTCAGGGCAAGCTTAAAAAATCTCTTGATGCTTGCTGGGAAGATGACAGATTTATCAGAGGCATCAGAGAAGACGGTGTTATCGTTGGTTCCAAGAAGGATCCCGAAGCTTCAATGTGGCTCAATCCTCAGAGCTGGAGCGTGATCTCAGGCTTTGCAACAGCAGAGCAGGCTCAGCTTGCAATGGATTCTGTTTACAGAGAGCTTAACACTCCCTACGGCGCAAGAACTCTTGCTCCCTCTTATATCGACCACTACTTCGATGGCGCACTTATGCACATTTTCAACCCTTCCACCAAGGAAAACGGTGGTATTTTCTCACAGCCTCAGGGTTGGGCTATTCTTGCAGAAAGCCTTATGGGCAGAGGCGACAGAGCGTTTGAATACTTTATGGAAAGCTCACCTGCTGCAATGAACGACAAGGCTGAAATCAGACTTATCGAACCTTATGTTCACGGCCAGTTTACCGAAGCTACCGAATCTCCCTATGCAGGCAGAAGCCATGTTCACTGGCTTACAGGTACTGCTTCAACCGTTATGGTTGGCTGTGTTGAAGGCATCTGCGGTATGCGTCCCGATGCTAACGGTCTTGTTATTTCGCCCTCTATCCCGAGTGATTGGAAAGAATTTACAATCGAAAAGAATTTCAGAGGCAAAAAGCTTAACATCACTGTAAGCAATCCCAACGGAAATCAGAGCGGTGTAAAATCGCTTGTGCTTAACGGCAAGGCTTTGGAAGGAAACTATGTTGCATTTGCTGATATGGCTGATGTAAACAACATCGAAATCACTCTCTAATCCTTATAAAAAACATTAAACCGTCCTGCGTTTTTGCGGGGCGGTTTTTGTGTATTTCAACACAAAAATATAGGTAAAAATTGTATAGATAGGTATTTACAAATTGATAATTTTGGTGTATAATGTATATATTGCAAAATGTTCGAATGCAAATAAATTTTTAGAAAGGAAAAAATTATCATGAAAAGAACATTTAAAAAGGCATTTGCTGCTTTAACAGCAACTGCAATTGCGGTTACAAGCCTTGCTGTAACATCACTTGCAGCACCTATTGCAACCGACATCACCACAGGCGACAATACAATTTATTCCTCTGACGATGTTAACCTTTACACAGTCGGCACTGGAAAACCCACCGATGTAACAAGTGTTATCCTCAACCTTACATTGACAGATGACAACTACGGCTGGGGCAACGCTGTAATTTGGGCTAACTCCGAAACAGCAGGTTGGAATCAGGTTTCTGCTTCCTCAGTAAACAACGAAGATACAACTCACAACTACAAGCTCGAGGTTGGCGTTGCTCAGGATATTGAGCTTCCTCTCGAAACAGGTTTCTGGTTCCAGGTTGGTATTAACGAATACGGCGATGGTGTATGGCAGTTCAACTCCATCACTTTCATGGCAGGCGAGGATGTATATTACTCATACACAGCTCCCGAACCTGAAACAACACCCGCTGCATACTCAGGCTCAGTAGACATTGAAACTACTGATAACGATTCATGGTGGCACTCAACACAGGTTAGCAAGGATACTCTTCTCGGCGACGTTGATCCTGCTGACGTTGAAAAGATCATTTTCTATTCCAACGATCCTATCGTTGTAGGCTACAACGGAACAACAGTTGACGAAGAAGGCAACAGCTGGACACAGGTTAGCGCTGCAAAGCGTCACGAACTTACAGACATCAGCCTTGGCGAAAACTTCTACATGGAACTTATCGCAAACGTTAACGTAGTAGGCACAACAACAATTAATTGGGATGTTTACACAAAGGCAGAAGAAGTTGTGGAAGACGAATATGCTTACACAAACTCTACAGATATCGAAGCAGCAGGCGACTACTGGGATGTAACAACAATCGGCTTGGCAGACCTTATCGGTGACATTGATCCCACAACAATCGAAAAGATCGTATTTGAGTCTGATAATAACTTCGCACTCGGTTACAACAGCACAGAAGCTCAGAAAATAGACGAAGAAACAGGCATAGCAAATTATTGGGTAACAGCTGACACAGGCAATTCTTACGAAATCACAGATATGGATCTTTCCATTGCTGCTGAATACTTCTCAATGCAGATTATCGGCCGTGTTGAAACAGGCACAACAACAGTTACATGGAAGGTTTACACAAAGCCTGCTCTCGTTGAATCTCTCAACGGTACATCTGTTACACTCGGCGATACTATCGGCGTTAACCTTTACCTCGACCTTGGCGAAGAACTCATCGCTGACGAAGAAGCAGTTGTAGAATACTTCTTTGCTGACGGCGACTGCTACAACGACCTCATTTCTTACGGCGAAGCAACAGACAACGGCTACAAGTTTACTGTTAACATTGACGCTAAGAAAATGGCTGACGAGTTTACTGCTCAGGTTGTTGCCGGCGACGGAAGACGCGGCGAACTTTACACAGTATCCGTTAAGGAATATGCTGATCAGATTATTAACGCTGAAGAAGGCACATACTCTGACGAAACAATCGCTCTTGTAAAGGCAATGCTCGTTTACGGCGGTTATGCTCAGGAATACTTCGATTACAACACAGATAATCTTGCAAGCGCAGGTCTTGATACAGATGTTTCTTCCGCAAGAATTACAAACTCTTTCGAAGCTCTTGTTGATGGTACACTTCCCGAAGGTATGTCTTTCTACGGTACAAGCCTTATTCTTGAAGGCAAAACAACTCTCCGTCTTTACTTCACAGCAAGCGATGAACTTGCAGAAGCTTACGGACTTATTGCAAACGGCGACTACTACTGTTACGATATAGCAAATATTTACGTTTCTGAGCTCGACACAGATCACGAAGTAACATTCGGCGATTGCACAATTTACTGCAGCGCACTCAGCTACGCTTACAGAGCTATCAACGGCGGCACAGATAACGAAGAACTTATCAATCTTGTTAAGGCTCTCCGTCTTTACAACGTTGCAGCAAACAGCTACGTAGCAGCATAAATTTTAAAATATCAATTTAGATATAAATCATGCAAAGGAGGTAATACCAATGTTTGAATATAAAAAGCCTGAAATTGAAGTTGTTGTATTCAACAACGAAGACATTATTACAGAAAGCAACGAAAACGAAACTGAAGTAATGCCTGAAGAATAATCTTACGCACAAAAGCACGGGACGGTCGCAAAACGCGGCCGTCCTCTTTTTTTTGCACTATAAAACTTTGGCAACAAAATATACTTGATATATAACATAAAAAATGGTATAATAATAATTTGTAAAAAACACAAAAAAAGAGAAATGTCTGCAAATGGACAGGAAAGGAAAACAAAATGATAAAACGGCTTGCAAAATGTATAAGAGAATACAAGCTGCCAACAATTCTGTCGCTTGTTTTTATCGTAGGCGAAGCGGTTATTGAAACATTTATCCCGTTTATTACCGCTAATCTTGTAAACCGCATAAAAGCAGGAATTGATATGGGCGAGATTGTAAAAACCGGTGTAATACTTGCGCTAATGGCTATTGCTTCGCTAACGTGCGGTGCCATTGCGGGTATTGCCTGTTCAAAAGCATCAACAGGGTTTGCAAAAAATCTGCGCCATGATATCTTCCGAAAAATTCAAGAATTTACTTTTGAAAATATCGACAAATTCTCTTCATCTTCACTTGTAACAAGAATGACAACGGATGTTTCAAACGTGCAGATGTCGTACATGATGATTATCAGAACTGCCATACGCAGCCCTTTGATGCTGATTTTTTCTATATGCATGGCATACTACATGGGCGGCGCGCTTGCAACTGCATTTGTTATTGTTGTGCCCGTGTTGGCATTTGGTCTGTTTATGGTAAGCCGTAAGGCAATGCCTGCTTTCCGCAGCGTTTTTAGAAAATACGACAGACTTAACGAATCTATTGAAGAAAACGTGCGCGCAATGCGTGTTGTAAAAGGCTTTTCAAGAGAAGAATATGAGCAGAAAAAATTCTTTGCTGCTGCTGATGATATCTGCAAAGACTTTACAAAAGCAGAAAGAATTGTTGCGCTAAACTCTCCTTTAATGCAGATTTGCCTTTACTTTAACATGATTTTTGTTCTTCTTGTAGGTTCAAAAATGACAATTGAAAGCCGGGGCAGTGTTGTTGATGTCGGTCAGATTTCCGCAATGCTTACATACGGCATGCAGATTTTGATGTCGCTTATGATGCTTTCCATGATTTATGTTATGATAACCATGTCAAATGAATCTATAAAGCGTATTTGCGAAGTACTTGCTGAAGAGCCTGCGCTTTGCAACCCTAAAAACCCTGTTATGCAGGTAAAAGATGGCTCTATTGAGTTTAAGGACGTTAGCTTTAAGTACTCCAAAAAGGCAGATAAATTTGCACTTTTTGATATTGATTTGAAGATTGACTCTGGCATGACCGTAGGTATTATCGGTGGTACGGGCTCAAGTAAATCAACCCTTGTACAGCTTATACCTCGACTTTACGACGTAACGCAGGGCAGTGTTAAAGTTGGCGGTGTTGATGTGCGCGAATATGATATTGAAACCTTGCGTTCAAGCGTTGCCATGGTTTTACAGAAAAACTTACTGTTTTCAGGCACAATTAAAGAAAATCTGCGTTGGGGTAATGAAAACGCAACGGATGAAGAAATTATACACGCCTGCAAGCTTGCCCAGGCAGATGAATTTGTCCGTTCCTTCCCCGATGGTTATGATACAAAAATCGAGCAGGGCGGCACAAATGTATCGGGTGGTCAAAAACAGCGTCTATGCATTGCCAGAGCTTTGCTGAAAAAACCTAAAATACTTATTCTTGATGACTCCACAAGCGCAGTTGATACAAAAACTGATGCACTTATCCGTGCAGGCTTTAAGGATTACATACCGCAAACCACAAAAATTATCATTGCTCAGCGTATAGCTTCCGTTCAGGATGCCGATATCATTATCGTTATGGATAACGGTGCTATTTCGGCAATGGGCAAACATGATGAGTTGCTTAAATCAAGTGAAATTTACCGCGAGGTTTACGAGCAGCAGACAAACGGAGGTGACGATAATGAGTAAGAATATGGCTGTCAATCCTCCCAAAGACAAGGCACCGCAGGGAATGCGCGGCGGCAGACCAAAAGCAAAAAAAGGCACGTTAAAGCGTGTTTTAAAAATGCTTATCGGCTATTATCCCGTACTGGTACCCGTAACTGCATTGTGCATACTTTTTGCTTCAGTAGCGTCTGCTTTGCCTGCAATATTTCAACAAAACGTCATCGCCATTATAGAAAAATGGTATCAGACAGGTGATTGGGCAAGCGCCAGGGAAGAAATCATCCCAAAAATCATACTGCTGATAGTTATGTATTCGCTTTCCATAATCGCCATTACAACGCAAACACAGCTTATGGCATACATCACGCAGGGCTTTTTAAGCAAAATGCGCTGCACCATGTTCAACGGTATGCAAAAGCTTCCCATCCGCTACTTTGATACAAACAAGCACGGCGATATAATGAGCCACTATACAAACGATATCGACACTTTGCGTCAGCTTGTATCACAGGCGCTACCCTCGCTTTTGCAAGCAAGCGTAATTGTAATAAGCGTATTCTTCATAATGATTTATTACAGCGTGCCAATGACTTTAGTTTTGCTTTGCGGCGTTGCCGTAATGATAACCGTATCAAAGAAAATCGGCGGCGGTTCGGCAAAATATTTTATCCGTCAGCAGCAGTCAATCGGCCGTGCCGAAGGTTATATTCAAGAAATAATGAACGGCCAGAAGGTTGTTAAGGTTTTTTGCCACGAAGATGAATGTAACGCCGATTTTGACGAAATCAACGATGCACTTTACGAAGACAGCCGCAAGGCTAATACATACGCAAATATGCTCGGCCCTGTTATTATGAACATTGGTAATATTACTTATGTTTTAATTGCCATGATAGGCGGACTTTATCTCATTTCGGGATTGCCTAATTTCAGCCTTTCAGGAAAACTTTTCAGCATTAGTATTCTTATTCCTTTCTTGAACATGACAAAACAGTTTACGGGAAATGTAAACCAGGTTTCGCAGCAGATAAACGCTATTGTAATGGGTCTTGCAGGTGCCGATCGTATTCTCTCACTCATGGATGAACAAAGTGAAGCTGATGACGGTTATGTAACACTTGTTAACGCAAGAATTCTGCCCGATGGCACTGTTACAGAAACCGATGAACGCACGGGCAAATGGGCTTGGAAGCATCCCCATGGTGACGGCAGCGTAACATACACTATGCTTACGGGCGATGTGCGTATGTTTAACGTTGATTTTGCCTACGAAGAAGGCAAGGATGTTTTGCATGATGTAACGGTTTACGCAGAGCCCGGTCAAAAGGTTGCCTTTGTTGGTGCAACCGGTGCAGGTAAAACTACAATAACAAACCTTATTAACAGATTTTATGATATTGCCGATGGAAAAATCAGATACGACGGCATTAACATCAACAAAATCAAAAAATCAGATTTACGTCGCTCGCTTGGCATTGTTTTGCAGGAAACAAACCTTTTTACAGGTTCCGTTATGGATAACATTCGCTACGGCAGGCTTGATGCAACTGATGATGAATGTATTCAAGCGGCTAAGCTTGCCGGTGCTGATGACTTTATCACACGCTTGCCAAACGGATATAATACAGAATTGAGCAACAACGGGGCAAATCTTTCTCAAGGACAGCGTCAGCTTATTGCAATTGCAAGGGCGGCCGTTGCCGACCCGCCTGTTATGATTCTTGACGAGGCTACATCGTCTATTGATACTCGTACTGAGGCGATTGTACAAAAGGGCATGGACAAACTGATGGAAGGCAGAACGGTTTTTGTAATTGCGCACAGACTTTCCACCGTTATGAATTCTGATGTAATTATGGTACTTGACCACGGCAGGATTATTGAGCGAGGCAACCATGAAAAGCTTATTGCCGAAAAAGGCACTTATTATCAGCTTTACACAGGCGCTTTTGAGTTGGAATAATCCACATTGAGCTAAAAATACCACATATCACAAAAGCAAAGACTGAGAAGATTAATTTCTTCTCAGTCTTTTGTCGTATCTTACAGACATATCAGTATTTGTTATTGCACCCCATTAAAATCCGTCTTACTATCAAAAGGTCGGTTAAAAGAGCCTATCTCAATTAAATTACCTTCGGGGTCGGCAATGTAGCAAGTACGCTGTCCCCCAGCTTTCTGTTTCGGGTTCCATAACCGAAACCGCTCCCTTTGCAATTTCATCTGCATACGTCTTGTCAACCTCCTCAAAGGTATCAACATACAGCGCAATTTCAAAATGACCGTTTAAACCCTTGATATATTCATATTTTCGGCTTGTCATTTTCTCAAAATCATTTCTTCCGTAAAGCAAAAACAACGTTCCGTCTTTTACAAGATACACATTAGATGTATCCTCGCCCTCCTTGATTTCAAAACCCAGAACATCGCGGTAAAAACGTATCATTTTTGCCATATCGTTTACGAATAACCCAAATCCGTCAAGCTTCATAGCGTACCTCCGTGTTGTTATAATAAATTAACAAAAAACCGCTGAAAAACATGAATTTCCAGCGGTTTAGTGATTAAATAATTACTTTGCTTCAAAGGGCAGTGCGGAGAAAAATCCGTTAGAATCGGTGTAATACTCGCTTGCATCGAGCTTTGCAAAATCTTCATCAAGAATATTGGGCAGTTTTGTTCCGCAAACGCCACAGAAAAGGAAACGCTCGCTAATTTCTGAACGGCACTTGGGGCAAACCTTAAAGCCCTTCATCGAATTGATGCTGTATTCCATCTTTTTAACTTTAACACGCTTAGCATCAATTTCCTCACAAAGCTTATCAAAAGCCTCTTTGTCGATTGTTCGAGTAACATAATACTTACGGCCAATATCAGCTAAAAGTTCATTAATTCTCTCTTCCTCGTACGCAATTTTTTTACGGATATTACCAATTTCAGGGAGATTCTTCGCCATATCAGCAACGCCTCTACCGGTATCAAGCAGACCCATTACACTCTCGCTCCTCTCAAATATTGTAATTAACGGGGCAATTTATGCCTCGTTATTTTCGTCATCATCCATTATCATTATATCACAAGATTTATAACTAAAAAGTCCCAAAAAGTTAACGGTATGTAAATTACTTACATGGAAAAAATATCTTCCTGAGTAATCATGCGGATACCGCCATCAACAAGAGCTTTAGCAGCTGCCTCATTATCCTCAACACGAAGGATAACATAAGCAGTATCAGCAGTACGACTGATGAATGCATAAACATACTCAACGTTAATGCCAACGTTTGTAAGCACTT
Source organism: Oscillospiraceae bacterium (assembly GCA_045541475.1). Lineage (GTDB taxonomy): Bacteria > Bacillota > Clostridia > Oscillospirales > Ruminococcaceae > RGIG3077. The sequence goes on from JAZQJI010000001.1 coordinate 102,709, forward strand.
CAATAGCCTTTGAAAAACCGCCGGGCGTATCATCAACGCCAATGCCGATAACTTCATTAACAGCCACAGCACAGCCGATTGCACGCAATGCCTCGATAGCTTTATCGCAGTCGGTAACAATCATTCTCAAAATGCCAAAATCCTTTGTATCGGAAACGGAAAGTGCGCGGATATCAATATTAGCTTCTTCAAGAGCCTTTGTTACGGGCAGCAATTTTCCCTGTGCATTCTCTACAAATACAGAAATCTGTTTAATAAACATAAAATTTTCCTCCTTTTATGTATTAATCACTGCAATAATCAGTCGTGCAGTTTTCTCTTATCAATTACGCGAACAGCCTTGCCTTCGCTTCGTGCGATGGTTTTGGGTGATACAAGGTGAACCTTGGGGTTGATGCCGAGAATTGTCTTGATAGCTTCAACCAGTTCAGCCTCTTTCTTCTGAATATCCTTAACTGTATCGGAGAACTGCTCTTCTGTAAGCTCAACGTTAATATCAAGTGTATCAACATTATTCTTACGGTCCACTTCAATAAGATAGTTAGGAGTGTAGCCCTGCTCGATAAGTACGGTTTCAATCTGTGAGGGGAACACGTTTACGCCTCTGATGATAAGCATATCATCACTTCTGCCCATGGGCTTACACATCTTGATGAGTGTTCTGCCGCAGGAGCATTTTTCTCTTGAAAGGACGCAGATATCGCGGGTTCTGTATCTAAGCAGCGGGAAAGCTTCCTTTGTGATGCTTGTGAAAACGAGCTCACCCTTGGAGCCTTCAGGAAGAACCTCGCCTGTATCAGGGTCGATAATTTCAGCAATGAAATGGTCTTCGTTGATGTGCATACCTGTCTGTTCGGAACATTCAAAAGATACGCCGGGGCCGCTTGTTTCGGTAAGTCCGTAAATATCGTAAGCCTTAATGCCTAAAGATTTTTCAATTTCACGGCGCATTTCCTCTGTCCAGGGCTCCGCACCGAAGATGCCAGCCTTAAGCTTGATATCATCGGGTGTATAGCCCATTTCTTTCAGTGTTTCGCCGATATATGCAGCATAAGAAGGTGTGCAGCAAAGAATTGTGGATTCAAGGTCCATCATGAATTGAATTTGTCTTTCGGTGTTGCCCGATGACATAGGAAGCGTTAAACAGCCAACCTTGTGTGAACCGCCATCAAGTCCTGCACCACCTGTGAACAAACCGTAACCGTAAGCTACCTGACATACATCATCTTTGGTGCCGCCTGCAGCAACAATAGCTCTGGCACAGCAATCATGCCAAAGGTCAATATCATTTTTGGTATAAAAAGCAACAACACGCTTGCCTGTTGTGCCGCTTGTCGAATGAATTTCTGTGCATTCCGAAAGAGGCTTTGCAAGCAATCCATAAGGATATGCATCGCGCAAATCTGCTTTTGTAAGGAAGGGCAGCTTGTGCAGGTCATCTGTGGACTTGATATCATCAGGAGTAACACCCTTTTCGTCCATAAGATTCTTGTAGTAAGGCACGTTTTCATAAACATGCTTTACCTGAGCTACAAGGCGCTCATCCTGAAGCTTTTTCATATCCTCACGAGACATACACTCGATTTCCCGATTCCAATAATTTGCCATTTGGACAAATACCTCCGTTTATTTAATTTTTATGTTTTTCGACATGCAATCTCAAGCGATTTTGCAAATCGGAAATATCATTTTTCCATTCATTAAAAATGCCTTTTGTCCTCATATCGTCAGCAAGCTCACATTCACAATCAACGCCGAGAATGATATCAAGCGCATCTATTGCATCGTGCAAAATCACCCCGATATCATAATACGACTTTTTTGACAGCAACTTTTTTCTTGAAAGCTCAAAGCCGAGCTTTTCAACAACCGTCAAATATTCGTTTTCATATCCTTTACAATACGCCGAATAATCAACACCGCAAAGCAATGCGTCATAATAGCAGGCGCTCGCCCAAATCTGCGTTGCGATTTCGTTGTCAAGACCATCATCGTCTTCAGCGTCGACCTCAATCGCCACAAGAAAGCACAGGTCGTGAGTGAAAAATACAGGATTCACTCCGTCTTCTGTCATTTCAAGCGTATGCTGTCTTCCAAAATTGCTTGCAAATGGCGTAATCATGCATTTCTACCCAATTCAAAAGCTTTTTTATTAAGCTCTAAGAATTTCGGGGGAACACATTCTTCCAAAGCCTTTTGCCAGATAGCATCGTCAAAATCTGTCTGCGAAGCTAAAACGCCCATTAAAACAACGTTGGAAGCCTTGGCAGAACCTGCTTCGCAGGCAAGAGAAAGCGCATCAACGGCTGTAAGATCAATGCCCATAGCTTCAAGCTTTTCAATAATATTTTCAGGGTACTGTGCTACGCCTGTAATAACGGGCATAGGATCAAGCTTTTGTGTTGATGTGATAAGCTTGCCGCCTTTTTTTAGGTGCGAAATCCATCTTGCAGCTTCAAGCTGTTCAAACGAAAGTATAATATCCGCCTGACCTTTTTCGACGATGGGAGAGTGTACCTCGCTGCCGTATCTTACATAAGTAACAACGGAGCCGCCACGCTGGCTCATTCCGTGAACTTCGCTTACGCGGACTTCATATCCGGCAGAAAGCAGAACATTACCGATAATTTTTGAAGCAAGCAAAGTTCCCTGACCGCCAACTCCAACTATCATAATAGATTTTGTATCCATAAAGTTTCACCTCAAAAAAATCCTATTCATTTACATAACTGTATCCGCAATTGGGACATCGGGGATAGTCAATATCATGACTCGCCCCGCATTCGGGACAGATATTCTGCGGCAGCATATCAATATCTTCATCAAAGCCGTCTTCTTCGGCTCTGTATGCAAAGTCTGCGTCGAAAAATTCGATTTTACCGCATTGCGGGCACGTATAAACATCCACCTTAAGCGAGCCTGCAATAACATTGTTAAGATGCTCAAAAAATATTCCTGCTTCACCAAGCTGAATTTTCTCGGTTCCGGTATATTCCATCTGAACATTGCAACGCAGACAAGTTATATTTCTTACGTCCATTTATCTACCTATTCGCAGATTGCGTCAAACTTGCAAAGTTCCTTGCAAATTCCGCAGCCAACGCACTGTGTATTATCAATTACAGCCTTGCCGTTTTTGATTGAAATTGCAGGGCAACCAAGCTTCATGCACATTTTGCAGCTCTTGCACTTATCGCTTTCAACCTTAAGCGGTGCGTTGTGCTTAACGTACTTCAAAAGTGCGCACGGGCGGCGTGAAATAATTACGGAAGGCTCTGCAATTGCAACTTCTTCCCTTACAGCCGCTTCAGTTTCAGCAAGATTGTAAGGATCTACAACCCTTACTCTGTTAATTCCAACGGCTTTGCAAAGCTCTTCAAGACAGACCTTTGCAGCAACATCGCCCTTAAGGTTTTTACCTGTTGTAGGGTTCTGCTGATGTCCCGTCATACCTGTGATTGAGTTATCAAGAATAATAACGGTTGAATTTGTAGCGTTGTAAGCAATGTTTACAAGTCCTGTAATACCGCTGTGCATAAAGGTAGAATCACCTATAACTGCAACGGAAGACTGCTCGCCCTGTTCTTTTCTAACCTTATTAAAGCCGTGCAGTGCAGAAATTGATGCGCCCATGCAAATCGTTGTATCCATAGCACTAAGCGGTGCGCTTGCACCCAAAGTATAGCAACCGATATCGCCTGAAACAGTGAGCTTTAATTTTGAAAGTACATAGAAAAGTCCGCGGTGTGGACAGCCTGCGCACATTACGGGCGGCCTTACGGGTACGTTTTCGGGGAAAACGTCAAATTCAAGCGTTTTGCCAAGAAGCTTTTCTGCTATCATAGTGGGCGAAATTTCACCGATAAGACCAAATATTTCCTTGCCCTTTACATCAAGACCGAGCGCCTTGCAATGATTTTCGATAATGCCGTCAAGTTCTTCAATAACATAAACTGTTTTATGCTTTGCACAGAAATCGGCAAATATTTTTGAAGGCAACGGATTTACAATGCCAAGTTTAAGATATGATGCGTTGTTACCCAAAGCTTCCTTTGCATATTCATAAGCTGCGCCCGATGTAATTACGCCGATTTCATCGGAATTATATTCAACAGTGTTAAGGTCGCAGTTTTCGGCAAAATCAGCAATATTCTTCATACGTTCTTCAACAACAACGTGACGAAGCTTTGCATTGGCAGGCATCATAACATATTTTGCGGGATTTTTTATGTATTCCTTAACCTCAATGTTCTGTCTTTCCATAAGCTCAACGCTGTTTTGTGAATGAGCCACTCTTGTAGAAAGGCGAACGATAACGGGTGTATCAAACTGTTCGGAAAGTTCGAACGCACGCTTTACAAAATCACGACATTCAACCGAATTTGAAGGTTCAAGCATCATTGTTTTTGATGCGATTGCGTGATGACGTGAATCCTGCTCATTCTGAGAAGAATGCATTCCGGGATCATCGGCAACACCGATAACCAAACCGCCGTTAACACCTGTATACGCAACTGTGTACAAAGGATCGGCAGCAACGTTAAGACCAACGTGCTTCATTGCACAGAAGGATCTTGCGCCTGCGATAGATGCACCGATAGCAACTTCCATTGCTACTTTTTCGTTGGGAGCCCATTCAGCATAGATTTCATCATATTTTGCTGCAAATTCAGTAATTTCGGTAGAAGGTGTGCCGGGGTAGCTTGATGCAACACTGCAGCCCGCCTCATAAAGACCTCTGGCAAAGGCTTCGTTGCCTATCATAAGTTTCTTTTCCAATTATATTTCCGTCCTTTCGGGTAAATTGCAAAAATTAAAATTTGCCTCCGCAGTATAATTAATTCAATACAAGGCGACAATACGCTTTTAACATTATAGCAAATTATTTGCTAATTGAAAAGAGGAAAAGCAAAATTTCATTAATCTGCACAAAAAAAGCGGCTGACTTTTTACAGTCAAACCGCTTTGTTAAAAACTTTGTTGATAACCTTTTGAAAACTTACTTAGCGTTGTTCTTTGTGCTTGAAAGATACTTATATACAACAGCTGCAAGTGCCGCACCCACAAGAGGTGCAAGAACGAATACCCAAACCTGCTTCAATGCTTCGTTGTCTACAAGTGCGCTCCACACAAAAGCGGGGCCAAAGCTTCTTGCAGGGTTAACCGATGTACCTGTAAGCGGCAAACCGAAAAGGTGAACGAGTGTGAGCGAAAGACCGATAACAATACCGCTTACTGCGTTATTCTCGGTTTTGCTTGTTACGCCGATGATTGCAATTACAAACACAAATGTAAGCAAAATTTCAGCAATAAATGCGCCTGCGGCTGTAACGCCCACGTTGGAGTTAACTCCATAGCCGTTTGTGCCAAGTCCGTGCAGTGCAAAATAATCGGGTGCGATAGAATAAAGTGTAGCCGCACCTGCAATTGCGCCTAAAAACTGCGCTGCAATATAGCCGATAAAATCAACGGGGTTAAGCTTTTTGAGAATGAGCATTGCAAGCGACACAGCGGGATTGATGTGGCAGCCCGAAACATTGCCGATTGAATAAGCCATTGCAACAATTACAAGACCGAAAGCCAACGCTATGCCAACATAGCCCGTACCAAGACCGTTTGTTGCGGCAACACCGCACGCAAACAAAACAAGTACAAATGTGCCGATAAACTCAGCTAAGTATTTTTTAATGCTGTCCATAAATATACCCTCCGATAAAAAATATTGTGATTATATACTAACACATAAAGGCAAATTTTGCAAGAGGGATTGGGGAGAAATCTTACTACAAAAATTCCTATTTTAATACTTAAACGCAAGAACCAAAAGTGATACAAATGCGGCAATCTGAATTATTACTGTCAGACAACTGCTCCAAGAGAAGTCTTTTTCCTTTACAAATCTTTTTATTATGTGGATTACAGCACAAATCAACCATAAAACCGCACCTGCAAGAAATGTATAATTGATATTCATGATTTTCTCCTTTCGTTCATAACAAGGCGTATAACTACTGATTTTAATATATCACATATTCTTACAAATTGTCAATATCATTCAATGTATCATGGTATTTGACGAATAAAATCACAAATCATTCCGTCTGCGGTTTTTCAACCAAATGTTTTACGGCATATTCCAAAGCGATACTTAAACGCAGGACATAAACCTGTGATGTACTAACACACAGCAACACTCACGATTTCGCTTTTAAAAGCGGCTTGATTTTTTTGTAAATTTCGCCCGTTTTGTCAGAGCCGAAAACTTTCATTATATTATTATTAATGGCTTGTTTTGATTTGTACTTTGTAATAATTTCTGAAATAACAGCAATATCTTTTGCCGCAAAATCCGGAAGCAACTCTTTGAGTTTGACATCGTAGTCAACATCAGTGTTATTGGGCTCGCAACCAGTCTTTGCAAAATCGTTCATAGCCAAATTACTCTTGTGACAAACATTGAAATTCCTTGCTTTAAGGAATTTTACGGCAGATTCAAAACCTTGGTCGTTACTGACTACGCAAAACTGTTCTTTATTGTTATTCGCGCACAATATTCCAAGGTAAGCTACCAATTGAAAATCCAAAGCGTTTTTACCCTTAATTTTCACAAAAATATATTCTTTCTTCGCCTTTGTTTTTTCAAGCATTATATGTGTTTTAGCTGAAAATGTACTGTTTTCTCTTAAAAAAATCACAATACTGTCGCTTTCTGTCAGATTTTCAATGCCCTTTAAGCCAGCATTTGAAACATTTTCATAATCAACCAAGAAAATCATAAAATCCTCCATTTTCAAAATGTTACTTTTTGTCATTATACCGCTCTATAAAATCGAGTGCTATTTATTTTATACCTAAATTTCAATTCATTCCGTCTGCGGTTTTTCAACCAAATGTTTTACAGCATATTCCAAAGCGGCAAAAACCGCGCAGCCAACTGCGTAGCAGATTATATCACGCACATCAAAATGTCTGCCAAGCAAAACCGAAAAGAATTTGTTATCGCCAAGGCCAAGCAGTTTTACAAAGTCAAAATACTGCCCAATTTCCACAAGTGCCGCAAACACAAACACAAAAAGCGGCAAAAGGCGTACTTTATTTGGAATAAATACACGGAGAAAACAGCAAATAAGAACTGTTACAAGCATATCGCCCACATAGGGACGCACAAAGCTGTCATCAACAAACAAGGCTATACAAACCTCTGTGATAAATATTGCTGCAAACAGTATGCCGTAAATTATTCTGAGTTTAGTTTTCAATTGCATTACCGTCCTTTTAACTTTGGTTCACACTTCTTCACCCAAGGTCATGTTCATCGCACAGCTCAATGCTGTCCGCAGATTTTCCCTCGGTTTCAAAAATAATTATAGTATTTTTGCCCTTTTTAAGCAGCGGTGCGGGAATATACAGCCTTTTCTGCGGACCGATTTCCCAAAAGCGTCCAAGATTAAATCCGTTTACAAAGGCACAGCCCTTGCCAAATCCGTTTGCATCAAGAAAAGTATCGCAAAGCTCATCGGCTTCAAAATCAAATCTGTAAAATGCAGGTGCATTTTCTGTATATCCGCTTTCAAAGTTGATTTTATTGATTTGTGCTTCATCAAACGGCAGCGGATATATTTCAAAGCCGTACTGTCGGTGGTCGTTTATTTTTACGCCGCCCAAAATACCCTTGCGCTGATTTTCAAGATTAGTACCAAAATTCTCGCGCCCGATATTCTCGCACAGCAAATCTAACCTGCCGCTTGATGCCAAATCGGAAAATTCGCATTTTTCGCCAATATTTTCAGCAAATGCCGTGTAAACATGCTCGCCGTTGCGGTAGCACTGCACTCTGTCTGCGGCATTTTCAAGGCGCAGTTCCTTCATGGTTTCGTTCTCTTTTATATAAGTTCTATAAAGTATATATCCGTAATTCTGCCCAATATCTTCCATGCTCAGTGGATACACTGATTTTACAGGCTTGCTGATATTTTCAACAACGCTGAATAAATCCGCTTTGGCATTGCAGGCAATTTTGCCGTAAGCCTTGCGCTTGATTTGTGTTGTAAGCGGTATTTCATCAATCGTTGTATATTTTGCGATTACATCTTTGCATTTTATGTATTTTTCGGTAATTTGTCCGTCTTCGGTCAAGGGCGCATCGTAATCATAAGAGGTAACATCAGCTGTTTTTTTGCCGTTATTTCTGCCGCTCATAAAGCCAAAATTTGTGCCGCCCTCAAACATATAAAAATTAACGCTGCCTCTTTTCAGTAACTCGTCGAGTTCTGCTGCTGCTTTTTCTGGCGGTGTTTTGCTGTGTTCTTCACCCCAGGCATCAAACCAGCCATTCCAAAATTCCATGCACATAAGAGGCTTTTCTTTGCCGATAAACTGCTCCATTTGTCCAAACTGCCACTGTGCCGCCGAACCGAAATTGCCCGTAGGCAATGCACCTTCAACCAAGCCGGATTTAAAAATCGGCTCGCTCCACGGCCCGTCGGAAGTAACAAACGGAACGATAATACCCAATTCACGCATTGTATCACGCAAAAATTCAAGGTATGCGGTGTCGTTGCCGTAATATCCGTATTCATTTTCAATCTGAATAAGAATAATACTGCCGCCTTTATCTATCTGATATGGTACAAGCTTAGGGATAAGCACCTTGTAGTATTCACGCACAGCTTCCAAATACGGCTCATAACAGCATCGCAGTTTCATTCCCTTATCTTTTAAAAGCCACGCAGGCAAACCGCCAAACTCCCATTCCGAGCATATATAAGGCGACGGGCGGACGATTACATACAGCCCAAGATTTTGCGCAAGCCTAAAAAAGTTCTCAATATCACGCATACCTTCAAAGCAAAATCTGCCTTTATTCTCCTCGTGAAAATTCCACGGAATATATGTTTCAACGGTGTTGCAACCCATATTTTTCAGCTTTTCAAGTCTATCCTGCCAATATTCAGGAACAGTGCGAAAATAATGAAACGCACCCGAAATAATCTGAAACGGCTCACCGTTGAGATAAAATTTATCTTTAATTTCAAACGTCATACATCAATATCCTTCTGCAAATCGAGTTTTAAGCAATGTCATTAATTTGCACCTACATTTTATCATTAAATCATCGGCAAATCAATAGATTTGACAAATTTATACAGCAAACTTATTACTATTTGCCGCTTGCTGCCAAACAAAAATAAAAAAACAACCATCACAAAAAAGTGATGGTTCAAAAACAGATGCATTAAAAGCCGTCTGTGATTGTTAGTCACAAACGGCTATGTAATAATATTCAGTTCGACATATTGGAATTTGATCATTTCTTTAAATTATTCTCTTTATCAAAAAACGCTTTTTTCAAAACACAGTATTCTTGTTCCGAGCACATTTCTTTGCATCTTTTAGCATACTCTGCAGAACGCTCCAACATGGCATGAATCTTTGCACACGGAAATTCATCGCATTGGTTGCATTTACTTACTCTATGCTCTTTTGTGCATTCCACTAACTGATATGTACATTGCTTATGAGAAGAACAGCCGTTGCAAGCAATTTCTTCGTTTGAAACGACATGTGTTCTCCAACCAACTTTATACCATAGCTCGGCAACTGCGGTTAATTCTTCATGAGTACGTGCATTGTACCTTGGACATTCCATGCAATTATCACCGCATAAAGTTATTTTCTCTTTCATCACTTACACCTACAAATTCCAATTTATTGGTCTGTCCGACTTACTATATTATATCACACACCGCAGTGTTTGGCAATAAAAAAAGACTTGTACAGATGTACAAGTCTTTTTTCAGTCTTGCTCAAAATAGATGACATTGAGAACGGCTATGTAATAATATTCAGTTCGACATATTGGAATTTGTTTAACAGAGAAGTTAGTCTTTTATCTTCAATCCAAATGCTAACCAACGTCCATCTATATCTTCAATAACAAACTCACTATTCTGATAATCGGTTATGTGCAGATGTTTAATGAATATAACTTCTTTTTCGATAAGTTCTTTTTCAAGTAACTCTTGGTTTCCTGTATATAAATAGGCATCATAACCATATCCGTACAAGGTTCTATTAGGTAAAACGTTATTTGTATTTGCTTGCAACAAA
>JAZQJI010000002.1:0-4115 GCA_045541475.1 Oscillospiraceae bacterium
TTTTCACTTTGTTTGAGCGGCAGCGGTAATGGGTGCATAATGTTTTGTTTCTTTTCAAAAAGAAACGAACTCTTTCCCCACTTTCTGTTTCGGCACAGAAAGTGGGTGCTCCAAAGCTACGGCAACGCCGTAGCGTGAGCATATCAGTCGGGCGTACCCGACAAAAATATACCATACCCTTTTACGAACCTAAGCCAAAACTGATTTGCAAAGCATTGTTAACCTGGTTCATAGCAATGCTGTCAAGCTCACCCATACGCTCTTTTAAGCGCTTTTTATCAATGGTTCGGATTTGTTCAAGCAACACAACACTATCCTTTGCAAGCCCACAGGAAGCCGCGTTAAGCTCAATATGTGTCGGTAAGTGCGCTTTTTCACGCTGGCTTGTTATTGCCGCCGCAATCACCGTTGGGCTGTGCCTGTTGCCCACATCGTTTTGCACAATAAGTACGGGGCGCACACCGCCCTGCTCTGACCCAACAACAGGACTTAAATCCGCATAATATATCTCCCCTCGCTTAACTCTTCCCGACATAATCTCACTCTCTTCCCGTTTTCTTCTTCAGCGCAATCCGCTTTCATTACTATTCTTGCCAGCGTATTGGCTGTTTAATCAAACGGATTTTTCTAACGCAAAATTCTCTTTCTATTCTATGCGCATTTTGTCGAAATTGGTACTACGCGATATTCAATTTGTAAATCTCTATATAAAATATACAAATAGTAGTTGGATATAGGCAAAATCGATTATACATATAGTAAATTGTGATATCGATTATAGTATCTGTAAAATTTTGTGGCTAAATATCCGATATACAACATATATAAAAAACCCCTTGGCTTTTAAGGTGTAAACCTATAAAACCAAGGGGTAAAATTTGGCAAGTATTAAATTACAATACGTTTGCAAAAATCTGCACCCAGTATAAAGTGCCGTTGTATTCAACAACGCCAACACCAATGCTGTTATAATCGGCAGAAAGAATATTTTTGCGGTGTCCGTCAGAGTTCATCCAAGCGTTAACAACATCTGCGGCACTTGTTTGTCCGGCAGCGATATTTTCGCCTATTGCGCCCCAACTTACATTGTACTGATCAAAAAGTGCAGTTATGCTTGAGCCATCAGGTCGGGTGTGGCTGAATGTTGTGGAAATTTCGTTTGCACGCACAGTAGCAATTGCGTTTAACGAACCGTTTGCAGAAACAGCTGCAAGTCCGTTTGCGGCACGCTCAGCATTTACAAGGCGGATAACCTCGTTTGCGTAACTGTCATATCTGTTTGCGGTTGTGGTGGGCTTTGCCGTTGTCGTCGGCGCGGGAGTTGTGGTGGTAGTAGTTGTTGTTGTAGTGGTAGTAGTCGTAGTTGTGGTTGTGGTTGTGGTAGTCGTTGTTGTCGTAGTAGTAGTGGTGGTGGTAGTGGTTGTTGTAGTGGTGGTTGCCCTTGTGGTAACAGGCGTTGCAGTAACGGTAATTGTAATATCTTGGGTAATAAACTGGCTAACATTGCCTGTTCTTATATCGGTGTTTGAGTAAACCTCGCCGTTGTACATTTTGTTCAGTACAGCACTTTCAATTTTGCTTCCGCTTTGATCACAGCTTACGGTAAGTGTGTATTCATCGCTGATATCATAAATCATGACGATGCTTAAACCTGTACCAACCTGCTGCTCTCCGGTGTAACCAAAAAAGTCTTCAGGCGAAAGCGTATCACCCTTTGCAGAAAGTGCAATAACATCTTCCAAAGTAAGCAAGCGCGGGCCTTCAGCTTCGGGCTTGAAAGACGTGCCGCCAACAACTGTTGTTGTATAAGGTGCTGCCGCATTTGGATAGTTTTGCATATTTTGCGAAGCGTTTTCACCATCATTAAGAGATCTTGTGCCGCAAGCTGATATACTAAATGCAAAGACACAAGCCGATATAACAATTAGTATACTTTGTTGCAACTTTTTTATAGTATAATTATACTTGTTTTTCATAAAAATCCCCCCATCTGTATGGAATACTTTTATGTTTTGCTTGTTTTAAACAAATTATCTTAATCTATGTTAATATTATAGCACCGAAAGCGTCGTATTGTCAACTCTTTTCTATTTAGGCTTGCATTGTTGAAAAAAATATGGTAAAATAACCATATAAATATATGTAAAAGAGGATTTTCACCCATGGAATTTGTAAAAACTGTTGAAAAAATGCGCCTTGAAAAAACCGCACAGGCATTGCGTGCTAATAATATGGATGCTTTTGTGGTTGATAGCAGGGACGAAGTGAAAAAAATTGTTGAAGATTTGCTTTTTGATGGTGCTGTTATCGCCAACGGCGGAACTGTAACCGCTACGGAATGTGGTTTGTTTGAGCTTTTTGAAAACGGCAGGTATGAGTTTTTGGACCGCACAAAAGCGCAAGATGTAACCGAAATATACAGAAAATCATTTTTTGCCGATTTTTACTTTACAAGCGCAAACGCCATTACCGAAAACGGCGAGCTTTACAATGTTGATGGCAACAGCAATCGAGTGGCGGCAATTGCATACGGCCCCAAAAACGTTATAGTTGTTGCAGGCGTCAACAAGATTGTAAAAAATCTTGACGATGCTCAAAAGCGTGTAAAAATGATTGCATCTCCCGCAAATACTATAAGGCTGGGTATTGAAAGCTATTGCGCTAAAACGGGCGAATGTGTTGCACTGAAAAACGGCGGCGATTGTGAAATGACGCAGGGCTGCAACGCCGATACCCGCATTTGCTGCAACTATCTTATCAGCGCGCGCCAGCGTATCAAAGGCAGAATTAAGGTGATTCTTGTAAATGAGTCGCTTGGTTTCTAAGCTTGCGCTATTATCAGTTTTATCTTTAATATTTTTGCTGATATCTTGCGATGGCGCAAAAAATGCCCAAAACGCAAAATCAATTGAATTTTTTGCTATGGATACATTTATATCCATAAAAGCCTATGGCGAAAATGCCGAAAATGCTTTAAATCTTGCAAAGCAAGAGGTTTTGAGGATTGAATCTATGTTTTCTGTAACCGATGAAAACAGCGAGATTTATCAGCTTAATCAAAAAAAGTCGCTTGAGTTATCCGCCGAGGTTGTTGATTTAATTGCAAAATCAAACCAAATATCGCAGGCAACAAACGGCGCTTTTGATATAAGCGTTTATCCGCTTGTTAAGCTTTACGGCTTTACCCAAAGCGATTACCGTGTGCCAAGTGATGCAGAAATTGCCCAAATGCTTGATTTTGTCGGATATCAAGATATTATAATAAACGGCAATGCAGTAACGCTTGCCGAGAATATGAGCATTGATTTAGGCGCAATTGCAAAGGGATACTGTGCTGATAAAGTTGCCGAGGTTTTGCAAAAAAACGGTGTAAACTCAGCAATTATATCGCTTGGCGGAAATATTAGACTGCTTGGCGACAAAAACGGCGAAGAATTTTCGATTGCCGTGCGTGACCCCATCAATGAGCAGGGATATATCGGCAGTATTAACACCAAAAACTGCGCCGTGGTGACATCGGGTGCATATCAGCGATATTTTGAAGAAAACGGGGTAAAATATCACCACATAATTAATTCGCAAACGGGACGCTGTGCCGACAGCGGACTTATCAGCGTTACCGTAATTTGTGCAGACAGTGCCGTGGCAGACGCTGTTGCAACTGCATTTTTTGTTGCAGGTGCAGATTTTGCCAAACAATATTGCGCAGAAAACGACGATATTTCGGCGGTTTTGGTTGATGATGATAACTGCGTAAGTGTTGTTGGCAATGTTGATTTTGAGCCTATTGATAATTCAGCGTACACATATATCACGCAAAAATAATTTTTTTACAATTTTTTTGCAAAAACTCTTTACAAATGGAATTTTGTGTGGTATAATAATATGCGTTGAATATTGGGGTGTCGCCAAGTGGTAAGGCAACGGACTCTGACTCCGTCATTCCAAAGGTTCGAATCCTTTCACCCCAACCAAATAAGAATCCACCGGCTTAGCCGGTGGTTTTTCTTATGCGGGCATAGCCCTATATCACTAGCGGCGTCTCAAGACGCATATACGGTCTGACACTTGCGAAAGCTTGTTACTTGCGACCCGTAAACGGGTTTTCTAACTCT
>JAZQJI010000003.1:0-5123 GCA_045541475.1 Oscillospiraceae bacterium
TGCGCAAAGGCAGGATATAAAGCTACTTGAAGCAGGCGGTGCGAATGAGGATGATATCATAAACGCAAGGGCAAGATACCGCGGTACCTCTGCCGAATATGTACGCTTTTCAAAGGCGATGAATCTTCCGCAACAGCGTGATCGAGTTACTATTGACGGGCTTGGGAATATCGGTGTTGGGAAGTATAAAGCCGACTTGACTTTGAAAGATTATGATGATATACTGTATATGAGAGGGAAGATGTCTGACCTTGACGCGCGAAAATGGTATATTGCTCATAATAAGAAAATTCCTGATATGATAGATACAACCAAGTCTATTGAGGAACAGGCAAAACAAGCTTGCGAATTGCGTAACAAACACAAATTTCAAGCAAGAGAGCTGATGAAGAACCAAGAGGCACGAAAGCAGTTGGATATTGACGACCCGATAGAGACTTTTGACGAAATCATCAAAAGGAAAATGCAAGATAAGAATCTGTCTTATGAAGAAGCTTTAAAAGACATTGTGAAGACTTCTGTTAAGACAAGAAAATCAGTAAACAAAATTTTGGGATTGGAGGAGTAATATGTATCATTACAGTATTTGCACAGAGCCTGATAAAGATATTTTTTCAAGGCAATGTAAAGCGCTCGAAAAACATATTCCTGCAATTGTAAAAGGAAGTTTGCTTGAAGATGTTGACGGCTCTGAGACCCAAACATACACAATAAACGACAAAAAAATCACGGTGCACAATAGCTATTATATTGGCGCTGTGTATGTCAATTCTGAAATTGAACTTGAACATTATTTTAAAAAAAGCTAAACCGCCCTTAAATAAGGCGGTTTTCTTATACCCAAAATTATGAGGTGACTTGAAATGACCGAGAAAAAGTTTTATAAACTAATGCTTGAGGAAGAAGAAAAAAACTGCCGCTTTTGGAGAACGGCAGCTTTTGTAATGGAACTGTTAAATCTGATTTGGGGGATTCTGATTATGTTGTTAATAGCCAAAATATAACCGATGTAATCAAACCCGCAACTGCTCCGCCTGCGACATTGAATACAGCAATATACCAATCATGACGATTTTGCTTTTTGCGGATACTTTCGTCACACTTCATTCTTGCTGAATCTTGTCTTGCTTTAGCAAAACTTTCTTCCGGAGTCATTTTGTGCACCTCCTCTCACCGTTGATTATATCACAAACAATGAGATGGTGCAAAATTATACACTAATATCAGCACTTTGGCTAAGCTCAAGGTGCTATTTTTATACCCAAATGATGAAAGTGAGGTTATTATGAAAATTCCCGAAAAAATCAAAATCGCAGGCTATACCTACACGATAGAGCGACCTGCAGAACCGTTTGTATCAAACCTAAGCGCCTGCGATGGCCTGCACAGCTTTGACACGCAGACTATAAAGGTCTCAAAAAGTGGAAACGAAGCCTATCAGAACACGGTGTTTCTGCATGAGCTCGTGCACGGCATTATAGCAAGCTATTGCACCGCCGATTGCTATGACGAAGAAAAATTTGTTGAGCAGTTTTCAAAGGGATTATATCAGGTAATAACCGATAATCCGGATATATTCGGATAAGCCCGCAACAATCGTTAATAAGCGTTTTAGTAAAAACTAAGGCGCTTTAATTTTGTCCGGAATGACGCAAAACTATCAAACGGAGTGGAAAGGAACCACGAGAAAAAACTGAAAGTGAGGAAAAAACATGAAAAGAGAAGACGTAACCAGAATCTTTGAAGGTGCAACCGATGAGCAGATAAACGCTTTGCTCAATATCAACAGCGCCGACATCGGCAACGCAAAGAAAAAACTCGAAACCGAGCGTGACGGCTATAAGGACCAGCTTGAAACGGCACAGAATGCTCTTAAGGAATTTGAGGGCGTTGATGTCAAGGAACTTAACGGCAAAATCACACAGCTTACAAACGACCTTGCAAAAAAGGATGAGGATTACCGTGCCAAGATTTCCGATATGGAGTTTACGGCAATTCTTGAAAACGCCATTAACGGCAGCAAGGCTAAAAGTTCCAAGGCTGTAATTGCTATGCTTGACATCGATACTCTGAAAGCCTCAAAGAATCAGTCAGAGGATATCAAAAATGCAATCGAAAAAGTTAAAACCGAGAACGATTGGATGTTTGAATCATCAGAACCGATCAAAAATCCTGTTGCGCCAACCGGTTCGGGCGAAGAAGGAAAACCCAAAACCATTGACGATATTTCCAAAATGACATACGAGCAGTACAAGGCATATCGTCAGGGAAAATAATGAAAGGAAGTATTAATTTATGCCTAACACACTTTTGACACCCCAGATTATCGCAAATGAAGCACTTATGGTGCTTGAAAGCCAGCTTGCTATGGCAAATCTTGTTCATCGTGATTATTCCGATGAATTTGTGCAGGTCGGCGACACTATTACCGTGCGTAAGCCTGCAAAATTTGTTGCAAAGAATTTTGTGGGAACAGTTTCCGAACAGGAAATTACCGAAGGCTCGGTACCTGTAAAGATGGACAGATACAGAGATGTTACTGTTAAAATCACATCCAAGCAGCTCACTCTTGATATTAAGGACTTTTCCGAACAGGTTGTAGTCCCTGCTATGTCTGCAATTGCTCAGGCAGTTGACGGCGATCTGCTCGCTGTAGGCGTTGAAAAAGCGGGCAAGACGGCAACAGTATCTGCCACTCCCAATATCACGGATATCGCAGGCGTCGGCAAGGCACTCGATATTGCAAAAGCTCCCAGAGAAAACAGACGTCTTGTACTGCCTCCCACAACTCTTTACAAGTACAACACTCTTGACAACTTTGCAAAACAGTGCTACAAGGGCGATTCGCAAGCGCTTAAGGATTCTGAAATCGGCAAGGTTTACACATGTGAAACCTATATGTCCCAGAACTGCCCAGAAAATCAGTCCGATACAGCAGGTACTGTAACAGCTTACAAGGTTGCCGGCACTGCTGATGCCACACAGTTTACTGTTTCAGGCGGCTCTCCCGCAACGGGTACTATCAAGAAAGGCGACCAGTTTATTGTGGCAGGTTACCTTTACACCGTTGTCGAAGAAGTTACTCTCGCAAGCGGTGCAGGCACAGTTAAGGTGGATCAGAATATTCCTGCAACTATTGAAGCCACAAGCGTTAAGGTCATCAACAAGGCGCATGCACTCGGTTTCCACCGAAACGGTCTCGCACTTGTTACACGTAATCTTGAGCTCCCCATGGGTGCGGCAAAGGCTTATATCGCATCTGCAAACGGTATCGCTGTTCGTGTTGTAATGGATTATGATGCAAATACCAAGACTGATACCATCAGTTTTGATATTATCTACGGCATCAAGGATCTTGATTCAAATCTTCTTGTGGATTTTTCGTAAAATGAGGTGGGCGGATGATAACTGTTTATGCGGACGAAAATTATTACAAAGATAGCTACCTCTGCGGTCGTGCGGCGGTTATTACATCCGCCTTCGAATATTACGTGCGCAGCGCCTCGCAGCTCATTAGGCAACATACTTACAGCAACATAAATGAAAACTCTGTCCCTGATAGTGTTAAACTGTGCTGCTGTGAGCTTGCAGAGCTTTTATACAAATCCGAGGATTTTGAAAAAAAGCACGGCGAAACATCAAGCGAATCCGTGCAGGGCTGGAGCAAGTCTTTTGAAAGCAAGCAGGAACGTCAAAAAGCACTCAATGTTGCTGCAAGAAACTGCATATATAAATGGCTTGGCGGTACCGGACTTCTGTTTGCGGGGGTGAAATAATGCTTTGCAATGCCGATTTGACAGTATATAACAGCAAAACTTACCAAAGACATTTAATCACCGATGTATATTGGAATGACAGCAGAGGTCAGACTGTCACCAAAAACGGCATACAGACCAACGACAGCGTTTTGGTGTATGTTTACAACAGCGATTATATCCCGAAAAAAAGCGATATCATCGTGAAAGGTAATGTCGATTTTGAGTTCAACGCTTCGAGTCAGCAGTTTATTTCCGAAAGCATGAAGAAATTTCGGGATCTGCATCCCGATTTCGCTGTTATAAAAACGGTTAACGATTGTCGTTACGGCGGTTTGCCGCATATTGAGCTTACAGCGAGGTGATTTTATGGCAGATAAAATAAAACAGCCGAAAAATGCTCAAATCAAGGCGCAAAAGGCACAGCTTAACCTTGTGTGGAAAAGTACCTTTGGCAGAGAGCAGACAGAGCGTTTTGAAACTGCGCAGAAGTTTGTTGATAGCGAGTGTATAAGGCTTATGGTCAAATACACGCCGTCAAGAAACAATATTCTTGCAAAGTCTGCTGTTCTTGGAACAAAAATCGGAAGCGGTAAGATTTATGTCATTTCGCCCTATGCAAGATATCAATATTACGGTAAGCTGATGGTTTCGAGCAAAACAGGCTCGGCATTTGCTAAAAAGGGCGAAAGCAAGGTGCTGACGGACAGAGATTTGCAATACAGCACAGCAAAACACCCGCAAGCACAAAGGTTATGGTTCGAAGTGATGAAGAAATACCATGGCGCACAAATTCTGCGAGGAGCCGCGGCAATCGCAAAGAAGAGGTAACACATGAATATTATCGAAAAAATGCGTGAAATTCTGCAGAGCTTTGACAAGATATCGCAGGTTTGCAACGAAATACACATCGACTTTGCTACCTCTGAGCCTACAAGCTACGGATTGGATCCGATCGGCGATGAGCTCATTTCTGAGGATATCTTAGGGTGCCAAAAGCGTCAGCATAACTTCATGCTTTACGCAACCTACAGCGGCATTAATGATTACGAGCGCATGGCCAATAGCGGCGCACTTTTGGAGCTGACACATTGGCTGCATAATCAGATTGGCGCTGAAATTACAAGCACAATTGACGGCGTGGAGTACCGCGGCGAAATAACAAAAATAACAGCAAACAACGCTATGCTGTATCAGATTCCGCAGGAGAATACCGCAGACGGATTACAGTATCAGATGGGTATACAGGTGCAGTATAGTGTTAAGGTTTAATAAGAAAGAGAGGAATATTTATGCCTGAAACAGTAACAAAGAAGAAAATCAAGCGTAAATTGATGGCGCATTTTGTCAATGCAGCACTTATAGGCG
>JAZQJI010000004.1:0-4424 GCA_045541475.1 Oscillospiraceae bacterium
GCTACATCAACACGATTGCTCCAGCCCGTTGCATAATCAACCGAGCGTAAGCCGCTGTTTGTAAGCTGTTTTACGGTACGCATTAAAACCGTGTTGTAATCAAATGCGCCCGAAGCAATATCAAGCATTGCGCTGTCAAGCGTCTGTTGATAAAAATCGCCGATTTCGGTAAAGGTAATTTTACCGTTAGGCTGCTTTACTGCAAAGCCTAATGACTGTGTTATGTTCTTCAGCTCACCTAAGGTCTGCTCCGAAACGGCAGATAAAAGCTGATGCAGTTCCTCATTGTCCTCAAAAGCAATGCGCTGTATGCCGAGAGCTTTGTAAAGTTCGTCATCACGGGCATAGCCGGCTTCTATCACATCGGAATACATTTTCTGCAAATCGTCGCTGTCCAAATCAAGACTTTGCGCTATAATCTGCGCTATATCATCTTTGGCAATACCAAGCTCATACAGACGGTTTATCTGCCAATCTGCCGCCCTTGTAATTTCGCCGTTGATTTTTATGCGCCGTATGATATCTTCCATAATGCGCAATTCCAGGGCTCGCATGGGCTTGTCAAGCGCCATTGATACAGCTTCAAGCTCGTTTGCACTAAGCATTATTCAAGTACCTGTGCTACACTGTCGGATGTCATTTTCTTGGCAGTTTGTTCATCCTCGCCATACCATTTCATTCTGTATTCCCAAAGAGGCATGACACCCATAGATACATCCTGGCGGTCCTGTGTTCGTTCTGTTTCTTCATCAACAAGTATACTGTCTTTGAAGCTGCACACAAATTCGTATTTCTGCGTTGTCATGCTGTTGTAAAAAGCAAGTGCGTATACAAGATCTTCAAGGCAGACTTTAAGATTATTCTGAATGGCAGATACCATGTTGTATTTGCGCTTTTTTGATGATTTTATTTCTGTCGCGGTTTTTTCGACGCTCTGCGGATCGGACAAATCACCGTAAGCAAGACCGAGAGCAAATTCAATTTCCCGTTTGTATTCATTCAGTCCTGCTATAAAGTCTTCCTGGCGCAACGTTGGCGAAAATTCCTTAAAAAAGTCCTCGCCATTGGCGCTTTGAACATTCAAACCTTTGAACAGACGTTCGTTTAACCTTGGAACACTGAAAGTGCCGTCTGCATTTTTCACCGGACGAAGTGCGATTTCGTCAACATGTATTGCCCTTTCTCCGCTTTCGAATTCCCATTCAAGTCTTCCGTACTGGATATCGGCACGTTTGATGAGCTGAATACCAGGCTCGAATATCGATATACCGCCAAAGCTGCTATCAACTGTGTTATCAATCGGATTTACGTAATACCCGAATGCAGGCCGCTTCATTAACGGATAACTAATCTCTTTTTCAAGCTTTGCCCATTGCGGTACGCTGTCAAGCGGTATTTCTTTATCAAGGGTATCGTAGCTGCTACTGCGAAATGCTCTGTTTGTGATTGTCAGACCTTTTTCATAATCAAGCGAATGATATTCCAGGCGGATATAGTATTCTTTATCCGATATCTTTTTAATTTCGGGGAAAATAACCTTTATAAGTCTTCCAGAAACATCATATTTGATAGGGATAAATTCGGACTGGGAAACATATTGTACCTTATCAGTGCCAAGTGGTTTGATAATCATTGCGCCTGTCGCAAGAGCTTTCTGAAGCTTAATATTAATATCTTTCATTGCACTTTTGAATATCTTATCAAGCTTTTCGTTGGTAACAGACGCGCTCATTTCGTTAAGTGTAACGTTTGCGAACTCCCGCGCAGAAGCCTGTTCAAGCCGCAAAGAAATAACTGCATCGTCATCAACCCACGGAGCTGAACCGCAATACATTTGTTCCCAAAGACTGATTTTGTCACACAAGTCCCTCGAAACTGCCATTTCGGCTTTGTACACTTTTTCAATTGTTTTTGAGGGAAACAATCTTTTCACCCACTCCCTTATAATTTTAAATACGTTCATTACTGCCCCTTTCTGCGCCATACTCTTTCAAGAGCATATCGCACAGCATCAATAACATGGTCATTGCCGTCCGGATATCCGCTTATAACATTATCTTCCTTGTCACGCTCGTATTCATAATCAAGAAACTCACGGGCAGCCTCCGGACAGCGTTTGTTGTCTATAACAATGGCTTTGAGACTCTGCAGCCATTTGTAAGAATACTCACGGCTTCCGGGTCCTTTGATAGCAGGACGTGCGAACAAGCCGTATGATTTGTAATCTTCAACAGATTTGTTTTCTGCACTGTCACAAGTGATTATATCGTTACCTGTAATGCCCATGTCAATCAGCCGCTGTGCTGTCTGTGCGTTGCTTTGCTTGTTGCAGGTATATTCCTGACAGATATACAAAGTGTGCTGTGCAGGTGCGTAATGCGTTCTGACAAAGGCATAAAGGTCGGGATACCAACCCCAGTCTACGCCGTTATAGACGTTATCAAACGAAGATATTTCTTCATCTGTGATTTCGCGAATCACAACATTATCAAATACATTTCCGCCGGTGCCGTTTGCAATGCCCATATATTCGTTCTCGTAGGCCGTAGGATTGGTCTGCTTAAGAAATTCAGCATCATCCATAAAAGGCTTTCCAAGCCATTTCTGAGGCACTGTGAGATATGTGCTTTCTGTAACAAGACGATCGGCACGAGGTATTTTGATATATTTATTCGCCCAGTTCTGTGCAGATTTAGGCGGGTTAAACGACTTGAACTTATAGGCAATATCACCGCCTCTGATGACGGACTGCTCTATCTTACGTACTGCCTCTTCGCCTTTGAATTGGTCAAGCTCTTCAAACCATATTACACCGATATAGCCGAACGGTACTTTAATTGATTTAATCTTATTAGGATCATCGGCACCGCGAAAATATATCTTCTGCCCTGTGCTTTTGCGTGTTATTTCAAGTGGCGAAACAGTGCTTATAAACTCATCATCAAGACCTAAAGCAGATATCGCCCACAGTACCTGCTGATATACGGATCCGCGCAGAGTATTACCGACTTGACGCAGAACACAAGCATGCATATCATCATGCTGCATTATCAGGTCGACTACATTAAGTGCACAAAATGTGGACTTTGTCGAGCCTCTTCCACCGGGAAAAACATATTCCGAATGTGCCCTGTCTTTTATATCAAAAAGCACCGGTGAAAACGTCGGTGCAATAAGTGTCGCAGGAATACCTGCGTACTTGGTTGGATTAGGTGTTTGAGGCTCAAGCCTTGTTTTTTCAATCTTTAACTTTTCTGTTTCAATCTTGATTTTGTGCTTTAAATATGCGTCATCCTGGATAATGCTGCGCAGTTCCCTTATTGCAAACACATCACCCGATTTTGCTTTTTTAAGCAGCGCCGCATTGACAACAAGCATATTATTTATAAAATCCTTATCGAGCTGCTCAACATCAATTCCTTGCTCAACCAGAAAATTGTAGTCATTATACGTATTTGCCGGACTATCCAGAAGATAATCCATGACCTGTTTCATAGTTTTTTTACGGCGGCGTGATTCTCCTGATTTCTTACCGCCCTTTGCGCCTTTTTCTCTTGCTTCGCTCTCGCTTCGAATAGGTATCAGGTTATTTTCATTCGCCACATTCACCACCAACATTGTTTAAGATTAAAACGGAAAAGAAAACCCTCGAAGCAGCAGATGCTTTGAGGGAAAAAGCGAATATTAAAGTTTTCCGTGTGCTTTTTTGCAGTTTAATAATAACATTAAAACTTAGTGGCTTTCAATGGTCAGTTTTGAAACAATCTGCAGAGCCTGCCCGTGAAGTCTATAAACCCAGCGCAAGTCAAGCCTTGAATCAACTGCGATGTTTTCCCATTTTTTGCCGAGTATGTAACGCTGATATAATATCTCTCTGTGCCTTACCGACTGCACCGACATCACAATGCTGTAAACCTTATCTCTCATTTGTGTACGCCTTGCAATCTCAGTATTCAGCTGCTTTTCAATTTCGCAGATTTTTTCTATTGTCTTCGGCAGCTTGTCTTTATCGCCACCACCTGAGCCTGCCGAGTTGTAGCTTGGCGTGACTTTGCGCACAAGACTTTTGAGCTGTTCGACTTCCTCATTCATCAGCCTAATATCAATACCAAGCTGATAGTAGCTTTGCAGAAACTCTTTAACCGTCATCAACATCAATCCTTCCGATTTTTACATTCTTCCAATCTTTCAACTTTGCTCTAACAGTTTCTATCAAACAATTAGATACATAATCCTTACTAACTATTTCAAATTTGCTCATTCCTTCACACCGCCTTTCAACACCTGTTCAGCTTCTTCTTTGGTGAAGTGCATTATCTCAAGGAACCTATCTAAACAATATGTGGAAATGGATTTCTGTCCTATGGTTTTCGTAGTTATTGTAAAACCGTCCTCGTATTGATGTATGGATATAACTTCGTCGG
>JAZQJI010000005.1:0-38244 GCA_045541475.1 Oscillospiraceae bacterium
CTTCCTAAGACCGCTTGGCCTCCGACTTGTATATCCGCTTTCATTCTACACAAAGAGTGCAAGCACAAAGAACGAGATTTATCCTGACGTACAGGTAAACCTCTTCCCGTACATCGAAGTAATCGACGGTTACGTTGAAATTCTTCCTGAAGACGAAACAACAACAACTACTACTACAACTACAACAACTACTACTACAACAACAACTACTACAACAGAAGCAGGCGCTCCTGATGTAGGCGATATGCAGCTTGTTCAGGGTACATACTCCATCAAGCTTTCAGATCTTGCTGCACAGGATTATAAGGTTGAAGTACCCGTTATGATTAAGAATAACGCTGGCTTCAGATCTTACTTGCTTGTTCCTTCATACGATGTAGATCATTTGAACGCTACCGGTGTTTATGGTGAATATGTAACAGCTGATACATTCCAGGATGTTGAAGGCTTTGGCATGAGCGTTGTAAACTACGCAAACGCTTCAATGATTTATGAAGAAGAAGTAACACTCTTCTATATGCAGTATGATGTATCTACGGACGCACAGCCCGGAGATGTATATCCGCTTTCATTCTACACAAAGAGTGCAAGCACAAAGAACGAGATTTATCCTGACGTACAGGTAAACCTCTTCCCGTACATCGAAGTAATCGACGGTTACGTTGAAATCCTTCCCGATGACGAAACAACAACTACAACAACTACTACCACCACCACAACAACAACAACAACTACTACAACCACAACCACTACTACTACAACAACAACTACTACAACTACAACAACAACTACAACACAGGGTGATTATTTCATCCAGATCGGTCACGAAAGCATCGAGCTTACACTTGATGAGCTTATCGCAAACGATTATTATGTAGAACTTGATGTATATGTAGCAAGCAACCCTGGTTTCAACACTCAGTTGTTAGAACTCTTCTATTCCAGTGATGAAATCACAGTTGAATCTATTGAAGGTGAATACGCAGGCGTTGTTAATATCGCTAACGATTCAGTACCCGGCGTAGGCTTCTTCATTACAGTATACTCACAGGCATATAACATTTACGGCGATGAAGTTACATTGTACACAGTTAAGTACAAGGTTAACGAAAACGCACAGCCCGGTGATGTATACGACATCAGCTTCTGGCATGATGTAGTACAGCCCGAACATGAAATGTATAACGAAGACAAGGTAAACCTTGCTGATTATGCAGAGTATATCGACGGTCAGATTGTTATCCTTGATGAAGAGGTAACAACAACAACTACTACAACCACAACCACAACCACTACTACAACAACAACTACTACAACAACAACTACTACAACAACAACTACAACAACTACAACAACTACAACTACAACAACTACAACTACAACAACTACTACAACAACAACAACTACTACTACAACAACTACTACAACTACTACACCTACAACTTATGTAATTGAAATTGTTGGTGCAGAGGTTGACGCTGATGCAGGCGAAACAGTATCCGTTCCGTTCACAGCAACAGGACTTGACGATGCTTCGTCCTTGCAGTTCACAATTACAGTTCCCGAAGGATATGTGATTGACGGTATCACTACTGGTGATGCAATCGAAGGCGAACTTGCAGTTAATATCGACGGCAATACAGCCGAAATCATCATTTCTAACGTAACTGTAAATGAAGACGGCGAAATCATTGTGGTTAACGTAATTGTTCCTGATGATGCTTCCGATGAAGACGCTATCGTTGACCTTGTTGATGACAGCTTCACATTCACAGATGCAGACGGTGCAGTTGTTGATGCTAACAGAGCAGAAGTTGAAATTACAGACGGTATCATTCATGTATCCGCTATAACAACAACTACTACAACTACAACAACAACAACTACAACAACAACTACAACAACAACTACTACAACAACTACTACTGAACCTGAAGAAACAACTACAACTACAACAACAACAACAACTACTACAACTACAACAACAACTACAACAACAACAACTACTACAACAACTACTACAACAACAACTACTACTACAACAACTACTACAACAACAACAACTACTACAACAACTACTACAACAACTACTACTACAACACCTACAACTTATGTAATTGAAATTGTTGGTGCAGAGGTTGACGCTGATGCAGGCGAAACAGTATCCGTTCCGTTCACAGCAACAGGACTTGACGATGCTTCTTCCTTCCAGTTCACAATCACAGTTCCCGAAGATTATGTAATTGAAGATGTTGATCTTGGCGACATGGTAGCATTCGGCGATATCGTTCTTGATTTCGTATCCGATAACGAAGTTGTTGTAAACATCGTTGATTGCGTAATCAACAACGATCGTGAGAACTTCATTACAGTTTCTGTAACAGTTCCTGATGATGCTTCTGATGAAGACGCTATCGTTGATCTTGTAGACGGCAGCTTCACATTTACTGATGCTGACGGTAACGTTGTTGATGCTAACAGAGCAGATGTTGAAATTACAGACGGTATCATTAATGTATCCGCTATAACAACAACAACTACAACAACAACTACAACAACTACTACAACAACTACTACAACTACAACAACAACTACTACAACAACAACTACAACTACTACAACAACTACTACAACTACAACAACAACTACTACAACCACAACAACACTTGCAACTTACAACGCTGCAATTGCTGTTGACGATGTAATTGGTTACACAGGCGAAACAGTTTACATTGACGTAACTGCAACAGGCCTTGCAGGCTTGACAGAAATCACATTCAGACTTACAGTTGAAGATGCTGATTATGTAATTACTGACTTTGTTGCTGATTCACTTCTTACCAATGCAGATGTTGATTATGTAATTTCCGATGACGGAACTTATGTAGACATCACAATCACAGGCAACGTTGATTATCCGAACCTTGGTGACCTCGTTGTTGAAATTCCTAACAACGCAGTTAACGAAACAGTTGCTGTTACAATTGATGTAACAAATATTGAAGACGCTGACGGCGATGCAATGGATAGAACAGCTCTCACTCTTACAGATGGTTCAATCTCTGTTGTTCCTGCAGGCACAGCAATATTCATCTCTGAAGATTGCGAAGTTGAGCTGAATTACGATAACGGCTTCACCGGTGAAGTAGAAGTTCCTGTTTACATTCAGAGCAACCCCGGATTCGATTACCTCGAATTTGACCTTTATGTTGATGCTGACCACCTTGAATATCTCGATTACGAGATCGGCGATCTCTTCGACGGCACAGGCGTAATTCCTTCTGTTGAGTATGTAGTTCTCGGCGATGATCTCGGCGAATCTGAACTTTACCACGTAATGTTCCAGGTATCCTGCGATGAAATTATCACCGGCGATGGTACTCTCCTTACAGTAACTTACGCTGCTTATGACGGCATTGAAGACTTCGAATACTGGTCAACAACAGGCAGTCTCCCGATTGAAATTGATGTAGATATCTTTACTGCTAACAAGGTTGAACTTGAATACACAGTTGACGATACTAAGTCAGTTACAATCTCCTTCGACGTAATGCTTGGCGACGTAAATCTCGACCAGGTAGTTGATTCGTACGATGCATTGTTGCTTGAACAGTACCTTGCTAAGAACGTAGACTTGCTCTACATTCAGAAGTGGGCTGGCCAGGTAACAGGCGATTACATTGGCGGCGGCGAAGATGCTCTCAATGCGTATGACGCACTTCATATCCTTGAATACATCGTATTCCAGGTTGATAATTGGGATAAGCTGGCTGATCCTCAGTAATCACTAAAACCTAAAATTAACACCGCACTCTGTTTTGAGTGCGGTGTTTTTTAGTACATTAAAGATTAAACGTTTTGTCAGCAGAAGATTATATTGCTTGACACGATGTTTAAGCAATGCTATAATTAATCCAAAATATTAATAAACCGGGAGGTTACAGCATGATTGAGGTGTTTGTATCACCCAAAATTGACAGAGGTACTGCTGCGCAAAAAATGCTTGTGCATATTTTGCTTGCGTTGTTGGCTGTTGGCATTTGCATGGTAATGCTGTTTGTTAGCATCGGCAATGATGCAGAATCCAACCGTGATGCAATATACAAAACAACATCGTCACAATCTGAAATGTGGCTTGTTGTAACTTGTGTTGCTTCGGTTTTGGCGATATTTTATATATCCGTTGTGGGATATGTGAACGCTTTAAAAATCAGAAATCAGTTTTCAAATTGGGCGTATTATAAGAATAAGCTTTGCTATGTTGCGGCTGTCGTTCCTCGTGGCCGCGTAAATTCTCACAAAATATCACGCATTATAAATACGCAGGATAAAATCATTCACTTGCTTAACGATGAAAAAATACTTATTAAGATTTTGGAAAAAGAAGTTATAAGTGATGATATTCGTGTAATAGAAATTGAAAAAATCGACAAAGTGAGCCAAACAAAGCGAGGTTTGAAAGTACATTTTAATGGCAAAAAGGCAGAAATTTTGCGAGAGATTTATGGGTTTGAAAGACTTTCTTTGCTGATTGATACTTTTGCCGATGCCTGATTGGACGCACCCGATTTGAAAATTTACAAATTTTTGTGTTATAGGTATTGCAAAAGTTGGCAAAATATTATACAATAGAAATAATGATTGTTAAAGAATAAACAATCAAATCAAATTAATGTTAAGGAGTTGCTATTTATGGCAGGATTAAACAAAGTTTCAGTTGAAGATATTAATGTAGCAGGCAAGAACGTGCTTGTACGCTGCGATTTTAACGTACCGCTTAAGGACGGCGTTATTACAAACGATAAC
Source organism: Oscillospiraceae bacterium (assembly GCA_045541475.1). Classification (GTDB taxonomy): domain Bacteria; phylum Bacillota; class Clostridia; order Oscillospirales; family Ruminococcaceae; genus RGIG3077. The sequence continues at coordinate 4,807 of JAZQJI010000005.1, forward strand.
AGAATCGTTGCTGCGTTGCCCACAATCAAAAAGCTTATTGAAAACGGCGGAAGAGTAATTCTTTGCTCACACCTTGGCAAACCCAAGAATGGTCCCGAAGATAAGTTCTCTCTTGCACCCGTAGCTGTAAGACTTTCCGAGCTTCTCGGCAAGGAAGTTGTATTTGCAAAGGATGACGAGGTTGTTGGTGCAAACGCTAAAAAGGCTGTTTCCGAAATGAAGGACGGCGACGTTGTTCTGCTTGAAAATACAAGATTTAGAAAAGAAGAAACAAAGAATATTGAAGATTTCAGCAAGGATCTTGCTTCCATTGCAGAAGTTTTCGTTATGGACGCTTTCGGCAGTGCTCACAGAGCTCACTGCTCCACAGCAGGCGTTACAGATTATATCAGCCAGACAGCTGTTGGCTATTTGATGCAGAAGGAAATCGCTTACCTCGGCAACGCTGTTGAAGTTCCCGAAAGACCTTTTGTTGCTATTTTAGGCGGTGCTAAGGTTGCAGATAAGCTTAACGTTATCTCAAACCTTCTTGAAAAGTGCGATACACTTATCATCGGCGGCGGTATGGCTTACACATTCCTTAAGGCTAAGGGCTATGAAGTTGGTACTTCTCTTGTTGATAACGAGAAGATTGACTACTGCAAGGAAATGCTTGAAAAGGCTGACAAGCTTGGCAAGCAGCTTCTTCTTCCCATTGATACAGTAGTTGCTAAGGAGTTCCCCAACCCCATTGATGCTGAAATCGAAGTTGAAACTGTTCCTTCAAATGAAATTCCTGCTGATAAGATGGGTCTTGATATCGGAGAAAAGACTCAGGAACTTTTCGCAAAGGCTGTTGCAGATGCTAAAACAGTTGTTTGGAACGGACCTATGGGCGTGTTTGAAAACCCCACTCTTGCAAAGGGTACAATTGCAGTAGCTAAGGCTTTGGCTGATACAGATGCTACAACAATCATCGGCGGCGGCGACTCTGCAGCAGCAGTTGTTCAGCTTGGCTTTGCTGATAAGATGAGCCACATCTCCACAGGCGGCGGCGCATCTCTTGAATACCTCGAGGGTAAGGTTCTTCCCGGTATCGCAGTTATTCAGGATAAGTAATTTTATACATCAATAGGGCGGATAGAAATATTCGCCCTTGTTGTGATTTTATTAAGATAACATTTTTTTGATTAAGGAGAAAGTATCATGAACAAAAATATCAGAAAGGCAATTATTGCCGGCAACTGGAAAATGAACAAGACAAGACCTGAGGCAAAGGCTCTGCTTGAAGAACTTGTGCCCATGGTAAAGGATATCAAGAATGTTGAAATTGTAGCTTGCGTACCTTTCACAAATCTTGAAACAGCACTTAGCGTTACCGAAGGCACAAACATCAAAATCGGCGCAGAAAACTGCCATTTTGAAAAGAGCGGCGCTTTCACAGGCGAAATTTCTGCTGATATGCTTGCAGAAATGGGTGTTGAATACGTAGTTCTCGGTCACTCCGAGCGTCGTCAGTATTTTGCTGAAACAGACGAAACAGTTAACAAGAGAACAAAGGCTGCTCTTGCTGCAAACCTCAAGCCCATTGTTTGCGTAGGCGAACTTTTGTGGGAAAGAGAATGCAACATCACAAACGAAGTTATTGCTCGTCAGATCAAGCTCGATTTCTTTGGCATTGAAGCTGACGACCTTAAAAAGTGCGTTATCGCTTATGAACCCGTTTGGGCTATCGGCACAGCCAAAACAGCAACTGCTGAGCAGGCTCAGGAAGTTTGCGCATTTATCCGTGGTGAGCTTGCAAAGCTTTACGGCAATGACGTTGCAGAAACAATTACAATTCAGTACGGCGGTTCTATGAACGCAGGCAACGCAGCAGAACTCGTTTCTAAAACTGATGTTGACGGCGGTCTTATCGGCGGTGCTTCCCTCAAGGCTGCTGATTTTACAGCTATCATCAACGCTGCTGAAATCGGCTAAATCCAAAAATGAAATCTTTTAGGCTTAAGTTTGCGTTGTTCTTTGTTCTTATGTATTCAGTTCTGCTTGGTATACTTAATATCGCAGAAAATGTTATTAACGATAAGCTTACCTTCAGCGGAACTTTTTCAGAACAAAGTTTAACGTTTGCCTGCGTAGCAAGAGCAATAATTTTCATTGCCGTGATTGTTTTAAGCATAATTTTTGCAAGACTTTCAGTAAAATTTGCACTGAAATTTGCAACAAAAAACGGCAGTGAAGTTTCAAATACATTTCTTGATAAGTTTTTTATTTTTGCCCAGCTTGCTTTTTTGATTTACGTTGCTGTGCGCCTTTATTTCGGCGTAAGGGAACTTAACGTAACATCAACTGCATTGCTTATTATGGGCATTAACGATTTTGTTTTTGAACTTATGCTTATGCGCATATTCACCTATGCCGCCAATATTATTTATGCGCTTGGCGGTGTTTGTGCGCTTGCAGGCTGTGCAAATTACGCAAAACAGCTTGTTGATAATAATAAAAAGGAAATTGATTGAAAATGAATACACCATTGATTTTATTGATTATGGACGGCTTCGGAAACAATCCGAGCGATTACGGCAACGCTATAAAATCGGCAAACACACCTAATCTTGATAAATATTTTGCAGCTTACCCCAATGTGCTTATTGGCGCAAGCGGTATGGATGTTGGCTTGCCCGATGGACAGATGGGCAACTCTGAAGTTGGTCACACCAATATCGGTGCCGGAAGAATTGTTTATCAGGAATTGACAAGAATTTCCAAATCCATTGCCGATGGCGACTTTTTTGAGAATGTTGAGTTTGTAAAGGCTATTGAAAACTGCAAGGCTAACGATTCTGCTTTGCACCTTTGCGGTCTTTGCTCCGACGGCGGTGTGCACAGCCACAACACACATCTTTACGGTCTTTTAGAGCTTGCTAAGCGTGCAGGCTTAACAAAGGTTTACGTTCATTGCTTTATGGACGGCAGAGATGTTCCGCCCGATTCCGGCAAGGGCTTTATTGAAGAGCTTTGCGCTAAAATGGAAGAAATCGGTGTGGGTAAAATTGCTACAATCAGCGGCAGATACTATTCCATGGATAGAGAACTTCGTTGGGAACGTGTTGAAAAAGCTTACAACGCAATGACCAAGGCAGAAGGCGAGCGTTTTGATTGCCCTGTTAAAGCTATGGAAGTTTCATACGCAAACGGCGTAACAGACGAATTTGTTGTGCCTTGCGTGTGTGATGAAAACGGCATTGTTAAGGATAATGACAGCGTTATTTTCTTCAACTTCCGTCCCGACAGAGCAAGAGAAATTACAAGAGCATTTGTTGATGGTGAATTTAACGGATTTGAGCGCCAGCAGCTTAATCTTACTTTTGTTTGCATGACACAGTATGATGCAACAATGCCCAATGTTCTTATTGCATTCAAGCCCGATAGTCTTGAAATGCCTATTGGCGAGGTTATCAGCAAAAATGGTATGCGTCAGCTTAGAATTGCTGAATATACAAAGTATGCACACGTTACATTCTTCCTCAACGGCGGCAGAGAGGTACAGTACGAAGGTGAAGAAAGAATCCTTGTTGATTCTCCCGATGTTCCCACTTATGATATGCAGCCCGAGATGAGTGCTTACATTGTTACCGACCGTGTTTGCGAATGTATTGAAAAGGATATGTACGACTTTATCGTTCTTAACTTTGCAAACTGCGATATGGTTGGTCACACAGGCATTTTTGATGCTGCAAAAGCTGCTGTTGAAGCTGTTGATGAGTGCGTTGGCAGAGTAGTTGATGCTATTCTTGCAAAGGGCGGTGTGGCAGTTGTTACTGCTGACCACGGCAACGCTGATAAGATGTACGAAGATGACGGTGCACCCTTTACTGCGCACACAACATTCCCCGTACCCTTTATGGTTGCAGGTATGGGCGATGTTAAATTGCGTGAAGGCGGCGTGCTTGCAGATATTGCACCTACAATTCTTAAAATTCTCGGTATTGAGCAGCCTGAGAATATGACAGGCAAATCAATTATTGTTGATTAATTTTGATAACGATAAAAAACAGTCACTGCGCAAATGCAGTGGCTGTTTTGTTTGGCTGTACCGACACAATACAAAAAAACGCACATCACAAAAATGATGTGCGTTTTGCATATTCTGATAAAATCAACTTGATTAAAGTGCTGAAATATCTGTAATAACGGGAGTGGCTGCGTCTGTAACAACCTCTTCAACGGGAGTTGAATAGCTGGGGATAACGGGTACTTCAGGGATTTCCAACTCAGAGATTTCCTCTTTTACAGCTTCTGCAGCTTCAACAGAGGGAGATGTAATTTCTTCTAAACCGGGAATAACAATTTCCTGTTCAACAGCAGCTTCAGCTGTTTCTTCAACTGTTTCAGAGACAGTTTCAACAACCTCTTGTGCGGTTTCTTCAACAGTTGCTTCAGATTCCTTAGTTGCTTCTTCGACTGCCTTAGCTTCTTCTTCGGCTGCCTTAGCTTCTTCTTCAGCGGCCTTTTTAGCAGCTTCTTCAGCTGCTTTTGCTTCCTCAGCAGCCTTTCTGCTTTCTTCGGCAGCAAAGCTTGCAGCACGGTCAAGCTGCTTTACGGGAACACGCTTTAAGGGAGAATAAAGGAATGCCTTGCAGCTAAAATCAGCATTTACAAGACCTTTTTTCTGACAGCCCACCTTATCGCCGGAATCGTTAAGCTTACCAAAAGCGCAGTATGCACATTTGGGCTTTATATCAGTACCGAAAATTCTTTTTCTTGCCATTAAATGCACCTTCTTCAAAAAATATTGTAAACGATTGCAAACGGACGCACCGAATTGCTTTATGATAATATCATTATATCACATTATTTTGCGTTTGTCTACTGTTTTTTGTAAGTAAAATACAACTCATTAATAAAAGTAACAGTGAATAAATTGAATTTACCGAGAATTTTGCACTGTAAGCGTTTGCCATTGCGTTAACGCTTGCTGATTGTGCCGGTTCGTTAAACAAAACCAAGCACAAAACACCGGAAATAAGTGCGGCAAAAAATCTTGCCATAATGAATTTTGCAAAGCAAATTTTAAAACTGCACAGCGAGTAAATCTGCATAATTACGCATATTCCGCCAAAGGAAAGCAAAGCGGCACGCAAAAAACAAAAGCTTACTTGATTAACACAGCTTACCTCAAAAAAACAGCACCAAAGTGAATATGCGTCAGCGTAATTGATGCCAAAGAGCCTTTTGCATAAATGACAAAGAGATGAAATTATACCTATATTGCGTGCAATGCAAATTAAAGCCCGCATAAGAAGTATCATGCTGCACACGCAAAACAGCGATTTTGCACTGCTTTGCGTACAGGCAACAATATCTGCACCGTTGGATTTGATAGTTGTATTTTTTGCCCATTTATCAGATTTTATTGAGCGCACGTTTGCTTTGCATAAAACAATAGCAAGCAATAAATTAGCCGTTATATTTGAAATTAAAATGGGGGCAAATTGTGATTTATCAAATACAATGCCAAGAATAAATGCAGGTCCGCTTGAATAGCAAAAGTAAGAAAATATGCGTGCTTGATTTTGTGTTATAGTTTTTTCGTTATATAAGTCTGAGAGCAATCGTATGCCGACGGGATATCCGCCGAATTGACTGAACAGAAAAACCGCAAGTATCCGCCCATCAAACCCGAAAATTCGCTTTGTTATGGGAGAGAGGTGCTTTTGAAAAATATCGCCCACGCCCGATTTTATCAGCAAGGATGAAATTATCATAAAAAAATAAAGCGAAGGTATAATGCTTTCTAAACATATATATATAGCGTCGGATATATCACGCTTTATGTTTTTTGAGTAAATTATGCCAAATATGGCGAGAATAATCAGAATAATCGTTTTAAAAAAACTTTTAGTTTTTTGCATTGAAAAAACACCCAAACAATATAATTTAATAATGATATAGAAAGAGAAAGCAAGGTGAAGATATATGGGGAATGTGAAAGATAAAGCCATGCGTGCACTTTACTTAAATTCTATGATGCATATAGACGGAAACAGACGAATTGAAATTGAAAATTGCAAAAAAATTATCGAATATAATGATATTTGTGTAAGACTTAAAACAAATTCCTGCACTGTTTGCGTGTGGGGGACTAATCTGAGCGTTGATGATTTTTGCACGGGCGGTATTGTTATTAACGGCAAAATTTCATCGGTTGAGTTTGAATAATAAGGAGGATTTAGGTGTTTGATAATATCAGGGGAGTTGTGCATTTTAAAGTGCATGGCGCTTCGCTTTATCCGTTTGTAGATGAGGTGCGGCGACAAAAAATAGGTATGCGCCGCCAAAAAATGCAGCATGATTTTTTGAGTGCTGATTGTTATTATTCTGATTTTGAACGCATTGCACAAATTGCTGAAGACTACAAGGTTAACATTAAAATTGAGGAAAACAAGGGTGCTGTTTTTCGTGTTAAAAGATATGCAAAGCGGCTTGGCATTGTTTTTGGTGTGATTTTAACTTTTGCGGTTACGTTTTATTTTTCTAATGTCGTAACACAGATAGAGATTAACGGCTGCGAGATTATAAATCAAAGCACAGTAGCTAACGCTTTGCGTGATTGCGGAATAGTCAAGGGTGCGTTTATTCCCGATATTGATTTTGAGAGCTGCGAGAGAAGAATAATGCTTGCCATTGATGATATTGCATGGGTGGGCATACGCAATACGGGCGGCAGAATTGTTGTTGATATTGACGAAATGGTTTACAAGCCCGAAATGCTTGATGAAAATACACCGTGCAACATTGTGGCGCTTTATGATGCGCAAATTGTTGAGATGAACGTGCTTGAGGGTGTTGGCTGTGCACAAACGGGTTACACCGTACATAAGGGCGATATTCTGATAAGCGGCGTGCAGGAAGGAATAAAGGGCGCAACAACAGTAAAACACGCCTTGGGCAGCGTGCGCGGGATTTATAATATAACCGTAAGCTTTACGCAAAATTTAACAGAGGTTGTGCGAGTTGAAACGGATAATACGGATAACAAAAAGGTGCTTGATATACTTTCGCTTGAAATACCGCTGTATTTTAAATCTTGCGAATACAATGATTATAATCTGTTGACCAAAAGCGATGAATTATACTTTTTTGGTAAAAAGATACCGATAGAGTTTATGACAAATCAATACAGCGAATGTGAAAACATTGTGGTTAACTATGCACCCGAAGATGCGCAGGCTATGCTTTTTGAACAAATGCGCAGATATGAAGTGAATTTTTTGCAGGGCACGGAGATAATATCTGCAAAAGCCGATTTTGAAATAACTGATGAGCAGGCGGTTTTGAGCGTTTTGTACACACTTGAGGGGGAAATTGGCACTAAAAATGAAATTTTGTTTAAAAATTTCGATTAGGTCTTTAAAATTTCTGATAGATGTGTTATAATTAGCATGGTATATTGTAACAGCAAATTTTTTAAGGAATGGTATATGAGCGAAGTTGTAATCAATGTTGACAATATAGAACAGGTGCTTGCGCTTTTTGGCAGCTGTGATGAAAACATTAATATTATACAAAGGCAGTATAATGTTATGGTTTTGAGCCGCGGCACTGATATTAAAATATCGGGTGAGGAAAAAAGCGTGGAAAGGGCACACAAGGTTATTGAAAGCTTGCTTTCCATGCATCGCAAAGGCGAAAAAATCAACGAGCAGAGCATACATTATGTAATTGCAATGTATTCAGATGGGCTTGATGATGAATTAAAGGAACTTTCAAACGATGGCATCTGCCTTACCGCAACGGGTAAGGTTATACGCCCAAAAACCGTAGGGCAGAAAAAATATGTTGATGCCATTAAGAAAAACACGATAGTTCTTGGTATTGGCCCTGCGGGCACGGGCAAGACTTATCTTGCAGTAGCTATGGCGGTTAAGGCGTTTAAAGCGCATGAGGTTACAAGAATTATTCTTACAAGACCGGCAGTTGAAGCGGGTGAGAATTTAGGTTTTTTGCCCGGCGATATGCAGGATAAGGTCGATCCCTATCTACGACCGCTTTACGATGGACTTTTTGAAACTTTGGGAGCGGAAGGCTTTGCACGCCACATGGAAAAAGGCACTATTGAGGTTGCCCCTTTGGCGTATATGCGCGGCAGAACGTTGGACGATGCATTTATCATTCTTGATGAAGCACAAAATACCACTAATGAGCAAATTAAAATGTTTTTAACAAGACTTGGCTCAAACAGCAAAATGGTAATTACGGGCGATATTACGCAGATAGACCTTTCGGACAAGCGTAAGTGCGGACTTATTGAAGCGATTAAGGTTCTGCGGGGGATTGAGGATATTTACATTCATCGGTTTGATGAAAAGGATGTTGTAAGACATAAGCTTGTTATGGACATTATAAAAGCATACGAAAAATATCATGAGAAAGGTGAGAAAAAGCAATGACACGCTTAAAGGTTTATGTAAAAAATAATCAGACAGAGGTTAAAGTTCCCGTTGGAATAAGAATGCTCATCAGACGTTGCTGTCAGGCTGTGCTTACCGAGGAAAATTTCGGCGAGCCTGCGGAAGTAAGTGTTTCGTTTGTGAGCAATGAAGAAATCAAAAAGCTTAATAAGATATATAGAGAAAAAGACGCAGTTACTGATGTTTTGTCATTCCCCTTGGGCGAAAACGGCGAGTATGATAAAAATCACGATACAGGTGCGCTTATGCTTGGTGATATTGTAATTTCGCTTGATACTGCTGTAAAGCAGGCACAGATGTACGGTCATTCGCTTGAGAGAGAAATCGGATTTTTAACCGTTCACTCCATGCTGCACCTTTTGGGATACGACCACGAAAAGAACACGCTTGAAGAACGCAAAATGCGTGAAAAGGAAGAAGTTATTCTTGATAACATCGGCATTTCTCGTTCCACAAGCTATGTCAGTGCGGAACAATAATTAAATCAACATACATCGGCGGCAGTGTTTTGTGCATTGCTGCCGAAAGTTTAAATTGAAAGAAATAGGATAAGTATATATGGAAACCAAAACAGCATTTATTACAATTGCAGGAAGAACAAACGCGGGCAAATCATCGCTTTTAAACGCAATTATTGGAGAAAAAATTGCAATTATAAGCGATAAAACCCAAACCACGCGTACAAAAATAACAGGACTTTTAAATATAGATCAAACTCAGCTTGTTTTTATGGATACCCCCGGTTTGCACAAGGCAAAGAACAAGCTTAGCGAATATATGCTAAACTCTGTGCGTGAAAGTGCAAGCGGGGTTGACGTTGTGCTGTTTGTTTGCGATTGCACACGAAAAATGGGCGAGCAGGAAAAAATGATGCTGACAAATCTGATGAAATCTAAAACGCCCGTTGTGCTTGTGCTTAACAAAATTGATTTGCTTGAGGATAAATCGGTGCTTGCAAAAACCATGGTAAGCCTTTGCGCAGAATTTGAATTTGCCGCAGTTATTCCCGTAAGCGTTATTGAAAATGACGGCGTTGACCTTGTTCTTGCCGAGGTTTTGAAGTATGCCGTTCCTTCGGTGCATTTTTTTCCCGATGATAAATTAACCGACCGTACCGAAACTTATCTTGCTGCTGAAATGGTGCGTGAAAAGCTTTTGATGCTTTTAAAAGATGAGGTTCCGCACGGCATTGCGGTTGAGGTTGAAAAATTTGCCGAGCGTGATAATAAAGATATTCTTGATGTGCACGTTGTTATTTATTGCGAAAGAGCAAGCCATAAAGGCATAGTTATAGGCAAAAACGGCGCAATGCTAAAAAAAATAGCAACAATGGCAAGAAGAGATTTAGAAGATTTTTTCAGAATACAAGTAAATCTGCAATGTTTTGTCAAGGTTCGTGAAGATTGGCGAAATCGTGACGGAATAATACGTAGTCTTGGTCTGGGCGAGTAATTTTTGCAAAAATATCCACAAATAACTTTTCAAAAAACGCAGATAATTCTAATGCGGCGCAAAACAATTTTTGCAAAGGAATTTTGATGTTTATGAAAAGCTTGAATGATAAATGGAATACGTTTTATAAATCGGGTAAAATTGCCGATTATCTTGACTATGCAAAGGCACAAAACGCTTGTGCAAGCGAGGTGAATTATGCTGATAACAACGGCGGGCGTTGTGATAAGGGAACGCCAGATAGGTGAAAATGATAAATTTATTGATATATTAACTGATAAAAACGGCGTTATCGAGGTTTCGGTTAAGGGTGTTAAAAAGCTTAACAGCTCAAATAGCGCCGCCACACAGCTTTATACCTATTCAAATTTCTGCGTGCAGAAAAGGGGCGAGAGGTATTATCTCAACAGTTCTGAGCAGATAAAGAATTTTTACGGTATAAGAATGGATATTGACAAGCTCTCGCTTGCGTGCTATTTCAGTGAGGTTATTACCTATGCGGTAAGCGATGAAGAAAATACGGGCGAAATTTTGCGTTTGCTTTTGAATACGCTGTATTTTTTGTCAAATTCAAAGCGTGATTTGCGCCTTTTGAAAAGCATTTTTGAACTGCGCTTTGTCAGCGAGATTGGCATGATGCCCAATGTTACCGCCTGCCTTGAATGTGGCGAATATAAGGCAGAAAAAATGTTTTTTGATTTGACAAATGCCTGCTTTTATTGTGAAAAATGCTTTTCCGATGTTGAATCTGATAATGCCGTGAGTTTGACGCCTGCGGTTGTTAGCGCTGTGCGACATATTGTTTTGGCAGATTTTAACAGACTGTTTAATTTCAAAATTTCACCGCTTAGTCAAAACAAGCTTTCGCACGTTACCGAACAATATCTTTTGACCCATGTCGGCAGAAGTTTTAGAACATTGGATTTTTATAAATCCATGGTTGACGAACAATTTTGATACATATTGACACAGGAAGATTTTTATGAATAAATACTATGAGGTTTTGGAGCTCAACAAAATTCTGGAAATGCTTTCAAAAGAATGTGCCGTTGAAAGAGCCAAGCAGATGGCACTTGAATTAGCTCCAAAAAATGATTATTACGAGGCCTTAGCGGAGATGAAAAAAACCGCAAGTGCCTTTGAACTTTGCTGCAAGTATGGCAGCCCTTCGTTTTATGCCGTAAATGACGTAAGCATGAGCGCATTTCGTGCAAAATCAGGCTCAAGACTTTCTCTTCGAGAATTTCTTGATATTGCAAAGGTTTTAAAGCAATTGCAGCTTTTAAGTGATTATCAGAACCATTTCAGCGGCGAGGAAACCGAGCTTGATTATCTTTTTGCAAATATCAAAACAGATAAATACTTGGAAAATAAAATCAATACGATTGTTATTTCTGAAGATGAAATTTCAGATAATGCAAGTCCTGCTTTAAGTGATATCCGCAGACGCAAAAACCGTGCGGCAATAAAACTGCGTGAAAATCTTGATAAGATGATTAAAAACGCATCTGTTCAGAAATGCCTGCAGGAGTCCATTATAACAATGCGTGACGGGCGATTTGTTGTGCCCGTAAAAATTGAACACAAGGGCGAAGTTCCCGGGCTTATCCACTCAACCTCATCAAGCGGACAGACGATATTTATTGAGCCAATGAGTGCAGTTGAAGCCAATAACGAAATAAAGCTGTTAGAGGGTATGGAAACCGAGGAAATCGACTGTATACTTACAGAGCTGAGTGCCGATTGTGCCGATGCATACGATATTCTGGTTGATGGCTACCGCACAATATGTACGCTTAACCTTTATTTTGCAAAGGCAAATTTGGGCGCACGAATGAAGGCTTGCGTTCCGATTTTGTCGGACAGCGGTCTGACATTGCTCAAAAAGGCAAGGCATCCCCTTATTGATTCTAAAAAAGTAGTGCCGATTGATATTACAATAGGTGATGAATACGACGCTTTGATTATAACAGGCCCCAACACGGGCGGTAAAACCGTTGCACTGAAAACCGTTGGTTTGATGACATTAATGGCAGCGTGCGGGTTGCTTATTCCCGCAAACGAAGGCAGTACGGTTTCGGTATTCGAAAAAGTGTTGGTTGATATTGGTGACAGCCAGAGTATTGAGGACAATTTGTCCACTTTTTCCGCACACACAAACAAGGTTATTGAAATTCTTGAAAATGCCGATGATAATTCGCTTGTTTTGCTTGATGAAATCGGCAGCGGAACCGACCCTGTTGAAGGCGCGGCGCTTGCCGTTGCGGTTATTGAACAGTTAAAGGCGCAGGGTGCAAAAATGCTTGTAACAACGCATTATCAGGAATTGAAGATATTTGCGCTTGAAACACAAGGCGTTGAAAATGCCTCGTGCGAGTTTGACGTTGATACTCTGCGCCCGACATACAGATTAATCATCGGTGCGCCGGGCAAATCAAACGCATTTGCAATATCGGAAAATCTGGGTATGCCGAGTTTTATTATTGAGCGTGCCAAAGCCCTTGTGGGCAGCGAAAATTCAAGATTTGAGCAAGTTGTTGCTGATTTGGAAGCACAGCGAGCATTGCTTGAAAAGCAAAATCAGGATATTGAAAAGGCAAAGCGTGAACAGATCGAACTTGCCGATAAACATAGGCAAGCCCTTGATAACTTTGAAAAATCCAAAGCTGAAGAAATGGAAAGGGCAAAGACTGTTGCAAGACGCATTATTGAGGATACAAAAGCGCAGTCCAACGCGCTTATTGATGAGCTTGAAGCTATAAAGAAAAGCAAGGGCGATTCTTCGCAAAAGGCAAGGGATGCAAAGTCGAAATCAAACAGCGCAATTGACAAAATGTATGACAAGGCAGACCCCGTTGATAAGCGCAGGAATGAAAACTACACTTTGCCTCGTGCGTTGAAGCGTGGCGATACGGTTTATGTTGTAAGTCTTGATAAAAAGGGCGTTGTGGTGAGTGATCCCGATTCGGAAAAGCTTTTTGTTCAGCTTGGAATAATGAAAACCAAGGTGAATTTAAGCGATGTTCGCCTTGTTGATGAGGAAAAAATCTCAGTTACTATGGGTGGCGTAACCACAAAGGGTGTTACATCACGCGCAACACGCAAGGTAAGCACCGAGCTTGATATCAGAGGGCAGGCAAGCGACGAGGGTGTTTATATGCTTGACGCTTTCATCGACGATTGCGTGGTTTCGGGGCTTAAAGTCGTTACTGTTATTCATGGCAAGGGTACGGGCATTTTGCGCAAAGCCGTACACGAGAGATTAAGACGCCACAAAAACGTAAAAACCTACCGCCTTGGCAAGTATGGCGAGGGCGAGGATGGCGTGACGATTGTGGAATTGAAATAGGGTAAAATAAAAAATCGCCTTTCGTTTGAAGGGCGATTTTTTGTGTTTTACTGTTTTTTGCGTTTGCAATTACTGCAATATACCGCAAAATTGCTGTTGCTTGTTCCGCAACGGCAAACCCAACCGTTGTCGGTTTGCTTTAATACGGAATCAGACTCAGCATCTGACAAAGCGGTTGAAATATCGATGCTCTTTTTTGAAAGCTTTAAATTGGCGTGTTCTATCAATCTTATTGTATTGATGTTATCGCACATTTCAATGAACATACCCCAAAGCGGAAACACAATGCAAACCGAAACAATTGCGCATGGTAAAAAGATCAACAATGCTTGTTTGTCAATTTCGTTGTAAATATAAATTGACATAACAACTATTCCGATGACGGTTAATACAGCAACAATTTTGAATATTGTTGCTGCGCAGGTTCTCCAAAAGCTCATACAATTTACCTCCTTAAAAATATGCTTATATTACAACACAATAAAGGTGCAAGAAAAATTCTTGCACCTTTTGTTATTGCGTGTAAAGACTTAGTTCATAACTGTCTTTTCTGTGTCCTTATCAAAAATGTGTACCTTAGCAGGATCGATAGCAACCTTGATCTCGTCCTGAGGCTTAGCTGTTGATGTAGGAGCAACTCTTGCTGTGAGAGGAATATTCTCGCAGGAGAGGTAGAGGTATGTTTCAGCACCCATAAGCTCTGTGATGTCAACTGTACAATCAATAACACCTGTTGTAGCGTTAGCGATGTAAGCGGGATCATCATAGATATCTTCAGGACGGATACCGATAATAACTTCCTTTTCAACGTACTTGGAAAGTACAGCGTCATCGCACTTTTCAGCGGGAAGAGCAACCTGGTAACGTACAGCCTGACTTGTCTTTGTAGCTTCGGAACCGAAGTCAACATAATATGTGCCGTTGTCGCAGTAAAGAATAGCGTCAACAAAGTTCATCTGAGGTGAGCCCATGAAGCCTGCAACGAACTGGTTAACAGGAGCATCATAAAGCTTCTGAGGTGTATCAACCTGCTGCATGTAACCGTCCTTCATAACTACGATTCTGTCACCCATTGTCATAGCTTCTGTCTGGTCATGAGTTACATAGATAAATGTTGTACCGAGTTTCTGGTGGAGCTTAGAGATCTCTGTTCTCATCTGAGCACGGAGCTTAGCATCGAGGTTGGACAAAGGCTCGTCAAGAAGGAATACCTGAGGCTCACGAACGATAGCACGACCGAGAGCAACACGCTGACGCTGACCGCCGGACAAAGCCTTAGGCTTTCTGTCAAGCAAGTGAGAAATGTCAAGAATTCTTGCAGCTTCTTCAACCTTTCTTGCGATTTCATCCTTAGGAACTTTTCTGAGCTTAAGGCCGAATGCCATGTTCTCAAAAACAGTCATGTGAGGATAAAGAGCATAGTTCTGGAAAACCATTGCGATATCACGATCCTTAGGAGCGATATCGTTAACAAGACGGTCGCCGATGTAGAGCTCGCCTTCGGAGATTTCTTCAAGACCTGCGATCATTCTCAAAGTTGTGGACTTACCGCAACCGGAAGGACCAACGAGGATGATGAATTCCTTATCTCTGATTTCGAGATTAAAGTCGGAAACGGCTACAACGCCGCCGGGATATTTTTTGTAAATGTTACGAAGTGATAAACTTGCCATTGTAATTTATGCCTCCCAAATTGATTTGTCAAAAATGACTTTAGATATATGATATCAAATTTCAGAACAAATTTCAAGTCACTAAATACCCAAAGTTTGAAAAACGGTTTTATTTATATTGACGAAAATTTCACAAAAATTCGCTCGCGAACAGTTTCAAAACAATCGGTTTTCAACATTTCAAGCGCGTCTTTGTGCAAAATGCCTATGCATTCTCCCAGCACTAAATCTTGTGGTAAAAACAGCTTTCCTATTTGTTCTCTGCGCAAATATAGAACCTTGTTGGAAACTGCCGTAAACATTTTTTTAATTTGGTGGAATTTTCCTTCACATATTTCAACAAGTACAAATCTGCCATTTTTATCAAGCGGTGCAATTTTGGCAGGCATAAAGCTTTCGCCTTTGTACTCAATGCCCTGCGCAAAAATCTGCTTGTATTCTTCTTTGTAAGGCGTTTCAAGCCCGGCAACGTAGAATTTAGGCACGTGGCTTTTGGGCGATATTACCTTGTGGGCAAAATCGCCGTCGTTGGTAAGCAGCAAAAGCCCTTCGGTATCCTTGTCAAGCCTGCCTGCAGGCGCTAAATTTGCGCACATCAGTTCTTGAGGCACAAGCGACATAACCGTATCGTGCAAATTATCCTGCGTGGCGCACACCACACCCTGCGGTTTGTTCATAATAATATATCTGTAAACAGAAGAACAAAGCGATTTACCCTTAACCGAAACTGAGTTTTCTTCAGGAGAAATTTTTAATGCGCCGTCAAAAACCGCTTTTCCGTCCACGGTTATTTGTCCGCTTTTCAGTATGTTTTTTATTTCGGAACGTGTAATCTGCGTTTGGTTGCAAATGAATTTATCAAGTCTGATTTTTTCCATAAATACCCTCTTGATTATTAATATCAGGATATACTGATTATACACCGCAAAGCAATAATTTGCAAGCAGTAAAGTCCTTGTTGAATAAACAGACTGAAATTTGCCGATAATTCATAAAAATCAAGAAGATTTAGACGGAGGGCGTTTTTATGAAAGCTGTAATTTTTGCAACGGGAACAGAAAGCGGAATAAGCCTTGTAAACGGCAATGAATTAAAGGCGATGACTAAAATTTTTGGCAGGACAAATATTGAAAGTGTGTTGGATATGCTGAGATTTTGCGGCGTCGAAAAGACATTTATCGCTTTTGATGACGCAAACGGCATTGTTAAAGAGCATTGCGCAAATATATCCTGCAAAATGGCTGTTGAATGGCTGCACGCCGATGACATGACGGATATGTGGGGCAAGCTTTGCTGTGAAAATCAAGATATTATTGCTGTGTGCGATATTAACTTTTTTGATTTTGATTTGAAAGAGGTTGTTGAAAAACACAAACAGAACGGACATGATATTACAGCGGTAATCGCGCATGATGCGGCGGTAATTCCGCTGAATTTAAACCCTGATGCTGATATTGCTGATATTTCAAAAACTGCTTTTAGCGGGGTATACATCATATCGCAAAAAGCGCTTGAATACTTTAAAAACAACCCGATAAATCCTGCGGATATGGCTGATATCTGCCATAGTCTGAACGATTGTTTAAAAATTGCAGTGCATAAGCAAACAGGGTATATGTGCAAAATCAGCGACAGTGCATCGTATCTGCAATGTCATACCGATATACTTTCCGGCAAGACGCATTTGTTCGAAATGGGACACAAGACATTATCGGGTGTGTTTGCCTGCGATGCCGATTTAAAAGATGCGGAGATAACTCCGCCGTGTTATATCGGCAAAAACGTGCGCATCGGCAAAGGCGCAATACTTACCAATTGTGTGATATGCGATAACGCTGTGATTGCTCCGCAGGCAAAAATAACGCAAAGTGTTGTGAAAAATGGCGCATTTGTGGGCGAAAATGCAGTTTGCTGTCAGACGATTTTGTGCGAGGGTGCCGTTATGCTTAACTCTTCAAAAGCCTATGCAGGCTCTGTAATCGGCAAAGGTGCGGTAATCGGCAAGGGCGCAGTGGTTGAGCAGAACGTGAAAATTGCCGAAAATAAGCGCCTTGATGATTTTAAAACCGCTGTGTTTGATATTAAAACGGAAAAGTGCGATATTCTGTTTGATGACGATGGCTGCATCTGCGGTGAAACAGGCTCGGAAATATCCCCCGATATTGCAGTTAAAATAGGTCATGGTGCAGCGTTGTGCGGCAAAAAAATAGCACTGGGACATAACGGAACAAATTCCGCTAAGGCATTGGCAATGGCATTTGTTTCGGGTGCGCTTAGTTCGGGCGCTGATGTTTGGAACGTGGGCGAGTGCATTGGCAGCGAGCTTGATCTTGCCGTTAAACTTGCCGAATGTGACTGCGGATTTTTTATTGAGTCCGATTTTTACACAAAAATCTCTGCGTTTTCAAAGTGTGCAACTGCGCTTGATGATGAACATGAAAAGAAAATTGAATCGGCTGTGAGAAACAGTGCATATTCAAGAGAAGGAGGCAGCGATTTTGGCAAAATATTTGATTTTTCGGCGGTAAAGAGTATTTATGCAAGCAGGCTTGCCAAAAAAATCCCTAAAGGAACGGATATCAGCTTTAACTCTTCGGGCAAGCACGCAAAGGAGCTTTGCGCCATGCTTTCGTTTAATCCCATGCAGGCGCAAATAACTTTTCAGATATCGGGCGACGGCAGAAAAGCTTCGGCGTTTTCTGTACAAACGGGTTTTGTAAGTTACGAAAAGCTTGCAATGCTTTGTATGTGTAAAAAGCTTGCAAAAGGGCAAAACTTGCGTATTCCTTACAGTTTTCCTCGCCGTGCAAAAGCCTTGTTTGAAAAATACGGCATGGAATTTTGCAAAGCTAATTTTGCGGATAACAGCGAATGTGAGGAGTTTTTTGAAAATGGTTTTCTGCTGGCAATCAGTACAATGCAATATCTGAAGGATAATGAGATTACGCTTGAAAAAGCGCTTGATTCTTTACCCTGCTTTGCTATATCAAAACGTGTTGTGGGCGTAAAGCTGCCCGATGAAAGAGTTTTTGCAAAAGTGGGTGCTTTTTGTGCCGAGCATGAAGATATAACGGTAAAACCGACAAAATCGGGCAAAATGCTGCTTATGTATGCAGAGAGCGATGACTACGAAACCGCAAGCGAATTGTGCGATATCTGCCAGAGAATTATTGAAAACGAGCAGAGGTGAAAACTGCGTATTTGTCTTGACAAAATATGGTTTTTGCTGTATAATAAATGCTGTATATTTATGTGCCGATAGCGGAGTTTTGTATCTGTTTTCGGCGTTACATAATCAATGTTCGGAAAAACAGTATTTAAAGTTCGGAAAAACAGTATTTAAAGTAAAGAATAAAACATTATTTGCGATGACGAAAGAGGTTGAATCATTGGAAAATTACAGAAGAAGACCTGCCAATAAGGGCGAAACAGTTAGAAATAAAATTGCCGTTAAGGAGCAAAAAACAGTAAAAAAGCCTGCGGTACGCATTATTCCGCTTGGCGGACTTAACGAAATAGGCAAAAACATTACACTTTATGAGTGCGGTAATGATATAATCATCGTTGACTGCGGACTTGCATTTCCCGATTCTGAAATGCTTGGCGTTGACCTTGTTATACCTGATTTTACTTTTATTGAACGTAATGCAGATAAAATCCGCGGTGTAGTTTTAACGCACGGACATGAAGACCATATTGGTTCGCTTGCATATTTGCTTAAAAAAGTAAACGCAACCGTTTACGGCACAAGACTTACACTTGGTTTGGTGCAGGCAAAGCTTGAAGAACACGGCGTGGCTGCAAAGCTTGAAATTGTAAAACCCAAGCAGACTGTAAAAATGGGCTGCATGGATGTTGAATTTATCAACGTTAACCATTCCATTCCCGATTCTGTGGCACTTGCAATACACACACCTTCGGGCGTGCTTGTGCATACGGGCGACTTTAAAGTCGATTATACGCCCATTAATGGCGAACCCATTGACCTTGCAAGATTTGGTGAGCTTGGAAGCAAGGGCGTGCTTGCACTTTTGTCCGAATCTACAAACGCAGAGCGTGCAGGCTACACCCCCACAGAGCATCTTGTGGGTGAAAGCTTTGAAAAGTTTTTCTCTTCTGCTGATGACAGACGCATTATAATTGCGACTTTTTCATCAAACATTCATCGTGTTCAGCAGATTATCAACTGCGCTGTAAAGTATAAGCGCAAGGTTGCAATTTTCGGCAGAAGCATGATAAACGTTGTTAATACAGCAACAGAGCTTGGATATTTAAGCGTACCCGACGGAGTTATTATTGATATTGATATGATGGATAAATACACCGCCGAGGAAATTGTGCTTATTACAACGGGCAGCCAGGGCGAGCCTATGTCGGCGTTGACAAGAATGGCAATGAACGACCACAAAAAAGTAAATATCAACTGCAACGATTTAATTATTATTTCTGCAACACCCATACCGGGCAACGAAAAATACGTTACCAAGGTTGTTAACGAGCTGATGAAATCGGGCGCTGAGGTTATTTACGAAAAAATGTACGACGTACACGTTTCGGGCCACGCCAACCAGGAAGAGTTAAAGCTTATGCTTGCGCTTACAAAGCCTAAGTTCTTTATACCTATTCACGGCGAATACAAGCATTTAATGCGCCACGCAAAAATTGCAGAAGAAATGGGCGTTGACCCTAATAATGCACTTGTTGCGCAGATAGGTAACGTTATTGAAATTAACAACGATACAATGCGTGTTGTTTCTCAGGCACCCGCAGGCAGAGTGCTTGTAGATGGTCTTGGCGTCGGCGACGTAGGTTCAATTGTTCTGCGTGATAGAAAGCATCTGGCTCAGGACGGCTTGATTATTGTTGTTATTGCAATAGAAAAAGCAAGTCACGCATTGGTTTCCGGCCCCGATCTTATATCAAGAGGCTTTGTATACGTGCGTGAATCTGAGGAATTGATGGACGAGGCAAAGCATATTCTTGCAGATACACTTTCAAAATGCTCGCCCGATGAATTCAGAGAATGGAGTTCGCTTAAGCTTAAGATGAAAGATGTTCTTTCAAACTATATCTTCACCAAGACTAAGAGATCGCCGATGATCCTGCCCATAATCATGGAAATCTAATTTAGTTTTCCCTTTTATCTGAAAGGATTTATAATATATGAAAGCAAAAAAACTTGTCGGATTTTTTATTTCGGCATTTCTGTCAATAGCTGCAATTGCGGGCGCAAGTGTTGTTTTTTATCTTAAAGATAATACCAAATGGTGCTATGCCTTTGCAGGCATTGCCGTTTTTGCCGCATTGCTGCTTATAATTCAGCTGATAAGTCTAAAAAAAGGCATAACTGCTTATGTTACAAAAATCAACACGGAAATGGATTATGTCCAGCGTGATGCGCTGTGGCTTTTTCCTGAGCCTATGCTGATATTGAATGAACACGGACTTGTACTGTGGTACAACAAGGTACTTTTTGATGATATGCAGTTAAAAAACAGCGAAGCCTACGGCAGACATATAACAAATATTGTTGATATAAACCTGCCGGCACTTTATTCTAAAAAAAGCATTGTAATATCATACAACGGCAAAAATTATAAAGTACGACTCAGCGAAACCGATAAATACGATGCAAAGCTTTTGCTGCTGTGTTTTGAAGACGTTACAAATCACGTGCGTTTGCAGGAAGAAATGCGCAACACAAGGCAATCGGCAATGCTTATTACCATTGATAATTACGAAGAGCTTTTTAACGATGTAAAAGACAGCGAAAAAGCGCTTGCCATTGTGCAGGTTGAACGCTTGCTTGAAGAATTTGTGGGCGCAACGACGGGTATTCTCAAAAAAATGGGCAACGATAAATACGTTTGCGTTGTTGAAGAGCAATATCTTGAAAAAATTGTTGCCGAACGTTTTAAATTGCTTGATGATGCAAGGAAAATTAAGGTTTCCGAAAAAAGCGTGCTTACACTTTCAATAGGTGTGGGCGCAGGCGCAAAGAATTTGAAGGAAAGCGAAAACTTTGCAAAGCAGGCGCTTGATATGGCACTTGGCAGGGGCGGCGACCAGGCCGCTGTAAAAAGCAAGGGCGGTTTTGAATTTTTTGGCGGTGTTTCAAAGGGTATTGAAAAGCAGTCAAAAATCAAGACGAGAACAATCGCTTCGGCGTTTATTGAACTTATACATAACGCTGAAAAGGTGTATATCATGGGCCACAGGCTCGGCGACCTTGATTCTGTCGGCGGCGCAATTGGTTTGGCAGGCGCAATAAACAAGCTTGGCAAACAAACATTTGTTGTTGTGGATCCCGTTAAAAATCTGGCGCAGGCTTTAATCGACCGCATTAAGCAGGTTGAAGGCGACGCTATCTTTTTAAATCCCGATGATGCGCTTGCGCAGATGACGGATAACACACTGCTTATTATTGTAGATACCTACAACAAGGACTTGATTGATTGCCCCGATATTTACAAGCGTGCAAAGCAGGTTGCTGTTATCGACCACCACAGAAAAACCGTTAATTATATCGAAAATGCGCTTGTTGCCCTGCATGAGCCTTTTGCTTCATCAGCGGCAGAGCTTATTTCCGAGCTTATTCAGTATTTCCCCAACATTGGTAAAATCCCTGCGCATTATGCCGAAGCATTGCTTGCGGGTATTGTGCTTGATACAAAGAATTTTGTTATGAAATCGGGCGTGCGCACTTTTGAAGCGGCGGCTTACCTTAAGCGCATGGGTGCAGATACTGTAACCGTTAAGGGCTTTTTTGCAAATTCTATTGAAGCTTACCAGAAAAAGACGTTGCTTGTTGCCGCAGCCGAAATTTACAAATGCTGTGCAATTACGCAGACAAATTCCTCGGGCGAGGATATTCGTCTTGTTGCACCGCAGGCGGCGGACGAGCTTTTGACGATAAACGGAGTTAACGCATCGTTTGTAATATATAAAATAGGCGAAAGCATTAACATTTCGGCACGCTCAATGGGTGCGCTTAACGTTCAGCTTATCATGGAATCTTTAGGCGGCGGCGGTCATCAGACAATGGCTGCGGCACAGCTTAAGGAAGAAAATATCAACGTTGCAAAGGGCAAGCTTGTTGAAGCTATTGACGCATATTTACTTACATTAAATAACGAACAAAACTGAAAGGAAAGAGAAAAATCATGAAAGTTATTCTTCTTCAAGATGTAAAAGGCACAGGCAAAAAGGGCGATATTAAAGAAGTTGCCGATGGATACGCAAGAAACTTTTTGCTTGCAAAGGGTGTTGCGTTGGAAGCAACCGCTAAAAATCTAAGCGACCTTGCAGGACAGAAATCCTCGCAGGCACACAAGGAAGCCGTTGAACTTGAAAATGCGAAAAAAAGCGCAGACAGCGTTAACGGCAAAACTGTTACAATCAAGCTTAAGGCAAGCGCAAACGGCAAGCTTTTTGGCTCTGTAACAGCGGCAAACGTTGCCGATGCTATTAAGAGCGAATACGGAATTGACTGCGATAAAAAGAAAATCGCGCTCAAATCCGAAATTAAGAATTTTGGTTCGTACGAAGCCGAAGTGCGTTTTAAATCGGGCGTTGCCGCAACGGTAAAGATTGAGGTTGTACCCGCATAAAACCATTATTCAGACAATTTTAAGGGAAAGTATATATACTATGGACTATATTCAGACCACTGCACCCGAGAGCGTGAAGATGCCGTTCAGCATGGACGCTGAGCAGACTGTTCTCGGTGCAATTCTGCGCAGCTGGGATACTGCGGCAATTGCTATTGAAATTCTGCTGCCGCATTATTTTTATATGGAACAGCACAAGGAGCTTTTCTCTGTAATCAGCCTGCTTTTCCAAAAAGGTACACGTGCGGATATCATTACGGTTTTAAATGAAAGCATGAAAATGCATATTTTTGAAACCGATGCAGACGCAAAAAAATATCTTGTTGCTTTAATGGATTCAGTACCATCGGTATCTAACATTGAAAGCTACTGCGCAATTGTTGCCGAAAAATACTATATGCGCAAATTGATTTCCACCTCGCAGGAGATTATTGACCTTGTTGCTAAAAACGAGGACAGCGCACAAAATCTGCTTGATGTGGCAGAACAGAAAATATATGATATACGTCAATCAAAAGATGTTAAAGGTTTAACGCCCATCTCTGATATTATTCGCGAAACCTATGCCCATCTAAATGAGATTTCCGGTCCGGACAAGGAAAAGTATCTTGGTGCAAAGTCGGGCTTTTCCGCATTGGATAGCTTTACAACGGGCCTTAACAAATCGGACCTTATCCTTATTGCCGCCCGTCCCGGTATGGGTAAAACTTCGTTTGCAATGAACATTGCACTTAACGTTGCAAAACGCCAAAAGGATAAAACGGTAGCGGTATTTAACCTTGAAATGACCAAATCTCAGCTGGTTGCCCGTTTGCTTTCAACCGAAGCTATGGTAGAAAGCCAAAAACTGCGTACGGGCAAATTATCCAAGCAGGATTGGGTAAATCTTGCATTGGGAGCGGAATCTTTAAGCGGCATACCCATGCTTATTGATGATTCTGCGGCAATGACTGTTCAGCAGATAAAGGCAAAGCTGCGACGTGTTAAAAACTTAGGGTTAGTCGTTATCGACTACCTTCAGCTTATGGATTCTACGATAAAATCCGATAACCGTGTGCTTATCGTTTCCGATATTACCCGCCAGCTTAAAAACATGGCTAAGGAACTGAACGTTCCCGTAATTTTGCTTTCACAGCTTAACCGTGATGTTGAAAAGCGTCAGGATAAAACCCCTCAGCTTTCCGACCTGCGTGAATCGGGTTCTATCGAGCAGGACGCTGATATCGTTTTGTTCCTCTATCGTGATGATTATTACAATAAAGATACCAATAACGAAGGCGCATCGGTTGCGGTGTGCAGCATTGCCAAAAACCGTCACGGTGAAACGGGCGAGGTTAAGCTCATCTGGGACGGTCAGTTTACACGTTTCTCGAATATGGAAACTCAGAAGACGGAGTGATTTTGTTAAAAGTGGAAACTCTGCTTGAAAAGGTAAAATCTGCCATTGATGATTATGCCATGCTAAGCGACGGCGAAGAGGTATTTGTTGGGCTTTCAGGCGGTGCCGATAGCGTTGCTCTGCTGCTTTCTTTGATTGAATTGGGGTATAATGTAAAAGCAATTCACGTCAATCATAATCTGCGTGGTGAAGAAAGCGACGGTGATGAAGCTTTTTGCCGCAATTTATGTGCAGATTTGAAAATAGACCTTAAAGTTTTCAGCGTTGATGTTACGCAGTATTCAAAAGAAAATTCTCTTGGCTGTGAAGAAGCCGCAAGAATTTTGCGTTACGATTGTCTGTTAAAGCAGGCAGACGCCCAAAAGGTTGCAACAGCGCATAATCTTGATGATAATCTCGAAACTGTTATTCTTAATCTTGCAAGGGGCACAGGGGTAAAAGGTCTGTGCGGAATACCAAGTGTTAGAGAAAATATTATAAGACCGCTGATATATGCAAGCCGTAAGGAAATTGAAGAATATCTTGCGCACAAAAATCAACGCTTTGTTACGGATAGCACAAATCTCTGCCGTGATTTTACACGCAATAAAATCCGTGCGGATATAATGCCCGTACTAAAACAAATTAACCCAAATGTTTTAATTAACACGTTGAATTTGAAAAACACGCTTGAGTGCGAGAATGATTATATTTCACAGCAGGCAGATGCGGCGTTTGAAAAGCATTTTATTGAAGGTAAGCTGAAAAATGCCGATAAATTGCCAAAAGCAATTCTGCGCAGATGTATTATAAGGCTTTTAAATCAATATGATATATCATATAGTTTTGAAAGGGTTTGCAAAATTGAGAATATGCTTTTTATGGATAGCTGTCAGCGCCTTACTTTAAGCGAAAAGTATGAGCTTATCTGCCGAAGCGGTGATGTTTTTATACATGAAAAAACGCAGGAATTTAACGGATTTTGCGCAAAGCTGCAAATTGGCAGCAATGATTTTTGCGGCAAACACACTGTGCAAGCAAGCCTATTAAATCAAACTGAAGGCGACAAAATTAACATATTGTTTGCAAACGACAGTATTGATTATGATAAAATTAAAGGACAACTTTATTTACGGTGCAGGCAAAAGGGCGATAAAATAAGGCTTGCAAACCGCAATTTTACATCTTCAGTAAAGCAACTGCTAAATGCAAAAATCCCGCGGGAAGAGCGTGATAGTCTTTGCTTTATCTGTGATGATGATGGGCTTATTTATATTGAAAAAATAGGCGTTGCAGACCGTGTTAAAGTTGAAAAAGGCACAAAACATATATTAAAAATAACCACATATTAATTTTTTAAGAACAAAAGAAGGAAGGGATTGAATTTGAGTTCAAAAAACAGAAGCAAAGGCTTATTGGCCTATTTTTTGGTAGCGGCAACGCTGCTTATGGTTTTTGTCTGGTTTCTGTCATCGGCAGGTTCAGACAACGGCGATTACACCTATTCGCAGATTATTTCGTATTTTGACAATCTTCAGGTAACCAAGTACACCTTTGATTTGGGTGACGGCGAGCTGAAAATGACTGTTAAAAACGAAGACGGCACTACAAAGGATATTGTTTACACAGTGCCCAATGTAAGCGTGTTTTTGCAGGATACACAGAGCGAAACGGCAAACTATCGTGAAGAGTATAACGCTGCAAACCCCGATGCACCGCTTGAGCAGGATTACTATAAAATTACCGATAATTCATGGCTTTACACCGTTTTGCCGACAATTATTCTGATTGTTATGGTGATTATTGTTTTCGTTGTGATGATGCGCTCGGCAGGGGGCGGCGGAAAATATTCCAACTTTGGCAAGGCAAATGTAAAAAATCAAGCGCAGAGCGGCAAAAAGACAACTTTTGCCGATGTTGCCGGCGCTGATGAAGAAAAAGCCGAACTTGCCGAAATTGTCGATTTTCTTAAAAATCCTAAAAAATACAGCGATATCGGCGCAAGAATACCCAAGGGTGTGCTACTTCTCGGACCTCCCGGTACGGGTAAAACATTGCTCGCAAGAGCGGTTGCAGGCGAAGCAGGTTGTCCGTTCTTCTCGATTTCGGGTTCCGATTTTGTAGAAATGTTTGTCGGCGTGGGTGCTTCTCGTGTGCGTGATTTGTTTGAGCAGGCAAAGAAAAATTCTCCCGCAATTATCTTTATTGACGAAATTGACGCAGTTGGCCGACACAGAGGTGCAGGCCTTGGCGGTGGACACGATGAGCGCGAGCAGACCTTGAACCAACTGCTTGTTGAAATGGACGGCTTTACAGGCAACGAAAACATTATCGTTATTGCCGCAACTAACAGAAGAGATATTCTTGACCCTGCGCTTTTGCGTCCGGGCCGATTTGACCGTCAGATTGTTGTGGGCTACCCTGATATTAAGGGCAGAGAAGAAATACTCAAAGTTCACACCAAAAACAAACCTCTTGCTCCCGATGTGGACCTTAAAACAGTTGCGCAAACAACAGTTGGGTTTACAGGTGCAGATCTTGAAAACCTTGCAAACGAGGCTGCCTTGCTTGCTGCAAGGGCAAACCGCAAGGCTATAACTAAGGAAGATATCGAGGAGGCTGCAATCAAGGTTATTGCAGGACCCGAGAAGAAATCCAAAGTGGTTAACGAAAAGGAAAGACGCCTTACGGCATATCACGAAGGCGGTCACGCAATTGTAACGTATTACTGCGATATGCAGGATAAGGTTCATCAGATTTCAATTATCCCCAGAGGAATGGCGGGCGGCTACACAATGTCCCTGCCGGAAAATGATAAATCCTTTGTATGCAAGCAGGAAATGAAGCAGGATATTGTAACGCTTTTGGGCGGCAGATGTGCTGAACAGCTTATTCTTGATGATATTTCAACAGGCGCTTCAAACGATATTGAACGTGCCACAAATACAGCGCGCGCAATGGTTACACGCTATGGCTTCAGCGAAAAGCTTGGCCCCATTGTTTACGGCACCGACCAGAACGAAGTATTCCTCGGTCGTGATTTGGGTTCGGCACGCAATTACAGCGAAAACGTTGCCGCCGAAATCGACAGCGAAATCCGCGCCATTATTGATTCTGCTTATGAAACTGCTATCGAAATTCTTAAAACCCATGTTGATAAACTGCACTTTGTTGCCGAGTATCTCATGAAATTTGAGAAAATGGACGGCAAGACCTTTGCAGACGTTATGTCTGATAAAGTCGGCAGAGAGATTTTGGGCGAGCAGGACAACACCGCAATTGATACCATTGAAACCATTGCCGATGAGCAGGTTATTGATGATTCATCTGAAAACTAAATTAAACATTACAAAGTCGCTTTGATGTGTTTCAAGGCGGCTTTGATTTTTTGTGTGCAATATCACATCGTGTCGTATTTTCGCATAAAATGCTAAGGGGGAGAAAGAAACCCCACTGAGCATTTTTTACGAAGGGAGGTTTTTCTGCAACAAGAGCAGAAAATGAATATATGTACAGAAAAGTTGTGTTTGGAATGGCAACGCCTACAATGGCGTATAAGGCTAACAGCATACTGCTGGCAAATGGATTTGATTCGCAGGTTGTTAGGCTGGATAAATCTAATTCAGGCTCGTGCGTATATGGCGTTGCGGTATATTCCAACGGCGATAAAGCCTACGCTTTGTTGAGAAAAAGCGGCATTAATCCTACGGATATACAGAGGTAAGCGGTTATGATAAATTTTGATAATGCCGCAACAACCTTTCCCAAGCCGATAACGGTGGCAAACGCTTTGAGCGATGCTGTAAAAAATACGGGCGGCAACCCATCAAGAGGCGGCCATGCAATCGCTATTAAGGCATCGCAGGCGGTTTTTGCCGCAAGACAGAACATTGCTGATTTTTTTGGCACACAGGCTGAAAACGTTGTGTTTACAATAAATTGCACCCATGCGCTTAATTTTGCAATTAAAGGCATAATGCACTCCGGCGGTCATGTTATAATAAGCTCGCTGGAGCATAACTCGGTATCGCGACCTGTTTTTGCGCTGGCAAAGCAAAACAAGGCTGTAAGCTTTTCCGTTGCAAATGTGTATGATGATGACGCAAAAACTGTTTCAGAACTTGAAAAACTGATTAAACCGCACACAAAAGCCATTGTTTTTACGTTGGCAAGTAATGTAACGGGACAAATTACTCCTTACAGAGAAATAGCAAAGCTGTGCAGAAAACGAAAAATCTGCTTTATTGCCGATGGCTCGCAACTATGTGGCGCACAGCGCATAAATCTTGACGTTGACGGCATTGATATACTTTGCACATCGGGACATAAGGGGTTGTATGGTCCAAGCGGAACGGGTATCCTTGTTTCTGATGGCAAGTTTTTCATTGCACCGATTATTGAAGGAGGAACGGGCAGCGATTCGCAAAGCCTTGTGCAAACAAAAACTCTTCCCGAAGCGCTTGAATCGGGCACTGTCAACACGGCGGGAATAATCGCTCTTTCAAAGGGGGTTGATTTTGTTAAGAAATATACACCCGAAAAAATTTTTGCTGAAGAAACCGAGCTTTGCAGAATTTTTGCAAACGGGTTAAAAAGAATATCGGGATACACTGTGTACCGTAATGATAACGCAAAATATGCGCCGATAGTTTCGTTTAATTATAAAGAT
This sequence comes from Oscillospiraceae bacterium, assembly GCA_045541475.1. Taxonomy (GTDB): domain Bacteria; phylum Bacillota; class Clostridia; order Oscillospirales; family Ruminococcaceae; genus RGIG3077. The sequence goes on from JAZQJI010000005.1 coordinate 33,391, forward strand.
GTGGCACCCGAAACTGTTGCAAGATATCTTGATAAAAACGGCGTGTGTATGCGTGCGGGGTTGCATTGCGCAGCATTAGCGCATAATCAGCTTGGCACAAAAGCGGGAACGGTGCGATTTGCGCCATCAGTATTCAACAAAAAGGAAGATGTTTATCGCACGTTGCGGATTTTGGAAAATACAAGCGCTTTTTTGGAATAAAAAACTGATAAATTTACTTGTTTTGCTATTGAAAAAATTTGAGAAATGTGATAAAATTAACTTAACTGAATTTATTTTTCATTAAGGTTGATTTTCGGGCACAACGTAGCTGCCCGATACATAATTGCTGCAAAGGACATAAAAGATTTTATGGAGTTTATTAAGGACTTTTTGAATGTAATATGGAATGTAGCGATAGCAATTACACTGCGTGATGTGGTTGATATTATTTTGCTTACCACGCTTATTTACATTCTTATAACATTTATGCGTGAAACGAGAGCAGGACAGTTGATGAAGGGTATTATCCTTTATCTTGTGTTTTACCTGCTGTGCAATCAGTTTGAATTGCGTGCAATGACGTATATTCTTGAAAGTGCTTTAAGTGTTGGATTGATTACGGTTGTAATTGTATTTCAGCCCGAATTACGTCGTGCGCTTGAGCGCTTTGGCAGAGTAAGCTCAAACGTGCTTGCATTTGGAACGGAAAACAGTGAACGCAGTACCATTTGGCACATTGCTATAAACGAAATTACCGATGCCTGTGAAAGTCTTTCCGAAACATCAACGGGCGCTTTGATTGTTTTGGAACGCACAACAAAGCTTGGCGAACAGATTGAAACCGGTACTTATATGAATGCCAAGCCTTCAAGCGAGCTTTTGTGCAATATATTTTACCCCAAAACACCCTTACATGATGGTGCGGTAATCGTTCGTGATGGTATGCTGCTTGCGGCGGCGTGCTATCTGCCAAAACCGCAAAAGGAAGAGCTTATCAACAAACAGCTTGGCTCAAGACACAGAGCAGCTATTGGTATGAGTGAAAACTCCGATGCGGTAATCATCGTTGTTTCAGAAGAAACCGGTGTTATTTCAATTGCTGAAGATGGCGAATTGACAAGAGGCTTTGATAAGGAAAGCCTGCGTAAAGTTTTGCGCGAAAAGATACAGATTGACCAGAACGATGCCAAAAAGATACGCAAAAAATCCAAAACCGATAAAAACGACAGTGACAAAAAATCAAAGTCCTGATTTGTTTAAGCTTAAAGATACCCCAAATTGCCGCACAATAAATGCGGCGGAACGGAGAAATTATGCCAAAATCTCAGTTGCATGATAACCGAGTGTTTAACTATGTAAAAACCAATGCGGCAATATTGATTGTATCGCTTATTTCCGCAATTTTAGTTTGGTTTATTATTTCTATCAATGTTTTTCCCGATATGCCTAAGACAATTAAGGGCGTTGCAGTTGAGGAAATTTCCCTTGACGGAACAATTGCGGGAGCCATGAATTTAAGCATTGTTTCAGAGAATATGCCCGAAACCGTTGACGTTAAAATTCAAGGCGCAAGAACGCAAATCGGAAACATTCAGGCAGATCAGCTTATTGCCAAAGTAAATGTAAGTGATGTCAAAGCATCGGGCAAATATACGCTTGATATTGTTATTGAAAGCACAGAAGGAATTGAGTTTGAAACAACTTATGTTTCAGTGCCCAGTGTTACGGTTGAATTTGATGAAATTATAACGGTATCTCTGCCGATAGATGAAGTTAGTATATCACAGTTACAGTTTTCACAGGATTTGTACTACGATAAAGAGGATATAACCGTTGAGCCGCAGGTGGTAGAAATTAACGGTCCTAAAAGCGAAATTGAACGCATAGGTAAAATCGTTGTTGTTCCCAAGTGCGAAAACGAACTTACTGAATCTACAAGCATACTTGCTAATGAAGTGCAGCTTTACACAGCAAGCAATTCACTGATAGATTTAAATTCCAGCAACCTTTCAATACTAACTACCGAGTTTTATGTAAATATCAATTTAAGTGTTAAAAAGACCTTGCCGATAGTTCCTAAAATTGTTAATACAAATTCTACATCGGCATATTTTGATGTGCGCACACTTGAAGGCAAATATACCTTAAGCGTTGAAGAAATAACACTTATCAGTGATGATGACTTTTTGAGAGAACTGAGCGAAATTGAAACTCACGAAATTAATCTTCTTGATATAGAACCCGGCAGTGTGGTTGAAGTGCCTTTGAGCATACCCGATGGCTGCGAAAATCTTTCCAACGTTACAAGCGTGCGTGTAACGTTTAATCTTGAAGATTATGATGTGAAGAATATCAGCAACATTTCATGCACGGATATTGTTGTAAAGAATTTGCCTTCGCAATACGATATAAGCTTTATAACAAACAGTGTTTCAGTAACGCTTGTTGGTCCTTCCGAGGAACTTTTTGGAGAAAATGCAATAACTTCGCTTGACGTTGTTCTTTCTATTGATTTTTCCAAGGAAGATACCATTCTCGGCTCACACAGCATTCCCGTAACGGTATCTATTCTTGATTCTGACAGCGTTTGGGCAGCGGGTGATTCAAGCAAGTATGTTGTTTCAGTTGATGTTACAAAAAAAGAATTAGAGGAAGAAGAGTAATTTCCTTGAAACGAATAAAATGCGGTTAATTCCGCAAAAACTGACAAATAATAATACCGCCGAAAGTAAAAACGGATACTTTTGGCGGTATTTTTTGATTTGTGAAAAGGGGTGCTTTATGCTTTGCATTAATGTGTGTGAATACAGTGGTGATATATCAAAGGCTGTTTTTTCTCGGCTTAAGGAGTATTTTGAGGTTTTGTATTTGCGTAAACATACGTTGAAAAAGGCGGGTAGCGGAGAAGAAATCCTGCTAATCAGCACAGGGTATATAATTAATACTGATATACCTGCAATAAATATCTTTTCGCCCGATTTTAACATTTGCCCAAGTGATGAAGTCAGCGGGGTATCAATAGTATGGTCGCAATGTAAAAATCAGCTTAAAGCTCTTGCAAAATCAAACACAGAGGTTATAACTTGCGGTATGTCGCAAAAGGATACATTTACTTGTACCAGCATTGATGATTTGCGTGTTTTGATAGCAATGCAGCGTACTATCTGCGATATTTATGGTGCAAAGCATTTGCCGTTTGAAACGCCTGTTGAAATTAATAACACGAATGAAATATACATTGAAATGGCAATTGCCGCTGTAAAAACATTGCTGCATTGTCAAACAGATACTTGAAAATACATTGTGGTTGTGATACAATAGCCTTGTAAAATATTTGCAGATTTTGCAGGAGGATATAATTTATGCAGCTTAAAAGATATTTAATTTCGCTGGTTACAGTGCTTTGCCTGTTTGTATTTAGCGGATGCAGTTTGTTTATTGCAAACACTGTTAAAGATAGTGGCGTTGATGAGGTTTACAGCGAAAGCGTTGTAATTGATTTTGAAGATGATAGTTTTTCTGAAGAAAGCAGTGTATCACAAACTGAAGATGAAAGCCAATCGCCATCTGACGAAAACAGTGATTCTATCAGCGAAAGCGAAAGTCTGCCAGAGCAGACAACAACCGCTAAGCAGACAACCGCACAGCAGGAAACTACAACCACAGCGCAGACAACAATCACCGCAGAACCTGAGCAGGAAGAATTAATCGATATTGACGGCAGCTACACCACAAGGGAAGATGTCGCGTTGTACATTTATACATACGGATGCTTGCCAAATAATTTTATCACCAAGAGCGAAGCGCAGGATCTTGGTTGGGAGGGCGGCTCTCTTGAACCGTACGCACCCGGAATGTGTATTGGCGGAAATCGTTTTGGTAATTATGAAGGATTATTGCCTGAAGCCGATGGCAGAACTTATACCGAATGTGATATTGATACCCTTGGCGCAGATAAGCGAGGCGCAAAGCGAATAGTTTTCTCAAACGATGGTTTGATATACTATACCGATGATCATTACGAATCGTTTGAATTGCTTTACGGGGAGGAATGATTATGGCTTACGTAGTATTAAACGGCGCACAGATTAAAGATAAAGCACAGCTTCACAAGTTGCTTAAGGAAACGCTTGATTTTCCCGATTGGTATGGCGAAAATCTTGATGCCCTTGTTGATTGTCTTACCGATGAACGTACACCTATAATGATTGAGATTGACGGTTACGAAGCATTAAAGCAAAATCTTGGCAGTTATGCAGATGCATTTATAAAGGTGCTGCGTTTCGTGCAGTCACAAAATCGTTGTTTTGATTTTAAAGTGCTGTAATTGCTGGCTGGCTGCGCCGACTGAGCGTTTCGGACAAAAGTTGACCTATAAATAATAGTTGACACTCGATTACATAAGATATACAGAAAAGTCCTCGCCAACGGCGAGGACTGTTTTCGTTATATGGGTACGATGTGTATATTAAAAGTAAAACGCTAAAATGAGTTTTTTGATATGTTTGTTTCAACCCAAACGTGAGGATGGGGTTGAAGGAAAGGGGGTTGGTAAGGGGGAAAACATCAAGGGGAAGGGGAGATAAACGCTCGTGAGCGTTTCCTTCCCTTCCCCTTATGGTTTTCCCACTTACTAATTACTTAGAAAAATGTATTTTGTTATATAGTCGTGCCAAAACAAATATTAATGAGTCAACAAAGCCCCGAATCGCGCTGTCGGGCGCACCCGACAAAAAACAACCATCACCAAAAGGTGATGGTTGTCTTTTTTTGGTTGGGGTGAAAGGATTCACGAACCGACCGCTTTGCTCGGCATAAAAAGATATATTGATATAATGTGCGTTGTTATATCGGCAAGAAAATATCGTTTAA
>JAZQJI010000006.1:0-8836 GCA_045541475.1 Oscillospiraceae bacterium
ACCTTACCGTCATAGATATAAAACACGCCGCTTAATTTTCTGGCGGCTTTTTTTGCGCTTGCCGATACAAACAAATCTGCGCCATTTAGAGCGACTTTTGCGCCCTTGGTGTAATTTTTCGCCGCAGGCTTGCAAACCGCATCAGCGTTTAAATCTGTGCTTGTTTTGGCGGTGTATGTACCCTTTTTGTTGGGCACGTCCGCATAAGGCGCAGGATTAACCCTGCAAGCTGTCGTTCTGCCGCCTTTGCGCACCTCAAAATGCGTGTGCGGTCCCGTGCTGTTGCCCGTGTTGCCCATTGTGCCGATGATATCGCCTGCCTTAATGGCCTGTCCCTTTATCGTGCATATTTTATCAAGATGTGCATAATAGTGATACTCGGTCCCCAATTTTATGCGAACTAAATTGCCGTAGCTCTGCGAGCCGACTTTTGTCTTGCCGTCCCAGAGTTGCACAAGGTCAACCGTGCCGGCAGATACAGCGTGCACATTGCGAGAGCTGTCGCCTACAATGTCAATGCCGCCGTGGCCGCTACCATAGGGCTGTGTCACTCGGTTTTTGCCGTCAAAAATCATAACTTTTTATCCTCCTTATAGTTCATCACAGCCGCCAAACCTGCGCTGACCGCAGATCCAATCAACAGCTGTATAACTGCAGCGCTGATTTTCTCGCACTGCGGAAGAGTTACGGCCAGATATCCGATAAACGCCTGAAAAAAAGTTCTCGCCGCTCTGCGCAGCATTTCTTTGTGGTTGCTTAAAAATTTCATGGTTGTTTGCTCCTTTCCAAATCGTCAATCCTGTGGTTCACAACTTTCATCTGCTCTTCAATAACGGGTATTCTGCGTGCAAAATTGTTATGCTCGGCAACTCGCTTTTCAAGCTGTTCCAGGCGGAAGGCAGTCAGCTTACCGCTAACCAATATTCCGCCGAATGAGCCACCCAGGGTGCCGATGAGCGAGATTAAAGCTATAATGATATCAGTATCCATATACGCACCCCCCCTCTATCGCTTAAGGTAAACAACCGCCATATCAGCGCCTATGCTGTTTGTGATTGTTGTGCTGGTTGTCGAGGTATACAGATTTGCAAACGCTTCCGTCTGTTCTTCTAAAAGTGACGTGACAATCGGTGTTTTAAGCGCATATTTAAACACAATCGGGTTTTCTTTTATCCATGCTTTGAACGCTGCCAAATATGTCGATGTGTCCGATTGCACCAAGCCGTAATCAATAAGGACGGATTTAGGCATACCCACAACGATCATAGTGCTCGAATATAATTTATATCCGCCCGTTGTAGAAATCGTACCCGTTGCATGCTCCATTGCGTTGCAAATGCTTTTCTCGCTCTCTAAAACATCCATTGCGGGTACAGTGATATTAAACTGTTGGATTGAGGCATTTGCAGAGGTGTTTGCCATTTCGATTTTATTCGCATCATCGCATATCACTGTATCAACCTGTTGCACACCTGCGTATCGCAATACATCAATGTAATTGCAAATTTGTTGCTGACCGTTTGCATCGGTATAGGTGCCGCCCGTATCAACAGGCACACTGTCCAACGGCAGATTATAAGCAATTGTTACGGCAGTTTCTGCAAAGGGTTCAAAGTCAAGAGTTTCAGTACCCTTATAGCACATGGGATAAAAGGTTCCTTCTACGATTGTTGCGCCTGATGGGCAATAGAACGTGGGTTTCAGTTTGTAGCCTTCATCAATCATATCCTGTGTGATTGTAAAAGTACCCCCGGTATTGCCTGATAATGCACTGTTATTGCTTACCATAGATGTGGCACTACCATCTGCCTTTCGAAACTGTATACCCATGTAAGGTGTGGTAGATACGCCACCTGTCGAGAACGTGTATGTTCCGGGCGTAATAATGCCCATTTCTTCAAGCGTGTACTCATAGCTCTTTGAAAAAGTTGCCGTGGTTGTTCCACTGCCGCTTACAGTGAAGCTTCCGTCACCGTTATTGGTTACTGTTGCGCCACCGGCTGTATGTGTTGTGATTTTTGAAGCATCAATAAGGTTGCGCCCACGTGAAAAAACCTTAACGCTTCCGCTATCTCCGAGACCGGTGATTTCAACAGGATTTGCAGGGCTCGGTGTGCCGTTCTGCGTTGATTTGCCGAATATCTTAACACTGTCGATTTTGGCGTTTATAGCATCGGTTATAGCAATTGTACTGCCGATAACTTCATGATAAACAATGTTGTTGAGCTTGTCTGTGATAACGCTTGCATAATCACGAAAAGGCGTATCATCGGTGATGCTGTCAGAGCCGATTGCATTGCGTATCGCCGATTTTGTGTCACTTAAATAAGCTAATTTATCTGCTAACGTGCCCATTAAATCACCTCTCCGTTGATTGCATCAAGCAGTGTTGCAATGTCGCCGATGGCGTCTGCGTTGGCTTTTAGTGCGGTGTCGATTTTGTCAAAATTATCGTTTATCGGCGTAATTCGCACGGGCAACGCCGCATCTTCCTTAATCAAGCCGTAATTTGTGGTCTTGGTATCTGCCATTTTATCCTTATCCTCCTAACTGATTCCACTTAAATCTTGCAGCTTCTTCCCATGTATATTGCGACAAATCGTTCCAGCTGTTGATGCTCTTAGCTTCTGCCTCGATAATATCAGCAATCAAATCCTTCGTCTGCGCCTGCGATTTCTTTTCAAGCTTTGACTTAACTGTGCCCGTAACTGTGTCCATTCCGCAAGCACTTAGCGTGTGGTTTGAGCGCCATGTCCAGCGGTATGATGTTATCGGTGATACAACCTCACTGCCATCTAAGCCGATAAATTTAACCCAATCGCCCAATTCAAGCGAAGGATCCTCGCAAATTTCGGTTTCAAACGGTCTGTAACAGGCAGTTTTGAGCGAGTTGTACACATTGTTCAGCACACTCTGTGGTGCGCTTGTGCCCGTTGACATTCTTGAAAGCGGACGGATTTCGGGCAATTCGCAGTCAACACCGCCTGCGGTATCACTCTGCGCCGTATAGCTGTATATGCCATAATCCCCGCTGTGATATGTAACGCTTGATGAAAGCGAATGTGTCTGATAATCAACCGCCGAAAAGCTCTCCAAAAATCGCATATTCGCTTTGATTTCTCTGTTTGCCTTTTTCGCTTTCAGCTCGCACAGCTCCAGCTTGCCGTAGCGGTTGATGAAGGCAAAGCAGTTTGTAAGCCTGCAGATGTTTTCAAGTGCGTCCCACAGCGTTTCAATTTCGCCGAAATTATGCAGCATGATTTCACAATCACCGTTCGGCAAAGCGTAAAGCTCATCGTAGGTCTGAGCCAAAGGTATACCGCTTAACGCAGAAATCGCCTTAAGCCATGCGGCTGGCGTGTTGAAATATGTGTAATCAACCTCAATCCCCAAATCATCAATGCTGATGTTTTTGAGCTTTGCCATGTCATCATAGCCGATAATGCTGACAAATCCCGGGGTCGATTGCGTAACCTCGGCAGGTGCGAATACACCTAACGGACATTCTTCCCACTCGCCGTCTTCGAGCATCAGCCAAAAACTAAGCGTAATTCTCGTGCCATAGAAAAACTCTGCGCTCCACCCGCTTGGCAGTTTGATATCAAGACCAAACTCGGCGGCGTTGGCTGCACCGGGCAAAAGCAAATCGCTGTACATGCAGTTGTTGCACTTTGACAGCGATTTTATGATGTCGTTTTCGATGTTTACCATCACGGTATCGTCAATTGTGATCGCACCTGTGATTTTAGTTTGCCTTGTTGGCTTTGATATTGCCGCTTTGTACTTTTCGCTCGGAAACTCACCCGAATTTGTCAGCGGTGCTAAGTACGGATAATCGCCGTCCGATAATCTCCACACCCATGTGGGATAGGGCTCGGAAAAAGCAAACGGCTGTGCGTTGTCTACACCATCAACCTGCGGATATTCGCCGTCTTTTAGTACCCACGCGCTCATATTGCAATCACCGCAAATCCGTTTGTATTAAGCCATTCGGCTGACTGCATCTGCGCTGTTGTGGCCGCCAACGCACCCGTACCACTAACAGCGGCGCAAAGGTCTGTATCAACAACAGTCGGAGAGCTTGCATTGCCCTCAATATCAATTTTTGCATTGGTATTTATTGCAATAACGCTGTTTGTAGTACCGCCGTTGTAGCCTAAGGTCAAAGTCGCAGAAGAGCAATTAACATCGCCTGTAATTCGGCTTGCATCAATTATTGTAAATCCTAAAAGGTTTGAGCAGTTGCTTGCATTAATGTGTAACTCACTGCGGTAAAGTCTGCCCTTTTGAGTGCTTGCTGAAGAACTGATACGATCGCAATCAAAAGCAAGCGTACAGCCATCAAAAATATAGTTGCCGCTTGACGAGCCGGTTTGAAATATGCAAGGAGAATTTACTTCAAAATTGCAGTTGATAAAGTTCTTTGCAACATTGGCAGTCCCCGCAAAAAAGCCATACATGGTTGTTGTGCCTGCCGTCTGTAAGCACTGTTTAAGCGTTAAGTTTTTAATTGTGCATGCGGCTGTAATGTCAAGTGCATACTTGTTGGATGCCGTTGATGTGTTGTTGATGTTCCGCACGATATGACCGTTGCCGTCCAATTCGGCGCAGGAAAGCGTGCAGGCAGTCCACACTCCGCCATTATAGTCGTTAGCGTCCAAATTTACACCGAGCTTGTAGTAGCAGGAAGAGTCCGAGATGTTGAAAAAATCCGTCCAATCCCAAATGATATAAGGATCTGTTTGTGTGCCTGAGCCTGTCACGATATCACTCCTTTACATCTCGGTAAGAGAAAATGAGATATCCCATTTTCCCTGCCCGTTTTTATCGTAGTTTGGCGTATAGGTCCTATCACCTGCGTACATGGTTTTTGTGACGGTTTCATCAAACAAATCAAACACAACCTCACAGCTTGTGGCGGCAACCGCATTTCTGATGATTTTTGCCTGCGCAGGTGTCATAATGCTCCAGCTTGCGTCGATTTTAAGCTTAGTCGTGATGCGCTCACGCAGCATATCGCCCGTCTGACTTCTACCGCTGTTGGAGCTGTCAATATCGCTCTCTAAGATGTTCAAATCATCGGGAACGGGCATATCTACGCCGTTTATTTTGAATATGTAGCTCATATTGCGCCTCCGTTCGTGGCTTTGGTGTTTCTTGCGCCGTACTTTCTCATTACTTCATACAAGGTTTTACCGTCAAGCACAAGCTTGATTATCTCAGACCTGCCGCCGCCCATATCATTCAGAGCATCCTTAAACGCCTGCACCATAGTCGAATACGGCGAAACAATCTCGGGCTCACGCTTGTTGTCACCCAAAATAGTGGTAAACTCGCCGAAGTTGGCGGGGATAACATTGCCCGTACCGTATCGAGGAATACCACGCTTTCTTTTTACAACAGATGAAGTAACTGTTGCACCGCCTTTTGGGGCACCAACGTGTTCATCATTAAATTCTTCAAAAAGATAAGAACCGTATCCTTCCCAAAATTCAGTCCAACCGCCTTTTTCTTCGTAGAGTTCTCCAAGATCGCCGAAGAACTGTTCCGCTCCCATTCCTATATCCTGCCAAAACTGAGACCATGCTTCTCCTGCGTCACCGAAGAATCCAACAAACGTTCTGTCGATTTTATCGCAAACTTTGTATAGCGCACTTTCCCAATCTCCATGCGCTATCAGGTGTCCGACATCCTGCCAGAATTCCGACCAACCATCCCACGAATCTCCAAGTAAATCGGACATATTGCTGTCGATTTCTTCGCAGACATCCAGCGTTAATTCTTCCCAATCGCCCTGAGCAATCAGGCTACCTACGTTTTTCCAAAAATCAGACCAGTTTGTCCACGAATCGCCGCACAACAGTGTGAAATAATCATCAATAGTTTCACAGACCTTATAAACACCGGAAGATAAACCTTGCGTTTTTGTCAACTGATATACATCACGCCAGTAATCAGACCATTCAATGTAGCCGTCACCGAGTTTTTCTCGCAAAAAGCGGTCCACTCCCGAAATTACCGATTTCACCTCGGAACCAGTTTCGGCGGCATTTGTTTTTACATCAACACTATATTCTTCAGAGCAAAGCTCTCCGAGTGCTGTTCCATAGTTTACTATTTCCTCGGTATCGAGCGAAACACCGAGGAGTGCCTCGGCAGAACTGTTGCCGTTGAGTCTGTTGATTTCATCAATGTCCATCAAATCCTTTTGCGCCTTGTTAGAAACCTCATCAACAGCATCGCCAATCGAGGATATAGCATCTGCAGCGTCGCTTGCGCTGTCCGAAATGCTATACATTCCGCTTGAGGTGTTTTCAATTTCGGTTGTGTCAATTCCAAGTGACTTTTTAATCTTGTTGCCGATTTTTGAGAATATATCGTTGATTTTCTGCGATATATTAATCAATGCTGAAAGAAGATTATTCAACACCTTAACCCCGGGAAGAAACAACTTCATGAGAGTTTCGCCGAAAATTCCTGCAAACTCTTTCCATTGTTCCGACAGTATTCTTGTCTGATTTGCCCATCCGTTAGATGTTTTTGCAAAATCGCCCTGAGCCAAAGAGGTTTGCTGCATAAAATAGTTATAGCGAAGCATTACCTTTTCGGATTCAGACATTGATGTGTACGCTTTTGTAATGCCTTGCGATAGCCTGTACGCTTCGAGATTTGCTTGATTCATAATCACGCCGATAGCTTTTAGCGGTTCGCTTTCGCCCGAAAGAATAGCCTTGCCCATAGTCTGAACTTCGTCAGCTGTTTTGTTGTAAAAAGACATTATATCAGCAAGTCGTCCTGTCAAACCTATTGACATATCGGATGCACTTTCTTCAACAACGCCGATGCCTTTAGCCATGGCCATATAGGTCGAGCCCATTTCCTTGGCAGTAAGCTTTGAAATGCCGTATGTTTCAACTGAGGTTTCGGCAAACTTTTCCATCTTGTGCGACATATTTCCGAAGGCTGTATCAACAACGTTTTGTACTTCATGTACGTCGGAGGCGGTTTCGAGAGCAGTTGAGCTGAAACGAATCAGCTCGGTCACACCAAAGGTAATGCCAAGTGTTTTGCCAACACCAAGCAATGTGCTTTTCAATCTGCCCAAGTCCGAACCTATGGAATTGACACCGCTCGAAAAACCTTTTTTGTCTACCTTTGTATTAAAAACAAGTGAGCCATCATAACCCATTTATCTGCCCCCTTTATTATTTGCTGATGCTTTTGCACAGAGCGTTTCAAAACGTTCAATTTCTTCTTTTTCCTCATTGCTGAGCTTTATCGGAATTTCAATAAGTTCTTTATACTCTGCGTAAAATTCTTTTTCCCATTTTTCAAGTGGTTTTCTTTTTGCTTTTTTGGTGCGAATATGCATAACCAACGCAAACAAACCCTCTTTGATTTCTCCAAAGAAACCTAAAAATGTCCACCAATGCAGATATGGCAAAGCTCTGACTTCGGTACCTGCGACTTTGTTTATTGCAGGAAAAATAAAGCTCTCATCGTGTGCCCAATCAATAACTTTACGATTATATTGTTTAGGCTTAGGAGCGTCGCCACCATCGAGGAACCAAACCGCTTTTTCGTGTGCATTTTCAAAATCAGGCGGCGGTTTTTTATATAAACAGCGAATCATGAATATTGCTCTTTCGGCATCGGAAAGGTTTTCATCTGCAAACGCTTCAAAAATCAGCAATGCTGCTCTGAAATCGCTTCGGATTTCACACTTTTCTCCACAAACATCAAGAGATTTCGGCAGAGCGCCAATCATTCGCATACACCTTCAACATCTTCGGGTATCTGCGAAACATATTTTTTTATACGCTCATTGGCTAATCTGATTTGCTCCTTTGCTTCTTTCTGAACAACGGGCAGTACTGCTTCAAGAAAATTGATGACTATCATCTGACCGCCGCTATATGAAAGGCAGTTTGTTGTGCCAAAAATCTTATCACTGATTTTAGCATCAAAAAGATAATCAATAAGTGAACGTACATCTTTATCTGCGCGCACTCTTTCTTCGGGGCTTTCACCTGTATTCTTCATAATTTCATCAATCTTTTTGATAGTTTCCTTAATTCTGAACGTCAGCCCAATATCTGTCGGCGAAAAGCGAATAACGCAGTTTTTGTCATTGTTTATTATGTATTCCCTAACGCCTGTTTCAAATTTGATATGTTCCATATTTTCTCCTTATATAAAGCACAAGGGAGCGTTTATATACGCTCCCCCTTAATGAATTATTCCGTTGCAGAAGCAGAAGCCGCCGAAGTCGTGTCTTCTGTGAAAGTGTTGGTTTTGGCATTAAAAGTTCCCTTTATTCTTTCACCTGTATAGTGCAGATTAAAGGGGATCTGATAACCCGTTGCATCGCCGCCGTAGCTTGCAACTTCAAACACAGCGTTCTCTCTGTATGCCACATAGGTATTATCTGTTCCTGCACTTTCCCAAAGATGAACATCGAGAACTGTTGTTTTAAGGTCGTCAAGCGTCTGCTCCTCATCAAGAATGTTCTGCAATCTCGTGTGAAGGGCATCGCCCTGAACAGCATAATACGGTGTAACACTTCCGCTTTTTTCGTAGCTGTCGATATCTACCTTTGTTTGTCCGAGAATGTTTTTGCGCTTATTGACACTGGCGCTCATCTCAACGTTGTATTCTTCCAAATCATCGCCAAGACGAACATAATTTGCAGCATCGCCTATAAGTGCTGCATTGACAAAATGCGCCATCAATTTACGCTTGATTTTCTTCTTTGTTACTGTTTCAGGCATAAATATTCCTCTCTTTCTTATTAAACCTTAACACTATACTGCACCTGTATACCCATCTGATACTG
>JAZQJI010000007.1:0-3035 GCA_045541475.1 Oscillospiraceae bacterium
TGTTGCATTTTCGAGGACTGTTTGAGCAGCAGCGTTATTAACACCGACAGCAGTGTTATAATGGGAGAATTGACAAAAAACAAACTTTGCAACACAGCGTTAAGCCGCGAGTTTGAAAAGGTCTTTTTTAGACCTTTTCACTTTGTTTGAGCGGCAGCGGTAAGTGGTGCATAATGTTTTGTTTCTTTTCAAAAAGAAACGAACTCTTTGCCCACTTTCTGTTTCGGCACAGAAAGTGGGTGCTCCAAAGCTACGGCAACGCCGTAGCGTGAGCATAAATCTGTCGGCAGCAGCCGGCAATGCTCAAAACTTAAGCACGGTGGGCAGAGTGATATACACAATTACTAAACATACACAAAAATTTTTGTTTATAAATTCCCTTGAATGCATATCGGGCAGTGTGATATACTTAATGTGTATATATATCGTTATATATCATTCAAGGAGGTAGTTTATGAAGAGTTTTATTAAAAAATTCTTGTGCGGTGCTGCTGCATTTTCAGTGCTTGCTGTTTCAACAGTATCTGCGTTTCCCGCAACGTTAAATTTTACCGTTGCAAGCGCAGCAGACCCGATTTTCAGCGCAGAGGCTGAGGATTGCGAAATCCTTTCAGGCTCATCAGTTACAACAAACGTTTACGGAACAGAGTACCCTGGATATTCGGGTTCCGGCTTTGTTTGGGCGGCAAATTCGGGCGGCGTTAAATTTGAAGTAACCCTTACCGAAGGTGCAATGTATGAACTTACAACTTCATGTTGGATGTACCTTGGCAATCAAGGCGAAACAAGAATGCAAAATCTTGCTATTGATGGCGTTACTGAAGGCTCGTTCTACATTCCCAACAATGGTACCTGGAGCGATTTCAGCTTTGGATATTTCTACCTTGAAGCAGGCACGCACACAATTGAGATAGGCGCTTCGGGCAGCTGGGGCTTTGTTCTTTATGATACTGTTACTTTTGATTATGCAGATATGCCCGAGCATAACTTAAGCGACGCTACCTGCGATCCTGATGCTACGCCCGAAACCAAGGCTTTGATGTCTTACATGACAAGCATTTACGGCAAACAGATCATGTCAGGCCAGCAGGAAATTTACGGCGGCGGTAATAATGGTGATACTGAGCTTGAGTTTGAATATATCTACGAAAAAACAGGCAAATATCCCGTAATCCGCGGTTTTGACCTTATGAACTACAACCCGCTTTACGGTTGGGAAGATGGCACAACAGGCCGTATTATTCAATGGGTTGCACAGCGTGGCGGTATTGCAACTGCAAGCTGGCACATTAACGTTCCACAGGATTTTACTTCTTATGAATTGGGCGAAACGCTTGATTGGACAGATTGCACCTACAAGCCCACATCATCTTTTAACACAGCAAATTGTCTTGATAGCTCAACAAAAGAATATGCATATTTAATGCTTGCTATTGAAGATTTGGCAGAACAGCTCCTCATCTTGCAGGAAGCAAACGTTCCGCTTATCTTGCGCCCCTTCCATGAAGCTGAAGGCAACAACAATACCGATGGCTCTGGCGCATGGTTCTGGTGGGGTTCGGCAGGCGCTGATGTTTACCGCGAACTTTGGAAGCTGCTTTACACAACTCTTACTGAAGAATACGGTATTCACAACTGCATTTGGGAAGTTAACCTTTATTCTTACGCAAATTCTTACCAGTGGTATCCCGGCGATGAATATGTAGATATGGTCGCTTATGATAAATACGAAGGCTCGCCTTACACCTGGGGTGAAGAAGCTGCAACAACTGTATTTTTAACTCTTGTGGATTATACAAACGATACAAAAATGGTTGCTCTTTCTGAAAATGATAAAATCCCCGCAATTGATAACATGGTAAACGAAGGCGCATGGTGGTCATATTTCTGCCCCTGGTACGGCAATTTCATCACCGATGGCGTTTACAATACAGTTGAATTGCTTGATGAGGTTTACAACAGCGAGTATGTTCTTACTCTTGATGAAATCCCCAACGATATTTACGGATACGAAAGAGGCAACGGCGGCAACTTTGATGTTGAAGGCGCTTACGAGTGCGAAGACGGCTCGATTGTTGCACATCAGGGAACACAGACAATTTCCAGCAGCCTTTGTTCAGGCGGTGGATATGTATTCCTTAAAGAAGCAAGCGACTCCATCACACAAACAGTAAATGTTGATAAGGCAGGCTATTATGCATTATCTTACGGATATCAGCAGCAGTATGAGCCCAACGGTAAAACGCAAAATCTTGTTGTTAACGGCGGCGAAGCTGTTGAAGCATTCTTCCCGTATTCAATAATTTTTGGCGAATCTGACCCGATTTATGTACAGCTTAACGCAGGTACAAACACAATTAAGCTTGAAGCCGTTGAAGGCTGGGCATATTATGATTATCTGCTTGTTGAATACTACGGCGACAGTGCACCGACTGAATCTGAAGAGCCTGAAGAACCCGAAGAACCTGCGGGAATTATCGGCGATGCAAATGGCGACGGCAAAGTAAACGCCATGGACGCAACATTGGTTGCACGTCATGCAGTTGGATCGTTGCAACTTTCTGACGAAGCTAAGGCTTTGACAGACGTTAACGGTGATGGCAAAATAAACGCTATGGATGCTACACTTATTGCAAGATTTGCAATTGGCAATCTTGAAAAATTCCCTATTGAAGCATAAAGTCGGTCGGGTGCGGTCGGGTGCGCCCGACAGCGCAATTCGGGACTTTGTTGACTCATTAATATTTGTTTTTGCACGACCATATAACAAAATACATTTCTCTAAGTTATCATGTAAGTGTGAAAACCATAAGGCGAAGTCGGGTGCGCCCGACAGCGCAATTCGGGGCTTTGTTGACTCATTAATATTTGTTTTTGCACGACTATATAACAAAATATATTTCTCTAAGTTATCATGTAAGTGGGAAAACCATAAGGGGAAGGGAAGGAAACGCTCACGAGCGTTTATCTCCCCTTCCCCTTAAGTTCTTCCCCCTTACCAACCCCCTTTCCTTCATCCCTATCCTCACGTTTGG
>JAZQJI010000008.1:0-80359 GCA_045541475.1 Oscillospiraceae bacterium
GCTGCTGCCGGCGAAGCAATTTCGTTGTATAAGTCAACTAAATTGTTTTTGTTGACACTCGACTATATAAGATATACAGAACAGTCCTCGCCAACGGCGAGGACTGTTTTCGTTATATGGGTACGATGTGTTTTTCAAAAACAAAACAGCAAAAAGAGTTTTTAATATGTTTAGTGCAACCCAAACGTGAGGATAGGGATGAAGGAAAGGGGGTTGGTAAGGGGGAAAACATCAAGGGGAAGGGGAGATAAACGCTCGTGAGCGTTTCCTTCCCTTCCCCTTATGGTTTTACCACTTACAATTGCTTATAAAAATGTATTTTGTTATATAGTCGTGCCAAAACAATTATTAACGAGTCAACAAAGCCCCGAATTGCGCTGTCGGGCGCACCCGACTTCGCCTTATGGTTTTCCCACTTACCTGATAACTTTAATAAGTGAATTTCGTTATATAGTCGTGCCAAAACAATTATTAACGAGTCAACAAAGCCCCGAATTGCGCTGTCGGGCGCACCCGACAATCGCTCAAAGCCTAAGCACGCCGCCCACATCGAGCACGACACTCAGTCGTCGCTTAAATAGGTTTCAATAATATACTTCGGGCGGTTTTTTGTTTCAAGGTAGGTCTTGCCGATGTACTCGCCCACAATTCCAATGGCAAGCAGCTGCAAGCCGCCCAACGCCCAAATAGAAACAACAATTGATGTCCAGCCGCTGACCGTGTGCCCTGTAAAGTGACGCACAAGCGAATAAACCAGCATAATTATGCTAAGCATAAAGCAGATAAACCCTAACGATGTAATCATTCTTATAGGCTTTATGGTCAAAGATGTGATGCCTTCAGTTGCAAAGCTTAGCATTTTTTTCAGCGGATATTTTGATTCCCCTGCAAAGCGTTCAGAACGCTCATAGTAAACAATGTCCGATTTATACCCAATCATTGGTACAATGCCGCGCAAAAACAAATTAACTTCGCGGTATTGTGCCAAACCCTGCAAAGCACGGTAGCTTAAAAGTCGATAATCGGCATGATTGAAAGTAACCTCGGCACCCATAAGCTTCATTATTTTATAAAAGCCTTCGGCTGTAAATCTTTTAAAAAACGTATCTTTTTTTCTTGCACTGCGCACACCGTAAACAACATCGCAGTTATCGTTTTTAAATTTTTCTATCATATCGTCGCAGGCGTTTATGTCATCCTGCAAATCAGCATCAAGAGATATCGCCGCATCGCACTTAGCATCCATTGCGGTCATAAGTCCTGCAAGCAAAGCGTTTTGGTGCCCGCGATTGCGTGAAAGCTTAACGCCCTGAAAAATCCTGTTTTGCTCATGATATTGGCATATTTGCTGCCATGTGTTGTCTTTTGAGCCGTCATCTACAAAGATAATTCGGCTTTTTTCCGATATAGTGCCGTTTGATATAAGGCTTTGCAGCTTTTCGCCAAGCCTTTTTGAAGTTTCGGGCAGAACCTCCTGCTCGTTATAGCAGGGCACGACGAAATATATAACGTTTTTGTTGTTTTCCATATTATTTTACCTTGTAAAAAAGGCTGCGGAAAAAACTATAATTTTCCGCAGCCCGTTTTGTTTGTGCTTAAATGTTAAGAGTTATGGGGCTTACTTGATAACCCTTACTCTGATAACGCCGTCAACAGCAGCAATCTTAGCGTCAATATCGCCAACCTCGCCAATAACATCAATCATTGTGTAAGCAAAATCCTTTTTGGACTTGTTGAGCATATTTTCGATGTTAAGGTTTGCGTCACCGATAATAGCTGTAATCTGACCGATGATAGCGGGTACATTCTTGTGAATGATGCAGATTTTTGTGCCAACTGCGTTCATTTCTGCGTTGGGCAGATTTACGCTGTTTCTGATATTGCCGTTTTCGATGTAGTTGATAAGTTCGTTAGCAGCCATAACAGCGCAGTTATCTTCAGCTTCTTCTGTGGAAGCGCCAAGGTGAGGAATAGCGATAACGCCTTCCATGCCTGCTGTTTTAGCATTGGGGAAATCTGTAACGTACTTGCGTACCTTGCCACTCTTGAGAGCTGCTTCAATAGCTTCGTCATCAACAAGAAGATCACGAGCAAAGTTGAGGATAACAACGCCGTCTTTCATCATTGCAATAGTTTCTGCGTTGATCATCTTCTTTGTTGCAACCTTAGGATCGGGATTGTCGATGAGAGGTGTGTGCACGCTGATAAAATCACACTGCTTGAAGATTTCTTCACGGGTGATTACATGGTGGATTGTTCTGGAAAGGTTCCATGCAGCGTCAACAGAGATGTAGGGGTCGCAGCCGTAAACTTCCATGCCAAGATGTGTTGCAGCGTTGCCAAGAGGGCCGCCGATAGCACCAAGACCGATGATACCGAGCTTTTTGCCTGCAATTTCTGTGCCTGCAAATTTAGACTTGCCTTTTTCAACAAGCTTTGCAACGTCAGCTTCGTCCTTCACTGTCTGAACCCAGTTGATACCGCCAACGATATCACGGGAAGCAAGAAGCATACCTGCAATTGCAAGTTCCTTAACAGCGTTTGCATTTGCGCCGGGTGTGTTAAATACGCAGATACCTTCTTCAGCGCAACGGTCAACGGGAATGTTGTTAACGCCTGCACCTGCTCTTGCGATAGCAAGAAGGTTTGAGCCAAACTGCATATCGTGCATTACTGCGGAACGCACCATAATTGCATCGGGATTTTCAAATTCATCTGCAATTGCATAATTTGCCTTGTCGAAAACGTCTGTTCCAACAGCAGAAATTTTATTTAATGTTTGAACATTATACATAATAATCTATCTC
The DNA here is from genome assembly GCA_045541475.1 of Oscillospiraceae bacterium. Classification (GTDB taxonomy): domain Bacteria; phylum Bacillota; class Clostridia; order Oscillospirales; family Ruminococcaceae; genus RGIG3077. Next base: position 2,808 of record JAZQJI010000008.1, read on the forward strand.
CTGAAATTTATGTTTTATACTTTTAAACTTATGCGTTAGCTTCTTCAAACTTCTTCATGAAGTCTACAAGAGCCTGCACGCCTTCGATGGGCATTGCATTGTAGATAGAAGCTCTCATACCGCCAACGGAGCGGTGACCCTTGAGGTTTTCAAAACCGGCAGCCTTAGCTTCAGCAACAAACTTAGCGTCAAGATCAGCATTGCCTGTAACGAAGGGAACGTTCATGAGAGATCTGTCCTTAGCTTCAACTGTGCCCTTGAAGAGCTTGCTCTCATCGAGGAAATCGTAAAGGATCTTAGCCTTCTTCTCGTTGTGAGCCTTCATAGCTTCAAGACCGCCTATTTTCTTTATCCACTTGAATACCTTGCCGCAGATGTAAATACCGTAGCAGGGAGGTGTGTTGTAAAGAGAATCGTTATCTGCCTGTGTCTTCCACTTAAGCATTGTGGGTGTGCCTGCAAGAACATCATCTCTGATGAGGTCTTCTCTGATGATCGCAATAACAACACCTGCAGGTCCGATATTCTTCTGAACGCCGCCGTAAATTACGCCGTACTTTGTTACGTCAACAGGTTCGGAAAGGAAGCAGGAAGAAACGTCGGAAACGAGATCCTTGCCCTTTGTGTTGGGAAGTTCCCAGAACTTTGTACCGTAGATTGTGTTGTTTTCGCAGATGTAAACGTAGTCTGCATCTTCGGGAATGTCAAGGTCGGAACAATCAGGAATATAGGAGAAAGTCTTGTCGGCAGAAGATGCAACTGCAACTGCTTCGCCGTACATCTGAGCTTCCTGGTAAGCCTTTTTAGCCCACTGACCTGTAATGATGTAAGCTGCCTTCTTGTTCTTCATAAGGTTCATGGGAACTGCAGCAAACTGCTGTGAAGCACCACCCTGAAGGAAAAGAACCTTGTAGTTATCGGGAATATTCATAAGGTCGCGCAAATCCTGCTCAGCTTCCTTGATGATTGTATCGTAAGCCTTGGAACGATGGCTCATTTCCATAACGGACATACCTGTTCCGCGGTAGTCAAGCATTTCCTCTGCTGCTTCTCTGAGAACTTCCTCAGGAAGAACTGCGGGGCCTGCGCTGAAATTGTAAACTCTGCTCATAGTGAATTCCTCCGTAAAATATATGTATTTAAATTTAAAATTGACCACATACGCTAATTATACTCCCAATATCGACTAAAGTCAAGTGCGATTGACAAAAAATTAACAGCCAAAAGGGCGCACATTTGCATTATATGTGATAAGCGTTGTAAATGTGTGCGTAAAACTACAAATTTTCGCACAAAAAAGCAACAAGTGCCGTTATATTTTCAATATTCGGATTTTCCAAAGCGGCAAAATCCGTGTAAACAACATCGGCGTTGCCCGTGTATTCCGAAATATCAGTACCTTTAAGTGAATTATCCGCAAAAACCATATCGCAGTCAAGCTCACTTTCTGTAATATCGGCATAGCCTGAAGTTTGGGCAGCGTTATTGGCAAGCTGCGAAACAACATCGCCGCAGAGAGTATCCGCACCTGCCGCATTAAGATAGGGCGAAACTATGCAAAGTGCTGATTTTTCGCTTTTTTCAAAGCCCGAAAGCATTTCGTTAACGGGGGCAAAAAGCTGTTGCGCCTGCACGGCAAAATCGGCGTTGCCCGTAAGAATTGCAATCATTGTTGCGTAAAGGTTTTCAAGCGTTTGCACAGAAACGGGTGTTTTAAATGTAAGAACCTTAATTCCGCCATCGGCAAGGGTGTTTTGCGCATCGCTTGGCAGGGGTGTTGTTGTAAGCACAAGCTCAGCGCCGCTGTTTTTGATAAAATCAACATCGGGCGCAATTGCCGAGCCCGCCGAGGATATTTCAGCGGTTTGGCAATAATCGCACACGCCCACAAGCAAGCCTTCCGCTTTGATATCGTAAACAACACCGGTTAAAAACGGTGAAAGCGAAACGATTTTTTGCGGTGCGCTTTCAAATTCAACACCGTTTATTGTAATGGGGAAAGCGGAGCTTTCAACCGTTGAAACAACAGCCGGCATGGTCTGCTTTTTTTCGCAGCCAAACGCAAACAGTGCAAATACTATTAAGGTTATCATCAAAGCAAGTTTTTTGCGCATAAAAACTCCTCTCCCCTTTTATTTTAACGATTTTATTGATATGGTTTATCTTTTCTTTGTTGCAACTTCTTCGTAAAGCATATCAGCAAGCTCTTGCGCGCTCATAGAGCCTAAGTCGCCGTTTGCTCTGGAACGGACGGAAACCGTACCGCTTTCAACTTCCTTATCGCCGATAGTAAGCATATAAGGTACTTTTTCAAGTGTAGCCTGACGGATTTTGTAGCCCACCTTTTCGGAGCGGGAGTCAATATCAACACGCAAGCCCTTATCTTCAAGGATTTTTGAAACCTCAAATGTAAAATCAAGGTGACGGTCAGCAATCGGGATAAGTGTAACCTGTGTGGGTGCAAGCCAAAGCGGAAATGCACCTGCAAATCTTTCAATAAGATAAGCTAATGTTCTTTCGTAGCAGCCCAATGATGTTCTGTGAATGATATAAGGTCTGCGCTTTGAACCGTCAACGTCTGTATATTCCATGCCGAATTTTTCTGCAAGCAGCATATCTATTTGAATAGTAACGATAGTGTCTTCCTTGCCAAAAACATTTTTATACTGAATATCAAGCTTAGGACCGTAGAAAGCAGCTTCATCAATGCCGATTGTATAATCAACACCGAGATTATCAAGAATTTTGCCCATGATTGTCTGAGCTTCTTCCCACTGTTCAGCAGTTCCTTCGTACTTGTTGTTGGGGTTTGCGGGATCCCACTGTGAGAAGCGGAAGGAGCAGTTTTCAAGCATTCCGACTGTATCAAGAACATACTTTGCAAGCTCCAGACAGCCCTTAAACTCTTCTTCAAGCTGTTCGGGACGCAAAATCAAGTGACCTTCGGAAATTGTGAACTGACGCACACGAATAAGTCCGTGCATTTCGCCGCTGTCCTCGTTTCTGAAAAGGGTTGAAGTTTCGCCAAGTCGCATGGGCAGGTCACGGTATGAGCGTGCTCTGTTAAGGAAAACTTGATACTGGAACGGGCAGGTCATGGGACGGAGGGCAAAACATTCCTTTGTTTCATCGTTGGGGTCGCCCAAAACAAACATACCATCAAGGTAGTGATCCCAGTGGCCCGAAATCTTGTACAAATCAGATTTTGCCATCAAGGGTGTTTTTGTGAGGAGGTATCCCCTCTTCTGTTCTTCGTCTTCAATCCAACGCTGCAAAAGCTGAACTATTCTTGCACCCTTGGGAAGAAGAACGGGCAAGCCCTGACCGATTGTGTCAACCGTTGTGAAAAGTTCCAGCTCTCTGCCAAGCTTGTTGTGGTCACGCTTTTTAGCTTCTTCAAGCCTTTCAAGGTGTGCTTCAAGGTCGGCATTTTTGGGGTAAGCTGTTGCGTACACGCGGGAAAGCATTTTGTTCTTTTCGCTGCCGCGCCAATAAGCACCCGTGCATGAAAGCAGCTTGAATGCCTTTACAGCACCTGTGGACATAAGGTGCGGGCCTGCGCAAAGGTCGGTAAATTCGCCCTGGCGGTAGAATGAGATAGGCTCGCCGTTGCCTGCGTGTTCCTCGCAAAGCTCAACCTTGTAGATTTCGCCTGCGTTTTTGAGATATTCAAGTGCAGCTTCGGGTTCAAGATTATACTGTTCAATTGCAGTATTTTCTTTTACGATTTTTTTCATTTCTGCTTCAATTTTCAGCAGATCATCAGCTGAAAAAGGCTTTTCAAGGTCAAAGTCGTAATAAAAACCACTGTCGATAGCAGGGCCTATTGCAAGCTTTGCTTCGGGGTAAAGACGCTTTACTGCCTGCGCAAGAATGTGCGATGCAGTGTGCCAGAAGGTCTTTTTGCCGTCGATATCATCGAAGGTGAGAACTTCAAACTCACAATCTGCGGTAAGGGGTGTGCGCATATCGCAAACCTTTCCGTCAATTTTTACGCAGCAAGCGGCTTTGTAAAGCCCCATGCCAATGCCTTTGATTGCCTCTGCGGCAGTGATGTTGTTTTCAACTTCTCTGATACTGCCGTCTTTTAATTTAAGACTAATCATTTTTTCTTACTCCTTTTTGTATATTATAATTAAATTATTACCTTTAGTAAACATTTTGGCTGTGTTGCATATCATGAAATCAGCCAGAATTTTTCGTTATAGTAATCGGATCTTTTTTGAATTTCCAACACAAATTTATCTGTGCCAAGTTCTTCACAAAGTGTGGGCGTTGATGAGAAAAGGTCTGTTCCCAGCCCCAGTCTGTCGCCTTCAATTTGTGCACCAATAGCCGATAGCGTTGTGGGGAACATATCCATTGCACAGAACGTGCGGTTTTTCTCGTTAACGGGCTCTTTTACGGGGTTGATTATGCAGTTGTAGGTTGTTCTCTCATAATCATCCTGCTTGATAAAGCCGTCGCTTTTGGGCAGCTCGCTAAGGTGGTCACCGTACAGTATAATGGTGGTGTTTTCGTAAAAATCCTGCTGTTTAAGCCAATTTATATAATCATAAGTCTGCTTGCTTGAACAGCTAACGGCGTTTGCATAAGCACTGTCATATAAACATTCGCACTTTTCGCACACAAATCCGCCTTCGCTTCCGTGGGTATCGGCGGTATAAAGAGTAATGCAGAAAGGTTCGCCTTGCCCGGCAAGATCAAGCGTTTGCTCTCTTACAAAGTCAAAGAGTTTGGCGTCCTCAAAGCCCCAGTGCACAAAGTAATCTTCGGGGATATACCCGTTGTTGCGTGCGTAGCCGTAATCAAAAATGGTGCTGTTGTCGTATTTATCAACATAGCTTGAATATCCCGCAAAGGCTGTATCCTCTCCCCTGATAAACAGCTGATTATAGCCGTTTTCGTGCAGAATGTCTTCCAGCGTTGCAAGTCCGGGCAAAAAGCTTGAATATCTGTCCATTTCGTTTTTGGACATTCCCATGGGCGTTACCAGTGCAACGCCTGCGGTCTGCGCCACGGTAGAACCCATTGTATAGGCGGTTTCGGATAAAAATACATTTTGACCGCCCATGCCGCCGTTGTGCGAAAAATTGGTGTTTTCAGCGGCAAGCTGTGTCAACTCGGGGATATAATCTATATCGTAATTTCCGCCGTTTTCGTATGAAGAAAACGTGTTTTCCATTGATTCGAGATAGATATATACAAGATTACGCTTGTTTTCGGGAAAAGTGATGTTTTCCGCAGTGGGAGCGGTGTAGTAATCTTCATAAATCGAGCTTTTTTGCAATTTGAGCTTAGCGTACTCGTAAAGTCCGGTTGCATCAATGCAGGCAACTGCGCCGCAAACAAATGTGAAAAAGCCCATGGATACAGCGCCTAAATTGCGTTTTGAGAACAAGCAAGTGCGGCGATACAGATTTTTATCAATGCTAAAAAACGTAAGCTCTTTATATCTGATGCGCCTTAAAATGTAGTTTAAAAAAGCTAAAGTAGCAAGTATTACAGCAACGGTATAAACCGCAATTACCGAAAGAATGTGCGAGCTTGCCGCATTGGGTGAATATTTTATGTTAAAAATTACCGCTGCAAAGCCTATGTTGTGAAAATATTTGTTTGTCCATACGGCAGCAGCCATAAGCGCCGCGCCCAAAAAGAAAAGTACGGTTGTTGCGACAACGCACACAACGGTTTTTTTCGGCAGTTTCTTTTTCTCTTCCGATTTGGTGGAAAATACATGGATTGAATAGGTCTGCAAAAGCGAAAACAAGCCAAGCACAAAGCGATTATTTGTTTTTTCAAGATAACTGAGAATTATATTGCGCGCCTTGGCGTACAAAACAATCATCAGCAAGGGCAAAAGCCATATTGTAAACCAAAAGGTTATGTCGCGTTGTGCGGCGGTTTTTGTAGCGTCAGCACCCGCATAGTTAGCGTAGCAAAAATCTGATAAGACGTACATAATTCTTGAACAGCACGCAAAAACCGCAATTTTATAAAACCAAAAAAGTGATTTCCATATAGGCTTTGTAAAGGTAAGCACCGACGCAACCGACAAAAACGATATTATCCAGAATGCGATTACGGAAACTGCGGTTGAGCGCACACCCGTAACGAATGCAGGGTTGACAACAACTGCAATCAATGCCGAAAAAACCAGGTTAAATATAAGGTGCGATTTTGTTTTTACCTTAACAGCGCTTTTTATTTGTGCCCGTTGAGCATCAAACATTGGCTTGCCCCCTTAAATATTCAACAAATTTGTTAAGGGCGTTTGCCCTGTGACTTATGCGGTTTTTTTCTTCGCTTTCCATCTGCGCAAGCGTTAAGCCGTTTGAATAAACAAATACAGGGTCGTATCCAAAGCCGTTTGAGCCAAGCTTTTCGTGCCCTATTTTTCCTTCGCACTTGCCTTCAAAAAAGCGGCAAACACCGTTTTCATCTATATAGCAGATCGCACAGCAAAAATGGGCATTGCGGTTTTCTGCGGTCTGCATTTCACGCAAAAGCTTATCGCAAAGCTGGTCTTCGGGCGCATATCTTGCACTGTGTATGCCGGGCGCACCGTTTAAAAAATCAACGCAAAGACCGCTGTCATCAGAAATGACCGGCATTTTGCATATATCATAAATTGCTTGCGCCTTGATTTGTGCGTTTTGGCGAAAAGTTGTGCCGTTTTCGTCGGGCTCAATATCAACACCTGCGTCACGCTGCGATAACACCTCGTAGCCCAACGGTTCCAGCATTTTTTTTATTTCACGCAATTTGTTTGCGTTGTTGGAAGCAAGTACGAGCTTCATTGCAATATCCCCTTTTTTAGTTGTTTTATAAAACAAAAAACGCCCGAAGCCTGCACACAAAACAATGCAAGCTTCGGGGCGACGATTAACCGCTGTTCCACCCGAAATTCACGCAAAAAATAAAAACTTCTGCGCCTTTTCGTAATTGTCGCTTAACGGTGACAAACCGCCGTTGATTAAACGGACTCCGAGGACGGTGCCTTGTATTTCAGTTCACCGTGCGCGGCTTTCAGCCCAAGTCGGCCGCTGCTCTCTGAAAACGGGAAAAGCATAGTGAAAACAAGGATTCCTCATCAACGCTTTAATAAATTTATACAAAACATATTATCACCAAACGCTTAAAAAGTCAAGAAAAAGCTGAACTTTAAGTCATTTTTTTTGCGAAAAGCACAAAAAAAGCCTTGACAAACACATCAAAGCAGTATAAAATAGATGTATTGCAATATTATGCATTCGTTTTTAAACTCGACGAAACCCTGCATATATTGATTTATATATATATTATGAGAAATAATACCCCGCAAAACCGTGTAAACAGTTCGGGTTGCGCTTAATACTTTGAAATATTTTTGTGCGGCATTTTTGCAGATTTTCTGCGTTGTCCGTCGGTAGTTTTCGGTTGCCGTGTGTTTGCTTTTGTATCGTGATTTTTAAAAGCACAACATACCAAACGGTGCTGAAAGGCTTTTCAGGCAGGCAGTATTTTTTTACGAATTTTTGGATACGGATTTTTCGGAAATTGTCCGAAAACGGCTGTTCTTTTTGTGCGATAAAAAGCTTGGCCGTATTGACACCCCAAACGCTTGATTTGTGTGCAACCGCAAAGGCAAGTGTGCATTTTGAAAATAGAATATATATCAATATTGCGGGAACCTTCGCCGTTTTTGTAAATTTAAGAAAAAATGGAGGTAAACGCATAAATGGATTTGATTGTTGCAATTGTTTTGATTATTGCGGCGCTGATTTTGGGCGCGGTTGTATCGGGTCTTGTTATGTTCAAAAAGGGCATAGCATACCGTCAGCAGCAGGCTGAAAGCGCTATCGGTTCGGCAGAAAAAGAAGCCGAGCGCATTGTAGCTGAAGCCAACAAGGCGGCAGACGCAAAGAAAAAGGAAGCTCTTGTTGAAGCAAAGGACGAAATCCACAAGCTGAGAAGCGAAGCTGAAAAGGAAATCAAGGACAGACGCAGCGAGATTTCGCGTCAGGAAAGACGTATTCAGCAAAAGGAAGAATCGCTGGACAAGAAAAACGACAACATTGAGCGCAAGGAAGAAACCCTTGCAAAGAAAATCGCTTCTGCGGAAGAAAAATTAAAGGAAGCAGAACAGATCAAAAAAGGTCAGATGGATATTCTGGAAAGAATTTCCGAATTTTCCAAGGAGCAGGCAAGAGAATATCTTTTGCAGCAGCTTGAAGGCGACCTTGTACATGAAAAAGCAGTTAAAATTACTAATTACGAGCAGCAGATAAAGGATACCTGCGAGGAAAAGGCAAGAGGTTATATTTCTCTTGCAATTGCAAAATGTGCGGCAGAACAGGTCTCCGAAGCTGCAGTTTCCGTTGTTCCTTTGCCCAACGATGAAATGAAGGGCAGAATTATCGGACGAGAGGGAAGAAATATCCGCACTCTCGAAACATTGACGGGTGTTGACCTTATTATTGATGATACCCCCGAAGCTATTACACTTTCATGCTTTGACCAGGTTAAGCGTGAGGTTGCAAAAATCGCGCTTGAAAAACTCATTGCCGATGGCAGAATTCATCCTACTCGTATTGAAGAGATGGTTGACAAGGCAAGGCGTGAGGTTGAATACAAAATCAAGCAGGAAGGCGAAAGAGCCGTGCTTGAAACAAATGTTCACGGAATTAACCATGAGCTTATCAGACTTATCGGCCGTTTGCGCTACCGTACAAGCTACCGTCAGAACGTTCTTGATCACTCGATTGAGGTTGCTTGCCTTTCGGGTATTCTTGCCGCAGAGCTTGGCGTTGATGTAAATCTTGCCCGCAGAGCAGGTTTGCTGCACGATATCGGCAAGGCACTTACATCAGAAATTGAAGGCTCACACGTACAAATCGGTGTTGATGTCTGTAAGAAATATAAGGAGAACCCTGAGGTTATCCATGCTGTTGAAGCACACCACAATGACGTTGAACCCAGAACAGTCATCGCTTGCATTGTTCAGGCGGCAGATGCTATCAGCGCAGCTCGCCCCGGTGCACGCAGCGAAAATTACGAAAGCTATATCAAGCGTCTTGAAAAGCTTGAGGAAATCTGCACATCCTACAACGGTGTTGAACGCTCCTTTGCCGTTCAGGCAGGACGTGAGGTGCGCATAATGATTCAGCCCGAGGTTATCAACGACGAAAAAATGGTTATCGTGGCAAGGGATATTGCTAAGCAGATTGAAACTGAAATGGATTATCCCGGTCAGATTAAGGTACACCTTATCAGAGAAAGCCGTGTAATTGAATACGCAAAATAATTAAAACTAACGGCGAATAATAAAGGCCCTGCGATAAAACAATCTGCGCAGGGCTTTTTTGTCCGCAAACGAAAGGTTGAATAAAATGCCTAAAGATATGAAAAAAACGATTTTTAATACAACCGAAAAATCGAATTTTATCTTGAATATGCGTGAAAGCACCGCCAGAAAAGGCACGGTTATTGCGTTGCTTGTAATGCCCGTTTTAATGTATATAACAGTGCTTTTAAAGATGTTTTACATAGTGCAGATGAATATGTTTTCCGTTGTGTTAACTTTGGCAGGCGCGGCGGCTTTTATCTGGATGGCGGTTCTTCAGGCAAAAAAGCTTAACGATAATTCGCAGCTTATCCCCTTTTTGTTGTGCATAGCAATGTTTGTTCTTGCGTTTATAGCAAGCATACTTTCGTTTGATTGGGATATTGCTCTTTCGGGCAATTACGGCAGATTTGAAGGTTTGCTGTCCATCACCTGCTACATGGGTATTTTTCTGCTTGCAATGCAAATTCAGCGCAAGCGTGGTATGCGCGTTGTTATGGATGTGCTTGTTGCAGTCGGTGTGCTCAATTGCGTTTTTGCGGTTTTGCAGGCAATCCCCTCTTCATTTGCCAATAAATATTCTTTTTACGTAAATCTTGGCGCAATGGCACTTTCAGGTGTATATCTGCCCAGCGGACTTTGCACCAGCCCAATTTTCTTTGCAGGATTATTAACCCTTTTAAGCGGTATAACCGTTTTTGGCTCCTGCTATGATTTGCACATTCCCAGAAGAGTTTGTTACACTGTTGCAACGCTGATTTTTATGACAGCCGCTGTTGCAACGCACACAATAATTGCCGTACTTGGCATTGCAACGGTGCTTGTTGTTGCGCTTGTTATTGAAGTTTTGAGAATGGCAAAGGGCAAAAGCGGTCATTATAAAGATACCACCTACCCCATTGTTCGATGCGCTATATACATAATATCGTTTGTTGCCGTATGTATGATTTTCTTTTCAGCCGGCGGCCTTTATGATGGCGGTATTATGTGGGCTGACAGCTTTTCGTACCTTGCGGGTATTTCGGGATACTACTACCCCAATACGCCTGAATATCCTGACAGAGCACCGTTTGATATAACAAAATTTAACGAGCTTTACGGATATTTGTGGTCAAATACCCTTGAAGGCATGAAAAAATATAACCTTTGGCTTACAGGTGCCGGTCCTGATTGCCTTTTTTATACACAGCTTAAAACCACAAGCGAAATTATGGTGGAAAACTATTCGTTTGATAAGTGCTATAACGATTATCTCTACATTGCCGCAACAAGAGGTATCCCCTCTTTACTTGCGTACGTTGCGTTAATTGTGCTTTGCTTAAAGCGTGTGCTTTGCCATGTTAAGCAAATGCTTGCAGCAGAAAAGAACGAGCTTTGGGTATACGGCGCAGTGTTTGCAAGCGTTGCCGCTTATGTCGTTATAAGCTTTTTCAACGCAAGTTCTATTTTGGTGGCTCCGATTTTCTGGATGCTGCTCGGCTTTGCCGCAAAGAAAAATATTTTAAACGATTAATTTAATACCGCACAGAAAATGAACATAAGCTTTTTCTGTGCGGTTTGTTTATTTTTTGAAAACGATTTACATAAATTTTGCGCCCAAATTTTTTACAACATTCACAAAATTTTATCTAACTGTAAATTTGCATTTCTACACCTTGACAAGTATACGCACATTTGTTATAATATAATGTACAAAATTTTGTCCAAATGGCATCTTTTCGGTGTCGGATATGGTCAAAAAAGCATGGAAAAGCATTACATTTTGTCTGTTTTTCGGATATATCATACAAATTCACCAACAGGTGAGAGAAAGGTGGAATATAGGTGAAATCATCAGCCAGACGCGTATTGTGCAGCACCTTGGCTGCGGCAACGGCATTAAGCTCAATGGTTTGCACGCTGCCGGTTAATACGCTGGTATCATACGCACAGGAGGAGGTCGACTTATCGCTTGACGAGAACGTTGCTATGTACGTTGATTATATTACATACAGCGAATATCTTGATATGTACGGCGCCAACGCAAAGCCCGATAAGGAAATTCTTATCAACGGCGCTGATTTTGTTTCAAGCGAGGGCGGCAGCATTTCAACAGGTAAATACGGAGGGCAGGATTCGGCAACCGATGATAAGGATTACGAATCTGACCACGACGTGCTGATTTGGAACAGCTCCGACGGTGAGGTTACATACAAATTCAATGTTGAGGAAACGGGTATCTATAATATGCAGATGCTCTATTATCCCATTGTGTGCAATGTTACAACGGTTGAATTTGAAATGTACATAGATGACGTTTTGCCTTTTGAAACCGCTCAGCGTATTGAGCTTGGCAAGGCTTGGAAGGACGAAACCGACGTTGATAAATACGATTCGCGCAATAACCAGATAAGACCCGCGCAAATTCAGGACGGACGCTGGATTACAAGCGACATTAAAGACGTTGACGGCCTTTTTAATGAACCTTTGTATTTTTACCTTGAAGCAGGTGAGCACGAGCTTACCCTTAAGGGCGTAAAAGCAAATTTGTGTATTGATACAATTAAGTTTTATAATAAAGAAGAACTTGCAGGCTATACTGAGTCCGAGTATTACGCAGATGCTTCCACAATGGGCTCCTACGGTGCTACTGAAATTGTGAGAGTGGAAGGCGAGGACGCAACCTACAAAACACACTCCACACTTTATGCAACTTATGATAGAAACAGCTATCTTGTTTCGCCTTCGCACCCCACAAAAATGCGCTACAACACAATTGGTGCAGATAACTGGGATAAATCCGGCCAGGCAATAACATGGCAGGTTTCTGTTGAACAAAGCGGTTACTACAAAGTTGCTATCAAGGCAAAGCAGGACGAAATGCGCGGCTTTGCTTCAAACAGAAGAATTTACGTTAACGGTGAGGTTCTTTTTGAAGAATTTGACGACGTAATGTTCTATTATGATAACGACTGGAACGTTGTTATCCCTTCAACTGCAACAGGGGAGGAGATTTACATCTTCCTTGAAGCAGGTCAGTATTACGATTTTACCATGGAAGCAATCCCCGGTGAAATCGGCGAATCGATGAGAAGACTTGACGAAATCGTGCTTGAGCTTAACACATACTATCGTAAGATAATTATGATAACAAGCCCGGACCCCGATAAATATACAGACTACTCAGTACATACAAAAATTCCTGAGCTTGTAGGCGAGTTTGAAAGAATTTCCGGCGAGCTTAAGGCAATCAAAACTCAGATTGAATCTATTGCAGGTTCTGACGGAGGTTCCGAAGCAACTGCTATTGAAAGAATGACAGTTATTCTCGACAAATGCGTGAATAACAAATATAAAATCCCGAATTACCTTTCTCAAATAAAAGAAAACGTAACCTCGCTTTCTTCATGGATGCGTGATTATCGTGATCAGCCTCTCGAAATCGACTATATCGAATTTGTTCCCTACGGAAAAGAAGTTGCAAATGTTGATGATACCGATATCGACGGTGTTTACGTTGTGGATTCAAGCCTTTTCAAGAGCATGGGCTTCCACACAAAAGCTTTCTTTGGTTCTTTCTTTGAAGATTACAACATTCTTACAGATGAAACCGAAGCCGGCGCAGAGCCTTTGAATGTATGGGTATCGCTCGCGCGTGATCAGGCTCAGGTAGTAAAAGAACTTGTTGAATCCGAATTTGTTCCCGAATATGGAATAAGCGTAAGCGTAAACCTTGTTCAAGGTACTATCATGGAAGCAACGCTTGCGGGCAAGGGCCCTGATATTGCACTGTTTGTCGGCGGTGAATTTCCCGTAAACCTTGCAGTAAGAGGCTTGCTTGTTGATATGAACCAATTCTCCGATTTTGAACAAGTAAAATCACGATTCCACGAAGAAGCAACCGTAATGTACACTTACGATGATAAATGCTACGGCTTGCCGATTACGCAAAGTTTTGCAATGATGTTTTACCGAACGGATATTTTGACCGAGCTTGGATTTACCAAGGCGCCGGAAAGTTGGGACGAACTTATTGAAATTCTGCCCGCTTTGCAGAGAAATAACCTTGGTGTAGGTCTTGTTAAGCCTACATCGGCAATTACGGCAACAACCGAATCGGGCCATACGTTTGCAACATTGCTTTTGCAAAACGGCTCCAACTACTACAACGAAGAACAGACCGCAACCTTGTTTGACAGCATAACAGCAGTTCAGGCGTTTGAAAAGTGGACCGACTTCTACACAAAATATAAATTCTCGCAGACTTATGACGAATTCAGCTATTTCAGAACAGGTGAGTATCCGATTGTAGTCGCACAGGATTATAACTCGTTCTTCAACCAGCTTTCAGTAGCTGCTCCCGAAATCAGCGGACTTTGGGACTTCACTTACATTCCCGGTACTATTCAGGAAGACGGCAGTATTTCACACGCTGTAAGCTCTTCAGGCGCAGGCGCAATTATTTTTGAATGTGTTGATAACAAGGAAGATGCATGGAAGTTTGTTTCTTGGTTTACCAACACCGAAACTCAGGTAGCGTATGCAAACAGCATTGAAGGTCTTATGGGTCAGATGGGACGTGTTTCCACATCAAACCTTGAAGCACTTTCTCAGCTTTCGTGGTCGGCTGAAGAATACGAAAAGATTTCATCGGCTATGGCAGAGCTTAAAGAAATCCCGATTATTCCTGCTTCCTATGTTGTAACTCGCTCGCTCCAGACAGCGTTCAGAGAAACTGTTAACAATGCAGAAAATCCGCGTGACACACTCATGTGGTACAATAAGGACATTAACTCCGAGATTACCCGAAAACGTAAAAATCTTGGATTGGATTAACCTAAAAATGTTTTTAAAAACGGAAAAGGAGCGATATTCTTGAGTAATACAACCAATACGGCAGAAAAGAGAATTTTAACTGCCGATGAAATTGGCAATAAGAAAAGGGACAGAAAATATCTGTGGCAGGAAATAAAGCGCAATAAATCGTGCTACTTCATGCTTGCACCCTTCCTTATTCTTTTCATTGTATTTACGGTAATCCCGGTTGTAATGTCTTTGCCTATGGGCTTTACCGATTTCGACATGGTTCACTTTCCCAAGTGGGTCGGCATCGAAAATTTTTACACACTGTTTATTGAAGACGACGTTTTCATGACAGCAGTTCGAGTAACACTTGTATTTGCGGTATTTACCGGACCTTTAAGCTATGCGCTTTGTTTCTTCCTTGCGTGGCTTATAAACGAACTTCCCGGCGCATTAAAGACAATCTTCACCCTGATTTTCTATATTCCGTCAATGTCCAACGTTTACTACATCTGGCAGACAATCTTCAGCGGTGACTCATACGGTTGGCTTAACGCTGTGCTTATCAACCTTGGCATTATAACAGGCCCTAAGCAGTGGCTTACCGACTCAACCTACATTTTGGGTTGCGTTATCGTAGTTCAGCTGTGGCTTTCGCTCGGTGCAGGCTTCCTTGCGTTCCGTGCAGGCTTCCAGGGTATTGATAAATCCATGTACGAGGCAGGCGCTATTGAGGGTATTAAAAATCGCTGGCAGGAATTGTTTTTCATCACACTTCCTTCCATGGGACCTCAGCTCATGTTCTCCGCAGTAATGACAATCGTTTCTGCATTTACAGCAGGTACCGTTTCGCAAAACCTTGTTGGTTTGCCCAGTACTGATTACGCAGCGCACACATTGATGAATCATGCGCAGGACTACGGCTGGACCAGATACGAAATGGGTTATTCATCGGCAATATGTATGGTACTGTTTGTAACAATGCTGGTTGCAAACTACCTTATCCGCAAAGTGCTGGATAAATATATAGACTAAAGAGGAGGGGAGAAATAATGACCGACGCTAAGCATCTTGAAAAGCTTAAGGGAACTAACAGGCGTGCAGGCAGAAAAATCGGCGGTTCTATTTGCATTTTCGTATTTCTTCTCCTGCTCGGAATATTCATGGTATTCCCTATCTATTTTGCAATTATCAACGCATTAAAGCCCGTACAGGAACTCTTCCTGTTCCCGCCTAAAATGTATGTTATGAACCCCACGTTTGACAACTTTAAGGATTTGCTTACAGTTGCCAGCAACCTTTGGGTTCCTTTCTCAAGATACGTATTCAACAGCCTTTTTGTAACCGCAGCGATTTCCGTAGCGCACGTTTTTGTGTGCTGCATGGCATCGTATGTTCTTGCAAAATGTACATTCCCCGGTTCAAAATTCTTTAATGAATTGATTGTACTTTCGCTGCTTTATACATCAAACGTAATTTACATCATGCAGTACATGGTTATTGCAGAGCTTAACCTTATTAACACTTACTGGGCGCTTATTTTGCCCGTAATTCCTTCAACCATGGGTCTTTACCTTATGCGTCAGTGTATGGGACAGATACCCAATGCTATGATTGAAGCGGCTAAGGTTGACGGCGCAAGCAATTTCAGAATTTGCTGGGGTATTGTAATGCCCAACTCAAAACCCGCATTGATGACAATGATTATCTTTATTTTCCAGGCAGCTTGGAATACAACCGGTGGCAGCTTTGTATTTAACGAAGCTTACAAGCCTTTGCCTACAATCATTCAGCAGATTGGTGCGGCAGGCCTTGCCCGTGCAGGTGTACAGGCAGCAGGTGTTATCGTACTGCTTATTCCGCCCGTACTTGTTTTCATCATTGCTCAGAAAAACGTTTTGGAAACAATGGCACATTCCGGTATTAAGGAATAATTTAATTTTTGATTTAACGCGAAACTACATCTTAATTGATTGAAAAGGGGATGACCTGGTGCATAAGCGAAATCTTTTCAGGCTCGGCAGTGCGGCAATGGCACTTGTAATGACCGCAACCATGCTTACCACATCGGTTTGTGCGTATGAGCCTTATGTAACCTATAACTACGACAGATGGTCCGAAGCAATACCCTCGCAGAGCGGTTATTCGGCACAGAGATCTGTTTCGGGCGATATGCTCGGCTGTGGCTCTTTTTCTGAGCCCAGCGATATCTTCCGTGATTCTGACGATTGGTTTTACATCGCAGATACGGGCAATAACAGAATTGTTATTGTAGATAAATCATTTAACTACACCATTGATAAAACCCATTCTGAAATATCAAGCACGATTTCTCAATTAAAATTTGATGAAGCTTACCTTGCAGAAGTAAAGGAAAACTACGTTTCCGATATGACGTCTTTTTCCGATTCCTACATCAAGACTTACCAGAAAGAGCTGCGTACAGCTGCAGGCTGGTCGGAAGCGGATATTTCAAGCGCAACAAAAGCAGACATCGGCATTGCCGATTTAACTGCCGAACAGTACGAAGCGTTTAAAACAGCAGTTACTTCTTCGGTTGTATCAACCTCGTTTAAAAGCCCCAAGGGCGTGTTTGTAACGGGTGATTGCGTTGATGAAAACGGCGCAATTATTGCTGATGCTGAAAAATGGGTATATGTTGCCGATGCTGATAACTCCCGTGTTGTTAAGTGCGACCTTGAAGGTAATGTGGATAAGGTTTTCTACACACCCTTTAACGAGGTTTACGGCGACGGAACAACTTTCTGGCCGCAGAAGATACTTGTTGACAGCGCAGACTTCCTTTACGTTGTTGTAACAAGTACAACAAGTGGTGCTGCCGTATTTGATAAAGACGGTAAATTTACCAGCTTTTACGGCGCAAACCGTGTTGATGCTACTGCTGAGGTTTTGTTGAACTACTTTATCAACTCAATTTCAACAGAAACTGCAAGAAGCAGAAGAACAAAATCCACAGCGGCAGGTTTTACAAACTTTGATATTGACGATGAAGGCTTTATTTACACCTGTACAGAATCTATAAGCCAGGACGTTGACAAGGTTAAAAAGCTTAACCCCGCAGGCTATAATATTTTTAACAACACAGCGGGTAATGAATATCACTTTGGTGATTACGAAAGCCCGTATTACCGCAACAACACCTACGCTACAATGCTTACCGATATCGACATTACCGATGATAAGCTTATCTGCTGTCTTGACCTTACAAAAGGCAGGGTGTTCCAGTACGATACCGAGTGCAGACTTTTGTTCGTTCTCGGTGGCGATGGCGACCAGCTCGGTACTTTCACAAAGGTTTCTGCTTTGGAAACAATGGGTGAGGATATCTACGTTCTCGACTCTGCAAAGCTCTCGATTACTATCTTTACCGAAACCAATTTCGGTGAGCTTGTGCATGAAGCCACAGCACTTTACAACGGCGGTTATTATGAAGAAGCTCTTGAACCGTGGCTTGAGGTTATGAAGGGCGATGGTAACTACCTTATCGCACAGATAGGTCTTGCTAATGCTTACCTTAACAGAGGCGATTATGAGCTTGCTATGAAATATGCTGAAATGGCAGCGCTTAGCGGACTTTACAACAAGGCCTTTGAAGGCTGGCGTGAGGAATTTTTGAAAGAAAATCTCTCGCTTATACTTATACTTATAGTTGCGTTGATAGTTGTTATAAAAATTATTTCAACGCTGTTCAAAAAGGGCATTTTAAAGTTGCCCGAAATTAAATTGCCCAAGCGCAAGGAAAAAGATCCCATAAGACCACGCATAAAGCCCCTTGAGGCATTAAGCGATGACAGTGACGAAAAGGAGAGTGATGAATCATGATGGATTTGACTCAAAAGCAATGGGTTAAGCACGTTGTGTTCCACCCCTTTGAAGGATATGAGGATTTACGCTGGAAAAAAGGCGGCTCAGTAAAAATTGCACTGTTCATTGTCGTTCTGCTCTTTATTGCGCAGGTTTTGATGCAGCGTGGCGTGGGACCGCAGTTTGCGTTCCCCTCTGACAGACTTTTCAACGTTATTCCCTACATTACCCGAAGCTTTTTGATGTTTGGCGCATGGGTTGTGGGCAACTGGGCTTTGTGTACGCTTTTTGATGGCGAGGGAACCTTGAAAAAAATCTGCATATACAGCGCATACGCGTTAATTCCGTATATTGCTCAAATGTATATTCAGATTATATTCTCGCATTTTCTTGTTCGTGACGAAATGATTTTCTTTAATGCGGTTTATTATATAGGATTGCTCTGGTCAGTTGTTCTGATATTCTCGGCAATCAAGGCCGTTCATCAGTATTCGTTCACAAAAACACTGGCAGTTATTTTCCTTACAATAGTTGCCATGATTATCATTCTGCTTTTGCTTGTTTTGGTGCTTGCACTGTTCCAAAAGCTGTTTGTATTCGTAGCTTCACTTTACACTGAAATTACATACAGAATCAGAGTATAATCAAAATAACAAAAAATTACTGAAACTGCGATGAATATGTCGCCGTGTTGGTTTATACATAACGAAAATAATACGGCGCAGAAAGGAAATTTGAGATATGCGGTATCAACATAAAAGAATTCTTCTCGGGTTGCTTGCAGGCACCATGCTTTTGCAAGGCATGAACCTTTCCGCAACCGATACCGAAGAGCCTGTAACGGACGAAACCACAACGGAATCCGTTGAGGGCGAATCGGAAGAAGTAGTAAATACTGTAAACGTAAACTATATAAGTCGTACCGAAGAAGAAGTTTTTGAATCAATGGAGCTTGTTTCTTCAAACGGCGATCTTGAATTGTATTTCTGCCTTGACCAGAAATACGAATATAACTACGCAACACTTGATCTTGAATATGATCCCGATGCAGAGGAAGAGGAGCTTGACGAAAACGACTACGCTTCCGATGTGGATATTTACGGTCAGGTAGGCTTTAACATTGCCGATGAGCGTGAGGTAACCGAACACTCAAACGATGTTGACATTGAAAATGTGCGTGCATTTGAAGTTATTGATTTAACTCAGGGCGAGGAAGGCGTGACTGATTCGTGGTATTATTTCTACGAAAAAGCAGATGATTATGCAGCAAGCACGCTCGAAATACCCGGCGATGCTGCATGGCAGAAAACTGACGATGCACTTAAAATGGTTGCTTGGGGCTTTGGTGAGGAAACCGACAGCGAATATTACAGCAACTGCATTAACAAATATGTTGCAACTTTAAAGGCGCAGGAAGCTGCTGATCAGCTTTACGAAGCAGCTGATGACTACATAACCAAGTACGATAAGGAAGATACCCTTGATGACGGCACCGTAAAACAGGCTCCGGCAAATTCCGTTGGCGTTATTGGTGTTATAACTGATGAGGAAATCGACAGCGTTTCCGATACTGCTTCGTTTGAGCAGGCTATCAGCCTTGAACTTGGCGAAGAGTTTGAAGGTTCGATATGGGCTGTTGAACTCGACGAAGAAGGCGAGCTTATCGGCGTATATTGGGCCGAAAGCTCATCAAGCTCCGTTATCGCTTACTGTGATGATGATGATAATCTTACAGACTTTACATCATGGGCAGAAGTTGAAGCTCAGGTAGGCGCCGCTCTTTCATCTGCTGTTGAAGGCGATGCATACGAAGGCGATTTGCTTACCATTGAAGACATGGCTATCACTCAGGTTGTTGAATGTGGCTCCGCTTCTGAGTTGTTTGCCCTTAAAGATAATGCAAGCGGCGAAATATGGTGGTCTTCACCCGTTAATGCTGAAGCAGATATCAAAGGCTCCAAAGCATACAGAAACAACATGATGAGCGGTCTTGCCGTAACAATCGGTGTGCCTTCAGCACGAAAGACCGAAACAATGAGCTCCGTTCACAAGGGTTCAATAAAAACTCCGGTTATTTCAAACAACTGCGTTAAGCTGACATATCTTTTTGATTATAAAGTTGGCGATAAAACAGTAAACTTTGAAATCCCCGTTGAGTATTCTCTTGCAGATAATTGCTTTAACGTAAAAATCGTTACAGAAGAAATAGTTGAAAGCGATACCGACGCAAGCACAGGCGCTGTTATTATGGATATTGAAGTATTCAACAGCTTTGGCGCAGGCTCTGCCGATGAAGAAGGATATTTCATCATTCCCGATGGAAGCGGCGCTGTAATTGATTTTAATAACGGCAAAACAAAGGCAAAGGCATATTCGGCAAAGGTTTACGGCGATGATATTACCGCAGTGCCCCTGTTTATGCCCGATAAAACCGAAACTGTAAGCTTCCCCATGTTTGGTATTGTTAAGGAAAACACAGCAATGCTTGCAGTTGTTTCGCAGGGCGATTCAAACGTTTCGCTCAATGCGGCTGTAAGTATGGCTACTAAGAGCACATCATACAACACCTGCTCGTTCACATTCAATCTGCGTGACAGCGATTCGTATTACATGAGCTCAAGCTCTGTTTTGGAAGTGTTTGAAACCCGCAAGATCGATACACCCGTTCTTGAAGTTAAATATATGCCCGTAAACGATGCAACCGGCGTCGACTATGTTGACGTGGCAGCCGCTTACAGACAGTATCTTATAGATACGGGCGAGCTTACAGTTAAAGCAACTGAAAACTACGCACCTATGTACGTTAACCTCTTCGGCGGTACAACTTCGGTTGAAAGTATAATGGGTATTCCCGTTGATACAAGACTTGACGTAACTTCTTTCGATCAGGCACAGACAATTCTTGAAGCGCTTGATTCAAAGAGCGTAGACAGCCTTGTTGTAAGCTACAACAACTGGACAAACGCAGGTATCGACGGCAAGATTGACTACAAGGCAAAACCTGCTTCCGCACTTGGCGGCAAGAGCGATTATAGCGATTTGCTTGACTATATTGCAAGCAAGAACATTCAGCTTTACAACGTTGTTGATAATGTTTACTTTGTAACAGGTCAGAACTACTGGACATTTACTCAGACTGCTATGAGAATAAGCGGTGAGTATGCAAGACTTTACGATTATGAATTTGCATTCGGCACAGCTGTAACAGAGGAAGATTCCGTATCGCTCCTCACTCCTTCCGAATTTGAAGGTCTTTACGCAGATATGGCTGAAAACTACGGCAAATCAGACCTGATATCAGGCGCTTCAATCGGCTCGCTTGCAAGCGTGCTTTACGGCGATTACGCTAAGGATTGCTACACAAGATATGATACACAGCTTCTTGTTGAACAGGCACTTTCCGGATTGCAGTCATCAGTCGGCAACGTCGTTTCTGATAACCCCAACCAGTACGCAATCGGCTATTCCAACCAGATTACAAGCGTTCCGCTTAACTCCAGCAAGTACGATATCTTCGATTACGATATCCCGTTCTACCAGCTTGTAATGCACGGCGTTGTTCCTTACTCCTGCGCATCTATCAACTCCGATGCAGACTCCGAGGAAGCTTTCCTCAGAGCAATTGCAACAGGCAGCAACTTGCAGTACGATATGGTTTATATCGAAACAAATGAGCTTAAAGCTACTGATTATGATATTTACTACTACGCAAACTATGAATATTGGCTTGAAACAGCAGGCGCAGAATATGCAATTGCTAAGGAAATTCTGCCCCAGGTAAGCACGGCAAATATTGTTGGCTATGTTGAAGAAAACGGCGTTATTACAACAACGTATTCAAACGGCGTTTCTACTGTGGTAGATATCAACAACGGCACAATTTCGTGCGGTGATAAGAGTTTTACTCTTGAAAATTATAATTGAAAGGAGAATTGATTTCCGATGTCAGATATTGAAAACATGAACTTAGATCAAGAAAACGAAAAGGAAATCGCTCAGTCTGTTGCTGATTCTCCTGAAATTGCTGAAACTGAAGAAAAGGAAATTAAAACCGAAGCTAAGGCAAAGGCTGAAAAGCCCACAAAGCCCGCAAAACAAAAGCGTTCGTTTCTTTCTTACGAGCGCAAAAAGGGACTTTACGGCTACGGATTTATCGCACTTTGGATGATAGGCACAATCATTTTCTTCATCATTCCGCTGATTAAATCTGTTGACTTTTCATTCAGAAACGTTCTTCCCGCTGACGGCGGTATGGAGGGCGGATATGTAGGCTTTGCTAATTACTACGAAGCATTTGCAAACGACCCTCAGTATTGGACGTTGCTTGTTGACGTTCTGAAAGACACTGTAATTCAAACACCGCTTGTACTCATCTTCTCTCTGTTTATTGCTGTTATTCTTAATCAGGAATTTAAGGGAAGAGTTATCGCCAGAGCGATTTTCTTCCTTCCTGTAATCATCGTTACAGGTCCTGTTTACAGCATTATCACAGGTAACATCAGCACTTCCGGTGCTGACAGCGCAAGCCAGTTTTCAACCATGTTTGAAACCGACCTTGTAGGTGAGCTTTTGAACTTTATTGGTATATATAATATCAGCACATCGCTGACAGAGGTTATACAGACACTTACCAACGAAATCCTTAACATTGTTTGGAGCTCCGGTATTCAGATTCTTGTATTCCTTGCAGCATTGCAGAATATACCGCACTCAGCTAAGGAAGCTGCACAGATGGAGGGCGCAACCGCTTGGGAATATTTCTGGAAGATCACATTCCCCTACGTAAGCCCGATGATTCTTGCTAACTTTATTTACACCGTAATCGATAAGTTTACAGACCCGACAAACGCCGTTATGACGAGAATACTCACCAAACAGCAGGTTGAGTGGGAATACGGTTTGGCCGCTGCAATGGCATGGTCATACTTCCTCATCATTCTTGCAGGCGTTGGCATTATTGTTGGTTTGATTAACAAGTTCGTTTACTATGAAGTTGATTAAAAGGGGGGATAGTAGTGAAAAAATCGCAAAAGGCTGAAGAAAAAGTAATCGGCAGCGGCATGACAAAAAAGGAAGCCATGAAAATCCGCAAACAGTATATGAACCGCGAAGAGCTTGCTTACCTGCGCCGCAAACGCGTTTTTGAATGTGTTTGGCCCTTTTTCAGATTCTTCGTATTGCTCGGTCTCGGATTTGTCATTATGTATCCCATCATCTTCATGGTGAGCCATGCTTTCCGTGATCCCGGCGATATGAATGACCCCACGGTAATGTGGCTGCCCAGAAATTACACTTTAAGTGTAATGAAGGACACCGCACAGGTTATGGATTATTGGGAAACACTTAAAACAACGCTTTTCATCAACATTGGCTGTTCGCTTGTTTCAGTATTAAGCTGCTCAATTACAGGCTACGGCTTTGCAAGATTTAAATTTAAGGGCAAAGGATTTCTCTTTGCAATTGTTGTATTGATGATTCTTGTCCCCACACAGATTGTTATGATGCCGCAGTACGAAATCTTCAGATTCTGGTTTGCTCCTATTGTAAAGGCAATCAACGGCACAGAGAGAGGTCTTATCGACAATGCTCTCGTAATGTATCTGCCTGCGCTTACAGCAAACGGCATCAGAGCAGGTTTGTTCATCTTGATTTTCCGTCAGTTCTTCAAGGGATTGCCTAAGGAGCTTGAAGATGCAGCTTATCTTGATGGTTGCGGACCGCTGAGAACTTTCGTTCAGATTATGGTTCCCAACGCTGCATCATCTTTCCTCACAGTATTCCTTTTCTCAGTTGTTTGGTACTGGAACGATTACTATGTAAGTTCCGTATTCTTCAACAACAACCAAACAATTGCGCTTATGCTGAAGAACCTTAGCACGCAGCTTTCACAGAAGCTGTTTGCAACAAGCACAACGCCCGACGTAAGACAGATTATTGTTTGGCTTGAAGCAGGTTGCTTGCTTTCAATCACTCCGATACTTGTTATGTACGTATGCTTGCAGAAGTACTTTACAGAAGGTATTGAACGAAGCGGTCTTGTTGGCTAATAAAAACCAGATGCAAAACTTAAGCCCTCCCGAATGGGAGGGCTTTTTTGTGTAAGTTTAATTTGATTTTTTCCATATATTTTCGTGATGTAACAAAAACCAATTAGTCAACTGTTACCCGAATTGCTCAGCGACAGCAGTCGCCTGCTCACGCCGCATACTGCGGCTTTAGAGCACCCACTTTCTGTGTCGAAACAGAAAGTGGGCAAAGAGTTCGGTTCTTTTTGAAAAGAAACAAAACTTTATGCACCCAATCCGCTACCGCTCAAACAGGTGAAATGATCTTTCAGACCATTTCAAACTCGCGGCTTAACGCTGTGCCGCCTATAATGTTTTTTGTTAACTCTCCCATTATACCATATCTGTCGGCGTTCCTTTAACTTAACTTGTGCATTTGCGTTGACTCTCAGGCGGATATTTATCCGCCCTGCTTCGTTGTCTAAATCTGATTTAAATTTCGAGCAACTGAAAATTCAAAAGAGTTTTTGATATGTTTACAGCAACCCAAATGTGAGGATGGGGATAAGGCAAAGGGGGTTGATAAGGGGGAAAAACTTAAGGGGAAGGGGAGATAAACGCTCGCAAGCGTTTCCTTCCCTTCCCCTTGTGGTTTTCCCACTTAATGATTACTTAAGGGTGATTAATTCGTCATATTGTCGTGCCGTAACAAAAATAAATCAGTCAACTGTAACTCGAAAATGCGCTGTCGGGCGCACCCGACCTCAGCGGCGAGCACGCGCACGCACCGAGCACGCCGCCCTTAAACATTAAAGCGGAACAGAACGATATCGCCGTCCTGCATAACGTATTCCTTGCCCTCAAGTCTTACAAGACCTTTTTCCTTGGCAACTGCCATTGTGCCACATTCCATAAGATCATCAAATGAAACAACTTCGGCACGAATAAAGCCTTTTTCAAAATCAGTGTGGATTTTGCCTGCCGCCTGCGGTGCCTTTGTACCTTTTTTGATAGTCCATGCACGTACTTCTGGCTGACCTGCCGTTAAGAAAGACATCAACCCAAGCAGAGAATAGCCTTCCTTTATAATTCTGCCAAGACCTGACTCGGTAAGTCCCATTTCTGCAAGAAATTCTGCCTTATCCTCGTCGTCCATGTCAGAAAGCTCGGCTTCAATTTCGGCGCAAATCGGCAAAACTGCGGATTTTTCAGCCATAGCAATTTCTTTAACCTGTGCGTAGTATTTGTTATCATCAAGATTTTCAGCAAAATCGCTTTCGCTTAAGTTTGCAGCGTATATAATGGGCTTGTTGGAGAGCAACGGAGTATCGCTCATCATTTCAAGCTCTTCTTCAGAAAAATCGTAGCTTCTTGCGCTGTTGCCGTTTTCAAGATGATTTTTCAGCTTTTCAAAAAATTCAGCCTCGGCAAGATATTTTCTGTCGCCTTTAGCAGCCTTTTGTGCTCTGCCTATGCGGCGTTCAAGAATTTCAATATCAGAGAAAATCAATTCAAGATTAATCGTTTCAATATCTCTTGCAGGATTAATGTTGCCATCAACGTGCACAATGTTGGTATCTTCAAAGCAGCGCACAACGTGGATTATAGCGTCTACTTCACGGATATCACCCAAAAACTTGTTGCCAAGACCTTCACCCTTGCTTGCGCCCTTTACAAGACCTGCAATGTCAACAAATTCCAACGTTGCGGGGGTAAACTTTGCGGGATTATACATTTCTTTCAAAGCGTCAAGTCGCTCATCGGGAACGCTTACAACGCCAACGTTTTTTTCAATTGTGCAAAAGGGGTAGTTTGCAGCGCCTGCACCTGCGTTTGTCAATGCGTTAAAAAGTGTGCTTTTGCCAACATTTGGCAAGCCAACCATACCTAATTTCATTTTGAATTTGCCGTCCTTTTTATCATGATTAAATTTACTGTACTATATAATACCACAAATCGTTTCAATTTGCAATATCCTTGACAAAAACTCGATATTGAAATATAATTATTATGTATAATAATATCTAAATCGGGGTGTATTTTTATGAAAATCTTCAAAAAAATTCTTTCTATAACTCTATCACTAACACTTTCACTATCCGTTTTGGGCGGCTGTAATTCAAAAACCGAAAGCTCTGAAGCACCAAAAGACCCTTACGCAAACATGACGCAGGAAGAAGCGAGAATTGCGCGTTCCTATATATCCGGCGGAAATACATATCGTTTGCAAAAGGCTGTTGATAAGGCTCAATCGGGGCAGGATGTAACCATAGCATATATCGGCGGTTCAATTACCGAAGGTATAGGCGCCAATGCCGAAACTTGTTACGCTGCACTTTCTGCAAAGCAGTTTGAGCAGGATTACTGCGTAAATTCAAGCGTGAATTTTGTTAACGCAGGTATGAGCGGTACACCTTCCATAATTGGCTGTGCAAGGGTTCAGCGCGACGTAACACCGCATAACCCCGACATTGTTTTTGTTGAGTTTGCTGTAAACGACGGCACCGAAACCGAAATGAAAAAAGGATACGAAAGCCTTTTGCGCACGCTATTAAATCTTGAAAGTCAGCCTGCTGTAATTTTGCTGTTTAATATAACCGAGGACGGACACACCTGCAAGGAACACATGAGCGAGATAGGCGCTTATTACGATTTGGGCATGATTTCTGCGGCAGATACCTTAAAGCATGAATTTGACGCAGGCACTATGAAGTGGAGCGATTATTCCGACGATTCTTCGCACCCCAACGCTTTTGGTCATCAGCTTTTGGCAGATTTTATAAAATATTACTACACAACCGCTTTAAAAGATAGCGCTGACGAAGGCTACACCATGCCCGAAAGCGTAATATACGGTAACGGATTTGAAAACTGCGTTTACATTGACGCACAGAATATTGAAGCGGAGAGCTTTGGCTCGTTTGTACCTGCGTTTACAATGTCGCAGTTCCCCAATGGTGTTGCAAACGCAAAGGACGGCACAAATGAAGCGTTGAAATTCAGTTTAGAGTGCAAGAGCATTATTTTC
Organism: Oscillospiraceae bacterium; assembly: GCA_045541475.1. Taxonomy (GTDB): domain Bacteria; phylum Bacillota; class Clostridia; order Oscillospirales; family Ruminococcaceae; genus RGIG3077. Next base: position 29,773 of record JAZQJI010000008.1, read on the forward strand.
ATCTACAAGCAAACAGCCGTAGACCCCTGGGGCAATGCACAGCTTAGCGTTAACGGAATTACCGAAACCGTTTTGATGGGCAAAATGTCGGGCGGTTGGGGCGGCCCTGCATATTACGCTCTTGAAGGCACGCAGACTCAGAATTACGATATTGAAATAAAAATGGTTGAGTCTTCTATCGACAAAACATTTGAGCTTGTAGCTATCGGAGTTGTGTATTAATCATGAGTATTTTTACAGAAACATCGTTTGAAGAACCCAATCATGAGCATTATTTTAAATGCTTGCAGTTAAAACGACGCCTTGATATTATTTTTAAGATTGTAGGCATAATTGTTGTTGTGCCGTGTATACTTTTGGGAGCTGAAAACTTTTTTGTAACCTTCCTCGGCTCGTTTGGCGGCGGCGGTGTTGTGTACGGCATTATCGGCTCGCTTGCAATGCTTGCCGCAGGCGGACTTACAGCTTACGCCTTTACGGAAAAGAGCATAAAGCTATGTGTTTTGGGTGTTTTGTTGCATTTGTTTTGCGCAACAATGGGCTTTGCCTTTGTAAGTGTGCTTTTTGCCGTGTTAACCATGGCGATGTGCGCTTGCTGCAAGGTTTACAACGCTTTGCAAAATACTGAAGGGTACCCTTATTTCAGCGCAAGGCAGATGGAAGAGGAAAAGAAAAAACATAAGGAAAAGCTTGATGAACGCACGTTGCGTCTTATGCGTGAGCGTGATAAACAAAACGATGTTGGCGAAGATATGCCTACGATAAATTTTTCCGATATTGAAGATTAATCATCTTTTGCGGAGGTTTTATGAACGAAACGGCAAGACCGATTACATATTTAAAAGGTGTTGGACCAAAAAAGGCGGCACTTTATGAAAAATTGAATATTTATTCCGTTCTTGATTTGCTGTATCATTTCCCCCGCGGTTATGTTGATTTTACAAGTCCGATTTCGCTTGATGCAGCAGAAAACGGAACTGTTGCCGTTGTGGAGGCCGTTGTTGTAAAAAAACTGCCCGTTGCGAGAATTAGACGGGATTTTTGCATTTACAAAGCGTGCGCAAAGGATGTTAACAGCCGGTGTGATTTGCTTATAACTTTTTTTAATCAGCCCTATGCCTTTGATAATATTGAAGAAAACGAAACTTATCTTTTTTACGGTAAAATCACGGGTGATTTTTTAAAGCGCGAGATGAATTCTCCCCAGATAATAAAACGCAGTGCAAAAAATCTTATTCTGCCTAATTATCCGTTAACGGCAAATCTTTCTGTAAAAATGCTGCGTGCAAATATGCAAACGGCGCTTGATTTGATTGATGATGAGAATATTGAAACCTTGAGCGAAGAATATCTGCAAAAATATGATTTGTGCAGTTTGAAATGGGCATTGCAGAATATTCATTTCCCCCAAAATATAAGTGATGCCGAAAAAGCACAGCGCCGCCTTGCGTTTGAAGAGCTTTTGTGTGTTTCGTTAGGACTTGCAATGTTCAAAACAAAGCGCAAGCATTACAGCGGTTGTGCCATGCACGGCGTTGATATGGGCGAATTTTTTGCAGGTCTGCCGTTTGAAATGACAGATTCACAAAAAAACGCAGTTTTTGATATTGTTGGTGATATGCAAAAAGGTACCGCTATGAACCGTCTTTTGCAGGGCGATGTCGGCAGCGGCAAAACCGCAGTTGCGGCGGCGGCTTGCTATTTTGCGCATAAAAACGGATTTCAGAGCGCTTTGATGGCACCTACGGAGATACTTGCAAATCAGCATTACAACACCTTAAAAGGCTTTTTAGAGCCATTAGGCGTTAAAGTGTGTTTGCTTACGGGCGCACTTAGCACAAAGGATAAAAAATCAGTAAAGGAAAGTCTGCTTACAGGTGAGAGCAGTGTTGCCGTAGGCACGCATGCGCTTATCAGCGATAATACCGAATTTGAGAGGTTAGGTCTTGTTATTACTGATGAACAGCACCGTTTTGGCGTTAAACAGCGCAGTAAGCTCAGCCAAAAGGGTGAGCATCCGCATAATTTGTTTATGTCGGCAACACCAATACCCAGAACCCTTTCGCTGATTATCTACGGCGACCTTGATATTTCGCTTATCACCCAGATGCCCAAGGGAAGAAGCGAGATTGAAACCTACGCAGTTACGGGCAAAATGCGAGAGAGAGTTTACGGGTTTATCAAGAAAGAGCTTGACTTAAAACGACGTGCATATATTGTTTGCCCGATGATTGAAGATAACGATACGGATCTGGAGTCTGTTTGCGAGTACGCAGAAAGCATTAAAAAAGGCGCATTTGCCGATTACAATGTGGGCTTGCTGCACGGCAAAATGAGTGCGGTGCAAAAGCAAGCGGTTATGAATGATTTTAAAAACGGCACAATCGACGTGCTTGTTTGCACAACCGTTGTTGAAGTTGGTGTTGATGTGCCGCAGGCAACCGTTATGTTGATAGAAAACGCTGAACGCTTTGGCTTGTCGCAGTTGCATCAGCTAAGGGGAAGAGTTGGCAGAGGACAGTATAAATCAAGCTGTATTCTGATAACGGATAGCAAATCACAAGATGCGATTGAGCGTGTTAAAATTTTAAGCAGATTGAAGGACGGTTTTAAAATATCAGAAGAGGATTTGCGCTTGCGCGGTCCGGGCGACTTTTTTGGTACGCGTCAGCACGGCTTGCCGGAATTAAAAATCGCTTCGCTTATTGGAGATACCGAGCTTATTGCAATGGCTCAAAGCTGTGCGCAGGATATAATATCCGCCGATGCGTTTTTGCTTAGTAATGAAAATTGCAGGCTGAAAAATGAAGTTGTGCGGCTTTTTGATAAAAATATCAGCGCATAAACTGTATAATAAATATTAATATATACAAGGAGTAATATATGTCGGGACTGACAGCACTTGCTGCCGCACCTGCGGTTTATCTTTTATTTTTAATTTACAAGCTTGATAAAAAGGAAAAAGAGCCGTTTGGCTTTTTGGTAAAGCTTGTTGCCTTTGGGGCAGTTACCATAATACCTGCGTGTGTTATGGAAATTTTTGGCGAAGATATACTCTTGATGTTTTTTGAAGAGGGAGATGTGCTTACAACGGCGTTGTATTACACAATTGTTGTTGCAGGTTCTGAAGAGCTTGTTAAATTTTTGGCGCTGTTTTGGGCAACGTGGAACAAGCCTTCATTCAATTGCCGTTTTGATGGCGTTGTGTATGCGGTTTTTGTATCCTTAGGGTTTGCCCTGCTTGAAAATATTCTGTATGTTGTGCAGTATGGCGCAGGCACGGGTATTTTGCGTGCGCTTACAGCTGTGCCGCTGCATTGCGCCGCAGGCATTTATATGGGCGAATTTTACGGAAATGCAAAAAAATGCGCCAACTGTGATGATGCAAAAAATCGCCGCGCAAATCTGCTAAAGGCATATTTTGTGCCCGTTTTGCTGCACGGCGTTTATGATACGCTTTGCTCACTTGATTATGACGGAGCGGTTGCTGTTTTCCTCTTGTTTGTTGTTGCAATGTATGTAATTACAATCGCAAACGTGCGTAAGTATGCTAAAAACGATGAATTTATCGGCAACAACAAGGATGCAACATTTTCATACGTTGCATCTTACAACGGTAATAATCCGTGCATTAATATGTACTATTGCGTAAACCGCGTTAAGAATGAGCTTGCAAAAACAAACGTTTATCTCGAAAAAGCGCATGGAAATCTTGTTGATTCGATGCTGGATTTAAATCACATTGACAACAATGTTCCCAAAATTCAGCTTGTGGGAACTAATGCCAGATTGTTTATGATGGAAAACGGAACGCTGACGCAGAATTATTTTACAAATTCATGTGATGACGTTATATTTTATATGCTTGATTATACCCTTGGCGTGATTTCTACAAGCATTGCTTCAAACGCACACAATCAGGCGCTTTTGTATCAAATAAAGTCTGAAAGCTTTGCGAGAATAGGCGGCTGTTATGATTACTGGCACAAATGCGGACGAAACATTTTTAATATGAGCGCTCAAAACAATATGAATTACAGATGATTTCCGAAAGGGGTAATTTGTTATGAAAAGCAATTTTACCAGGGCAATATGTACTCTTACAGCCACAGCAACACTGTGTGCTTTTGCACCGCTTGAAGCGTTTGCTGCCGCAGCGGACAAACAAAGTGATGCGCAAGGCTTTTCGCACGAGATTTCTTTGCAGGAATTTGCAGAGCAAACTTCAGCTTTGGCATTGGCTTATGAAGATGAAAACGCATTTTTCGGTGAGATTGAGATAAAACCGGGCGAGAGCGGGGTTTATATCAACGGCGAAAAACAAAACGCTGATGATTTTGAAGCTTCAAAAACGGTTAGCGGTGTTTTAATGGCGGACGCAGGCGTTTTTGAAGTGCTTGACAGCAATGCTGATATTCTTTGTGAAGATGGTGAAATTACCCTTAGCACTGATAATGGCGAGATTGCATTTGCCGACCAAAGCTCAGTTGCCGTAACCGAAAATGGCGAAACAATGCTTTCACAAAAAGTTGAAACGCTGAGCGATACCGCCATGCTGCCCATTGTTGAAGTTGCGCAGACCTTGGGATATGAAGCGTACGAAACGGAAAATTCGGTTATATTGCGCAACCCGTTTGAATCGGCAAGATTGATTGTAAAATCAAGCGGAGAGATAGATATACTAAATGCAGTTGATGTTGTAAACGGCTTTATGGATTTGCACATTCTGCAGTTTGAAAATTCAAGTGATGCTTACTCGGCTTATCAGATTTATGCAAACAGCGATAACGTTGAGTATGTCGTTCCTTCGCAGCAGGTTAGCGTGCAGTCAACCGCCGAAACTGCTGAGCATTACTCATGGGGCGCAGATGTTATGAGTGTTGATGGCTTTAACACTACGCTTGAACAATCGGGTGTGAACGATAACGAGGTTATCGTGGCGGTTGTAGATTCGGGCATTGATACCGACCATGAAATGTTTGAAGGCCGCCTTGCCGATGTGGGCGTGAATTTTTCTTCATCAAACGTTGCAGGGGCAGAGGATGACCACGGTCACGGAACGCACGTTTCGGGAATTATATGCGATTTAACGCTTGATAACGTAAAAATATTGCCTGTAAAAGCGCTGGATTCAAGCGGAAAGGGTTATGATGAAGCTATTTTTACGGCTATTCTGTATGCGATTGAAAGCGGAGCAGACGTAATAAATTTAAGTCTTGGCGGTTTTGGTACGGGCGAATTGTATCAAGATGCCGTAGAAATTGCCAACGCAAACGGTGTTGTGATGTGTGCCGCCGCCGGTAATGATGGTGTTGACTGCTACCGCACAATGCCCGCCATGGTTGATGGTATTATTACCGTTTCTGCGCTGGATAGCGATTTGAATGTTGCGTATTATTCAAACTTTGGTGATGAGGTTGAGTTTTGCGCACCGGGTACGCGTGTGCTGTCGGCTTATCTTGATGGACAGTATGCATACCTTACAGGCACATCAATGGCGGCGCCCCATGTTGCAGCGGCTGTTGCCATGCTTAAATGCTATGATAATACTCTTGATTATCAGCAGATTGTGGATATACTTGCAAACAATGCCGTTGATTTGGGCAAAAGCGGATATGATGAATATTACGGCTTTGGCATGGTGTGCTTTGATGATGTTGAAATCTGTACGCAAAAGTGTGATGAGGTTGAATTTTCGGTAATTTCGGGCGAATATGACGAAGGCTTTGAGCTTGAGCTTACCAATGCCGATGCTGATGCACAGATTTATTATACGGTAAATCAAAACGGTTTTGATATTGCTAACGCAATGCTGTATACTGAACCTATTGATATTTCAAATTCCTGCGTGATTTATGCCGCCGCTGTGTGCGAAGGCAAATATCAAAGCAACATAAAAAATGCAACCTATATAATTGAAAATCAAGATACGGACAACTGCTTTGTGGTTGAAAACGGTGTTTTGACAAAATATAACGGCGTTTTAAGTGATGTTGCTGTGCCTGAAAATGTTGACGGGCAGATTGTAACCGCTATCGGAATCGATGCGTTTGAGGGCAACAAAACCGTAACAAGCATTGCTTTGCCGCAAACTGTTACAGAAATAGGCGAAAATGCATTTGCTGATTGTGTAAATCTTGAAAACGTTGATGCAAACGCTGTAACAATGCTTTCAAACGGTGCGTTTTATGGTTGTGCATCACTTAAATCTGTAAATTTTGATGCGGCTGTTACAGTTGGTGAAAGCTGTTTTGAAGGCTGCACAGTGCTGGAAAGCGTAACGCTGCCCAACGCAACTGAAATTTTGGCTTACGCATTTTTTGAATGTGAATCGCTTGAAAAAATATCGGCACCAAATGTTAAAAGTCTTGGCGAGGGTGCGTTTTACGGCTGTACAAATTTAGTTGACGCACAGCTTGATTTTGCAAACATGACAGCAATGGGTGATGGCGCATTTTATATGTGCAATGCTTTAAAAACCCTGATTGTGTGCAATAATCTTGAATCAATCGGTAGATATTGCTTTTTTGGTGCAAAATCTCTTGAGTGTGTGATTTTGCCAAATGATATTACAGCACTGCCCGATTACTGCTTTGAAGGCTGCTGTGGATTGTATTATTTTGAAGCGGCTGGATTGATAGCGATAGGAGAAGAAGCACTTGATAACTGCGGCGACGTTTTTGCATCAATCGGCATTGAAACGCCCGATATCAACGGCACAACGCTGCACAAGTTTGAAATACCATTAACGCAGACGCAGACGGCCGCTTGCGATGAGCTTTGCATTTTGCAAAACGGTACGGATATTTTGTTTGAAAATACGCAAAGCGGCACGTATTACATAAAAATTTCGGGCGCAGTTTCCGCTCAGATTTCAATAATTGATGCAAACTGCAATGAAAGTGCCGCACAATATCTTGGCGATGAAGGCTCGCAGGCAATATACTCGGCAGAGCTTGATGCAGGCACTTACAGCATTACTGTTACATCAAAATCGGCAGATAGCTTTGCGGCTGTGGTTACACCAAACGTTCAAAACGGTACTGATATCAGTGATTGCGAGATTATCTGCAGCACAGAGCTTTTTAGCGATACATCAGAAGAAGATATTGATTTAACAGTTTCGTTAAACGGCACGGTTCTTGAAAATGGCGTTGATTATTTGGTTAGCTATATCGGCTTTGGCGTTGCAATTTTCGGCATGGGCAATTATTGCGGATATGCCAGAATTTACGAAAAAACCGTTGAAACGGCACAGCTTTACGAAATTTACAAAGTAAACTCTGAATATGGCGGCAAAACGCTTGCGTTTACTCCGCAATTAAGTGGCATTTATTACTACTATGCGCTGTTTGATGAAGAGCTTTTTGCAAAGTTTGTGCAAAGCGGCACAGGCGCAACTGTTGTTGGCGAAATAACAAACCAAAGCGGAGATACCGTTGCTTTTTCAAATTCATGCAGTCAGCTGGATTGTTACAGCTACACTTATTTTTACATTGAAGCTTATCTTGAGCAGGGGCAGACGTATTATCTGCACAGCGATACCTTGAGCGAAGCAAGCGAGTATTGCGTTAGAATAACCGATACATTGACGCAGATGTTTGATACTTCAATTACGGTAACGTCATCGGTGGCTTCAACCGGTGAAGAGGTTTTTGCCGACGTAACTGTAAAGTACAGCGGCAAAGCACTTGTAAACGGCGAGGATTACCTTGTAATTACCGTTGATAACGTTTTGCCGGGTTATGCAAGCGTGTATATCATGGGTGTTAATAATTATTTTGGTGTTGCAAGCCGCAGATTTACCGTTACTGCCGATAACTGCGAAAAACAAAGTATTTCTTTATCCAACACTTATGATTTTGATTTGGCTCAACATGAATTTGCCGCAGTATCAATAACCATAGGCACCGAGGCAAAATACAGAATATCTTTTGATTGCGACAGCACGGTTTACAGCTACATCAAGCACACAGATACGTCGCTTTCGTATCAATACGAAAAGAACAATGTTGAAATGACCATGAAAACGGGCGAATATGTAATTTTGTTCTATTCGGCTGATTTAAACGCTGCGCAGATATCGGTTAATGTAGAAAGACTTTATTCTATAACTGATGCAACAGTGCGCGCTTCTTCGCTTGAATACAGCGCAGGCGTTGTTCAAACACCCACAGTTACACTTTACTACGGTTTTACAAAACTCACCGAAGGCGTTGATTATACGCTTACATTTATCGCAAGCTCGCACCTTCCCGGTGTTTACTACTACAAGGTTACGGGTATTGGTGATTATACGGGCTCAGCCACGGGTACTTATACTATTGACTGTGAGATAAGCTCACGCACGGCAACCGCAATCGGTTCGGGCGAGCATACCGTAAACATTACAACTGCGGGCAGCTACAAGGTGTTTAAATTTACGGCAGAGCAGGATGCAACCTATCTTTTAAGCACATCGGAAACCGCCAATGTTGCATTGATTGTTTTTGATGAAAGCGGTAATATGGTAACATCCAATTGTGCACCCATGGGCTTTGGCACTGAGTTTACAATGACTGCGGGCGATGTAATGTACATTGTTGCAATGTATTACAACCACGAAAAAACAGGCTCGTGGCAGTTTGAAATGACTAACGATTATACTCTGCTTGAAGATGTTGAAGCGGTTTATGATGCGCAGATTTATTATTACGGCGAAAAGACACTGCCCGATGTAACCTTTGTTGATGGCGATTACACCCTTACCGAAGGCGTTGACTATGCTTACTATTACGCATGGGGTTGCAACAACTACGGCAAAGCGACAGTGTGCTACAAAGGTTTGGGCGAGTATAAATTTTACCGCTATGTTGAGTATGAGCTGATAGCTCCGCTTGCTACGTTGATTAAAAATCCTACGCAGCTTACGCAGGATAAATCTGTATACTACGATAAAGATTACGACGAATGTGGTATATATTCGTTTAAAGCTTCAAAAGATGGCAGATACAACTTATCGTTGTTGTCATCGGTGGAAAGCGTGTACGTTCATTTTTATGATGAAAACGGTATTTTTATAGACAGCCTTACATACGGCGGCGGAAGCGATTATGATTATACGGTATTTTTGAAGGAAAACGAAACTGTATATATGGCAGTAAATTATCTTGTTTGCATGAATTATGAAAGCTATTCGGGATTTTGCGTAAAGGCTTCATACCGTAATAGTTTATCAAGCCAGACATATACACAAAACGGAGTTACCTACACTGTGTTTACAACGCTTGGCTATGCAGTTGTAAGCGATGTTGACGAAACCTTGACCAACATTGAAATTGCAAGCGAGATTGAAGGCGTTGCCGTAACGCAGATTAATGCCGATGTTTTTAGGGATAATAAGGTTATTAAAAGGGTTGTTATTCCTGATAGCGTAACGGAAATTGGCGCTAATTGCTTTGCAAATTCAAGCGTTGAAAAGGTGTTTGTATCTGCAAATGCCGAAATTATAGGTTACCGTGCTTTTGCCCAAACGGATATTGCAAAGCTTTGCGTTTTTTCAAATTCAGCACAGTTTATATTGGATAGCGTATTAGCACCGAGCGTGGTTTACGGCTATGCAAATTCAACTGCACAAAGCTGGTGCGCCGAAAATGACGTTGAGTTTGTTTTAATAACAAACACTTATGGCGATGCCAACGGCGATGGAAAAATCAACGCAATGGACGCAACTCTTGTTGCGAGATATGCTGTAGGCGCAACATTGCTTGATTTGGATTTGCTGGCAAGCTGTGATGTTACCGGTGATGGAAGAATTAACGCGCTTGATGCAACCTACATCGCAAGATATGCCGTAGGTCTTGTTGATAAATTTCCTTGCGAAGAATAAATCTTGATTGAAAAACAAAAAAATCCGCTGATTGTAGTTTTACAGTCAGCGGATTTTGCTTTATGTACTTTAGTTTTGTGTTTCGTCGTATTCTGCAATGTAAGGCAGATTGCGGTAAAGCTCGGCGCAGTCAAGTCCATAGCCGATAACAAAAAAGTCGGGAATGGTGAACAGTGTGTAATCAGCTTCAAACGGCACAACACGTCTGTCGGGCTTATCAAGCAGGGTTACAACCTTTAAAGAAAGGGGATTGCGGGATTTAAGCAGCTTTATAACCTCGTTTAAGGTCCTGCCGGAATCGATTATATCTTCAACAATAATTACGTTGTAGTTGCTGATATCACAGCCTACGTCCATGGTTATGTTAACGTTGCCCGTTGAAGACGTACCGTTAAAGTAGCTTTGCGCACACATAAAGGCAATTTCACACGGGATATCAATCGCACGGCAAAAATCGGACATGAACACGAAGGCGCCCTTTAAAACGCTTACAAGCAGCAACGGCTTGCCTTCGTATTCGCGGCTTATCTGATAGCCTACTTCCTTTATCCTTGCATCAATTTCTTCCTTTGTTATCACAACTCTTTTAATTCTTGCGTTAGCATTTTTATAATTCTCGTTCATTATAAAATCCCTCTTAAAAGATATATTGATTAATCGCAGTTTGTCATAAATTCGCTAAAGGAGCGGTAAGCCATGTAAACATCGAGCTTAGAAACAATCTCGTAAGGTGCGTGCATTGAAAGCACGGGTACGCCTGCATCGATAACTTCAATATTGAGGTTTGCAAGGTAAGCCGCAACTGTTCCGCCGCCGCCCATATCAACCTTGCCAAGCTCACCCGTTTGCCAAATAATGCCTGCATTGTCAAGCAATCTGCGGATTTCGCCTGTGTATTCGGCTGAAGCGTCCGATGTGCCGGATTTGCCTCTTGCGCCGGTAAATTTTGTTATAACAACGCCCTTGTTGATGAAAGCGGCGTTTCTGCGCTCGTTAACCTCGGGGAAGGTGGGGTCAAACGCTGCGTTTACATCGGCAGAAAGGCACTTTGTTGCCGAAAGCACAGCCCTTTTGGTTGAACCAAGACTAACAGCCAAGTCTTCCATAAAAAATTCAAGGTAAGAAGATTGCAAGCCTGTGTTGCCGTCGCTGCCTGTTTCTTCCTTATCTGCAAGAACAACGCAAGCGGTTTTTTGCGGATTTTCGCACTCAAGAATAGCCTTTAAAGCTGTGTAAGCACAAACACGGTCATCGTGTCCGTAAGCGCCTATCATGCTACGGTCAAAGCCAATATCTTTTGCTTTAAAAGCGGGCACGGCTTCCAACTCGGCAGAGATGAAATCATCTTCAACAATGCCGTATTTTTCGTTTAAAAGCTTTAAAATGTTAAGCTTTACAGCTTCGCTTGCGTCATCTGCCTTAAACGGACGAGAGCCGATGAGAATGTTAAGTTCTTCACCCTTAATGCCCTGTGCAAGTGTGCGCTTCATCTGATCCTGCGCCAAATGGGGCAAAAGGTCTGTTACGCAAAAAACGGGGTCGTCATCATTTTCGCCAATGGCAACTTCAAGCTTTTCACCGTTTGCCTTAACAATAACACCGTGCAGCGCAAGCGGAATTGTTGTCCACTGGTATTTTTTTATGCCGCCGTAGTAATGTGTTTTAAACAGTGCTAAATCGCAATCTTCATAAAGCGGATTTTGCTTTAAATCAAGACGGGGAGAGTCGATGTGCGCAGCGCACAGTCTTACTCCGTCTGCAATATCATCCTTACCGATGACAGCGAAAATCACAGCTTTGCCGCGGTTGTTAACAAAAACCTTATCACCGCTTTTTAAAGCCATGCCGCTTTTGTATTCAACAAAGCCTTTTTCTTTAGCGGCGTTAATGGTGTAAACGCAGGCTTCACGCTCGGTTTTGCAGGCATCTAAAAACTTTTTGTAGTCATCGCAAAAGGCATCTGCCTTTGCAATTTCATCATCGCTGCAAACAACGGCGGCGTTTTTCTTTTCGGAAAAAAGTGATTTTTTAAGTTCTTTAACATCAATTTCGTTCATGATATATCAAAACCCTTTCTCAAAAAATATCAATTGCGATTTCAGGCAAACTTTGCCTTGTAATATTCCTTAACTTTGTCGGCAACCTCTTCGGTTACTTCCTTCAAAACCTTTTCGCTTTTGTTGTTTTTTATAATAAAATCAGAATTTTTCTTAAAAAAGCTTTCGTCATGCTGAGAGTTTATTCTGCGCATGGCTTGCTCTTCGGTAAGGTCGTCACGCTCCATAATGCGTTTAAGACGGTTATGTTCCTTTGCGATAACGGAAATTATCAGCTCGCAGAAATCATCTGCACGGCTTTCAAAAAGCGTGGGCGCATCAAGCAGAACCAAACGTTGATTGTTAGCACCGCATTGTCTTATTCTCTCCAGAATTTCGGCGGTTATGTATGGGTAACAGATACTATTGAGCATTTCAAGCTTATTTTTATCGCTAAAAACTATTTGCGCCATTTTTTTGCGGTCGTATTCGCCATCATCTGTTATAACTTTTTCTTTAAAGCACTCACCGATTTCTGCTAAACACGGGCTGCCCTTTGCTGTAACGTCATGCGCAATTTTGTCTGCATCAATAACGGCAAAGCCTTTATTTTTAAAAAACTCGCAAACCGTAGTTTTTCCTGCGCCCGTTTGGCCGGTTAATCCTACAACCATTAGCCCGTCGAGGCTGTTCATTCCATCACCGCCTTTCCTTTTTTTGTCTGTATTTTGTTTATTCTAAAGTAATTACTTTAAAGCCTGCCGCGCGTATAAGCCTGTTATAAACAGCCAGACCGACACCGCTTTTGCTTGGCGCACGCACAAAAGCGCGTTTTGCTCCCAAATCGTCAATATCTCTTAATGCTTTAAAGATATCATGCGCATTTTCGGCATCGTTTTTGCCGTATGTAATCTCCTTGATATTGCTTGTGTTGATATCTTCATCAAAGATAATCAAATAATCATTTTCAGCATCTGCATTTTGCTTTGCGTACTCAAAAAAAGCCTTTGCAGATTTTGACTCCACCAAAAAAACCTCGCATTTTGGTGAATAATGTTTGTATTTCATTCCCGGTGATGCCGCAACAGCGTTTGCGTCCAATTCGGTCAAAACATTTTTGTGTATAATAACCTCATCACAAAACGGCTCTAAATCTTCTTTAGTGATAAATCCGGGGCGAAGTATAATAACCTTGTTGTTTTCAAAGCTGATTACTGTGGATTCAACCCCGACTTTGCACTCGCCGCCATCAATAATTGCAGGGATCTTTGTGTTCATATCATCAAAAACATGGGTAGCGCTTGTTGGGCTTGGCTTGCCCGATGTATTTGCCGAAGGCGCAGCCAAGGGCTTGCCGCTTGTTCTGATTAATTCTCTTGCGGTTGCGTTGTCGGGCATACGCACGCCAACGGTATCAAGTCCGCCCGAAGTTACATCGGGTATGCAATCGTTCTTGGGAAGAATAAGCGTTAAAGGTGCGGGCCAGAAATGCTTTGCAATTTTTATGGCACATTCGGGTATATCATGGCAAAGCTTGTATATATCATCAAGCTCTGCAATATGCACAATCAGCGGATTATCCGCAGGGCGACCCTTTGCCGCAAAGATTTTTTTAACCGCATTTGTGTTCAATGCGTCCGCCGCAAGACCGTAAACGGTTTCTGTGGGCATACCCACAACCTCGCCTTGTCTTATAAGCTCAGCAGCTTTGCTTATGCCGTTTTCATCAGCTTTTAAAATTTGTGTTTTGTATTTTTCAAGGCTCATAGCCTGTTCCCTTCGATAATTTTGCTTGCAAAAAACTTTAGTTTTCCTCAGCCTGCGCCGCAAGCTTTGCTGCCCTATCGGCAGTGGCAAGCGCATCAAAAATTTCATCAATATTGCCGTTTAAAATATCTTCCAATCTATAAAGAGTCAGACCGATTCTGTGGTCGGTCATACGTCCCTGCGGATAGTTGTAGGTGCGTATTCTCTCGCTTCTGTCGCCCGTGCCCACCTGCGCACGTCGGTTAGATGCAATCTGTTCTTCCTGCTCGCGCTGTTTTGCTTCAAACAGACGGGAACGCAAAATTTTCATCGCTCTGTCCTTGTTTTTGTGCTGACTGCGCTCGTCCTGACATTCAACAACAACGCCCGTGGGCAAGTGCGTAATGCGCACAGCGGATTCTGTTTTGTTGATATGCTGACCGCCTGCACCGCTTGAACGGAAAACGTCGATTTTTAAATCGGTAGGATTAATTTCAAGTTCAACGTCATCAGCTTCGGGCAGCACGGCAACTGTAACGGTTGAAGTGTGTATACGCCCCTGCGATTCGGTTTCAGGCACACGCTGAACACGATGCACACCGCTTTCAAATTTCAATCTTGAATATGCGCCTTCGCCGGCAATCAAAAAGCTTACTTCTTTAAAGCCGCCAAGTTCAGTTTCGTTAGAGTTCAAAATCTCAAGCTTCCAACGCTTTGCTTCGGCATACATTGAGTACATTCTGAAAAGTGAGTGCGCAAAAAGTGAAGCTTCTTCGCCGCCTGCGCCGCCTCTTATTTCAACAATAACGTTTTTGCTGTCCATGGGGTCGGTGGGAAGCAGCAAAATTTTCAATTCCTCGGCAAACTGCTCGCAGCGTTCTTTGGAATCTTCAAGTTCAGCCTGCGCAAGCTCCTTTAATTCCTTATCGCCGCCGGAATTTTCAAGCAAATCCTTTGCGTCTTCAAAATCGCTTTGCGCTTTTTTGTATTCCCTGTATTTTTCCACAACGCTTTCAAGCGATTTATATTCCTTCATCAGCGCGGTATACTGTGCGTTGTCCGAAATAATCTCGGGCTGTGATAGCTTTTCGCTGATTTCTTCAAAACGTTGTTCTGTAAGTTTTAGTTTTTCAAACATAAAATCTGTCTTTCTTCAAATTAATTTTCTTTGTGCTCAATTCTTTTTATGCTTTTTTCGATATTACTGCGCGGCGACATAAACTCTCGCGAGCATTTTTCGCATCTCAGCTTAAAATCTGCGCCGCTTCTTAGCACAATCATTCTGTTGCAGCCGCACGGGTGCGGCTTTTTCATGGTTAAAATATCGCCTACGCGGACGTCCATCTTCAACAACCCCTTTAAAAATTGTTAAAAAAAGTGCTGAATAAATTTATAATACCACAAAATGCCGTTGATTGCAAGAATTACTTATATATATTTTTTATTTTCGGGCAAAATATACACACATCAGCATTTTTCATCACTTTCAAACCATTATATTTCATAATAAAAACAAGGGGGGTTTTGGCGTGCAATCAATAATAAGTGCAAAGTTTGAAAATTTCAGATATGCCGATAAGGCACTGTCGCATATTGTGCAGAAATACCCTAAGGCATATATTGCCGAGCAAACACCTTCGGCGGATACAAATTACAGTTGGCAGCGCCGTTTTGTTGTGCCTGTTAATGCAGATAACACACGCTTTGTAACCATTGCCGATACTGACGAATACAGCGATGAATTTTCGGGCGCATTTGTCAATGTTCGGTGCGAAAGCAAGGTAGCAAGAGATATCGCAAAAATCATTAAAAACAATATGGGCAGTGTTATAAACGATATCAACACAAAGTAAAAAAACGCTTTAATGACTGTTAATTTGCAGTCATTAAAGCGTTTGATTTTAAAGTTGCACCTTGATTTATTCGTAATCGTAGCCGATTTTCATGGCTTCGATATTTTTATCGATAAGGTGAGCCTTTGAAGGCGGAACGCACTTTTCCAAACCTTTTCTTATTTCTTCAAAAGTGAAAAGGCCTGTTTCCTTGATGAGCTTGCCCATAAGGATAACGTTTGCGCTCATGTTATGTTCGGTTGCAAGCTGTGAAGCGGGAACATAGTAGCAGTCAATGTCGGTTCTTTCGCATTTTTCGTCAACCATTGTGCTGTCGATAAATGCCTTGCCGCCGGGCTTTACTGTGTTGATGAACTTATCAAAAGAAGGGATATTCATCGCAACAAGATAATCAGGTGTGGTGATAAGGGGAGAGCCGATAGGCTCATCGGAAATACATACCGAGCAGTTTGCAGCACCGCCACGCATTTCGGGACCGTATGAAGGCAGCCACGAAACTTCTTTATTTGCAATAAGTCCGGTGTAAGCAAATGCCTTTCCGCTGAACAGGATACCCTGTCCGCCGAATCCTGCAAAAAGAATTTCACTTGTCATTAGAATTTTACCTCCTTATCTGCATATACGCCCAAAGGATAGTAAGGAATCATCTCATCCTGCAAACGCTTGATAGCGTCTACGGGAGAAAGTCCCCAGTTTGTAGGGCAGGTTGAAAGAACTTCAACAATTGAGAAGCCCTTTTTGTCACGCTGGTTTTCAAACGCCTTGCGGATAGCCTTTTTAGCCTCTCTGATATGGGGAACGCTGTCAACAGCAACACGCTGTGCAAGCGCAACACCATCAAGAGTGGAGAGCATTTCGCAAACTCTAACGGGGAAGCCTGCAAGTTTGGGGTCACGTCCGAAGGGCGTTGTTGTGGAAACCTGACCGGGAAGAGTTGTAGGTGCCATCTGTCCGCCTGTCATGCCGTAAATTGTGTTGTTAACGAAAATAACAACAATGTTTTCACCTCTTGTAGCGGCGTGTACGGTTTCGCAGGTACCAATTGCAGCAAGGTCGCCGTCGCCCTGATATGTAAATACAAACTTATCGGGCATAGCACGCTTAACGCCTGTTGCAACAGCCGGAGCTCTTCCGTGAGGAGCCTCGATCATATCGCAGTTAAAATAGTTATAAGCAAAAACGCTGCAGCCAACGGGGCATACGCCTACTGTATCGCCCTCAATGCCCATTTCGTCGATAACTTCGCAAACAAGTCTGTGGATAATGCCGTGAGTACAGCCCGGGCAGTAGTGCAGTCTGATATCGGCAAGTGATTTAGGTCTTTCAAATACAACAGCCATTACTCAATACCTCCAAGCTTTTTGATTTCGCTTAAAACTTCAGCAGGGGTGGGAATTACGCCGCCTGTTCTGCCGAAGAATTTAACATCCTTCTTGCACTCAACAGCAAGTTTAACATCGTCAACCATCTGACCGGTGCTCATTTCAACACAAAGGATAGCCTTTGCGTTTTCGGTTGTGTTCTTGATGATTTCCGAAGGGAACGGCCAGAGTGTCTTAGGTCTGATAAGGCCTGCCTTGATGCCTTCTGCTCTTGCAAGATTTACTGCGGATTTGCACACTCTTGCGGTTGCGCCGTATGCGGTGATAATGTAGTCTGCATCATCAGTGAGATAGCATTCAGCATCGGGCAAAGTTGCCTTGATTTCGTCGTATTTCTTGTATCTTTCAACAACGGTATTTTCAAGGTCGGTAGCTTCTATGTAAAGCGAGTTGATAATGTTGTGCTTGCGCTCGTTCTTGTGACCGTTTGCAGCCCAAGGCTTTTCAACGGGCTCACTCTGAGCTTCAGGGAACACAACGGGCTCCATCATCTGACCGAGCAAACCATCGGAAAGAAGCATAGCGGGCATTCTGTACTTATCAGCCATATCAAATGCGTAGCCGATCATGTCAACTACTTCCTGAACGGAAGAAGGTGCAAAAACAAGCACATGGAAGTCGCCGTGGCCAAGTCCCTTTGTTGCCTGCCAGTAGTCTGCCTGAGAGGGCTGAATACCGCCCAAGCCGGGGCCGCCGCGCTGAACGTTTACAATAACGCAGGGCAAATCGCTGCCTGCGATGTATGAAATACCTTCTGATTTAAGGCTTATTCCGGGTGAAGATGAAGATGTCATAACTCTCACGCCGGTAGAAGCTGCGCCCAGTACCATGTTGATTGCAGCAATTTCAGACTCTGCCTGCAAAAATACGCCGCCTGCATTGTTCATGCGCTTTGCCATATATTCGGAAAGCTCGGTCTGGGGTGTAATGGGGTAACCGAAGAAGCACTTACAGCCGCATCTGATTGCAGCTTCAGCCAAAGCCTCGTTACCCTTCATAAGTTTCTTTTCCAAGTTAAATCAACACTCCTTCTTGATTGATTGTTCTGATTGATTTTATAAAGTATATGCAAATTTATTTTTGCGATAAAGCTTTACTTTTCAATTCTGATAGCACATTCGGGGCACATCATTGCACACATTGCGCAGCCTATGCAAGCGTCCTGGTCGGTACACTCAGCGGTAAAATGTCCCAAACGGTTTCTTTTCTCTTTCTGAATAGCCACGATTTTTTTAGGACAGGCAGTTGTGCACAGTCCGCAGCCTTCGCACTTTTCAAAAAGTACCTCCATTTTTGCCATAGCGGTGATTCTCCTTTCCGTTAAAATTGCCTTCTTTGGAATAATCATTCCTCGGAGAATAATATATAAAAACCGCACGTTCCGTATATTGATATATCAGATATACCAAGTGCGGTTTTTGTATTAATGTTAAAATATTATCTGTTGCAGTATTTGCACTTGCCGAAAATATTAGTCGATTTTCCGCAGATAGCGCAGTTCTTTGCGTTTGTCCATCTGCCTTCACGCTTTGCCCAGGTGGTATCTTTAAAGCACTTGTAGCAAGATTTGGGGGCATCAACCTTTTCAATGCGGGTAAGACCTTCAAAAGCTTTTTCGTCAACTTCAATTATAGTTTGCGGCAAGCCAACTCTTATCAGGTTAACACAGCCTGAATAAGCGTTTGCTTCAATTGTTTGCACGCCCTCGGGCAGATTGATTTCGGATAAAGAGATACAATCGCGGAAAGCACCCTGTCTGATTTTTTTGATTGACTTAGGCAGATTGATTTTTTCAAGTTCGCCGCAAGCCTTAAATGCGTTTTCGCCGATTTCTCTCACGCATGATGGCAGTGTGATTTCCTTTAAAGATGTACAGCCAAAATATGAATCGGCACCAACGGAATAATATTGAACGGTTTCGGGCACGGTAAAGCTTTCAAGTGCGGAGCATCCGCCGACAAAATCAATACCGATGGAGCGGACGGATTTGGGTATTGTAAGGCCCTTAATTCCGTCGCAGTTGAAAAACGCATCTTTTTCAATTGTTTCCAAGCCTTCGGGCAGGTTGATTTCCTTTAGTGAAGCGCAGCCGCGCAAACCGCCCTTTTCGATTGCGGTAAGTGTTGAAGGCAGAGAAAGGCTTTCTATACTTCTGCACTTGCAGAATGCGTAAACGCCGATTGTTGTTACGCCTTCTTCAATTACAACGTTTTTAAGTCTGATACAGTCGTGGAATGAGTTATCGCCGACTTTTTTTACTGTACCGGGAATTGTTACGTCAACAAGACCGCAGCCCATAAACGCGCTGTTTCTGATTTTTTTTGTGCCGTAAGGTATGTTTATGTAGGTAAGCGAGCGGCAGTTGTTGAATGCATTTGCGTTAAAAACCTTTACGGAAGGCGGTACAACAACCTCAACAATGCGAGTGTTGCCTGCAAATGCGTTTTCGCCGATTTCCTCAATTCCATCGGGAATAACGATTTTTACGCTTGAGCCTGTGTACTTTGTAAGAATGTTATCTTCAATAACAAACTCGTTCTGTTCTTCTTCGGTGGGGTGTGTGCCGGATTCTGCATAAAGTGATATTGCTTTTGATACGACAAAGGCTTCTCCGCATTTCGGGCAGATAGCCGCGTCCTTGGCAGCGTCAGCTTCAATAAGCTCGCCGCAGACTGTACAAATCGCTTTTACCGGTGCCATTTGCTTTTTTCCTCCGTTAATTGTTATTTTTCCCAGCAAGGCTTCACGAACACGCTTACGGGAAAGTAGTTTTCCGCACCTTCAATTTTGCCCAAACTTTCATCGGCTGCCGTATATTTAACGGGCAAGCCGCTTAAATCGCACAAGGTTTTCGCGTAATCAAAGGAATTGCGGATTGTTTCGGCGGTAGTTTCACTGCCGAGGTTTGAATTGTTTACGATACCTGTGTGCCGCAGTCTTGAAGCTGCTTCAATGGATTTCAGCATGGAATACGAATCCATTGGGTCTTCCATAAGATAGCGGTATTTATTAATGACATAAAGCATGTCATAATCGCCGTTTTCAAGCTGTGATGAAAACCTGCCCAATGCAAATGCACCCGAATCATCTCCGCCGACATCTACAATAAGGTACTCGTCATCATCTATATCAAGCAAATCAAAATTAATTGTGGGAATATCAACATTTGTGTTGGCAAATTGCGGCGCAATAAGCCTTATGCCGTTTTGTGCAAAAATTTGCGAAAAATCGGCAGTGCGAAAGTAAGGGTTTACTATATCAAAATCGGCAACAACAACCTTTTTGCCGAGAGTGTTTGCAAGATAAAGGGCGTAATTGGTGGAAAAATTGGTTTTTCCGCAACCGTAATGCCCTGTAATTATTGTAATGCGTTTAATGTTTTCCATTTTTCCTCCGGATATTCTAACTCATATTCGAGTATAGCACAAAAAGTCGGATATTGCAACAATTTTGCGAAAATTCATAATTAGTTAAAATTTTTTGCAAGCTGTTGCAACACAGCAAAAATTGTGATATTATACTATATATAATATGTATAAATAGGGGAGATAGAAATGAACGTAAGAGATGAGTTTGTTAAAATATATAACGATAATATAGCAAGGCAGGGGGCAAGCCGTCTGCTTGAGTATTTATGTTCGGACGCAAGCGATTTTTTTGATGCGCCCTGTTCCACACGTTTTCACGGTTCCTACGATGGCGGCCTTGTTGAACACAGCGTTAACGTTTACCATTGTCTAAAGGCGTATCTTGAAAGAGAACGCTGCAAGACTTTGTATAACATGAATTATACCGATGAAACGATAGCGCTTGTTTCTCTTTTGCACGATGTTTGCAAAATCAACACCTACAAGCGTTCTACAAGAAATGTAAAGGGTGCCGACGGTGTGTGGCGCAGTGTTCCTTCGTATGAATTTGAAGACACTTTGCCTTACGGTCACGGCGAAAAATCTGTTTACATAATTTCGGGGTTTATGCGTCTTTCCCGAGAGGAAGCCTTTGCAATACGCTATCACATGGGATTTTCCGGCATAGAGGATAAACGTGCCATTGGCGATGCGTTTGAAATGTTCCCCTTGGCGTTTGCGCTTTCCGTTGCCGATATGGAAGCTACTTATTATCTTGAAGGCAAAAACAAACCCGAAAACAATAACTGATATTTTAGAGGTATATAAAAGCCATGTCCTACCATTTTTTTGCAATGATGTCCCGCATGAAGTATATTCACCGCTGGGGATTGATGAGAAATACAGAAACCGAAAATTTAAGCGAGCATTGCCTTGAAGTTGCCATGCTTGCCCATGCACTTGCAATTATAAAAAACAAAAGGCTTAATGGCAACGCAAACGCTGAAAGAGCGGCGATTTTAGGTCTTTTTCACGATGCAACAGAAATTATTACGGGTGATTTGCCCACGCCGATAAAGTATTTTAACACCGATTTGCGTCAGGCTTATGCCAAAGCTGAGGAAACCGCACAGCATAAACTTTTGGATATGCTGCCCGATTATATGCGTGATGAATACACACCGCTTATTTCTGCTTGTGATGATGATGCAGAGCTGCGGAAAATAGTAAAGGCGGCGGATAAAATTTCGGCGCTGATAAAATGCACAAGCGAGTGTGCTTTGGGTAACCGTGATTTTGAAAAGGCTGAAAGTTCAACACGCAGAATTATAGCGGAGCTGAATATGCCCGAGGTTGATATTTTTATGGAGGAGTTTATGCCCTCGTTTAATCTTACCATTGACGAGCAGGCGTGATTTTATAAAGTAATGAGCAAAATTCAAACCCATTCAAAAAAATACAAAATCATTTGCAGTGTTCTGCTTGCTGTTATGATTATTGTTCAGTTGGGCATAATCACGTTTTACATGGCGGAAAAAAAGGTCGGCTACCACATGGATGAGCTTTGGTCGTACGGCTTGTCAAATTCTTATTATCATCCTCACCTTTATGCAAGAGAAGAGGTTGCGCAATGGGACACGCACAACGAGTGGCACGATGAGGATTTTTTCAAAAACTATCTCTCCGTGGGTAATGATGAAAGGTTTGAATACGGTTCGGTTTACTACAACCAAAAAAATGATGTTCATCCACCGCTTTATTACTATATTCTGCATACGATATGCTCGTTTTTCCCGGATAGTTTTTCGCCATGGTACGCTTTTGCCATTAACGCTGTTTCGTTTATTGTTTCGCAGATATTTTTATACCTGTGCGTGCTTAAAATATCAAAAAGTGAAATTTTAGCGTTGGCGGTGTGTGCAATGTGGGGCTTTTCTACAGGGGCAATAACCTGCCATATATATCTGCGTATGTATGCAATGCTGATGGCGCTGACGTTGGTTTATACATATTTAAATTTAAAAATGCTTTATGATGGATTTTCTGCAAAAAGACTTGCTGCACTGTGTGTAATAACATATCTCGGCAGTCTTACGCAGTATTTCTTCATCATTTATGCAGGCGCAATGGCGGCGTGCTTGTGCATATACTATTTAATGAAGAAAAAATTTAAACAGCTTTTTGCCTATGGCGGATTTTTGCTTTTGTCCGTGGGGCTCGCTGTGGTTTCTTTCCCCGTTATGATAACGCATATCCTGATGGATAATGATATTATGGGCCTTCACGCAACGTTTACCCAACACAAAACTTTTGCTTTGCAAATGCACTTTATAATAAGGTATATGGTAGATGAGATTACAGGAATTGACATGACGCTGATAAAATCTCCGATACTTAGTTATTTGCTGTGTGTTTTGGTTGGCATTGCTGCAATCGGTTTGCCGCTTGGTTTTTTGTTCCGCAACGAAACATGGTTTAAAGCATTTTTGCTGAATATCAAAAAGGGAGCGATATCGGCAGTTAAGTTTGTGCGTTCAAAAATCGGTTTTTCGGTTGCTGTTTTGTTGATGCTGGCAATATCGGCTTCATCAATTTTTGTAATAAACGCACTCGTTTCTCCAATTGCTTTGATGAAAGAAAAAAGCTCGCACTATTCGGTGCAGGTTTATCCGTTGGTGATAGCAGTTGTTATGTGCGCTGTATTTATGTTTTTACGCTCAATTCCAAACAAGCTTTCAAAGTCGTGCACCCCTGTTGCACTTGCCGTGTGCGTTGGCTGCGTTTTGGGCAGTAGGTTTGGCTGTGAGGTAAATTATCTGTTTGACGATAATTTTGAAGGCTTGTTGCAAACAAGGCTGGGCGACCTTTCCGAAAACTGTGATATCATCTTGCTGGTTGATGGCAGCAGTACAATACATTATTATCCTTATGAGCTGTATAATGCCGATTCTTTATTTGCCGCAACAACTGATGCTTTTGAAGATTGCGCGGTTGAGTATGATAAAGCAGGAGCGGACGGAAACGATGTGTATCTTGTGCTTGATGAGGATAGCATGCTTAGGTATATTTATACCGATCAGCGTAACGATCTGATTGTTCATCAGGCCAACTCTTCGGGTTCTGATGAAGAGGTTGAGCAATCTGTGGAAACACTTGAAAATCTTTACAAAGATAATAAGGTTATCGACTTTTTTGAAGAAAACACAAGATTTGAAAATGTTGAATATATCGGCTCAAGAAGAGTGTTTGGATATATTAACTATGTTTACAAGCTTAGTTGAGTGGCGGTTTTGCGTGATGTTAACGGCATTTTGCGCAAAATCCGCCATTGCAGACGTCTGCATTTGTAAAAAACGCCAAACATTGTTTTGGTTAACAAAAAATTTACAAATATTTATTTTTTGAAACACAAAAAAGGTTGCATTCGGCGAAAAAGTATGTTACAATAGCTGAGCGTGACTGCAACAGATATGCGATGAAGCGGAAGGTTGCCGGCGGTTTGCCGGGTAATTTCTGTGGAGTATGTCCGATTTTAAACCGGGCGGAAGTAATACCGAACACAGTATGTGATTGATGCGCAAGGCAGGCGTTTTGTGCCCCAACGGGCAGATTATGTATGCGCGTGCGTGTGAGTTATTGTGTGTTGTCGTGTTCTTGCCAAACTCGGAAAGCTAAAGCTTTTTCGGGTTTTTGTTATGTAGAAATCACGATACACACGGAAGCGTGTGAATTATAATCCGTTACATTATAATAGATTAAAGTATTACCGTGCCCCCAAGCAAAAAATACTAATTAATATGGAGGCGATTTAAGTGGCAGTCAATGAAAAAATCAGAATCAAGATCAAGGGTTATGAACATTCGATAGTTGATGCTTCAGCAGCAAAGATTGTCGAGGCTGCAAAGCGCAGCGGTGCAAGAGTTTCGGGTCCTATCCCGCTTCCCACCGATAAGGAGATTGTAACAATCCTCCGCGCTGTACACAAGTACAAAGACAGCCGTGAGCAGTTTGAATTGCGCACACACAAAAGACTCATCGACGTTATCAGACCCACAGCGAAGACAACAGAAGCTCTTCAGAATCTTGAGATCCCCGCAGGCGTTGAAATTGTAATGGAAGTTAAGTAAACCTTAACGCAAATTTCAAAACGGCAAAAGTCAGCCGCTTAAAAAAGGAAAGCTGAAACTCTGCCGAAAGCAAATTTAAAACTACAATTTCAAAGACCACGGTCATGTTGGGAAACCAACCAATAACCAAAGGAGGAAAAACATGAAAAAAGCAATCATCGGTAAGAAAATCGGTATGACACAGATTTTCGATGAAGCGGGAAAAGTAATTCCCGTAACCGTAGTTGAAGCAGGTCCCTGCGTTGTTGTTCAGAAGAAGACAACCGACCGCGACGGCTACGAAGCAGTACAGGTTGGCTACGGCGATATGAAAGCGCAGAGAGTCAACAAGCCCACAAAGGGCCATTTCGATAAGGCAAACGCAGGCTATAAGAGAACACTTAAGGAATTTAAGTTTGATGACTGCGCTGCTTACGAAGTAGGTTCGCTTATTAAGGCAGATACCTTTGAACCCGGCGATATCGTTGATGTTAAGGGTAAGAGCAAGGGTAAAGGTTACGCAGGCACAATCAAGCGCTGCGGCAACGCAAGACTCAGAGAAACTCACGGTACAGGCCCCACAGTTCGTAATGCAGGTTCAATGGGCGCATGCTCATCACCTTCAAGAATCTACAAGGGCAAGATGCTCCCCGGACACATGGGTTTTGAAACAGTAACTGTTCAGAATCTTGTTGTTGTAAAGGTAGATGCAGAAAATAATCTTATCGCACTCAAGGGCGCAATTCCCGGACCTAAGGGCGGAATTGTTTCCATCACAAATGCAGTAAAAAAGGCGTAGGAAGGAGGAAGCTAAATGCAGATTTCAGTATATGATATGACAGGCAAGCAGGTTTCCGAAACCGAGCTGCGCGATGAAATTTTCGGTATTGAACCGAACGAAGCTGTTATGCACGCAATGGTAGTTAACTACCTCGCAAATCAGCGTCAGGGCACACAGTCCACATTGACAAGAACAGAAGTTCGCGGCGGTGGCAGAAAGCCTTGGAGACAGAAGGGTACAGGTAGAGCAAGACAGGGCTCCATCAGAGCTCCTCAGTGGTACCACGGTGGTGTTGCTCTCGGTCCTAAGCCCAGATCATACAACTACACACTTAACAAAAAGGTTAGAAGACTGGCAATGAAGTCAGCTCTCTCCACAAAGGCAATTGATTCCAACATCATCGTTCTTGACAGCCTCAAGACAGACGCTTTCAAGACAAAGACAATCGTTGCAATGCTTGATGCACTCAAGATTGAAGGCAAGGCACTTCTCGTGCTTCCTGAGTCTGATATCAAGGTAATCAAGAGCGCTGCAAACATTCCCGGAATCAAGACAACACTTGCAACAACACTTAATGTATATGACATTCTCAACTATGATAAGTTTGTTGTAACAACAGACGCTCTTGCTAAAATTGAGGAGGTGTTCGCATAATGAAAGCTGCACAGGATATCATTCTTGCTCCCGTAGTTACGGAAAAGAGCATGGACGGCATGACAGCCAAGAAGTACACCTTTAAGGTTGCTAAGAAAGCAAACAAAATTGAAATTGCTAAGGCAGTTGAAGAATTGTTTGATGTAGAAGTTATTTGCGTTAACACAATCAATGTAAGAGGCAAATACAGAAGACTCGGCATGAACGAAGGCTTTACAGCTTCATGGAAGAAGGCTATCGTTACAATCAACGCTGAGCCCGATGGCAAGAAGAAGGACACAATCGAGTTCTTCGACGGAATGTTCTGATTTCAAGATATTAAGTAAGGAGTGAATTTTAATGGCTATTAAAACCTACAAGCCGACAACACCCGGTCGCAGAAACATGAGTGTTACTGACTACTCAGGGCTGTCAAAGGTAAAGCCGGAAAAGAGCCTGCTTGAACCCTTGAAAAAGACTTCCGGCAGGAACAGCTACGGCAGAATCACCGTTCGTCACAAGGGCGGCGGATGCAGAAGAAAATACAGAATCATCGACTTCAAGCGCAACAAGGACAACATGAATGCAACTGTTATGACTCTTGAATACGATCCTAACAGAAGCGCTTTCATCGCTCTCGTTTGCTACGAAGACGGCGAAAAGAGATACATCCTTGCACCTCACGGTCTTAAGGTTGGCGATGTTGTAACAAGCGGACCTAATGCTGATATTAAAATCGGTAATGCGCTTCCCCTTGAGAATATACCCGTTGGTACATTCATCCACAACATTGAACTTTACCCCGGCAAGGGCGCACAGCTTGTAAGAAGTGCAGGTAACATGGCACAGCTTATGGCTAAGGAAAACGGCTACGCTCTTCTCAGACTCCCTTCAACAGAGCTCAGAAAAGTTCCGATTTCCTGCAAGGCAACAGTTGGTCAGGTTTCCAACATCGACCACGAAAACGTTAAAATCGGTAAGGCAGGCCGTACTCGTCACATGGGTATCCGTCCTACAGTTCGCGGTTCCGTTATGAACCCCTGCGATCACCCGCACGGTGGTGGTGAGGGTAAATCACCTATCGGACGTCCCGGTCCTTGCACACCTTGGGGCAAACCCGCTCTTGGTTACAAGACCAGAAAGACACACAACCGCACCGATAAATATATCGTAAAACGCAGAAACAGCAAATAAGGAGGGAAGATAGATGAGCAGAAGCGTCAAGAAGGGACCTTATATACAAGAGTCTCTTTACAAAAAAGTAGTTCAGATGAACGAAGCCGGCGAGAAGAAAGTGCTCAAGACATGGAGCAGATCATCAACTATATTCCCCGATTTCGTTGGACACACATTTGCCGTACACGATGGAAGAAAGCACGTTCCGGTTTATGTAACCGAAGATATGGTTGGACATAAGCTTGGTGAATTTGCACCTACAAGAACCTACAAGGGTCATGCAGGCTCAAAGACTTCCAACAACGGCAAGAAGTAAGCGGAAGGAGGAATTTTGATGGAAGCTAAGGCATACTTGAGAAGCGCCAGAATCTCTCCGAGAAAGGTGCAGATTGTATTAGACCTTATCAGAAACAAGCCCTGTGATGTTGCTCTCGCTATTTTGAGAAATACACCTAAGGCAGCTTGTGAAAGCTTGGAAAAGCTCTTGAAATCCGCTATGGCAAATGCTGTTAATAATCACGATATGGATAAAGACAGCCTTTATGTTGCAGAATGCTTCGTTTGCCCCGGACCTATCATGAAGAGAATTCAGCCCAGAGCACACGGCAGAGCTTTCCGTATAAACAAGAGAACATCTCATATCACAATAATTCTGAGAGAAAAGGAAATCTTGGACTAAGCCGAGAAGGAGGTAAATTATGGGTCAAAAAGTTAATCCGCACGGACTTCGTGTTGGTGTAATTAAGGATTGGGATTCCCGCTGGTTTGCAAACAAATCCGACTTCGGCGATTGCTTGGTAGAGGACTACAAAGTAAGAGAGTATACAAAGAAGAAACTCTATGCAGCCGGTGTTGCAAAGATTGAAATCGAGAGAATCCAGAGCAGAGATCAGATGAGAGTCAGAATCAATATCCACTGCGCTCGTCCCGGTGTTGTAATCGGCAGAGGCGGTGCTGAAATTGAAAAGCTCAGAACTGAACTTGAAAAGATGACCGGCAAGTCGGTCGCTATCAATATTGTTGAGGTTAAGCAGCCCGACCTTTGCGCACAGCTTGTTGCTGAAAAGATCGCACTTGATCTCGAAAACAGAATTTCCTTCAGACGTGCTATGAAGCAGTCTATCGGACGTGCAATGCGTCTTGGTGCTAAGGGAATTAAGGTTAGAACAGGCGGCCGTTTGGCTGGCGCTGAAATCGCTAGAAGCGAAACTTACCATGAGGGTACAATCCCGCTGCAGACAATCCGTGCTGATATTGATTACGGTTTTGCAGAAGCTCACACAACTTACGGCCGTTTGGGCGTTAAGGTTTGGATCTACAAGGGCGAAATCCTCAAGGGTGAAGCTATGAAGAGAGTTGAAGCTGATGACAGAAACTCCAAGCGTAGAGATAACCGCGGCAACCGTGATAACAGAAACCGCAGAAACGATAACAGAGCTCCCCGTCAGAATGGCAACAGAGCTCCCAGAGAAGCAAAAAAAGAAGGAGGTAATGCGTAATGCTGCTTCCAAAGAGAGTTAAATACCGCAGAGTCCACAGAGGACGCCTTAAAGGTAAAGCGCTCAGAGGCAATACGGTAACATACGGCAAATACGGTCTTCAGGCTCTTGAGCCTTCTTGGATTACATCCAACCAGATTGAAGCTGCCCGTATTGCAATGACAAGATATATCAAGCGTGGCGGTCAGGTATGGATCAAGATTTTCCCTGACAAGCCCGTAACAGAAAAACCTGCTGAAACTCGAATGGGTTCCGGTAAAGGTTCTCCTGAATATTGGGTAGCTGTTGTAAAACCCGGCAGAGTAATGTTTGAAATTGACGGTGTTTCCGAAGAGGTTGCAAGAGAAGCTATGCGTCTTGCTTCCCACAAGCTCCCTGTAAAATGCAAGTTCTTAGTTAAAGAAGAAGGAGGAGCGCAGTAATGAAAAAAGTTGATTACAACAAGATGACTCAGGCAGAGCTTACAGAAAAGCTCGATGATTTCAAAAAAGAGCTCTTTGCACTCCGCTTTCAGCATGCAATCAATCAGCTCGATAATACCGCGCGTTTAAAGGCTGTCAAGAAGGACATCGCAAGAGTCAAGACAGCGCTCAGAGCTTTGGAACTCCAGAGCGCAGAGCAGTAATGAAGGGAGGATATGACTGTGGAAAGAAACTTTAGAAAAACCAGAGTCGGCAAGGTTGTCAGCGATAAGATGGATAAGACAATTGTTGTTGCCATCGTTGATAACGTTAAGCATCCGCTCTACAAAAAGATCGTAAAGCGCACAGTTAAGTTTAAGGCACATGACGAAAACAACGAGTGCAGAATAGGCGATCGCGTGGAAATTATGGAAACTCGCCCTCTTTCCAAGGATAAGAGATGGAGAGTTGTTCGCATAATTGAAAAAGCGAAATAATTAAATCACAATATTGATTAAATCTTTGGAAGGAGGATTTTTGCTGTGATACAAATGCAAACCTATCTCAAGGTCGCTGACAACACGGGAGCCAAGGAGCTTATGTGTATCAGAGTTTTAGGCGGTACACGCAGAAGATATGCAAATATCGGTGATGTAGTCGTTGCCTCTGTTAAAAAAGCTGCACCCGGCGGCGTTGTTAAAAAGGGCGATGTTGTTAAAGCAGTAATTGTTCGTTCAGCAAGCGGTCTCAGAAGAGATGACGGAACATACATCCGTTTTGATGAGAATGCTGCAGTAATTATAAAGGAAGATAAGAACCCCAGAGGTACACGTATTTTTGGACCTGTGGCAAGAGAACTTCGTGACAAGGAATATCTTAAGATATTGAGCCTTGCACCTGAAGTACTTTAATAGGAGGTGTCGTTACACATGAGCAATAAAGTACACGTTAAAACAGGCGACACCGTAGTTTTGCTTACCGGTAAGTACGATTATAAGTACAACAAGGGCGGCGCAAGAAAGACCGGTAAGGTTCTTGAAGTAAGCCCCAAGGAAGGCAAAGTTATTGTCGAAGGATTTAACTATATTACAAAGCACGTTAAACCCAGAACAGCAGGCGAACAGGGCGGTTTGGTTAAGGCTGAATCTCCTATCTACGCTTGCAAGGTTCAGCTCGTTTGCCCTAAGTGCAACAAGCCTACAAGAGTAGGTCACGTTTTTGAGGGCGAGGGCAAGGAAAGAAGAAAGCTCCGCGTTTGCAAGAACAAGGATTGCGGAGAAACATTTGAATAAGGAGAGACTTGAGTTATGGCAAGATTGAAAGATTACTATATTGAAACAGTCGCTCCTGCAATGATGAAGAAATTCAACTACAAGAGCGTAATGCAGATTCCGAAGCTTGATAAAGTCGTTATCAACGTTGGTGCCGGCGAAGCTAAGGAAAACTCAAAGGTTATTGATGCAATCATGACTGACTTGACTGCAATCACCGGTCAGAAGCCCGTTGTCTGCAAGGCTAAAAAATCCGTTGCAAACTTCAAGCTTCGTGAGGGCATGCCCATCGGTGTTAAGGTAACACTGAGAAACGAAAATATGTATGAGTTTGTTGACAAGCTGTTTAACGTTGCGTTCCCCCGTGTTCGTGACTTCCGTGGTATCAACGGTAACTCTTTCGATGGAAGAGGCAACTACTCCACAGGTATTAAGGAACAGCTCATCTTCCCCGAAATCGATTATGATAAAATCGACAAGGTAAGAGGTATGGATATAAACTTTA
This sequence comes from Oscillospiraceae bacterium, assembly GCA_045541475.1. Taxonomy (GTDB): domain Bacteria; phylum Bacillota; class Clostridia; order Oscillospirales; family Ruminococcaceae; genus RGIG3077. Next base: position 60,377 of record JAZQJI010000008.1, read on the forward strand.
TTACAACAGCCACCACAGATGAAGAAGCAAAAGAGCTGCTGACACTTCTCGGCGCTCCGTTTGCAAAGTGATTTGGAGGAAATTCTAAATGGCTAAAACAGCAATGAAATTAAAGCAGCAGCGCACACCTAAGTACTCAACACGTGCTTACAACCGCTGCAAAATCTGCGGAAGACCTCACGCATATCTCAGAAAGTTCGGCATCTGCCGTATCTGCTTCAGAGAGCTTGCTCACGACGGTCAGATTCCCGGAGTTAAAAAGGCAAGCTGGTAAAAATATTATAAGAGGCTGCGGCAAGCAAATTTAAACGCCGCAAGCCAAAAATATGACGAGGAGGTCATTTTGGTATGCAAATTACAGATACAATAGCTGATATCTTGACCAGAATCCGCAATGCGAGTTCTGCAAAGCACGCCACGGTTGACGTTCCCGCCTCCAATGTGAAGAAAGCTATCACACAGATTCTTGTTGATGAAGGATATGTAAAGGGCTTTCAGGTAATTGAGGACGGAAAGCAGGGTATTATCAGAATTACTCTGAAATACGGCGAAAACAGAACACCTGTTATCACCGGCCTGCGCAGAGTGTCAAAGCCCGGTTTGCGTATATATTCAAGCTGCGAGGATATGCCCCAGGTAAGAAAGGGCCTCGGTATCGCTCTGGTTTCCACATCTAAGGGAATCATGACTGATAAGAAGGCTAAGGAACTTCACGTTGGCGGCGAAATTCTTGCATTCATTTGGTAAGGAGGAAACACATAATGTCCAGAATAGGTAAATTACCCGTTAGTGTTCCTGCCGGACTTGAAGTATCTATTGAGAACAACCTTGTAACAATCAAGGGTTCTAAGGGTACTCTTTCAAGACAGTTTGATACTGCACTCGGCATTGAATATGAAAACGGCGTAATCACAGTCACAAGACCCTCCGATGACAAGCGTATGCGTTCTCTCCACGGTCTTACAAGAGCTTTGATTGCTAACATGGTTTACGGCATTTCAACAGGCTATTCTAAGACACTTGAAATCGAAGGCGTTGGTTACCGTGCTGCTAAGCAGGGTAAGGATCTTGTAATGAACCTTGGTTTTTCACACCAGGTTATTATGACAGAAACAGACGGTATTACGATTGACGTTCCCACACCGAACAAAATCGTAGTAAACGGTATTGATAAGCAGGCTGTTGGTCAGTGCGCAGCTGAGATACGCGCACACCGTAAGCCTGAGCCTTACAAGGGCAAGGGTATCCGTTACGAAGGCGAGCGTATCATCCGTAAGGAAGGTAAAGCCGGTAAGGGTAAAAAATAATAGGAGGAGTGAGCTACAATGGTTAAATCATATGACAGCAACAAGGCAAGACTCAAAAGACACAAGAGAGTTCGTGCTAAGATTTCGGGAACACCCGAATGCCCCCGTCTCAATGTATTTCGCTCCGCAAAGCATATTTATGCGCAAATCATTGATGATGTTAACGGCGTAACTCTTTGCTCTGCATCAAGCATGTCAAAGGATTTTGACGGCAGCGGTGCTAACAAGGAAGGCGCACGCAAGGTAGGTCAGCTTATCGCTGAGGCTGCAAAGGCCAAGGGAATATCCGAAGTTGTTTTTGACCGCGGCGGTTACATTTATCACGGTCGTGTTCAGGAACTTGCAGAGGGTGCCCGCGAAGGCGGACTCCAGTTCTAATTAAAAAAAGGAGGATACAATTTTGGCTAATATAGATGCTTCAGCTCTGGAGCTTTCCGAAAAGGTTGTTGCAATCAACCGCGTATCCAAAACTGTTAAGGGCGGACGTATTCTCAAGTTCTCCGCACTTGTAGTTGTAGGTGACGGCAACGGAATCGTAGGCTTCGGACTCGGAAAATCCGGCGAAGTACCCGATGCAATCCGCAAGGGTATTGAGGATGCCAAGAAAAATCTTGTCAAGGTACAGCTCAGAGGTACAACAATCCCTCATGACATTATCGGCAAGTACGGTGCAGGCGAGGTTCTTATGAAGCCCGCAGCTCCCGGTACCGGTGTTATCGCCGGCGGTCCTGTTCGTGCCGTTGTTGAAATGGCAGGTATCAAGGATATCAGAACAAAGTCTTTGCGCTCCAACAATGCTTGCAATGTTGTTAGAGCAACTATTCAGGGCTTGAGTTCTTGTGTTTCTGCAAAGGAAGTTGCAGAAAAGAGAGGCAAGACTGTTAAGGAAATTATTGGAGGTAAGGCATAATGGCAAAACAGATTACGCTTAAGAAAAGCCTTATCGGCAGAAAGGCTAACCAGATTTCAACAGCACAGTCACTCGGTCTTAACAAAATCGGCGATGTAACAGTTCAGCCCGATAACGCACAGACCGAAGGTAAAATTAATGTTATTTCTCACCTCGTGGAGGTTAAAGAAGTATAAGCAAGGAGGTGCTCTCAAATGAAATTGCACGAATTATCTCCCGTACAGCCCAGAGTCGAGCGCAAGCGTGTCGGCAGAGGTCATGGCTCAGGTAACGGCAAAACAGCCGGTAAGGGTCATAAGGGTCAGAATGCTCGTTCAGGCGGCGGCGTTCGCATCGGTTTTGAAGGCGGACAGATGCCCTTGGCAAGACGTATTCCTAAAAGGGGATTCAATAATATCTTCGCTAAAACTTATGCAATCGTAAATGTTTCAGACCTTAACAAGTTTGAAGCAGGTGCAGAAGTTGACGTAAACGCATTGCTCGAAGCAGGCATTATAAGAAAGGCTTGCGACGGCGTGAAGGTTCTCGGCAATGGCGAACTTGAAAAGAGCCTTACTGTTAAGGCTGCTGCATTTTCCGCAAGCGCTAAGGAAAAAATCGAAAAGGCAGGCGGAAAGGCTGAGGTGATGTAAAGTGTTTCAGGTAATGAAGAACGCATGGAAGGTTAAGGAAATTCGTCAGAAGATTCTCTATACGGTTCTTATCCTCATTATCTTTAGGCTTGGCTGTGCTATTATGGCACCGTTTGTTGATACAGCCGCACTTTCCACCTGGGTAACAGAAAACAGCGACGGCAACATCATTTCTTACATGAATATGCTGTCCGGTGGCGCACTTTCAAGGGCTACAATTTTCAGCCTTTCGATTTCGCCCTACATCAACGCACAGATTATTCTTCAGCTTCTCACCTATGCTCTTCCTCCTTTGGAAAGACTTTCCAAAGAAGGCGAAGAGGGCAGAAAAAAGCTTAATCTGTACACAACAATACTCGCGTTGGTTATCGCAGTTTTCACATCATTTGCATATTATCTCACAATGAAGAATACAATGGGCGTTCTCGCTTACACAAACGGCGGTTTCGAACAGTATTTTTCAATGATTTGTATCATGTTCGTTTTCATCGCAGGCGCTTCGCTTATCATCTGGCTTGGCGGCTTGATTGAAGAAAAGGGCATCGGCAGCGGCATCTCGATGATACTTCTTGCAGGTATCATTTCAAGATATCCCGTTGACATTTTCAACATGATCAAGCTTATGTTCTCAAAAGAAACAAGAGCAGACTACATCTTTGTAGTTCCGATTGTAGGTATTCTCTACATCGCAATGATCGTGTTCATCGTTTTCATGAACAATGCAGAGCGCAGAATTCCGATTCAGTACGCTAAGCGCGTTGTTGGCAGAAAACAGTACGGCGGACAGAACACACATATTCCGATTAAGGTATGCATGAGCGGCGTTTTGCCTATCATCTTTGCAATGTCCTTTATGCAGCTTCCTTCCACAATCGAATTGTTCGTCCCCAGATATGATTATCCTAACGGCTTCGGACAGAAGTTCTACAATGGCTTTCTTGATTTCTTCAACAGTAACAGCATCGGTTACGCAGTTCTTTATTTCCTTCTTATTATAGGATTTAACTACTTCTACGTTTCCATGCAGTACAACCCGACAGAAATCGCTAACAATCTCCGTCAGAATAATGGCGGTATCCCCGGTATCCGTCCCGGAAAGCCCACATCCGATTTTATCCAGAGAGTTCTCTCCAAGATAACATTGTTCGGTGCTTTCTTCCTCGGTATCATCGCGGTATTCCCCATCATCTTCTCCAAGATTGTTTCTGAAGGCTTCGGTCTTACACAGCTTGCAAGTCTTTCAATGGGCGGCACTTCAATCCTTATCGTAGTAAGCGTTGCTCTTGAAACTACAAGAACACTTGAATCTCAGCTGATGGTTCGTCATCATAAGGGATTCCTTGAATAATCCGAAATAATGCCCGAAAGGAGAAAATCTATATGAAACTTATTCTTCTCGGCGCCCCCGGCGCAGGCAAGGGAACACAGGCTGAGGTTATCAGCGAAAAGCTTAACATTCCTCAGATTTCAACAGGAAATATGCTCCGTGAGGCTGTTAAAAACGGCACAGAGTACGGCCTTAAGGCTAAGGCTCAGATGGAAAGCGGCGCGCTTGTTCCCGATGAAGTTGTTATCGGTATCTTGAAAGAAAGAATTGCCGAGGACGACTGCAAAAATGGTTTTATACTTGATGGTTTCCCCAGAACAGTTCCTCAGGCAGAGGCGCTCGACGCAATGGGCGTTGAGATTGACAAGGTTGTTGAAATTTTCGTTCCCGATGAAAAAATTCAGCAGCGCCTTGGCGGAAGAAGAGTTTGCGAGAGCTGCGGTGCTTCCTACCACACAATGTTCAAGCCTTCCAAGGTTGATGGCGTTTGTGATAAGTGCAACGGCAAAACAGTTCTTCGTAAGGACGACGCTCCCGAAACTGTTTTGGAAAGACTCAAGGTATATCATACAACAACAGCTCCTCTTAAGGAATACTACGACGGCAAGGGCAAACTTGTTACAGTTGTAGGTCAGGAAGAGGTTGCAGATACATCAAGGCTTACACTTGAAGCCTTGGCTAAGTAATCAATAATATGATTACTATTAAATCAGCTACCGATATTGCCAAGATGCGCGACGCCGGAAGGATTGCGGGTAACGCACTCGCACTCGCCGGCAGAGAGCTCAAGGCAGGTATGACTACAAAGGAACTTGATACGCTTATTTATGATTACATTGTGGGGCAGGGTGCAAAACCTTCGTTCCTTGGCTATGGCGGTTTTCCCGCAAGCGCGTGTATATCAATCAATAACGAGGTTATTCATGGAATACCTTCGTCAAAGGCCGTTATTAAGGACGGCGATATAGTAAGCGTGGATGTGGGTGCATTCTACAACGGCTTTCACGGCGATACCGCCGCAACATTCGGCGTTGGGAAAATTTCCGATGAAGCTCAAAAGCTGCTTGATGTAACTAAGCATTCTTTAGAGCTTGCAATCGGGGCGGCTGTTCCCGGCGCAAGAATAGGCGATATTTCTTCCACTGTGGAAGAATACTGCCGCTCATTTGGCTACGGTGTAGTCAAAAAATACTGCGGACACGGCGTCGGCAGAAAGCTTCACGAAGAACCCGAGGTTCCTAACTATGGCACAAAAGGTCACGGACAAAGACTTATGGCCGGTATGACCATCGCTATTGAGCCGATGATTAACATTTCGGGCGATGACGTAAGAGTGCTGAAAAACGATTGGACGGTTGTTACACGCTCAGGCTCGCTGTCTGCTCACTTTGAGCATACAATTGCAATTGCAACGGGCGGAGCAATAGTGCTGACAGCTCCGGACGCCTGATTGACATCAGGGTTAAAACTTCGGAAAGGAGAATTTTCGCTTAAATTTATGTGCGGGAATTTGAAAATTAAGAAGGGCAGCATCGTCAGGGCTACCGCCGGACGTGATTTTGCAAAATTCTTTGTAATACTTGATATTGACGGGAAATTTGTAAAAATTGCCGATGGCAAAACACGAAAACTATCAAATCCAAAAACAAAAAGTCTTAAACACCTTCAAATGACCAATACTGAAATAGATATTGATAATTTGACAGATAAAGGACTTAAAAAAGCACTTGCGGCATTTAATGCCGATAACGCCTGAAGAGGAGGATTTAAATGTCTAGAGAAGACGTAATTGAAGTTGAAGGCGTCGTTCTTGAAGCGTTGCCGAATGCAACATTCCAGGTAGAGCTCCAGAACGGACACAAAATTCTTGCTCATGTATCGGGAAAGCTCAGAATGAACTACATTCGTATAGTTCCCGGCGACAAGGTTACGGTTGCTATGTCACCCTATGACCTTACCAAGGGCAGAATCACATGGAGAGCAAAGTAAGGCTATAAAACCTTAATTTGCCAAGAAAACACACACTTGCGAAGGGAGAATAAAGAATGAAAGTCAGACCTTCAGTAAAGCCCATTTGCGAAAAATGCAAAGTTATTAAGCGCAAGGGAAAAGTAATGGTTATCTGTGAAAATCCCAAGCACAAACAGCGTCAGGGCTAAGAAAAAATATACCCGCAGTGCACGGCAATTAACAGCACGCACTGCGATGAATTAAGCCGGCAATCGGTTTCCTGCTACGGCGCACAAAAATTATCGCGTCGCTGCAAACAATTCAAATTATTGAATTTAAGCGGGAAAGCGTGGACGGTGACCGGCTGCCAGCTGTCCGTAAAATTTATTTGCGGATTAGTTAAGATACACACAATCATTTATCAAAGTATATGGGGGTGCATTTTTTAATGGCACGTATTGCTGGTGTTGACCTTCCCAAGAATAAGAGAATCGAAATCGGTCTTACTTATATCTTCGGTATCGGTCGTTCAACCGCTGAAAAAATCCTCAGAGAAACCGGTGTAAATCCTGACATCAGAGTTAAGGATTTGTCCGAAGACGATACAAACCTTCTTCGTGAATATATCGATAAGAACTGCAACGTAGAAGGCGATCTTCGTAGAGAGGTTGCTCTGAATATCAAGAGACTTGTCGAAATCGGCTGTTACAGAGGCGTTCGTCACAGAAAAGGCTTGCCCGTAAGAGGACAGAGAACTAAGACAAACGCAAGAACTCGTAAGGGTCCTGTAAAGACAATCGCAAATAAGAAGAAGTAAGGAGGGATATAAATGGCACAGAAGAAAAAGGTTTCAACCGTCAGAAGAAGACGTGACCGTAAGAATATTGAAAGCGGTGCTGTTCATATCCAGTCAACTTTCAACAACACAATCGTAACAATCAGCGACTTGCAGGGTAACACAATTTCCTGGGCAAGCGCAGGCGAACTCGGTTTCAGAGGCTCCCGTAAGTCCACACCGTTCGCTGCACAGACTGCTGCCGAGACTGCTGCAAAGGCTGCTATGGAGCATGGCCTTAAGACAGTTGAAGTATATGTAAAGGGACCCGGCTCCGGACGCGAAGCTGCAATCAGAGCATTGCAGACAGTAGGTCTTGAAGTGAGAATGATCAAGGACGTAACTCCCATTCCTCACAACGGCTGCCGTCCTCCCAAAAGACGTCGTGTATAATTTAGGAGGGATATGACTTATGGCAGTAAATAAAGATCCGATTCTTAAAAGATGCAGATACTTAGGCATCAGCCCCATGGTTATGGGTATTAATAAGGAGTCTAACCGCAATCCTAACGCTAACAACCGTAAGAAAGTTTCTGAATATGGTATGCAGCTTAAGGAAAAGCAGAAGCTCAAGTTTATCTACGGCATGATGGAAAAACCCTTCCGTCATTATTTCGAATTAGCTTCCAAGATGGAAGGTAAGGCCGGTGATAACCTCATCTCCCGCCTTGAATCCAGATTGGATAACGTAGCATTCCGCATGGGTATGGCATTGACAAGACGTGAAGCAAGACAGCTTGTAACTCACGGTCACTTTACAGTAAACGGTAAGAGAGTTGATATTCCTTCCTACATCGTTTCTGTTGGCGATGAAATTGCTGTTTGCGAAAAGAGCAGAAGCAATGCTAAGTTCAAGGATATTGCTGAACAGACTCAGGGCAGAGTAGTTCCGCTTTGGCTTGACGCAAATAAGGAAACTTATAGCGCAAAGGTAACAAGATTGCCTAAGCCTGAGGATTTGGACTACGAGGCAGAAACACACTTGATTGTCGAGCTGTACTCCAAGTAATAGGTAATTACTTGCGTACGATTATTTTAAAACAACGAACAAAAGTAATTGCGAGCAGGAGGGTTATATATGCTTGAAAGAATAGAAAAGCCGGAAATAGATACAGTCGAGCTTAAGAGTAACGGAACTTACGGTAAGTTTGTTCTGGCTCCGCTTGAGCGAGGCTACGGAACAACCCTTGGCAACAGTCTGCGCAGAGTTCTTTTGTCTTCACTTCCCGGTGTGGCTGTTAATTCTGTTAAGATAGACGGCGTTCACCACGAATTTTCTACAATTCCCGGAGTGAAGGAAGATGTTACCGAGATTATCCTCAACATAAAGGGTCTTACAGCTAAGCTTTACAGCGACGGCCCCAAGACCGTATACATTGAGGCTGACGGCGAGTGCGAAATCACCGCAGGCGACATCAAAACTGATTCCGAAGTTGATATTCTCAACCCCGGAATGCACATTGCAACTCTCGGCAAGGATGCGAAGCTCTACATGGAAATTACCATTGACAGAGGTCGCGGATATGTTTCAGCCGACAGAAACAAACAGTTGCTTAATCCCGCTATTGATGTAATAGCTGTTGACAGCATTTATACTCCGGTATTGAAGGTAAACTATAAGGTTGAGGATACTCGACTTGGACAGGTTACCGACTTTGATAAGCTTACCTTGGAAGTATGGACAGACGGTACAATTTCCGCTAAGGAAGCTATATCACAGGCAGCAAATCTCCTTAATGAACATCTTAAGCTCTTTGTTGACCTTTCTGAAGAAGCCAGCATTGTTGAGGTTCTTGTAGAAAAGGACGACAAGGGTAAGGAAAAAATCCTTGAAATGACAATTGAGGAGCTTGATTTGTCAGTGCGTTCCTTCAACTGCTTGAAGCGTGCGGGAATCAATACCGTTGACGACTTGATTAACAAGTCTGAAGAAGAAATGATGAAGGTTAGAAACCTTGGTAAAAAGTCCTTTGATGAAGTTAAGGAAAAACTCCAGTCACTTGGATTTTCGCTTAGCTCAGAAGAAGAATAATCAACCAAAGACTAACCAAACTATATAGAAGGAGTGAAATCAAATGCCAGGTGCAAGAAAGCTGGGCAGACCTACCGACCACAGAAAAGCAATGCTTAGAGGTATGGTAACTTATTTGCTTGAAAACGGCCAGATTGAAACAACCGTAACAAGAGCAAAGGAAGTTAGAGCTGTTGCTGAAAAGATGATTACTATCGGCAAGAACGATGATTTGCACTCAAAGCGTCAGGTTTACGCTTACGTTACTAAGGAAAGCGTAGCTAAAAAGGTGTTCGATGAAATCGCACCTAAGTATACAGATAAGAACGGCGGATATACACAGATTATCAAGACAGGTCCCCGTCGTGGTGACGCAGCTGAGATGGCTATAATCAAACTTGTTGACTAATTCAATTTGATTAACATTTAAAACACCTTCCCTTTGTGTTTGCAAGGGGAGGGCGTTTTGTTTTTTCGTTAGTTTTCTCAAAGGGCAAAAAATTTTATTATCGTATTGATTTTTTTGCGGATATATAGTATAATTAATTTGTAACTTTAAGTGCGTAAAAACTATTTTTGAAAGGCGGAAAAGCTATGCTTAACAGAATTAAGGTTGTTATCTGCGGTAAGGAATATTCATTGCAGACAGAGGAACAGCCCAGCTATGTATATAATCTTGCGAGATACCTTGAAAACCAAATCAACGACATGGTGCAGGCTAACGAAGGCGTTTCAACCTATTCGGCAGCTGTTATGATTGCGCTTTCCGCTCTTGATGACGTTAACAAGGCTAACGAAAGCATCGATAATATCCGTACACAGATTAAGGATTATGTTGATGATGCAGGCAAGGCAAGAATGGAACGTGATGATGCACTTCGTGAAATCGAAATGCTGAGAGTAAAGGTTCAGCGCCTTGAAAATGAAATCAAGCTGAAAAAGCTTAAGGAAAATATGTAAAACTATGCGCAAATGCGAATTGCTTGCTCCCTGTGGGAGTGTTGAATCGGTCTACGCCGCGCTTTATTGCGGCGCAGATGCGATATATATCGGGCTGAAAAGTTTTTCGGCAAGACAGAATGCCGTCAATTTCGATTATTCGGAGCTTGACGGCGTTATTTCGTTATGTCATCTTTTTGGCGCAAAGGTTTACGTTGCGGTAAATACCGTTGTTTTTGACAGCCAATTTGAAGAATTGCGGCAAAGCGTTGTAAAATGCGCAAAACTCGGCGTTGATGCTTTTATTGTTCAGGATCTGGGTGCGGCAAGGTTTATAAAATCAATATTGCCCGAAATGCCGCTGCATGCTTCCACACAAATGACAATTCATACGCCGCAGGGTGCTTTGCAGGCAAAAAAGCTTGGATTTAAACGAGTTGTGGTGGCAAGAGAACTTAACGCTGAGCAGATAGCGAAAATTTGCAACACGGGAATAGAGGTTGAAGCTTTTGTTCACGGTGCTTTGTGCATGTGCGTTTCGGGGCAGTGCTATATGTCGGCAATGTTTGGCTCACGCAGTGCTAACCGTGGACTTTGCGCGCAGCCGTGCCGTTTGCCGTTTTCATCTAAAAAGGGCGATGTTCAAAGCCACGCTCTTTCTCTTAAAGATTTGTCGTTGATTGAGCATATCGAAGAATTGAAAGATATCGGCGTTTGCTCACTAAAAATCGAAGGAAGAATGAAACGCCCCGAATATGTTGCCGCCGCAGTTCACGCTTATCGCAGTGCATTGGAAGGCAAAAAGTATGATATAAACGTTTTACAATCTGTATTTTCTCGCCAAGGATTTACAGATGGTTATTTTAAAAACCGTAAGGGCCGCACAATGTTCGGCATAAGGGATTACGAAAGCGTAACGCAAGCGACGCAGGTTTTGGATAAAATCAAAAAAGAATATATAAAATTGCCCAAGAAATACAGCGTTGATTTTTTGTGCAGACTTGAAAATGATATTCTTGAAATATCCGCAGTCTGCGGTGATATAAAAACGCTGATAAGCATTGATGTTTCGCAATTTTGCGAGATGAAGCCGCTTGAAAACCAAGTGATAAAAAAACAGCTTTCAAAGCTGGGCAATACTGTTTTTGAAGCAAAATCGGTTGAGTTTGCCTTTGCCGATAATAGCGTAAGATGCCCTGTTTCTACTATAAACTCCATGCGGCGTGATATTATTGAGGATATATCAAACAAGATAATTTCAAGCAACACACCGCATTATCAAATCTGCGATGTTTTGGCTGAAAAGAAATTTGTTGCTGATAATGCACAATTAAAAATCAGGTGCGCATTTAAAAATGCAAAGCAGTTTTTATATCTTGATGAAAACGTAAAGCAAAGCATTGAATTTGCACAGATAGATTTGCGTGAAATTGAAAGACATCTTGATGAGTTAAAACCGTTTGCGGATAAAATAGTTATTTCTCCGCCAAGGTTTTTGCACGATGAAGCCGCAGTTTTTAAAAGAATAGAAGAGCTTTTGAGCATGGGCTTTACACATCTTTACTGCAACAATATTGCATATTTTGAATTTGCAAAAAAAGCAAAGGTGCATGGCGGTTTTGGTTTGAATGTGGCTAACTCATACAGCGTTAAAGAGTTGGCGGATATCGGTCTTGCCGATGCTGAGATATCGTTTGAAGCAAAGCTTTCAACGGCGCACAAATTGCCCCGTGTTTTGCCCATAGGCATTGTGGCTTACGGCAAACTGCCGTTGATGATGAACATTAACTGTCCCATTGGTGATTGCAAAAGCTGTAAAGGCCGCATTTTCGACCGCATGGGTGAAGAATTTGATGTGGTTTGCCCGAAGGAAAATGAAGGCTATGCTGAAATTTTAAACAGCCGTAATTTAGAGCTAAGCGATAAATTATCGGGTGTGCAAGGTTTGGATTTTATAAAGCTTGATTTTTTCGATGAAACTTCCGAGCAGATTGAGGATATCCTGAAAAGATATACAAACGGCGAAAAAATTAATACAGACAGTTTTACAAGAGGATTGTATTACAGAGGTGTACAGTAATGGAACTTTACTTTAAAAAACTTGATGAAAAGGCAATTATACCCCAAAGGCAAACGCCGCAGAGCGCAGGTGTTGACCTTTGTGCCTGCCTTGAAGAAGATGTTGTTATAAAGAAGGGCGAGATTGTAAAAATTCCCACAAAATTGTCGGTGGAACCTTCGCAAAGCGATTGCGTTTTGCTGATATTTGCCCGCTCGGGTATGGCAGTTAAAAACGGCATAACGCTTGCAAACAGCGTGGGCGTGGTTGATAGCGATTATAGAGGCGAAATCTGCGTAGGCTTGGTTAATCTGGGCAACGCCGATTTTACTGTAACCCATGGTATGCGTATTGCTCAGCTTGTTGTTATGCCCTGTGCCTTTGCTGATTGCATTGCCGTTGAAAGTTTATCGCAAACCCAAAGGGGAGAGGGCGGTTTTGGCTCAACAGGCATAAAGTAAGCCCAATATTGCCAATTGACAAAAAACACTTGCAATTTAAACGGTGTTATGGCATAATAAAGATTGGAGCAAAATCAAATATAACTAAAACAATTTTTGACGGAGATGATAAAATGCTGTTTGAAATGCTTAGTGCAGGCACGTTTTTTCCGCTTGCATTGAAAGAACATATAATTTTTGGAATTGTTGGAGTTTCGTTTTTTGTTTTTCAGTATTGCAGATTGAAAAAGCGTTACCAGGGGTTGATTGCAATTGCAATTGCCGCAACATTTCTGCTTTATTTTGGTGACTATATGTTTGTTCCCGTTGGCATTGCTGAAGCAGTGCTTATGCTTGGCGCTTTAATTACGCTTATTCAGGATAGCATTGCTGAAAAGAAAAAGGAAAAAGAGCAGGAAGCTGAAACTGAGCCGACAGAAAATGCAGATAAAAACGAAGCCGATGCTGAAATTTCGGCAGACAATAAAGAAACAAATAACGGTGAAAATGAATGATTGATATAGATAATAAAAAACGAATTGTAATAAAAATCGGCACATCTACCCTAACGCACAGAAAATCGGGCAGACTTAATATCCGCCGCCTTAACAATCTTGTAAGCGTTATTGCTGATTTGAAAAATCAAGGCAGAGATGTTGTGCTTGTTTCTTCAGGTGCGGTAGGTTTAGGCCTTGGCAGACTTGGCATTGCCGAAAAGCCAAGCGATACCCCCACAAAGCAGGCGGCAGCAGCTGTTGGTCAGTGCGAGCTTATGTATATGTACGACGAGCGCTTTGGCAAGTACGGCATAACCGTTGCGCAGATTTTGCTTACAAAAACAATTTTGCAGCAGGATAGACGTAAGAACGTTGAAAATACAATGGAAAAACTGCTTGAATCTGGCGTTATTCCCATTGTTAACGAAAATGATACCGTAGCTATTGATGAGCTTGAGCTTGATTTTGGCGAGAATGATACATTATCTGCAATAGTTGCACAGCTTTGCAAGGCTGATTTGCTTGTTATTTTAACTGATATTGACGGCCTTTACGATGAAAACCCCAACGAAAACCCCAATGCAAATATCATTCACGAGGTTGAAGAAATCACCGAGGATATTTACATGGCGGCAGGTGGCAAGGGTTCCAAATTTGCAACGGGCGGTATGCAAACAAAGCTTGATGCCGCTATGATTGCGCACAGCGCCGGCATTGATATGGCAATTATCAACGGTAGAGATCCGGAGAATATATACAGACTTTTTGACGGCGAGGAAATCGGAACGATATTCCCCTGCAAACAAAACTAAATTTTTAGGAGTCTTGATTATGAGCTACATAGAAGAACTGGGAAAGAAAGCGAAAATTGCAGAAAGAGCGGTATCTACCGCAAGTGCAAAGCAAAAAAACGATGTGCTAAAAAGCATAGCGCAAGCTCTGCTTGATAATATCCCCGAAATTATGTCGGCTAACAGTATAGACCTTGACAACGCCGTTAAAAACGATATGAGCGTTTCTCTTCAGGACAGACTTATGCTCAATGAAGACCGTATAAGAGCTATGGCGGCAAGCGTTGAGGAGCTTATAGCCGCTAAGGAAGTTGTAGGCTCTATCGACAGCGGCACCGTGCGACCCAATGGCTTGAGAATTATGAAAACCCGTGTGCCCTTGGGCGTTATCGGCATCATATATGAAGCGCGCCCCAATGTTACCGTAGATGCGGCAACGCTTTGCCTTAAGGCAGGCAACGTTGTTATTCTGCGTGGCGGCAAGGAAGCGTTTAACTCAAACAAGTGCCTTGTAAACATTATGCGTAATGCTATTGAAAGTGCAGGTTTGCCTGCTGATGCAGTTGCACTTGTTGAAGATACTTCAAGAGAAAGCGCAAACGAAATGATGTGCTTGCAGTATCTTGATGTGCTTATTCCTCGTGGCGGCGCAGGACTTATCAAAACGGTTTGCAGCAAGGCAACCGTGCCCGTTATTCAAACGGGTGTTGGCAACTGCCATGTTTACGTTGATGAAAGCGCCGATTTGGAAATGGCGGTTAATATTACAGATAATGCAAAAACCCAAAGACCTTCAGTTTGCAACGCAATTGAAAGTCTGCTTGTGCACAAAAATGCGGCAGAAAAGTTTTTGCCCATGATTGCCGAGCGTTTTAAATCGCACAAGGTTATTATCAAGGGCTGTGAAGAATGTAAAAACATTCTCGGTGCTGAGATTGAAACCGCAAGCGATGAGGATTATGCAACAGAATTTGGCGATTATATCATTGCAGTAAAGGTTGTTGAGTCTATCGACGAAGCAATTGACCATATTTCAAAATACGGCACGGGCCATTCAGAGTGCATTGTTACAAAAAATCTTGATAGCGCTGAGCGTTTTAAGAGAGAGATTGACGCCGCTGCAGTTTACGTAAACGCATCAACCCGTTTTACTGATGGAGGAGAGTTCGGATTTGGAGCGGAAATAGGCATTTCCACACAAAAGCTTCACGCAAGGGGCCCCATGGGGCTTAACGAGCTTACTTCGGTTAAGTATCTAATCGAGGGCGATGGCCAGGTAAGATAATTTATTAGTTTTTATATATAACAAGAAAGGGAGGTATCTGCTATGGCAAATAACGATTTAAATTTTAATTTAGAAGATTTTTTGGCGAGCCATGCCAATGATGCTAAGCAGGTACAAGTACCTAAAAAAAGGCGGAGCAGTACAAAAGCATCTCCAAAGACTAAGAAATCAACATCCGTTAAGGAAACACCCGACACGTTAGAGAGCACTGAACCGATACAGTCTGCCGAATCTGCGGAAACTGAGCAAACAACACCGAATGTTGAAGAACATACAGAGGTTATTTCTGAGGAAATAATCAGTGAGCGGATAACCGTTGATACTTCATCGGATTTAACTCAAGCCGATACTGTTGTCGAGGAAACCGAGCAAGATACCACACCTCAGGATTTGCAGATTGCTCAGAACTTGAATGACGATAATCAAGGTGTTGAACAAGAAATAACAGAGGATAAAACAGAAGCTGTTTTTGAGACGGTTGCTGAAATTGTAACTGATAACGCTGACGAAACGGAAAACCAAAAGCCTGAAGATGATGTTTGGGCAAGACTTGAAGAAAAATTTGGCAAGCTCAGCGATGATAGTGCCGACGAAACGACGCCCACACAGGCATTTGAAGAACCTACACGTTCTGCTTTGCCCAGATATAAGGAAAACACAACTGAAATAGGTTTTTCTCAACGCAGACTTGCCGATACGGCAACAGTTGGTGTGCGCAGAATTAATCGAGATGAATTAGCACCCAATAAAACCATAGTTGCAGAAAGCAAGACCACCCTTACAAGTGAAGAACTTGAATTGCAGGAAAAGCTTCGTCGTGATAGAGAAATTACCGAGAAGATATTACGCCGTGCCTATGCACAGGAAGAGCAAAGTACTGAAATTTCCGCAGAAAATACGCAGGATTCTTTTGAAGGCGCAGAAACATCTGAGCAGAAAAACAATCAAACCGTGCAAATCGGCGGAAGATATAAACAAAAAAACAAACAGAAGAAGGGCAAAAAGCAAAAGCAGAAAGAGCAGGAGCGCACCTTGCCCGTGTTGCAGGTGGGCACAACTGATGAGGACGATTCGCAAAGCAACATTATGGATATGCTTGAGAATGCCCTTGACGAAGATATTATTGAGCTTGAGTACGTTTCCAAGAATAATGAAGAATCGCCCAAGTATGAAACTGCACCTGAAAAGAAAAAGAATAAGGCGCAGACGGTGTACTTCCTTATTGGTCTGTTTTTCACCGTTATGTCGGTAATCGGTATTGTGGTTACTGCAAAATCGGCAGTAAAGTTTGTTAAAAATTTTTCTGATGATTCAAAACAAAAGCAGGAATTTGCAGAATATATCTATCCCGTTGTAATTACCGACCCCGCAACGTTTGGATCTGTAAACGACCTTTCAGACGAAGCAATTATCAAGGCTTCGTTGTGGGACATAATTATGTACGATGATGGCGCAAAGTATGAAACGGATACATCGGGCAATATGTATGTTCCCTATATTCAAGTAGAAAATCACGCCAAAGCGCTTTTTGGCACAACTAATATAGTTCATTCAACAGTTGCATTCTCGCAGGAGTTGACATTCTTCTACGATTTTGAAACCCGTATGTATAAGGTCCCTGTATCTCCTCGGATTTTTCCAAACACCCCCGTGGTAACGGATGTTGAAAAAGCAGGCGAGCGTTACACCTTAACGGTGGATTATCAGGAACCCACACCCAACTGGGCGCTTATGGACGATGAATATGAGCCGGGCATTATCAAAACAATGGAATATGTTTTGACAAAGTATAACGATGGCTATACGATAATTTCTATCAGCAGTGTTGAATGATAAAAAGAAACGGAGCAAACGAAAATGGCAAAGAAAAAACAGAATGTAAGCGGCGATAAACCGCTTGCATTGAGAATATTTGTACTTGTGGTTGCAGGCATAATGGTGCTGGGCGTGGTGGCATCGGCGGTTGCTGTGCTTTTTGTCTGAAAGGCAGATAGTTTTGGCATATATATACAGCAGCTTTTCGAAAAAAGGTCACCGCAAGAAAAATGAGGACTGCATATTAATCCGCAGCGCAAAAATCGGCAGTGATGATATCTGCATGGGTATTGTTTGCGATGGCGTGGGCGGCTTGCGCAAAGGCGAGGTTGCGTCAAATTCAGCGGTGGAATTTATGTCCGATTGGTTTGAGCGCATTGCGTTAAAATCAAGCTGTGATATTGAATATGACTATATCAAAAAAAGCATGATTAAAAACACCCACAAGGCAAACATGATGATTGCGCAGTATGGCGAGCAGAATAATCTGCGATGTGCCACAACGCTTTGTGCGTTTATTTTGTTTAACGAAAAGTTTTTTGCAATTAACGTTGGCGATAGCAGGGTATATATCTGCGCAAACGGACTGCATCAGCTCAGTACTGATGATTCGGCAGGGAATGGCGTGCTTACACAGTGTGTAGGTTTGGGCGATGAAATTACCGTTAATACTGATGAAGGCTTGTTGCGTGATGGCGAATCGCTTTTTATTTGTACTGATGGCTTTTATGTAGATATGGACAGCAACGCCGTGCAGTATATGCTTGAAAACGCAACCTACGATAATTGCGTAAATGCAGTTGAAGAGCTTGTTTGCCAAAAGGCTCAAATCTGTGCCGATGATAATATTACCGCAGGCTTTGTGCGATATATTGAAAATAGTGACACAAAAAATGCAACGGCAAGGTTTTTTAAATCTCTTTTGCCTAACAAAAACAATAAATAAAAAAATCGGGCTGAATTACCAATGCTTTGCAACGCTTGGTGCAGCCCTTTTGTTTTAAGATTTGCTTAAGGTTTTGTTTGTATAATCATTTTGAAAATAAGAAAGGCGGTTGTAGCTTTGAGGATATTGATTGTTGAAGATGAGCAGAGGCTTGCTGAGGCTTTAGCGCAAATTTTGGAAAAAAACAAATACAGTGCAGATATTTCGCTTGATGGCGAGAGCGGACTTGACAATGCTTTATCGGGCGTTTACGATGCAATTATACTTGATGTTATGCTGCCAAAAATCAACGGATTTGAGGTTTTGCGCACCATGCGCAGAGAAAGAATATCCACGCCAGTAATGCTGCTTACCGCAAAGGATGAAATATCTGATAAGGTGCACGGGCTTGATTTGGGAGCGGATGATTACCTTACAAAGCCTTTTTCAACTGAAGAACTGCTTGCAAGATTGCGTGCACTGATACGCCGAAAAAGCGATGCTGTGTGCGAAAACATGGTTTCGTTTGCGGATTTGAATTTAAGTCTTGATAGCTTTGAACTGATGTGCTGTGGCAAAAGCGTTAAGCTTGGCTTAAAAGAGTTTGACATAATGAAAATATTGCTTAGCTACGGCAGTAAGGTTTTAAGTAAGGAAACGCTGATAGAAAAAGTTTGGGGATATGATTCCGAGGCGGAATATAACAACGTTGAGGTTTATATATCCTTTTTGCGCAAAAAGCTGATGCATTTAAAATCCAAGGTTAGTATAAAAACAGTGCGCGGCGTAGGATATACACTTGAAGTTGTTTGACTATAAATTTGATTATTGAGGAAAGAGAGGATAAAATCAATGATAAAAAAACTGCGCAGACGTTTTGTGCTTATCATTCTTGCAATAATGAGCGTTTTTATCCTTTCAATCGTCGGCTCGGTTTTCATTTCCATGCGCACATCGGAGATAAAGCAATCATACGAGATTATGGAGGCCACGCTTGCTTTAGGCAATGTGGATACACCCAACAACCCTGCACAAAGTCCCGAAGGGGAAACAAAATTCGGCCTGCTTGATGATAACAATATGTACCGCAACTGCATTTTGTTAAGCGTGGATTGGCGGGGGTACATTACCGCACAATATCAGATGAATGAGCCTGTCAGTCTTGATGACCTTGAGGACGCCTGCGAAGATATTATTGATGCAGATGTTGATGATGGCGTTGTTCTTGTTGATGGTGTTGAATACAGATATATAATGGATAGTAAAAACGCTTACCGCACAAACATAGTTTTGCTTGATAGAACCATTGAAAAAAACACGCTTAACAGGCTTTTGATGATTTTGCTTTCCATAGCGGTTTTAAGTATAATTATAGTTGCAATCATCAGCATATTTTTATCGCGTTGGGCAACAAAGCCCATACAATCGGCGTGGGAAAAACAAAAACGCTTTGTTGCCGATGCCAGCCATGAGCTGAAAACTCCGCTTACTGTAATTGAAGCTAATATGGATGTTGTAATGTCGAACCCTGAGTGTACTATATCTGAACAGAAAAAATGGCTTGAATATATCCGCACAGAAACGGAGAGAATGTCAAAACTGGTGCACAGTTTGCTGTATATTGCCAAGACTGATTCTGGCGAGCAAAAGGCAATTATGAAGCGTTTTAACATCAGCGAAACGTTAGTCGGCGTTTGCCTTGTGTTTGAATCACTGATATTTGAAAAAGGCAGAACGCTTGAAACTGCAATTGCTTCCGATTTGAACATCTGCGGTGATGAAGAAAAAATCAAGCAGCTTGCAACAATTCTTATAGATAACGCATTAAAACACTCTGACGAAAACGGCAGGATTTACGTTACCCTTGACCCCGATGAGAAAAAGGGCAGAGTCAGGCTGATTGTTGCAAACAGCGGCGAAGCGATACCACTTGAATCGCAGGAGAAGATTTTTGAAAGATTTTATCGTGTGGATAAATCAAGAGCGAGAGCAACGGGTGGCAGTGGCTTGGGGCTTTCGATAGCAAAAGGCATTGTTGATGAACACGGCGGAACGATTGAGGTTTCCAGCGGCAACGGCGAGCTGACAAGGTTTATTGTTGTTATATAGTAAATGCCAAGCCGACAGCAGTCGGCTTATCTGCTCACGCTACGGCGTTGCCGTAGCTTTGGAGCACCCACTTTCTGTGCCGAAACAGAAAGTGGGGAAAGAGTTCGTTTCTTTTTAAAAAGAAACAAAACATTATGCACCACTTACCGCT
>JAZQJI010000009.1:0-51107 GCA_045541475.1 Oscillospiraceae bacterium
AAATAATAGTTACTGTAATCCTTCTATTAGTCTTATTTGTATCTCTTTGTGAACACAACCCTATCCAACTGTGAAACAGTCACAGTATCAATTCGTAATCATTTGAACGCTGATAGTGGTTTTCAAAGTTGTTTCTGACACGAATGATTCCTTTCTCTTTTAAAGACTTCAACGCACGAATCACAGAGCTTCGCGAGATGTTGCATTCACACGCTATCTTGTTGTAACTCGGAAAGCATTTTCCTGTCACAGAGTTTCTGCACTTGCATAGATAACACAGCACACAGAACTCATAAGGTGATAGCTTTAATTCGAATATCTTGTTTGGTAGCTTTACAAATCCGTTCATAGAACTTCTCCTTTCACTTGTATAGGGGTAGATGAAAGAGTTTTGATACCCCTTTTTTAATGACTTTTTCAAAACTTTGTATCCTTGTACAAAACGCGCGCACCTATTTTATACAGGTTGATGTAAAAAACAATGCAAACATAAAATCACACCGAACAGAATCTGTTGTTCGGTGTTGTGCATTTTATTCACTTGTTGCACAAAAAACTCCGCAAGCCCGATAAGACCTGCGGAGGCATTGCCTGCCTATGATGTTGTACTTCTCGCCGTGGTATAATTCTTTGATTGTGAGCTGCACCATACAAGCACCCTTGCAGCAAGCAACATCCCCACAAGTCTACATGCAAATGCGATGAATATTGGGTTGACGGAAGCGTACTCAAGATTTAAGTTGACATTTTTATTAACAATGTACAATAATTCGGACTTTGTTGCCTTGATTTAACACAAGTTTTGTGATATAATCATCATGGATAGTTATACACAGCTCTGAAAGGAGTTTTCATGAAATACAAAACTGTAAAACCGTTTGTAAAGTGGGCAGGTGGAAAGAGCCAGCTCCTTAATAAATTTTGTGTTTGGTGATATTATGGGTAGATTTTTTATTACAATAGAAGAAACTGTTTCAAAGACTTTTGAAGTTATGGCAGAAAATGAAAAGCAAGCTAAAAAAATAGCTATGAATAATTATAATTCAGGGAAATTCATGCTTGCTCCAGGAGAATTAACATACAAGCAAATTCAAGTTTGTGATGATGATAATACTTTAATAGATTGGGAAGAATTCTGATGAACTTTAATTTTGATATTTCTCTTGCCGAAAATTATAAAAGCAACTCACAGAAAATTCGTGTAATGAGTGAAAATTGGGTGGGTAAAATATATTCTGCCCAATTTGTGGGAACCCGCATATTTCTAATCTTGACAACAATATGCCTGTCGCAGATTTACAATGCGATAACTGCGGTGAAATATACGAGTTAAAGAGTAAACAGGGTAAGATAGGAAACAAAATAAATGATGGTGCGTATGCTACAATGTTGAAACGAATAAATAGTTCAAGTAATCCCGACTTGTTTATTATGAGTTATTCAAAAGATTATCAAGTAACGGATTTAATACTTATTCCTAAATTCTTTTTTGTAGAAAGTATTATTGAGAAACGCAAACCACTTGCTCCGACAGCTCGTCGAGCTGATTGGGTCGGATGCAACATTATTTTTGGCGATGTTCCAACACAAGGTAAAATGAGAATTATTGAAAATCAAAAGATATATGATACGAAGAAAATAATTGAAAGCTACGCTCAAATTAAGAGATTACAAACCGATAACCTTGAAAGCCGGGGATGGCTCATAGACGTATTGAATTGCGTCAATAAAATAAGTACATCTGATTTTTCGTTGCAAGATGTTTATGCATTTACAGAACAGCTTCAAGAAAAACATATTAATAATCACAATATTGAAGCTAAAATACGTCAACAGTTGCAGATTTTAAAAGATAAAGGGTTTATTGAATTTACAACAAGAGGACATTATAAAAAACTAATTTAGGAGGATTATTGTGGCAAATATAATTGCGGTGATTTGGGATTTTGACAAAACATTAATAAGCGAATATATGCAAACCCCATTATTTGAAGAATACGGAATTGATGCAGATATGTTCTGGCGAGAAGTTAACGAATTTCCAACCAAAATGCAAGAAAAAGGTATTAGAGTTAATTCTGATACGTGCTATTTAAATTTCCTTATAAAATACGCTAAAGACGGAAGATTTAGAGGATTGAATAATCAGAAGTTATTTGAATACGGCGAAAAGCTTAAATTCTATGCTGGAATTCCAGAAATATTCGAAAAGACTAAGGCGATAGTGGATGAAGCTAAGTATCGCGAATACGACATAAGAGTAGAGCATTATATAGTAAGTACTGGAACTGCCGAGACAATTCGAGGCTCCAAAATCAAAAATTATGTAGATGATATATGGGGCTGTGAATTATTAGAGGATAAAGATGAGAATGGTAATCCTGTAATCAGCGAGATAATATATGCACTGGACAACACATCTAAAACTCGTGCACTTTTTGAAATAAATAAGGGCGTGGGAAAAAGAGATGGTGTAAGTGTTAATAGTAAAGTCTCAGAAGAGTTTAGACGTGTAAAATTTGAAAATATGATTTATATAGCTGATGGTCCAAGTGATATTCCTGCTTTTTCACTTGTCAACAAAGGAAATGGTTCAACATTTGCTATTTATCCCAAAGGCGATATTAAAGCATTTAATCAAGTTGAAAAAATGCGAAAAGATGGCAGAATCAATATGTATGCTGAAGCAGATTACTCTGAAAATACAACTGCGTATATGTGGATATGTAACAAAGTGAAGGAATATGCTGAACGAATATACGCATCCGAGAAAATGAAGCTCGACCTTAATACTTCAGCTGCTCCATCGCACATTACATAAATCTTCGTTGCTCTCAAGAGGGCGATTTATCTCAGCTTAAAGTCAAGGATTTTCTTGAACAGATGAAGCCTGTCGCTGAGGAAAGCTACCGTGTTCTGAAGAAAGGTAAGTTCTGTGCAGTTCTTATGGGAGATACCCGTCAGAAAGGCTGTATGATTCCGATGAGTTTTGATGTAATGAAAATCTTTCAGGACGCAGGTTTTACTCTGAAAGAACTTATCATCAAGGAACAACATAATTGCAAAGCAACGGGATACTGGAAAACCAACAGCGTGAAATATAATTTTCTGCTGATCGCACATGAGTATTTGTTTGTTTTCAGGAAGTAGGTATTATGCTAAACCAAATTTTGATAATCCTTCAATCAGCATTCTTCTACGTGAACAATTCCAATATGCACAGTCTTGCTCCATAAACAACCATTTAATTGCTATTTGTATTAGATATTGTGCTCTTTCGGAATCACAAAAATAAACGCTAATGTACGTGCGGTGCGTTCCGCATTTATCTGCAAACGCTTCTTGTGATATCCCATGGTAACACGGTATTTCTTTAAGTTGGCTCCAAAAACTTTTATAATATCCATAGCAATTACCGCCTGTTTTACATTATAATTATAGCAAATACCATAAGTCTACATAATAATCGGAAACACTGTACCGGTTGATCCGGTATATATTATTGCAAAGACAATAAAAAATGCCTTAACACGAATAATCTTAATCAACAGAAAAGGAGCGAGTTCTTGGCACAACAATTTGATATAAAAATACTAAACGAAATAGTTAACGACGCTTTTTGGCTCAGTTTTATTCTAAACGTCAAGCGAAATATAGTTGATTATAAGCAAAAAGAACTGCTCAGTGTTTTTCTTATTGTTTATGGAAGTGTTTTTTGTGAAGAAGTGCTTTGTGCTGAATGTGGAGGTATTAAAGAGGAAACTAATATCACCAGAAAAGATATCGCAGATTTTCGTAATAACAATTTAAAAAAATGCTATACAAGCACTTCTAAAACTGCATTGCGAATAACTAAAGAAATGGGTACCGATTTTAATAGTTATACTTTTGATATAGTGCTAAAATTAATCGGTACAACAATTATCGACACTAATTATCGCAACTGGGATGTTATAAAAGAAGAAAACAAATCGCTTCTTAACGGAATTGTAATAACACCAGAAAAGTGGATGGAGTATTTAATGCCTGATCTTTATCCTGTTATTCTTAAGGAGTTAGAACCAATTTTTAAACAGACAATCGAACGGATCAACAAATTGAATATTGAAGACAAATCATATTCAACCTATAAATTGTTCAGCAAATCATCGCTTGGTCTTGATGATAAATACTATATTCTCCAGCGCATAGGCTTATTGCAAACGCTTCGTCTGATAGATTCGTTGTTTTGCAAAAGACTTGTTATATCCATTGGAGAAATGAGTTTTGATTTCGAGATTTTCATAACAAAATGCAAAGCCATTGTGCTAGAGATGCTATGGAATGATAAAAAGCAAAACAAAAGTATTTCTATTTTGAATGAGGTATTTGCTAAAAATAAAACCACGATGCCTGACGAGTTTTATGCAATAAACAGAAGAATTAGAGACAATATTCATTATCAAAAATATCATTATATTACTTCAGAAGAGTATGAATTAGTAAGAAAATATCAAGATGTATATTTTGAAAATATTATCGAAACTTTTGAAAAACATTTGAATTTGAAGTTTGGCATATCATATGAAATCGGTTTGTCTTTAGCTAAAATTCAATGGTGGGCATCACACTGATTGGTAATACATATGCATGTTGAACCGTGAATGCCACCTATATAGCAAATCATTTTATCACATCTTATCATAATAATCATGCCGTATTTCATACGACAAACTCATTATAATCCGCATTTTTACACCTTAACGGATACCATCCGACATCAACACACATATTTCAGTCCCTATCGGGTATAAATTTCAGTGTAAAGTGTTGACATTATACCCGATAGGGTGTATAATGCAGGTATGAATACAATTGCTGAATTTATCAAACAAAAAAGAAAAGAAGCAGGACTCACCCAAGAAGAGTTTGCAATCCACAGTGGACTCGGACTGCGTTTTGTTCGTGAGCTCGAGCAAGGCAAGGAAACGGTTCGTATGGACAAAGTAAATCAAGCTCTTTCAATGTTTGGCATGAAGGCAGTTCCCGGAAGAAAGGATGACTAATGGAAGCATACAGAACAGCGTATGTATATGCGCGGAACACCTTTGCAGAACCTTGAAGGAAACAGATTCGGGATAGGTATATATTCCTTCTCTGTATATATAAATATATATAATATTAATCCTTAAAAGTATCCGAGAGTAAGACAGCGCCCGTACGAAATATTGTTGTGCTTTGCAACGTTAGTTTGTTCGGGTTTGTCAATTTTTTCTACAAGACTATTTGTGTGTCTTTCAGACTTTAAACAGTTTGCGTAAAACAAAAGCAACAATCAAACGGCGATTTTTCGTTGATTGTTGCTTTTTTGTGTGTGTTCATTTTGGGCGCACATTGCGTCTGAGGTTAAGTTTTGGTGTTATAATGAAGTTACGAACGGATAGTGTTTGGGATTTGATAAAAAAGTATGGCAATGTTTTTGAAAAAACAAAACTGACTCCGTCAAAAAACGGAGTCAGTATGTTGCTTAAATCAGCCATAGGGATTTTTATCCTATGCGAAATTCTTTATTCCGAAACAATACTATTCCATATCTCTACATACTTTTCAGATTCGCTTAATTCGCCTGCATAACCAGCACTTAATGATGTATATTTTGCAACCGTTGCTGCATCCTTTGCATCAATTGTACAGTCGCCATTGGCATCGCCCACAAATTTTGCAAGTTCATCATCAACCTCTGATAATACCAAATCGTCCGAGTTTTGAACAATAGCGCTTTGCGAAGTGTATTTTGCAATTGTAGCAGCATCTTTGGCGTCAACATTATGATCAAGATTTGCATCGCCTCGTTGAGCAACGCAAACATCGACACTACCAATTATGCTAGTGCCATTGGTTTCACAATAATCTGCCACTGCTGTGTTGCTGCCGTTGTAAATCACATTGACATTAAACTTCTGCATTGGCGTGCCCTCATCGTACGCATTCCAATAAAGAGAATATGGCGAAGGGGTGTTTGCAAGAGTGCAATCAGCCGTGATATCAATATTTTCGCCGTTGCTGAATTCTGCTGTTACAGAATAATTGTTCAATATAGCTGTTGATTTATCATCGGCATACATATACGCTGATGTTTTGCTCGTACAAGTTACGCCTGTGCATACGCTCATCGGCGCCCATTGTGCGTAAACGGTAAGATTTCCTGTGTAACAATAGAGTCCGCTATTATTGAAATACGCTGTTCCTTTAATACATTTGCCATCCGCATCATACACTTTTGTGCCGCCATTTGCCGCTGTGTAATATCCTGTCAGGGTATATCCTGTTCTGGTGGCTTTTCCAATAGAACACCAATTGCTTGTGCCGTATATCAAATTTGGAGAACGTGTTACAACTGTTGTGCTGTTGTTGTACACCCCTCCGTTGGGATCCACTTTAAACACATACTCATTAGCAATCCATATTGCGCACAAGGTCTGTGCCGATGTGATTGTAACCTTTGTAGTTGATGTGATTTCGGTTCCGTTTGATGTCGCCGTATACCATCCGCCGAAAGTGTAACCTGTTCTTGTGGGAGTCGGCAGAGTACCGTAAGTCGAGCCATAAGTTACAGTTTTGCTTGCAGTGGAGCAGATTCCACCATTAGCATTAAAAGTAACGGTATATTGATTTGTGCTCCATTGAGCGTAAAGTGTCTGCGCTGCCGTGATAGATACAGTAGTATCTGCAGTGATTTTTGTACCGCCCGAAGCAGCCGTATACCAGCCACTGAAAGTATATCCCGTTCTTGTAGGCGTAGGCAAAGTACCGTAAGTCGAGCCATAAGTTACGGATTTGCTTGCGGTAGAGCAGGTTCCACCATTAGCATTAAAAGTAACTGTATACTGATTTGGTGTCCACTGTGCATAAACTGTTAAATCGCTTGCGTAACAGTAATTATTGTTTTCACTCCAATATGCAGTACCTGGCACGCATTTGCCATCAGCCTCGTAAATCTTTACGCCGCCGCTTGCAGCTGTGTAATATCCCGACAAAGTATACCCTGTTCTTGTAGCTATCCATATATACCAATTGTTGCTTGTGCCATATATCATCTTTGCGGAATGAGTCACAACTGATGCACTATTACTATATATGCCACCATTGGGATCAACTTTAAGCACATACTCATTAGCAGTCCATATTGCGTACAAGGTCTGTGCCGATGTTGTTGTAACTTTCGTAGTTGATGTAATTTCGGTTCCGTTTGATGTTGCCGTATACCATCCGCCGAAAGTATAGCCTGTTCTTGTGGGTGTTGGCAAAGTACCGTAAGTTGAACCGTAAGTTACAGTTTTGCTTGCCGTTGAACAGCTTCCGCCATTAGCGTTGAAGGTCACCGTTGGAGTGGCTACAACAAAATTGAGATAGTAAGTTGTTTTGTTTCCTACTGAATCATAAGCATAAATATGGGTTATATATGCTCCTGTTTCGTTATTATGGTCGCTGATATTCACACGATAGCTCCAAGTTGTGCCGTTTTGAGTGCCCATAGCAGTTGATGTTTTTAACCACCAATCGTCTTGCAAATCGTCTTGACCATTTAATTCCGTCCACGTAGGAAACACCACCCTATCAACAGCCACATTATCTGTTGCCGTACAATTAACAGTGTAACCTTTTCCGTCAATATCGCTTATATAGACACTTGAAATTGTAGGCTTGGTTGCTTCGCCCCACTGTGCATAAACTGTTAAATCGCCTGCATAACAGTATTTATTGTTTTCGTTCCAATATGTAGTACCCGGCACGCATTTGCCGTCAGCTTCATAAATCTTTACACCGCCGCTTGCAGCTGTAAAGAATCCTGTTAATGTATAACCGGTTCTCGTCGCAACTCCAATCGAATACAAATTAGCCGTACCATAGGTGAGTCCGGGCGCAACTGTAACAATTTCTGTACTGTTTTGATACTTTCCACCATTGGGATCAACCTTAAGTACATATTGGTTAGCAGTCCATATTGCGTACAAGGTCTGTGCTGATGTGATTGTAACCTTTGTAGTTGATGTAATTTCGGTTCCGTTTGATGTTGCCGTATACCAACCGCTAAAAGTATAACCTGTTCTTGTGGGAGTCGGCAGAGTACCGTAAGTTGAACCGTAAGTTACAGACTTGCTTGCTGTCGAACAACTTCCACCATTAGCATTAAAAGTAACGGTATATTGATTTGTGCTCCATTGAGCGTAAAGCGTCTGCGCTGCTGTGATAGATACCTTAGTATCTGCAGTGATTTTTGTGCCACCCGAAGCAGCAGTATACCAACCGCTAAAAGTATAACCTGTTCTTGTAGGTGTCGGCAAAGTACCGTAAGTCGAGCCATAAGTTACGGATTTGCTTGCGGTGGAGCAAGTTCCGCCGTTTGCATTAAAGGTAACAGTATAGCTGTTTGCGCTCCATTGAGCATAAAGTGTCTGCGCTGCTGTAATCGATACTTTAGTATCTGCAGTGATTTTTGTGCCACCCGAAGCGGCAGTGTACCAACCACTGAAAGTGTAACCCGTTCTTGTAGGAGTTGGCAAAGTACCATAGGTCGAGCCATAAGTTACAGTTTTGCTTGCAGTAGAGCAAGTACCACCGTTTGCGTTGAAGGTAACAGTATAAGTTGGTTTTACAACCTTCCAAATCTGGTTGCTTGCTTTGGTGCACGTTGAAATATATACATTAGAAGCGCTGTCTACCGTAAGGCACAAATTCTGATTATACATCAGTCGAATTATGTATCCGCCGTCAACGGCCTCAAATCCCCACCATTGCGTAGATTCGGCGCAATCATCATACAGATTTACATTTGCGCCGTTTGCGGGGGCACTGCCCCAGGCGTTTATAAGTCTTGTTGCAAATTTGGGCTTGATTTTATACTGCGATGTTGTGGGTGAAATATGCATAATCTGCTTGCTACTGCCCACAACTCCCGTTTCAACGGCAACGTTTGATTTGTTTGCATCAACTCCATCGGGAACGCTGAGATACTTTCCTGTGGAATTGCTTATTATGTAATAATCACCCTCGGTGATTGTGGCGTAATTAATGCTAGTGGTTGCAAAGTTTGGTCTGATTACGCCCCAATAGTATTTCGTTACACCTTCTGTGCTTGTATAAAAACTATTCTTATAATAACGCGTTAGCTTTTGGACGTATGTTCCGCTCCAATTTTGATGATACGTACTATAATCAGATTCATATATAGCTACATGACCATATCCGCCGGTATATATTAAAATATCACCTTTCTGCGGTGTTGCTCCTTCTAATCTCTGCCACCCGGAAGCGGAAGGTACTTTGTTTTTATCAGTAGAATAAGTTTTTGCGTCGCCATTGACAGGAGTAACTCCAAGATACGTATAATACTCCTTTATTAGCGCAACACACTCACCACTTCCTACAGTAGCTCCCAATTTTGATTGAACCCACGCAATTGCCTGGTCAGCAGTAACGCTTGTAGCGCTTGCCTCTAAATCGCAATCCTTAGGAAACACCGTTAACAAACCCAATAAAACAACAACGCTTGTAACAAAACTGATTATTCTTTTAGCCAAACCAAGCGGCAACAGCGATGCAAAAAACTTTTTGATGCAATTTGTCATATCATTTCCTCCATAACATTTAAGATTTTTCGTTTTTATTTAATCACGCACAAAAACAGCTGTTTGCAGTTCCCTCTTTTTTCCGGTGCTATATAATATGATTATATACGGGGAAAACTATAATCATTCTTTTATTCTAAACTTCAAAACCACACAGCACCCAAAAGGCAACGCAACAGCTAACCCAATGTGACTATATTTGTTTGTATTATAGTCTATTAAGGCTAATTTGTCAAGTCTCTTTAGTCATTTGTGATAAAATCGATTAAAAAGGAGAGATTATATGGCACATTATCAAAGAATACGTGATTTGCGTGAAGACTCCGATAAAACACAAACGGATATAGCGACTTTTCTCGGTACAACAGCGCAATACTATGGAAAATATGAGAAGGGCGACCGCGAGTTGCCTTTTACACGCGCGATTGAGCTCGCAAAATATTACAATGTCAGTTTGGATTATCTGGCAGGAAGAACCAACACGAAACAAACGCGCTTTGATACCTCTTTAAATAAAGACGAAATGAAAATGCTGCAGCAATTCCGCAAGCTGTCTGAGCGAAACAAGGGAAAAGCAGAGTTTTTCTTCGAACAGCTTTTAGAAAGCCAGACAGAAACCGAAAACGAGGCTGATAAAAAAGACGCTTGATAACAATAACAATGAATAACACAATGCTATAAAAAACTGCTGCGGCCATAATGGCTACAGCAGTTTTCTTTCGCTTTATCAATCTACAATTTGCTTGCTCCACCACGCACTTACACGCCAAGCAGAATAGCCATGCAAACTCAAGACATGGATACTCTGTTGCTTACAATCTACCAAGATCACACCAAACTCAATCTCTACTTGATTTTATTAAAGAAATCAATCAGAATTGTTTTGATGTAGTTATACCTACGTGCGTATGAATTCTCAACGCGGATCAACTCAAACCCATGTGCTCTGCAAATTTCATTCTTTTCTTTATCACGACGCTTAACCACCTCGTCTTCAAAATGCTCTTTTCCATCAAGTTCTATTGCAAGTAAAGGCATATTCTGATTGCCCGAGTTCTTCTCATAAACAACAAAATCAAATCTGCCTGTATAAAACAATTTGCTGTGTGCAATGTTCTGTTTAAACACCTGCGATATAGCGACTTCGCGTTGTACGGTGCATTTCCCGTTTTGCAGGATATTTC
Organism: Oscillospiraceae bacterium; assembly: GCA_045541475.1. Lineage (GTDB taxonomy): Bacteria > Bacillota > Clostridia > Oscillospirales > Ruminococcaceae > RGIG3077. The sequence goes on from JAZQJI010000009.1 coordinate 10,793, forward strand.
CTAACGCATGGTTTAAATTGGTCAAGAATGCCTCCTCGGTTTCCGTACTATATGGTTTAATACCAAGAGCGCGAGAACTTACCGACTTTGGAGTGATGACAGACTTTCCGTTGGTTCTGACATATTCTACAAGTTCGTAAATATCGTCAGTTTCATTATTGCCGCACAATCTCTCTATGACTTGCATGCTCGAAAGAATTATCAATTGCTCTTTTGCTCTTGATGTTGCAACATTGATTAGCTCCTTATTATTTTTCAGCCAATCATATGTCTTTTTTTGTGTTTTATCCGTAAGTGCAAGCGAAAATATAATTATATCTTTTTCGTCTCCTTGAAAAGCATGTACTGTTCCACAAGTAACATTATTAACACCGTTTTCTTTCGTCATAGAATTTATGCAGTCTTTCTGATTAGCAAACGGAGTTATTACTCCAATGCATTTATCCTTGTTCTGCAATGCAAATTCTACGATTTTTTCGGCTTCATAGGGCGCAGTATTCTTGTAAGTTGTAGTGTTGTTTGGGATTTCGCAGAACACAAGCGGATTCTCATTTTTTGAATCGGTCATAATATTAAGTTTGTTATTATAGTACTTTTTGTTGCTAAAACCGATAATATCTTTATGGCATCGATAATGATAACTCAGCAATATCTCATCGCTGACCGAATCGCACGCAAGAAATGTCTTGTATATGGAGTTCTCAACATAATCATATTCCTTCGAAACCTGATATTTCTTGCGCAATGTTATGTTATCGGCATTGTCAATCAAAATTACTGGACTCAGCTGTTGCGGATCGCCAACAAGCATGAGCGTATTTGCTCGCAAAATCGGAACAAGTGACATTGCTATATTGCATTGACTGGCCTCGTCAATAATGCACATATCAAAATACGATTTAGGCTCTCCAAGATTATGCGCTGATATACATGTTGTAACCACAATTGGAAACACTCGCATCAGCTTTTTCAAATTTTCTTCAGAATTGAGATATTTTGAAAAGAGATTGAGTCTTTCTTCATCATCGTTTAAATACAGTATTCCTCTAAAATCGTCGTACTTCGGCTCCTGCAATCGTTTGATATATTTTGCAGATGTGTAATACAAATACTTTTTGAATTCATCTTCATCATTGTCAAGCAACTGCAATGCACTCTGCGTTGTTACTGAACCGATTTCATTAATTCTGCTTCTCACATCGTTCAGTTGTCTTGCGTGCAAATCAACTTGAAAATTGAAATTAGTATTGTTGCTGACAAGTTTTTCAATTGTTTCTTCCCTCTCCTTAAGATCGAGAAGCTCCTCGTGTCTTTTTAAAAGTTCGGTAAGTTTTTTGGTTCGTTCGGTTTTATCGTTGCGGTTTTTATCCAGAGTTTTATCAAATATCGCAATTGATTTTGTGTTTTTAATAAGTTGTAATATATACTTTATGGCTTTGCTATTTACATCCTTATTTCCAACTCTGAGAATAGGAAACGGAATAATTCTGTCACGATATTTAATTGAAGATAATCTCTTGAAAACGCTATCAATGGGGTGATTATTATACGAGGAAAACAGTACTGTCCTCTCATTGAAAAAAGCTGTAGTTATGGTGTTTATGATTGTATTTGTCTTTCCTGTCCCGGGCGGGCCCTGAATGTATGTAAGCGGATACTTTACAGCGTTGTGGATCGCAAGAAGTTGGTCAAGATTCACACTTCTGTTAAGCAAAGCAATGGGATAATCTTTTCTCCTTCTTGAAGGCGTTGTTATGTCACCGAAAAATGCCTTTATCGGTGCTGTGACATTACCGGTTTCATACATATCAATAATCGCTGCATACTCATTGTTAAGATCAACATGACAATTCATACCGATTGCAACAATATATGGAATATCATCTACCTGACAAGCGTACTTGCTTGAAGCGATAATTCTATCGCAGATAACCTCTTTGTTTTCTGCAATATTATCAAGAAGATAAAAATCATCGGCATCAAGGAATTTTCGGATGCTCATTTTGCTTGTTCCGTCTACAGCAAACTCTTTGGATATGATTATGTCATCATCAGGAACAAGCATGTGACGTTTTACATCAAGATTAAGCTTTTTGTATGCAAGTATATAAAGACCGTCTTTGTGGTTTATGCTCAACACATTCATTCCCAATTGCACAAACCAACCCTTTTTGATGTTTTTCTCGTCAGTAGTTTTTTTCTGGAAACTTGCAACAATTGTTTTAAACTGTTCATCAGAAAGAATGTGTCCGTTCGGGTTCAGAACGTCAAGGTCGAGCTTTTCTACCAACGAATAATTGCTGTTGTAGGGTGTACAGTCAAGCTTGTTACAATCCGCAAGATAATTAAGAATTTTCAAATTAGCTGTGTTATGGAAAATGCTATCGTATTTTTCGGGATACAAAGCAAGATCCTGAACCAAGTGGTAATTTACAGGCTGATAAGATCCTTCGATTACTGCTGACGCAACAATAGACTCAATGTATACAAAAAGGCTTGTGCATTGTAAGCTGCCAAGGTGCAAACCGTCAACCTGCAATGATTTGCGATTCACGTCAACTTCTTTTATCCCAACCCAGTATTTAGTTGTTTCATCCTTTTTATTCTTATATTCTATGTATAGCCATTTTCCTTCGTGTATCGCTCTAAAAATATCTTTACACACATTATTCAAATCATCACATCCTCTTTGCAATTTCATCTTCGGTGTTTCTCTGTTCAATCGTTGCATCTGAACTTGTATTAGCTGTAGTGGCGTCTGCCAATAAACAAGAATCGATCTATTCGTCTTGTAGATTCGGAAGTTCAGCCAGGCAATCTGCCAAATAATCCAGATTGGGCATTTCAATCTTTGGAATAATTTCTTCCAAATCATTCATCGCTTCAACTACCGCACGGCCCACGTCTTCAATTATAGGCAATAAAGCTTCTTGCATATAGGATGATAATTGTATGAGCATTCCGTTTAACGCAGAAAATACAGCAGTTATATCTTCTTGGGTATATATTTTATCTTCCATTACAAAAACAGCAGTTTTTAACTGAGAATTAGCACTGTTCAATTCTCTTTGAACCATTTCGAATGTATCCACATCCATTGTATGATGGTGCATAGTATCGTTTCTGTAGTTTCTAAACGATTCTACTTTTTGAGCAAGTAGTTTCAGTTCTTTGTTATCTGAAAACAACACATCCCACAAGCTTTTGCACCTTGTACGACTTATAATTTGAACTATTTCTTCCTTAGTCAGCGTTTTAAGATTGTCGTCCGAAAGTTCTTCGTCAACGATTTGATCAAGATCAACGCCCAATCTTCTATCGTCAAACAAATATGATGTGATTTCGCTGTAATCTAATAGTTCAAAAGCGTTTTCGGTTAATTTGCCACCTGTTTTCTTTTTGATTTTAGCAATTAATTCGGTCGAAAATGTTTTAGAAACCCATTCGCAGCCAAAAGCTTTTACTATTGTCATATACATTATTTCTCTTAATCTTCGTTCAAAAACACCAAAAGGTTTCATCAATCGACAACAAAAAGACAAACTGGCGTCATCGTAAGTACAGATTATGGAAAAGTCGGAGCGGTGCCTTCCTGAACACAGTTTATCTCTTACCATACTTAATATCCTTGAAGATCTGGCTTCGCTGTAATCACATTCTATTTTTAAATATACTACATCATTAGAACTATTCGATATTTTATATGGAAGAGAATGTGTTTCGCTACTACTTGCTTCGAAAATCAGATTATTTGAGTCTGTATTTGGAAATACCAATTGGAGTGTTTCAAAAACACTTTGCAGAAGATCTTTTCTTTCGGAAGACGTTTTCTTCCATAAGATCATAAAATCAATTTCCATCGTTTTCCCTCCGTCATCTGCTTATACATCCCTATCGGTTTTGACGTATGGTCTTTGTATTTCGTTAGGCTGTTCTGCAAGCTGCAGCAATCTTGTAAGTGCAATAATAAACCATTCACGATTTTCAGGAGAAAGCAAATTCCCACAATAATCCCAATGCGTAATAGAACGCCATTGTGAGAAAACGGCTGATCCAAGCAGATTTACATCATAGATTGAATCGATGATTCTACGCAGGTTGTCAGGATTATAAAACACATCAGCATTAGGGTATGCTCGTATAAATGACTTTCCCAAATCCATTACAAACCCAAGCCGAATGCAATCTTCGCCAAAGTATTCTTCAAGATAATAGCCGCTGGTTTCAGGAGATTTATATAAGTTCAAATATTTTTTGGCGAACTCCTTGATCGAATCGGTATTCTTCATAACAGCCCGTATCCTTCCATGTGAACATATACAACCATTCAGTTTTAGTATACCATATTTTCTCATATAACACAATGACTTAAGACGGAACTAAACCTTCCCATACTTTCACACCTTATGGTGATGTTAATATGATGAGGGTTGATTGTTAATATGTTTCTCTGTAGCAACGCTCGCCGTCCGGTATATATCCCGCCATAAAAAGCATAATAATTATATGACTGAATTTTACGCAGCATTATACCATGGTGAATAACACATCAAAATTTACACTATTTTTTGATGTGTACTATGCGCTTGCGCAAAGCAAATCAAAAAACGCCTGATTTTTAATTTGCTTTCAACCTTCTTGTTGTCTTATCTATCAAACAAAATCCACCCGACGTTCTACAACATCGGGTGTTTTTCATTCAACTCTATCTGATATACAATCTATTTCCTATATCAAACAGTGCCGCTACTTCTTTTCACACATTACGCTTTCCGCCCTTGGATTCCAGCATTTTCTTCACAGATATATCAAAATCAGAGGTGATTTTCTGCGTTTTATTAAATTCGTCATATTCCGCCTCTGCCTTTTTGTCGGCCTGCTTTTTGGAGATTTTGCCTTTGTCACGGAGAATTTCATAACGGCGGAAGTTCAGAAACTCATTGACGCTTGCCTCAAATTCCTCCATTGTGAATGTGTTTTCACGCTCAATCAAGTCCTCGATATAATCGAAATAGCCGGTTACAGTTCTTTCAAGCTGACGAATCTGCTTTTCATCAAGATAATTCTTCGCAACCGTTACATCCGATTTCAGAATACGACCGCCGGGAGCATTTTTCCATGTTGTCAGCCCCATATTGTCTTTTTCACGGTCGGCAGATGTGTATATGATTTCTGCGGCAGTCTGTCCTGTGATAGCATAGTGGAACTTATTCTGCACCGTAGCATAAAAACGCTTGGTAACTTCTGCCTGCTTGTCATAGTCAATACTGCATTCTGCAAAAATATCCGTAATCTGCTGCCATATCCTGCGTTCGCTGGCACGGATAGAGCGAACTCTCTCCAAGAGCTCACGGAAATAATCCTTGCCGAATACTGCCTCGCCTTGTTTCAGACGCTCATCATCCATAGCAAAGCCTTTTATCATATATTCTTTCAGAACACCGGTCGCCCAGATGCGAAACTTTGTCGCCTGACGGGAATTTACACGATATCCGACAGAGATAATTGCGTCAAGGTTGTAAAAATCTACATTACGCTTTACCTGCCTGCTACCCTCGGTTTGAACTATTTCCATTTTGGAAACAGTTGATTCCTCGCTAAGTTCGCCCTCTTCATAGATATTTTTCAGATGCTTGCTGATAGCCGGCGTATTCACTGCGAATAAATCAGCCATTGCTTTCTGTGTTACCCATATACTGTCATTCTGCAACACTGCATTTACAGCAACATCTGATTCGTCGGAATGATACAGCACATAGTGTATTTGCTTATTCATATCATTCATTACCAAACACCTCCGTCAAGCTTCTCCTTTGCGTTAGCTAATAGGCTCGTTTTCCAATTCTGTAACCATATTACACGATTCGATATGCACATACCGAATCGATAAATTACATTTATATTATCCGTCAAAGTGAAACGTGTACAATTACTCATTTTTGATTATACAACAAAATGCCTGTAAAATCAAGCCGAAGCGGCGCAAAGCATTGTGCAAAACAAAAGCAACAATCAAACGGCGAATTTGGTGTTGATTGTTGCTTTTTGTGTGTTCGACTCTATCTGATGTAAAGTCTGTTTCCTATATCAAGCAGTGCCAGGCAAAAGTCAAGCTCATGTGTCGATGTTGTCTGCAACGGGTCGCCCTCGCGGATACGCATAGTTCTTCTGATTTCTTTGGGTATAACAACTCTTCCGAGGTCGTCAATACGACGCACAATACCTGTTGCTTTCATATATAAAATCTCCTTTTATTTTGTCGATAATTGAAAATCGTGATGTTAGTATCTGTAAATCGGAGAGAAATATACCGCAATTATGCCTTAGATTGTTTTTTTATAATTCAAAAAATAACAAATAATAAAATTCATCAATCCGGATGCAAAAACAATTATTATATCCACAGGAGCAAGTATGATTCCGGGAATGTTATCAAAAACAAACCCTGTGCCAAAACTATATAAATGCCCGTTGAGAAGAATCATTTCGCCAATATACATCAGCAGTGTCGTTAGAGATGACGAAAATGCAGGAAACCAAACTGATACGAGTTTTCGCTTTCCCAAAAGGAACGAGCCGACAAACACGCCTACTGTTACACCTAAAAGGATAAAAAACACCGCCATTAACGTAGCCGACAAAGGAGATACTTGGATACTTCCATCTCTCCAAAACGCTGTAAAGCAAGCAAGTATACACAAACCAAGGAACGAAAGGGAACAAACTGACTGCAAAACCAAAGATTTGAGACGCTTCTTATCCCCGTTCTTTACCATTTGCCCGAAGCCATACAAGCAATTCAAGATAGTAATAATCAATACAACAGAAATAATATAAAAGTGCATCTTAAACGCAGGGTTATAGTCGCCCATCAAGATATCGACTGCGGTTTGTGTCTTGTATGTGGTTACGGTTTCTTCCCACCCTTCCGGAGGGACATAACACATGTACATCTGCCAGTCCTCAAGCTTTGTGACAGTTTCAGCAGTGGACACTACGACTTTCTGTTCAAGCAGCCACTCCAATGCGAAGAAAATGCCTGTTGCAGAAATAGCTCCACCTGCAAATGCAAATCTCTTAAATAATCTGATAAACAATGGCATTAAAAGGACGCTAATAATGATAGCAACGCTTATCGGTGTATATGGAATAATGTATTTTGGGTAGTTCTCCTTCATCACAGTTCCGTTAACAAGCATATCAGTGACAACTCTAACACCCATTGATAACGGATAATACGAGGTAATCAAAATGCCGATACAAGAAAGTAAATAATATCGATTAAACTGTTTGCTTTTCATGCTCATTCTCCTTTCACCCTGCATTAGTTAACAACGCATAGAAAATCGTTACAATCAACACAATAAATACTATAAGCGAAAACCAAGTCAACTTCTTAAAGGACAATATGTTCTCAATTCGTGTGCGTATTTTTGCCCCGCCAAAAGCAGAGGCAAATACAGTTGCTCCTTGTTTGCTTTCCAGCAATGATAATGCATAATCTTTTGCACGGTCATATCCAATCTTTGTAAGAACACGCTCATCGCAAGAGAATTCAAGATCTGCAAGAAACCCTTTTAAGAATAACCAGCAAAGCGGATTGAACCAATGTACTGCAACAATTACAAATGCTATAATTCGCCACAGATTATCAAAACTGTGTATATGTGTTTTTTCATGCAATACAATAAATTCAATATCTCTGTCTTTGTAGGTGGCAGGCAAAATAATTTTAGGCTTTACAATACCATATACAGCAGGAGATACGATTTTCTCAGATAGATAGATGTTATCTTTTAGATGAATTGAATCCTTGATTTCATAAATCGTCGTAAAATATGTAACAACCAGCATCAGAAGAATAGCCAGCGAAACAATAATCCATATAACCGAAGCCACACTAAAAATATCTTCAAGTATATTAACTTTATATGTTATCGGAAAATAAGTATCCGCCGCCATAACACTATTCATCACTGAAAAAGCGATATCGTCAGTAGGTTGATATACAACAATAGTTTTTGTAGTTAGTTTTGATAATAACGACATCAGACCATATTGACTATTCATTCCAACTGGGAACATCATTCTAAAAAAAGGAATTATCCAAAGAAACACCGTCAGCCTTCTCGGAATCTTTTTAATGAGTCTGACAAGCATAATTAGCATGCCTGTTATGGCGGCAGTTATGCTCATATTGAATATCCAATAAAACACTTCTTGCAACATAAGCGTCACCTATTGTCAATGAGTTTACGCAGCTCATTGATTTCTTCCTCAGATAAAGGCTCATCTTCAAGCAGTGCCGAAAATAAAGCCTTGCGAGAACCGCCAAACACCTTTTTCACAAGCGAAGTAACTTCCACCTTTTGCATTTCGTTTTGCGATACAAGCGGAGTACAAATAAATCCGGGGTCTTCGCGTCGAATAAATCCTTTTGCTTCAAGTTTTTTAATTACAGTATAGGTGGTATTTTTGTTCCATCCAATTGTATCAGCGGCAATTAAACTAATATCCTTGGCAGAAATAGGGCTTTTTTTCCATATAATCTCCATTACTTTGGCTTCGCTTTCAAAAAGTTTTTCTTTCATAACAAATCCTCCACAGACTACTTCTATAGTCTATACTATCACAGTAGTCCAGTTTTGTCAAGTGGCAGATTTTTCTTTTTTCGACAAAAATTAAAGCGAGGTGAAATTCACCTCGCTTTTTATATATAACTTCAAAATCCGATGTTTTCGCAGATTACAACCTCTAAACACAACAACCCAAAATCACCTTACAGATTCTGTCAACATCTTCAAGAGTCAAATCCGCATACAAAGGCAATGTCAAAACCCTATCCGCTATGTACTGTGCAACGGGTGTTTTTTCTGCGCCCGCCGTGGAATAATCCTTATAACATTCAAAGCTGTTTGTCAGCGGGAAGAAATACTTGCGTGCCACAATTTCGTTTGATTTAAGCAGCTCATAAACCTCATCGCGTGTATACTTATAGCCATCAAACACAACGGGAAAATAAGCATAATTTGATTTTACGTTTTGCTGCTCGGCGCAAAGCTTAATTCCGCCAACGCCTGAAAAATGCGCGCGATAACGCTGAACAACCGCCTTACGCTTAGCAATTTCATCGTCAACATGGCGCAAATTGCAAAGACCCATTGCGGCTTGAAACTCGCTCATTTTAGCATTTCCGCCCACATAAGCAACCGATTCGGGTCCGCGAATGCCAAAATTTTTCATATCTTTAAGCACTTGCATAAGCGATTCTTCAGCAAAAGTAACCGCTCCGCCTTCAATGGTGTTAAAAACCTTTGTTGCATGAAAACTAAACATTGAAGCATCGCCGAAATTTGATACGTTAACACCGTTTTTTACAACGCCAAATGCGTGCGCGGCATCATAAATAACCTTTAAGCCGTACTTATCCGCAATTTGCTTTATCTGCTCAACATTGCAGATATTGCCATAAACGTGAACGGGTATTATTGCCGAGGTTTTATCAGTAATCAAGCTTTCAATTTTAGTTGTATCAATTGTGTAATCAACATCGTTTATATCGCAAAAAACAGGCACTAAACCACTGCGCACAATTGCGTGCGTGGTTGAAGCAAATGTAAACGGGGTTGTAATAACCTCGCTTCCCAATGGCAAATTCATTGCAGCTATTATGTTTTCAAGAGCTAAGTGTCCGTTTGTGTAAAGCGCAACAAACGGTGTATCCAGATATTTTTCAAGCTCTGTTTGTAATTGTTTGTGCTTTGCCCCCATATTTGTCAGCCAGCGGCTGTCCCATAAATCCTTTATTTCTTCGCAGTATTCCTCAAATTCCGGCATTGAGGAACGGGTGACGTTAATTGACATAATATACTTCCTTTCCGATGCAAACGTTAATAAATAAATCTAACGCTCGCTTATACCAACGGGAAAAACAACGGTACTGATATAACAATTCCGGCTAATACAAGAATATCCAACAGCCATGTGTATTTTATATAATCCGAGAACTTATAGCCTGCCACAAGCGTCATTGCTGTCTGTGCATTTGCCAGCGGTGTACTGAAGGTCAAATTGGCGGCATATACAATGCCCAACGCAAACGGAATTGCATTAAAGCCCTGAGAATTGCACAACGCCAACGCAATTGGCAAAACCATTACAACCGCAGTTGAGTTGGTAATAAAATTGCTGATGATCATAGTTGCGGCAACAAATATCGCAAATATGGCAAGGGGCGGAGTATCGGGCGAAATAATCTTAGCCAATGCATCGGACATCATTTGTCCTGCACCGCTTTTTGTAAGCCCGGTTGCCAACCCAAGACAACCCGCCAAAACAAACACAACAGACCAATCCATATTCTTGATAACGCTTTTTTGGTTTGTACTCTTGGTAATAATACACATAATTGCAGCAATTACAGCTGTTGTTGCAGTGGGAATCCACGCACCGATAAACATTACTATTGTGAAAACAAAAATCACAACCATTGTTATCAATTTTCTTTTATCAATAACAATCTCATCGTTTTGAGATGCCACGGCCTCTTTTTCATCGTTATCTGATTTGACATTTCCCCAAACGCCAACGCCTATTCTATGTCCAATAGTCAGAACGAATGCTATGTATATTACTGTGAGCACAATACCGGGAAGAAGAAAATCGAACATTTTCAGTTCTTCGCCTGTCATCTCCTTCAATATTCCGTTTGCGGTCAGCTGCGGAGTAGAACCCACAAGCGTACACACTCCGCCAAACATGGCGCCAAGAGTTACGGGAAGTGTAAGGTTCTTTCTGTTCATATTGGGATTTGACCGAGAAACGCTTGCAATAATCGGAAGGAATATCGCTATTACCGCCGTATTGGACAAGAATGTAGACAGCAGCGCCGACACAATTCCCGCCAAAAGAATAAACATTTTTTCTCTGCCGCCGGATACTTTTGCAACATATTTTCCAATAAGATTTGCAGCGCCTGTATCCATCATTGCAATGCCGACCACCATCATACCAAACATCAACAAAACAGTTGAATTGGAAAATCCGGAGAAAGCCTCATCAATGGTACAAATTCCTGCAAGTGCAAATGCAAGACAGCCCAGACAAGCTGTAGCCGCATTGGGTATGGGACGTGTAATGAACAAAACCACACTGACAGCGAGGATTAATAGTCCTATTATTTCAGGTGCCATTATTTAACCTCCGCATTTTTCTGACATATATCGCTATATTGATTCAATCTTTCCACATCAAACGGCTTGTACAGCATACTCTTGCCGCTGATGTCATTAATTTTCACAATGTTTTGAATTGTTTTTATTGTTTGCTTTATTCTTTCGATGCTGTTATCGCGAATTACAGCTCTGAACACTCTCTGTGAGAGGGTGTTTGTGTCGGCTATTTCATCGCCGATATTGTGCATATACTCAGCCAGAATTACATTATCAATATTCTGAACGGTATCTTTTCCCGAAACATCTCCTATCACGCCTTGATGCGCATATATGTTGAGATTGAGTACATAACTCGAAAAGAACGGATTATCCAAATCAAGCTCAAACCCTTGCATTTCTCCCGTAAGCGCATGTGCAATTAGCATTTTCATAAAATTAATTCTGTTCTCGGCCTCAATAAACCTATAATCGTGTCCGCCGTTTGCGCGATATCCCAGTTCAAAGAACTTTACGCCGGCATCTGTATTAATGCCTTGTATAAAAACTGTGCCATCAACTGCTCGCAATCCTTTAAGCATAGATATAACTTTTTCGTTTGTATCGGTTACATATTTACTTAAACTGCTTGAAGGAGCAATCAATATGTCAGCCTGGCAGGTTATATTCTCGTGATCAAGCGACATTAATTTATCTTTAAAACAAGAAAGCGAAATTTCGCCGTTCTTCATCGTATATGTAGCGGTAACCTCATCGCCTGCCACGTACTCCTCTACCAAAACATTCTTGCTCGGAGAAATCTGCATGGCATAATCATACGCTTTTTTAAGCTCGGCAGCGTCATTGCAAATCGTAATACCCCTGCCTCCGCTTGAGTCAATCGGCTTTACAATTACAGGGAAAACTATGCTACTGTCATCAAAAGCACCGTTGCGAACACAATCAGTATAATCATTGGGAACGGGCACTCCATACTTTCGGCAGGTTTTTTTAAACAAAGACTTGTCCAGCGAAAGACGAATCTGTTCTTCGGAAGCGTAGAACGGAAAACCAAGCCTATCACATATTTTTCTTGCATAAGGAAGCATTGAGTCGGTAAATGCAGTAAATACACCATCAACTTTTTCTTCCTTGCAAAGATTAACAATTGCATCAACATCAATTGTGCTGACCATACAAGCCTTATCCGCATGCTTCTTCGCAGGCGAATCAGGCAAATAGTCTGTTACTATTGTGTATATACCCATAGATTTTGCAATTTCAACTGCCTCACAAAGAGGTCTTACTGCACCAAGAAAAAGCAGCCTTTTCCCTTTTAAATTTTCAAACATTAACCATACTCCCCCTTTTGTTTTATCTATTCTGCAAATTCCATTCTTCCTTGAGCAAGCCCATCATAATCATGCTTACATATTCGCCGTTTTTATAATTGGATTTTCTTTTTATACCTTCACGTACAAACCCGGTCTTTTCATATAAACGAATTGCCGCTAAATTTGTTTCCAACACCCCAAGCTCTATTCTGCGAAGGTTGAGATTGCAAAAAGCGTGCTCAACCATTGCGTTTACTGCAAACGTACCAATCCCCTTGCCTCTGTTTTCTGAACCGCCAATCATAATATGCAATTCACCGCTACGGTTAATATAGTTTATTGATAAGAGACTTATCAAGCCGAGAATTTCAGTTTCGTTTTCATCATCAACAATTGCGCATCTTACCGAATTATTGCGTGCATGCAGATATTTATCATACCACTCTCTGTCAACATCTTCGTTTATATGCCTGTAAGGCGCGCCCAAACAAGCAATGAGGTGCGGGTCGTTGCGCCAACGATTAATTCTTTTTAAATCTTCTCTATCAAGCTCTCTCAGTTTATACATTTGTTACCTCACCAGCTAAATATTTCATCTCTTCGGTTGCATATCTCTGATCGCACGGCAACGGCAAAATATTCTTTGCCATGTCATATTCCAACTCCGATTTATCGCAACATTCAAAAACATCGGGCCACAATGTCGGAATATATATTTTCTTTTGCTGCAGTTTTTTTCTTATCTGCTCACCGTTTTCTATATAAAGAGGATACATGAACGCTCCTTCGGGAACATTCAGGCTAAGGCGGTTAATTCCGCCCAGGGCGTTGTGCAAAAATTCAAAATTTTCTTTTCTGCACTTTTTTATTGTATCATAATCAATCGCGTGTAGCAAGTTTTTTGTCAATTTTGACATTATTTTTATAGGTTCGTTTGCAAACAAAGCGTTGTTTGCAGCATATTCAGCATAAAATTCAGATGCGGTTCTTTCAAATCTGCCAAGCAAAAATCCCATTCTGTCAAAAGATTCATCTTGTGGCAATTCTTCATCAAGCCTTGCATCAGTATAAAGAAAAGCACCATCTGCCACGCCAAAAAATTTTCGGCAGGTATAAATTGTATCAACATTTTCAATCGGCATCTGATAATATGCCTGAACGTTATCTATTATAACCCTTGCATATTTTTTTGTCAAAGCCTCAAGCTTTGCGTTATCAAGCTGACCGTAAAAATTAACTATATACAGCCACGCGTCGTCATCAAGCATAATATCCTTTGGCATAAAATCAGCAGAAATAGAGTAATACTGATACTCAACGCCTTCTTTTTTGCACACTTCCCTTACAGAATCGCACAAAAACTTGGGAATAAGTATTTTCTTTATTCCCCTTGCCTTTATCAGATATGCTAAGGCATTTCTGGCGCAGTTAAGTGCAATTGCACCTTCGTGCAGCATTGGCTGATTGTATCTGTCAAGTTCAATGTATCCGCCGATTTCTAACATTTCTTTCTCCTATTTCAGATGTATATTGATATGATTGTTTATATTCTGAAGAACCCTGTTCATCTCTTTTTGATCGTTAAACTTAAAAAATACAATTCCCAGTGCTTTTGCAGCATTATCAAAAAATTCCACCACATCGCCCGGTTGCTTATATATATTTTTGCGAATTATATATTTCTCAATATCTTCTGAAAATTCGATATAATCGAAGTGACCATCCCTATCAGAGTGAAGATTATGTGTTGCATAAAAAGGCTTGCCCATATTAATTTTACAGTCAACCTGTTCTCCCATTGCACATTTAACAGTCATTTCAACAATATCCACATCAAAAATCATTCCGAGCAAATCCGGTATCATATTTCCGCCGTTACGCGGTCCCACATCTATAGGCCAAACACGGTTGTTCTTATCAACAATAAGCTCCACATTCATAGCGCCAAACTGTATACCAAGCTTATCCACCATGCTTTGAAGCGTATCCTTAACCATTTGAACATCGTCGTTGTCAAGCTCAAGCGGATAGCTTTTACCTACCGGCACAAGAGCATTGACGTTTGAATCTCGATGGCAATTCAACAATCCCCACAAAATAACTTTTCCGTCTTGAACAAAAATATCACCGCCAATTAAGTACGGATGTTTTTTTTCAATAAACTCTTCAACAATAATTCGTTTACTCCTTGAAAAAGAAAAAGCAAACTCCAAAGCTTCCTCAAGCCCATCCAAACTATTCAATACAGTAGCGCCCTTGCTGCCTGAAGAATCAACAGGTTTAGTGATTACAGGAAGTCTGTATTTGTCAATTTCTTTCTTAACGTCTTCAACTGTGGAATAACCATTTGCTTGAGGGGTATTAAACTCGTTGGCCGATAAAAAACGTCTAAATTGATCTTTATTGCAAAGAGTTTCAACCGAATTATACGGATTTGTTTTCAAGCACAGTTTTTCCGCAACATAAGCCGCTGTGGGTGCAGCAGGATCCGAAGCGTACGCAAGAATTCCATCAATTCTTTCTTCCCGGGCAACTTTCAAAACAGCTTCCTTATCAGTTGTGCTGATAAGATAAAATTTATCTGCGTGATATTGTCCGGGATTATCGGTTAAAAAATCACACAAAACCGTATAATATCCAAGTCTTTTAGCGGTTTCTATCGCAACAACTTGCTGTGCCGAACCGCCGAGCAACAATATTTTTTTCATATACAATCCTTTTTACTCAGTTACATCTTTTTAGCCGAACGCTTATTCAAAATTTTCTTGATTATTTCTACCGACATTCTATACGGCATGGGCTTAATTATCAGAGATAACGTCACATAAACAGCAACACCGGTTATTATCTGAATAAACAAAATTACGATGCTGCTGAAATTCAGTGTGCCGACAATAAGCACAGTAACGCACATCACTACAGCCATAATCATCGACGGCAACAAATCTTTCATTTGTTCAAAATATGAATAGTCAATAAGTTTTTTGTTGGGATGTGAGTTGACAAAACAACTGATAACGGTTGTAATCAACCCTGTTGATGCAATTGCAAGCGGAGAATCAAAGCAAAAAACGGCAATTGTTAAAAGCACAAGGCCATAGCTTTTTTTGATAATTTCAAGCTTTAAGAATATATCACTGCGGCCCATTGCGTTTATTGCCTGCAAATTACAGCTGTGCACGGGATAAAACGCCAAGCTGAAGCAGTAAACCTGCATATAAGGCACACAAGGCAGCCATTTATCCGTTAAAAGAACGCTTACAAGCGGAGTAGCCACTGCGGCAAGACCTGCCATTACAGGAAAAATAATGTATGCGCTGAGCATTATGGAATTGCGCATCATGGACTTTACGCAGGTTTTGTCGTCCTGCTCTGCTGACATTGCAGGCAGCATAACACTTTGCACCGCACCGTTTACAGCGTTTATTATAAACTGAGGAAACTGCTTGCCTCGGTTATAATAGCCAAGTGTATCTTCATCGTATTTAACGCCAATAACAAGGCTTCGCAAATCGGCATAAAGAGTATCTATAAGAGATGACACCAAAAGCTTCCAGCCGAAAGCAAACAGCATTTTTACTCTGTCAAAATTGCACTTTAAGTGTAGTTTAAGCTTTACGGTAAAGCGCATTACAATACAAACCACCACTACGTTAAGCAGTGTTTGTACCACAAGCGCCCACAAACCGCCGCCCATAAGTGCAACGGCAATTCCTACTACGCCTGATACAACAATACCGCCAAGGTTGCTGATAAACACTTTTTTAAAGTCAAGCTCACGGCTTACCTTTGCAACCTGCACAGAATTAAGCGCACCGGGGAAAAGCATTAACGCCAAAACACGCAGCGGGGTTATTATGTATTCCATGTTGTAAACCATGGCTATAAGCGGTGATGAAACAAAAATCACCCAGTACAAACCGCACGCAATTATTAAAGATACCCAGAATACCGAAGAATAATCTTCTTCGGTTACATCTTTGTTTTGAATTAATGCTGTGTTAAAACCGTTTTGTATAAATACATTTGCAAGAGTGGTAAAAATAATCATCATAGACAATGCGCCGTAATGACCGGGGTCAAGTATTCTTGCAAGTATTATTTGTAAAACAAACTGCGTTCCCAAAACGCCAAAGCGTTCAAGAAGCTTCCATGCAAAGCCTTTGCTTATTCCTTTTTTAGACATCAATTACTCCAAATAGTTTCTTTTCAAGCTGCCTTTTCAGGCAGTTTCAAATACAGTAAGTATAAATATATTTTATTTATACTTTAAGTGTTTTTTTGTTCTTTTCAAAAAATCAAAAATCTTGGGAAAATACATTCTGGCATAAAGCTTAAGCCTTTTACCAAAGCCCAATTTTTTAATATATGGCTTGTACTCCTCGTCTTTAAGAATTTTTTTATCGCCCGTCATTGCGGCACAATCAAGTCTGCGTTCGGCAATAGCCTGCTCAACACTTTTGCTGTGTGCAAATTCTGTATATTCATTAAACTGTGTAAGGGCGTTTATCACTCTTTGCTGATGTTTTACCCTTGCATCGTTTGACTTTGTTCTCAACGTCCACGAACCCGGGGTGTTAACTCTGTAAGCAGACATATATTCTTCAAAGCAATAAGACTTACCTTTGCTTGAAAAATAAATCTGCGTAATATAATCCAAAAAGAATTTTGAATAAAACTCAGGCAGATTTTTCGTTAACGCCATGGGTGCCATTATACTGTTTGTTGCACAATAATCACCACTGTTAACAATAAGCTCGTGACAGCTTAGCTCTCGGCTATTCTGCACCGTAGCAATTCTGCCAACCTCTTTGCCTTCCGGATTTACCCTTATTGCATTGTGAATACAAAAGGTGCAGTCCGGGTGACTTTCCATATAATCAACTTGTTTTTGCAGCTTTTGGGGATCTATCCAATAATCATCACCCTCACAAAGTGCAAAATACTTGCCTTTTGCTTTTGGCAGCATTATGTTTGCCGTAATACCCACGTGAAGACTGTACTGATTTACTTCTTCATAAATCGGCTTAATTATATCGGGGTACTGTTTTTCGTATTTGCGAATAACTTCTGCCGTTTTATCGGTAGAAGCATCATCATGTATCAAAACCTCAAATTTAAAGTTTGTTTCCTGCAGTAAAAACCCCTTAATACATTGTTCTATATAATTTTCGTGATTATATGTATTGCAAATTACACTTACAACAATATCGTCACGATTATGCCTCTCTTCCATCAATTATCTCCCTTTATATTTTATCAGCTATGCATTATTGAAAATAGAATACATACGGTATGCTGTCGCTGCCGGTATAAACAACCATGTACATCCAGTAAACCAACAAAAATGCACCTAACATAAGCACACCTGCACGCTTGTTCTTTTCACAGAAAGTTATGGGATACAAAAATACATTGTAGCCCGCAAAGTACATTGCTATTCTGTAAGCATAAGTTGAACTGTAAACCAACTGCGAGAGCACTACATCAATAAAAAACAAAACTATAAACAAAGAATAGTACGCATTGCTCCGCAGGGTGCGTTTTCTGAAAAGGTATACTATAAACAACGGTGCACGCAGAATAATCTGATTAATTGAAAAAATAAGTCCCTCGCCGATGTAGGTTCCGTATCTGCCAAGACCAAGTATTTCAAGTACGGATCTCCACGCAGTAATGGTAAACAACGCCATTACTGCCAAAAACACTATCAAAAACGTACGCAACGAACGGTTGTGTACTTTTTTGCCGTTAAGGTTTACACTCCATCTTGTTTTTTTGTAATTGTAAAGATAATAATATATTAAACCAACAAGCACACCCAACAATGCCGATGTGTGAAACAAGCTTGCAACCACAACAAACGCATAATATTTTTTGTGCTGGTTGGAAAATAAGTATTTGGTGGCAAACACAAGAACAGCAATAGCTATCCATTGGCGCATAACGTTAAGCGTTGTGTTGTAGAAAAAAAGGTAATACGTCATCATTCCGAGCCAAGTCGAAAAGCTTTCGTTATACTTTTTGAACGCCTTTAATCCGGAATAAAGAGGGAAAACTGTCAGTGCCTGAATAACCAGAAGCACAGCCTGTAATTTTCGGGTAAGCTTTGTTACAACAAACAACACAAACGTAAACCCATATTCGTACTCATAAATGCTTCTGAAAGAGTAACCATACGGAATTAAACTTGTGTAAAAATCGCGTATGCCCGAAGATTTCATTGCTGCCTCATACATTGGAACAACATAAACCTGTACGTCGGTACCAACGGTTCTTGCGCGCAATCCGGCAAGCAAGCACGGCAAAAGCAACCCGAATGCCACTATGATTTTTCTGTTTTTCTTTGCTTTTTCACCGTTGGCAATAAATATGCACGACACAGCAAAAGTCAGCAAATAGATAAAACATGAAAAAACCACGCTCGAAGTCACTCTTGTCCACCCCTTTCCGTATATTCGTTTTTATAGTATTTATTCAAACGCGCAAAGCAGCGCAGTTTTAAGCAATTATTTTATGCTGTTGCAAAATACTTTTGCAGCATTTGCCCAGGTAAATGCACTCAAAATTCTCTGCTTAGATTTCTGCGGGTCAATATGTGTGTTAACAACGGCGTCAACAATTTCGTCATCAGTTATTGCAATGCAGCCGTTTTCTCCGTTATTGATAATATAATCCGGCCCGGGCGCCTTGCACGCCACAACCTTGCAGCCGTAATACATGGCTTCAAGTATTGCCATACCGAATATTTCCTGCTGATTAAGATTAACAAAAGCGTGTGCAATACGGTAAAGTTCCCATATATCGCTGTTTGGTATTTTATCTATAACCTTCACATTATCACAAAGGTCAAAACTAATTACAGCATCACGCACTGCCTGCTCAAGCTCGCCCGTACCAACCATAAGCAATTTAAAGCTTTTATCCGTTTTTGCAACTTTTTTATAAATTTCAAGCATACGCAAGGGGTCTTTTTCCTTAATAAGCCTGCCTACAAAAAGCAAAACATTATCATCGGCGTTATAGCCGTATTTTTTCTTTAACACAGCCACATCGCTATCGGCAAAATCGGCTTTCAAAAGTTCCAAATCCAACCCAACGGGAGCTACCTCAACCTGATTTATGCCAAGTTGTTGCAAAGTGTTTTTTACATACGGCGTTTTTGCAAAACAGCGACATTTTTTATACACTTTTATGTTGCGGTTAAACATAAAATCAACAATTATTTTTTTCAGCCTGCTTGTGCTGTGACTTTCTGTTACGCCGATGTACGGTAAAAACTTAACGTTGTGTTTCTTTGTCCATTTAAAAACTGTTGGTAAAGCAAATTGAGTATCAGAAAAATAAACAAGTGCATCAAGCGAAGTATCCAGAACCGATGTATCAATAATACCGTTTATACCAAAGTTTTTTGAAGGAATTGTATACAAAACAATATTTTCGTTGCCTGCAACCGCTTCTTCCGCAAATTTCTTGTCAGCCGAAACCGCCTTAAATATTTTAACTTTATCAAAATACTTGCTAAGGGCTTTTGCCAACCCTATTTCCTGTGCGTTATAAAAGCCTTTTTCTCCAAAATTGCTTACGCTTGTTACTAACAACCCAATTTTCACTGTATCACCTTTAACTATATTCAGTTAATGCAAAACAACTCTGCAATTATTTATACAGCGTTTGTTCATGCTGTTTAATTTCTTCCTCGTTAAATCTGTAGCCCTTAATCCTCGCAGGGTTTCCTGCCACAATAGCATACGGCGGAACATCCTTGGTAACTATACTTCCTGCCGCAACAATTGCACCACGATGAATATGCACACCTGTGAACACGACGGAACCGAAGCCTATCCACACGTCGTCTTCAACTACTATTTTTTGACCTTTTCCCTTGAATTGATAATCGGCATCACCAATCCAGGGGGCATCTTTAATGCTAACGCCTACTTTTGAATAATCATGATCATATTTGCCTATTAACCCTACGTTGTTGGCAACAAGCACGTTGTTGCCGATTTCCATATCTGCCTGAAGCGTGCAATATTTACCCACATAAGCGTTATCGCCTATACAAAGGCGGTTGGGTGCCCACAAAACCGTGCCTCTGCCGAAGGTTGTGCCCTTGCCTATCGAAACGTTTTTGTTTGTAAGCAGCAAAAGCTTACAGCGCAAAGCTTTGATATTCCTCACAATACCCATTTATTTTCCTCTTATCATTGCGTGCCATATAAACTTTGTGTTTGTTTTAAAGTATCTGCCAAACAAACGCCTGGGCTCCTGCATTAATCTGTAAAACCATTCTAAATTATGATTCTGCATCCATTGCGGTGCGCGTTTAATATTATCTGCGTGATAATCAAAACCCGCTCCAACGCCTATCATCAACCCATTTACACGGCCCAAATGCGCCGCCATCCAGTTTTCCTGCTTGGGTGCGCCAAGACCTACCCAAACAAAATCTGCATTTGCTTGATTGATGTTTGCCGTTATTTCTTCATCTTCCTGCTCTGAAAGCTGGCGAAACGGCGGGCTGTACATACCCGCAATTTGTATGCCGGGATACTTTTCGCAAAGTTTTTGCTTCAATTTTTCAAGAGTTTCCTCGGTAGAACCGTAAAAATAATGACGATATCCGTTTTTTTGAGATATTTTGAATATCTCTTCCATAAGACTTGGTCCCGTGGTGCGCTGCATATTTTCATGTCCGCGCTTTCTTCCCACGCTGCTCAACGGTCCCCCATCGGGAATAGCCATTAATCCGCCGTTTTGTACATTAAGATAATCCTCGTTTTCAAACGCCGTTACGGTTGTGTGCACGTTTGCAACCGTAATGTAATCGCCGGAAATATCCTTTATATTCTTTTCAAGATAATCAACAAGCCACTGCATATTAATTGCAGCAATGTTTACTCTCAATATATTGCACACAGGCACAGCAGATTTGTCAACAAGTCTTTTATATTCTGCTTTATCCAAAATATGATTCAACTTACAAGTCTCCTCCGCATACAGTATTTTTTTTCAAAAAACACCAAGCATTAAGCTTAAGCTATGTTTCAAGAATACACACTACCCCAAAATAGCATAGTGTATTTCATTATAACTCATTTAACGCAAAAATGCAACACAAAACGCCCCTGCAAAATATTAATTTTTATCTTTTGCGCATCGTGCCTGCACGGCACGCACTGTTTTTGCAGTAGCTACGGCGTTTTGCGCATCAAACAAATCCTGCGGATAATTATTTGGATTTTAACAATACGCTAAAATGCACAAAAAACATTTTGGCATTTGTTAACAATTAATCTTTACAAACAAAAAATATTTATGTATAATATAATGTGTACAATAATTTGGCGCTTGTTTTAAAATTTTGATTAAAAACAGACAAATCCTTGTTTTTGAAAGGACATATATATAATATGGATAAAAAGAATTTGATTAAACGCGCTTTCAGTTTTGCCGTTGCCGCAATGGTATCGGCAGGGTGCGCGATATCGGCATGGGGCGCAAATGATAATATGCCAACAGTTTCGGCTGCTGCAATCACCTCTTCTGCCCAAGCAGTTGTAACAGCTCTTGCCAATACCGATAACAGTGCCACACTGCACATTGAGCAGCAAATAATTACCCTTGATGAACTCAAAGCTTCCGATTACAAAGTTTCGGTAAGGGTTTATTCTACCCAGGCAGAAAACGGCATAAGCTGTTGGAACAGCAAGTATTTATGCTATGCAGACTGTGCGCCCGACGGCTACGACGAAATTTGGCTTGATAACGACGTTCTCTGCGGAGAATCTATGACGTTTGATAAAAAAACAGGCATCTCTTCAGAAGATTTTAACCTTACCGTTGGCGCGCTTACAAACAACCCTGCGGGAATAGTGCAGGTAAACGGCTATTCTTCCGAAACGGTACAGCCCAATGCCGAAACGGGCGAAATCACGCTTTTCACTCTTACCTTTACATTGCCCGAAAAAACCTGCGGCGGCGATATATTTAACCTTATGTGGTGGGATGAAAAGAATGCCGAAGGTCAAAACAGCGCTGTTTATTCCGATTTTGAAAGCTACGACACACAGTACGAAAACGGCTTTATTATGGTTATAAACACCGGCGATACCCCCGATGATGAGTGCATCGACACCTTCAGCACGGAAGGCTTTTTGGGGTATTATTACGCTGACAACCGTACCGAACTTGAGTTGCAGGATTATACCGTGCTGGCTTTGTTTTACGATGGAAGTATCATTGATGTAAGCGATGACTGTGCACTTAAATCTCA
The DNA here is from genome assembly GCA_045541475.1 of Oscillospiraceae bacterium. Taxonomy (GTDB): domain Bacteria; phylum Bacillota; class Clostridia; order Oscillospirales; family Ruminococcaceae; genus RGIG3077. The sequence continues at coordinate 33,556 of JAZQJI010000009.1, forward strand.
AATTTCTCCGTATGAGCTTTATTGGGATTCATACAACTCAGACAACCCCGCCTTCAATTATACGCTTGACGTAGTCTACTGCGGAAACGACAGCAACATTATTGCTTTTTGCGAAAAATACGGATATACCGTCGGCAGTGTCAGTCTGACAATCGGTCAGCGAGGCGATGCCAACCTTGACCACGCAGCAAACAATTTTGATACAGCGGAAATTTCAGAATATATTGCAGATATGCAGGAATATAAAACTGCCATTGCTTTTGGTCAGCCTGCTGAAATGCCCTTGCTTTGCGCAGGCAACAAGCTTTCTGCATTTTTGGCAGATTGCAGCGGCGACAGCGAGATTGCAACGCAGGATTCAGCCATGCTTACACAATGGGAAGCATTAAGCACGCGCTATTCTATTTCGCAAAGCCTTGCGGGCGCACCCGTTGCCGCCAATGAGCTTTGCACCCTTTGGGAACAGCTTTTTTAACATCACTTAAACAAGGCAAAAATAATAATCAAATAATCACGCAGTCGTTAACGTTTTTTCGGCTGCGTGATTTTGCTTTTTTGCCCAAATTCTATAAAGCATTTTTGTAGCAAAAACAGGCAAAAAAATTTGGCTTTTTACTTTACAAAACATAAAGTTTCGTGTATAATGATAAATGACGGATTTGTCGAAAAAATATTTTATTCAGAAAGGAAAAAAGCAAAGATGAAACCGATTTTTAAAAAGGCTTTGGCAGGCATTACAGCTTTTGCTATGACTGCGGCAAGCCTTGCAATCACATCTTTCAACCCCGGCAACGCTCTCAAGGCTTCTGCTGCCAAAAATGAGTATTCAAACATTAACGTGGTTCACGAAAGCACCGAGATTACTCTTGAAGAGCTTGCCGCAAACGACTACTACGTGGAGCTTGATGTTTATGTAGAAAACAACCCCGGCTTCAACACCCAGCTGTTTGAGCTTTTCTACCCCAGTGATAATATCACGGTAGACTCTATCGAGGGTGACTACGCAGGTGTTGTTAACATCAACAACGATGCGGTTCCCCAGGTAGGATTTTTCATCACAGTATACTCACAGGCATACAACATTTACGGCGATGTAACCTTATACACCGTTAAGTACAAGGTTGACGAAAACGCAGCCGTAGGCGATGTGTACGATATCAGCTTCTGGCATGATATTGTTCAGCCTGAGCACGAAATGTACAACGAAGATAAAGTAAACCTTGCTGAGTATGCAAATTTTGTTGACGGCACTATCACTATTGTTGATAATGCTCAGGAAACAACTACTACACAAAGCTCGGTTGATGTAGGCGATATGCTTATTGAACAGGGCAAGCTTTCACTCACTCTTGATGAGCTTGCAGCTAAGAACTACAAGGTTGAAATCCCTGTTACGATCAAAAACAACGCAGGTTTCAGATCATACCTCCTCGTTCCTTCCTATGATACAACATATCTGAACGCTACCGGCGTTTACGGCGATTACGTTACTTCCGATACTTTCCAGGTTCTTGATGATTTTGGAATGTGTGTTGTAAACTTTGCTAATGCATCTGTTATTTACGATGACGAAGCAACTCTCTTCTATATGCAGTTTGATGTTGCTCAGGACATTGTACCCGGCCAGTATCCTCTTTCTTTCTACACCCAGAGTGCAAGCGTTAAGAACGAAATTTATCCCGATGTTCAGGTTAACCTCTTCCCCTATATGCAGGTTGTTGACGGTTATCTTGAAATTGTCGGTGACACAGGCGAAACAACAACTACTACTACCACAACTACAACAACCACCACAACAACTACTACAACTACTACAACTACAACAACCACAACAACAACTACTACAACTACAACTACTACAACATCTTCCACAAGCGTTTCCTTTGATGTTGACGGCGCAGGCATCTGCGTAGCTCCCATTGTTGTTCCCGAAGGTGCAACAACTGCAACGTTTGACGTTTACATTGTAAACAACCCCGGCATCACAGCATTGCAGTATCAGCTTGTACTTCCTGAAGGCTACACATTCACCTCCGCAGTTACAGGCGAAGTTCCCGCAAACAGCTCCTACACCGGCTCGATAATGTTCAGCGATCCCGGCGTAAACACAAGCGATCTTGTATACTTCTCCATGATGGGTACAATCGAAGGCGACGGCGTTCTTGCAACTTACACCGTTACACTTAACGGAACAGAGCCTGCAGGCACAATAATTCCCGTTCAGGTTGTTCCCGAAACAATGGGCGACGCTGATATGAACGACGTTGAATTTGAAACTGTTGACGGCGAAATTACAGTTGAAGGTGGCAGCAGCAGCACTACCACCACAACAACACCTGGCAGCGTTGTAACAACCACAACAAGCATCTACTTTAGTGTTGAAACACAGCCTTCTGATGAGCTTGGCTATTTCTTCGCTGATGATACAGCAACTCTTGATGTTTCCGGCGAGGGCACTTTTGAACTCTTCATATCTGTAGACAACGGTGGACCGAGCTATGATGAAATTATTGTTATCGACCTTAGCGAATACTTAACAAACAGCGTTTCTGCTGATGGCACATTCCTTTCTGTAAACTCTTCTTACGATTCAAGCCTTGTATTAAACGGCGATGACGGAGTTTCACCGTTTGACATTTACTGGGCAGCATACAGAGCTGACAGAACAACAATCAACTTCAGTATTGATACAGTAATCAGCACCGATGACGAAGTTCTTGCCGCTCTCTTTGCTGATATCAACGAAGAACTCGGACTTACAGGCAACGATGCATTCAACTACATGACAGACCTTGGCCTGCTTGAAGGCGTTCTTTACGATGCTTCAGGCGTGGGCATTGCACTTAAGTCCAGCACTTGCTACATTGCACGCAGAGGCGACGCAAACCTTGACCACGCTGTTGATACCAAGGACGCTGCTGCAATGGCTAAATACGCAAGCTTGTGCGCAAACCTTGGTCCTAACGATGCTGAACCCGAGCTTTCAAACATCAACGATGGACTTTCTAAGTTCGTTTCCGATATAACCGAAGACGGAAATATCGATACTAAGGACGCTGCTAACGCTGCTAAGTTTGCTTCCGTTAATGCAAACTACACCGATCCTTCTCCCGAAGCTAAGAAATACTACGATATCTGGAGCGAAATTTTGGGTTGGTAAGCTTTTAATTTAACAACAAAAACGGCCGTAAGAAATTACGGTCGTTTTTTTATATTTCTTTACAAAACATCAAGTTTGTTGTATAATAAATACATCAAAAAAATCAAACGGTGGAGGTTATTATGAAAAAGAAAATTTTTGCAAGATTTATTTCGTTTGTGCTGGCTGCTGTGTGTACGGCAACGTGCTTGTGCACATATTATTCAGAGTTTGAATTGTCAAATGACGATATATCAATAAGCGCCTCTGCCGCCGATAATTCCGAAACGGTAATCAGTCTGATTAATGCCGAGCGTACCGCAAACGGATTAACCCCCTTTGCACAGAACGAAAAGCTTGACGCTATTGCTGATATTAGAGCGCGCGAGCTTGCTGAAAGCTTTGCTTTTACACGTCCCGATGGTACTGATGTTTACAGCTTGTTTGATGAATACGGATTGATATGCGCAAACGTTTTTCAGTCTGCGGCATCGGCATATACTGCGCAAGAGGTTGCACAGGCATGGATAGAAAACACGCCCGTGCTTTCGCAGGAGTACGACACCATAGCCGTAGGATCTGCCGTTGTTGGCGGCACGCTTTATTGGTATTATACCATTGTTGATATTGTATCTACCGATGAAATTAACGCCTTTGCCGATGAAGTTATTAGGCTGGTTAACGTTGAAAGAGCTGCAAATGGTCTTGATGCGCTGACCAAAAACGAAAGATTGAGTGCGGCAGCAGCCAAAAGAGCGCAGGAGCTTGTTGAATATTACAGCCACACCCGCCCCGATGGCACAAACTGCTTTACCGTTTTGGATGATTTTGCCATAACTTACTATGCAGTGGGCGAAAACATTGCCATGGGTCAAAGCACTCCGCAGGAGGTTATGGAAGATTGGATGAACTCAGAAGGGCACAGGGCAAACATTCTTGAAACAAGCTTTGAAAATATCGGCGTGGGCGTTGTTTATGCAAACGGCATGCTGCATTGGGTTCAGCTTTTTGCAAAAATACACAGCGTGGGCAATCTCCCTTCCGATACATCCTACCCCGTTGTTTCTGTTGAATTTTCGCAAAACGATATTTACGCCTTGGCAGATGACAAAACACCTTTGTCAAACAGCAATTTTACCGTAAAAGCAAAATTAAGCAACGGCACTTACAAAAATATAACCACTGACTGCAAATTTGAAAACAACGCTTCGCCTTACACAGTTTTCTGGGCAAATGCCGATAATTTAACAAACCAATGCTATGCAAAGGTTGTTTACAACGGCACCGACAGCGCAGTTAACGAATACTTTGAAACCATGGGCAACAAAACCGCAGGTGTTGCAGCGCTTAACATAGCCATGCGAGGCGACGCAAACCTTGATAACGCAATAGATACAAGGGACGCTTCAGTAATTGCAAGTTACAGCAGTGCGCTTGCTTCCTTGCCTTCAGGTGCGGATAAACCAACGCTTTCGGCAACAAACAACGAACTTGCCCTGCTTGCCGCAGACCCGAATGCAGACGGCGGTATTGATACAAGGGACGCTTCGCTTATTGCAAGCTATTCATCAGCAAGTGCGGCAAGCACAATTAATAATCAGGCAGAAAAATATTACACTATATGGAGTGGCTTGGTTTCACTTTAATCACGGAGAAAAAACATCATGATTTTACACACACAAGGCAATATAATATGCGATAAAAACGGAAATAAAGTTATTCTGCGCGGTGTTAATTGCTCCGCGTTGGAATGGTCCATCGTGCGTGCTTCAAGGCTGGAAGCGTGCATTGAACACGCCATTGTAAACTGGAAATGCAACGCAATCCGCCTGCCCGTTTCGGCAGGTGCGTGGTACGGCATGACAAGCGAACAAAAACATTTTGGTTTTACCGCGCTTGCGTATCAAAACAGAATTAAGCGTATTATTGATTTTTGCGCAAAGCACAACGCATATATCATTATAGATTTGCACGGTGCAGGAAACTACACGCACTTGGGCGGTTGCAAAAACCCCATGCCCGATGATTTAAGCGTTAAATTCTGGCATGATTTTGCAAGCCTTTACGCCAATGCCGAAAACGTTTTGTTTGGATTATTCAACGAGCCGAGAGATATTAACGCAGACGTGCTTTTTAACGGCGGCACCGTTACGCTTGAAGGTGTTGAATACAACTGCGTTGGCATGAAAAAACTGTTTGATACGGTGCGCTCAACGGGAGCAAAGAACATCTGCGTTATTGGCGGTATTGATTGGGGATTTGATTTGCGTCCTTTTGCAACCGATTTGGCTTTTGAAGATACCGTTGGCAACGGCATTGTTGTTGATACACACATCTACCCATGGAAAAATACAGATTGGCAAAGCACCGTTGAATGTGCAATTGATAAATACCCCGTAATTGTGGGCGAGTTTGGACATTACGGCGATCATGTTATTCCGCAAGAAGCACCCAACAAGCTAAAATGTGATGAATTTTTCGAAAAGCTTTTTGCATTTATCAAACAGCATGATTTAGGCTTTTTGGCGTGGGATTTAAGTCAGTTTGCAGGGCCTTGCCTGATAAAATCGCAGATGACCTTTGAGCCAACGGAATTTTTTGGCGTTAAATATTTAGAGTTTTTAAAACAATATAACTAAAACATAAGGAGAGATATATCATGAGAGTGGATTTGAGAAAAGAAAACGAGCTGAGAAACGTTGAAATTGTACCCGAATTTACGCAGACAAGCGGCGGTTCGGTGTTAATCAATTGGGGAAACACAAGGGTTTTGTGCACCGCACTTTTAGAACCAAAAACAATGCCCTTTCTTGAAGGTACGGGCAAGGGCTGGCTCACTGCCGAGTATGCAATGCTCCCCTCTTCCACACAGGGCAGAAAAAAGCGTGAAACCTCTCGCCCGGACGGTCGTTCAACAGAAATCAAGCGTCTTATAGGCCGCAGCTTGCGCCACGCAGTTGATTTTGAGGCTTTGGGCGAAAAAACTATTTGGATTGACTGCGATGTTTTAAGTGCAGACGGCGGCACACGCACGGCATCTATCACAGGTGCTTATGCAGCACTTGTTTTAGGCGTTAACAAATGGCTTAAAAACGGACTTATTGAAAAAAATCCGCTTGTTCATCAGGTTGCGGCAGTTTCTGTGGGAATAAGCTCAAACACACCCATACTTGACCTTTGCTACCGTGAGGACAGCACCGCTGAGGTTGACATGAATATTGTAATGGACGAGGAAGGCTCGTTTATTGAAATTCAGGGTACGGGCGAGGGCAGAGCATTTGACGCAGACGAGCTTAATCAGCTGATTGCTCTGGGCAAAAAGGGCATAGCCGAATTGATGGAAAAACAAAATAATGCTGTTGGCAAATAAAATATTAATTGCATAAAAAAACAAAGAGAGCGCTAATCCTAAGAAGGAGAAGCGCTCTCTTTGCTTACAATATTTGGGATGGAGAAAAGAAAATGCGTAATTTTTTTGGGGGGTACCCCAGCGGATACATTTGCAGCTCTGTATCCGCCGAGGCGATATAAAGGGATATTAGAAAAAAGCTATGTTAATTTAATCAGCGTTCATAAACCTTGTCGTCAAACTCTCTCACAATAAGCACAACGGTAAGGTTGCCGTTAAGAGCTCTGACTTCATCAAGAAACGCTTTTTCGTCGATATCGTTTTTCAGTTCCATATAATAAACAACTTCAAAGAGCGAGCCGAAATCAACTGTTTTTACTCTATGAAAATGCCATGAAACTGCATATTTATCAAGCACTGTATCAAATCTGCCGCGATAATTCATATTTTCGGGCACGGTAACCTTTAAAACCATGTGTGCTGTTTTAGGCTCGCCGTATCTAACAAACGAAACAAGACACGCAACAGCGCAGATAAGTACACCAAAAACTACTGCGTAGAAGAGATATCCCATACCGCAGGCAAGGCCTGCACCAAGAGCAAAGAAAAGGTATGCAATATCTTTAGGGTCACCGGGCACACTGCGGAAACGAACAAGCGAGAACACACCCAAAGTACCCAAAGCGGCGCCTGTGTTATCGCCGACAATCATAATCATTAAAGCAACTATGGGCGGCAGAAAAAGTATGGACCAGATATAGCTTGCGTTATAGCCGGTTTTTTTGTGTGTAATTATGTAAACAAGACTGATTGCAAAGCCAATTGCAAGAGCTGTACCCATGGCTGCAAGAAGCTGTCCAAGGGTAAGGCCGTCTGCTTGCGAATCAGTAATAATGTTTACAAAGGGTGTATCAAAAAGCGAATTTACTATCATGATTTATATTATTCCGGTGCAGATATTACAGAATTTCAAACCGCATGGCGCAAATCTGCATTGGCTACCTGCTCAGTCTTGGAGTTGTCAACTTCAAGACCCATTTCCTCCTTAACGTTTTTTTCGTGCGCTTTTCCGTATTTGGAAAAGCTTGTTTTGAATATGCCCATTTCGGAAAGCATTGTTGCCAGCCACATGGGCATTGCTCCGTTGATTTTAATTTCAAGAAGCCTTTCGTGCTCGCCGATAAGCTGCGTTCCGTAGCTGCCGTATCTCAGCGATAAATCATTACTGCGAGTTGTGATATTGCGGTCAAACGTCATTCTAAAGCTTGAATCCTCTTTGCCGAAAAACGCAAAGCGCTTGTAGCTTATGTACTGACTCGGCACGATATCATACATATCCATAAACGTTCTTATTTCTGCCAGAACCTGATTGTTTATGTAGTCCTTATCATCAAATTCAGGACTTGTTCCGTTAAACAAAAATTCTTCAGCCTGAGCAAGTGTTGTTGTTATTCTGCGTTTAAACACAACCTTGTCAAACTTCTTTTTCAGTTCCAAAAAGCAAGTGTCGTTATCCTGCGCGGGTGAGCAATATGTACGCAGACGGATCTTTTCCTTATATCTCGGCTTTTGCAAAGATTCACGAATCAGATATTTATCCTGGGTATCAAAATAAACGTTATAAACGCCGTATTCCTTACCCCCTACGCAGTATTTGTCAAAGTTCATATACTGCAGTATAACCGGCATCATTTCTTCAAGCTGTTTATCCGTTACCCGATACTTTTTTTCGTACCTTTTAAACGTGTTGATTGCCATTAATCACAACCTCCTTTCTGTGCTGCAAATTTTATATCATAAAAATATATGCCAAAAATTAATTATCCCTGCGGTGTTTCTTCGCAACAATCGCAATCCTGCGTGGGATTTTCGACATAGCCTTCCGATTGTGCGTCCTCACGCATTTCATCCTGCGCCTGCATAAAACCGCCTTGCTGCTGCATCTGCTGCTCATACTCAGGATGAACGGTAACAGGCGCGGTGTTTTTGTTATCGTTATAATAGCCCTTACAGATAAAGCCTTCAAACTCAAGCAAATCCTGCGGCATAACCATTTTTTTATCCAGCGCCTCGCGCAGTGAATATTCCTCACCTTCGATATTAACCCTTACCCTGTCGCTCTTGTGCATATCAAAGTAATAGAAAATGCCTTGATGTTCAAAAAGAAACTCTTCTGCGAAATCTCCGCCAAAGCCACCGTTAAAGTTAGGGTCGTACTGCGGGTCGTAGTAGTCAAAATGCGGTCTTGGCGGTTGCTGCGGATTTTTTGCCGTTGTTGTTGTAACAGCATTTTGACTTGTATGCGCCGTTGTTGCGGTTGTGGTATGCTTTGTTGTTGCAGATGTTGTTTTTGCAGTTGTCACTACCTGCACAGCCGTTGCTTGTGTTGTTGCCGATGTAACTTGTGCCGTAGTTGTGCTTTGCACCTGTGCAACGGTTGATGTTGTTGTTAACGCCTTTGTTGTTTGCGTTTGGGTGCTCTGAACATTGACAGCGGTTGTTGTTACCGAAGTTGTGGTTTCGGTAATATCAACCAAAACAGAGCCGTTGCCGCTGTTGGCAGCGTTGCCGTCAAAGCCCAGATGTCCGCTTGAAGCAAAAGTATCTTTATTGTTTTTAATATCGTCATTATCAAGATAAGCCGCAACACCAACAACCGCGCCCACCATCAAAACAATGCAGGCAGCACCTGCGGCAAACTTGCCGTATTTCTGCCAAAAGCCCATTTTTTCGCCCGCTTGTGAAGCAACGGCAATTACTGCAGATTTATCATCATTTAAGGACAGCTTTGCTATTTCACTGCGCATTGCGCTTTTTGTGCTCTCAATAAGTGCGCTGTCGGGCACATATTTATTAATTGCGTCTTTATATGCACTTTTAAGCATTGCCGCCGTCCTCCTCTAAGTATTTTTTCAAAGCCTTGCGCGCTCTGGAAAGCTGCATACGTACTGCCGCCGAGCTTTTGCCCAGCATTTTTGCAATTTCCGAGCAGCTGTATTCTTCATAATAATATAAATGGATAAGCGTTCTGTCGGTTTGTTCAAGCTTATTCAACCCATACTCAACTAAAAATAAATTATCTTCAGCGTTATCATCGGCAACATCCCTTGCCTCATCAAGAGAAACTTCGCTGCGTTTTTCGTTTTTGCGCCACACATCGTTGCAACAATTCAACGTAACACGCACAAACCACGCTTTTTCATGTTCTGCGTTTTCAAATTCGGGGGTGTTTTTTATGTAATTCAGAAAAACTTCCTGAAAAACATCGTCTGCGTCTTCCTTGCATCGCACACGGGCAAATGCAAGCTTATAAACAGTGTCCGAATATTTTTTGATGATTTTTTCAACGCAGTCCTCTTTTTGCAAAGATTTATTCTGCGAATTCATAATATTTTAACCGGACACCCCCTACACAATGAATACGATTTGCAACTGCAAATTGTAACATAAAAATTTTTAATTTTTGCCACTTTGTATACTTGCACAATAACAACGAGCTGATTTTGTTGATATTATACATGGCAATTCTTAAATTCAACTTAATATTATAATTAGTTTTATTATATCACAAAACAAAAAACAAGTCTACATATCTTTATGGCTAAATTTGTGTGTTTTTTTGCTGACAGCAAAAGATAAATTATAGACAGCCTGCTGTATTTTAACAAATCAAATGCGCCAAAATATCTTGACAGACAAAATTTTAGGTGATATAATATGTTGTGTATAAATGCGATGACGGAGAGAAGTAACGCAGTAACGCCGCTTTTTTCAGAGAGTGCGGGCAAGGTGTAAGCCGCATAAGCGCCCTGTGTGAATAACACTTCACGAGCAGCAAACTGAAAGCCTTTTGTTTTATGCAAAAGGTTATTAGGGGCGACGTTTATCTGTGCGTTAACAGTATTTAAGGCGACCGTTTGCTTTTGCAAAACGGTAATTTAGGTGGCACCGCGGGAGTTTTTTTGGATTATAATTTCTCTCGTCCTATTTTTGCGGATAGGACGGGAGTTTTTTGTTTTTATCGGCAAAATTTCTTGAAATTTATCGAAAGGAAAGAAAAACATTATGAAACACATTGACATTAAAAATATCTTTGAAAATGCAGAATTTATCGGTCAAAGCGTTACCGTTTGCGGCTGGGTCAGAACTGCGAGAAATTCCAAAAATGTAGCTTTTATTGAACTTAACGACGGCACAAGCTTAAAGCATTTGCAGATTGTTGTTGACAAGGCAAGCGACATTGACTACGAAGGAGCGCTGCACCTCGGCACATCGCTTAAAGTTGTGGGTACTGTTGTTGAAGCGCGCCAGGGCAGCGTTGAAATCAACGCAGAAAGCATTGAAGTTATCGGCACCTGCCCGCCTGAGTACCCGTTGCAGAAAAAGCGTCACACGCTTGAATTTTTGCGCACAATGCCCCATTTGCGCGGCAGAACAAACACATTTAACGCTGTTCAGCGTGTCCGCTCCGTAATGGCGGCTGAATTGCACCGCTATTTTCAGGAAAAGAACTTCGTTTACATCAACACACCGCTTATCACAGGCAGCGACTGCGAAGGCGCAGGCGAGATGTTCCAGGTTACAACCATCGGCTATTCAACAAAGTATGAAAACGAAGCCGATTATTACGCTGATGACTTCTTCGGCAAAAAGGCAGGCCTTAGTGTTTCCGGTCAGCTTGAAGGTGAAGTTGCCGCAATGGCAATGGGTAAAATCTACACCTTTGGCCCCAGCTTTAGAGCAGAAAACAGCAACACACCCAAGCACTTGGCTGAATTCTGGCACGTTGAACCCGAAATTGCTTTTGCGCAGTTGCCCGATATCATTGAAGAAGCAGAAAGCATGATAAAAACCGTTATCGGAAAGGTTTTAAAGGACTGCCCCGATGAAATGAAATTTTTTGACGCACATTTTGAAAACGGTCTTATTGAAAGACTTGAAGACCTTATTTCACATGATTTTGGCGTTGTTACCTACACAGAGGCTATTAAGCTTTTGCAGGAATCGGGCGAGGATTTTGTATACCCTGTTGAGTGGGGCTGCGATTTGCAGACCGAGCATGAACGCTACATTGCTGAAAAGGTATTCAAAAAGGCTGTTTTTGTAACAGACTACCCCAAGGAAATCAAATCCTTTTACATGAAGCAAAACCCCGATGGCAAAACTGTTGCCGCTGTTGACCTTCTTGTTCCCGGCGTTGGTGAAATCATTGGCGGAAGCGAGCGCGAGGCGGATTACGATAAGCTTGTTGCCGCTATGGAAAGCCGCGGAATGAATCTTTCGCTTTACAGCGATTACCTTGATCTGAGAAAGTACGGCTCTGTACCGCACGGCGGCTTTGGTCTTGGTTTTGAAAGACTTATTATGTACGTTACCGGCGTTTCCAATATCCGAGACGTAATTTTGTACCCCAGAACAGTCGGCAGCATAAGATAAATTATATTCCCCCTAAGATTTAAAGGAGAGAGGTTTTTTATGGCAGATTCGCTGTATATCCCTTCAGATTACAAACCGATATTATCACTGCGTGAAACACAGCACGCAATTAAGTATATTAAAGATGTTTTTCAGCAGGCGCTCTCTTTCGAGCTTACTCTTGACAGGGTTACCGCTCCGCTGATTGTTAAGCAGAACTGTGGCATTAACGACGATTTAAACGGCGTTGAACGCAAGGTTGAGTTTTCTACCAAAAAGACCGACTGCTGCGCAGAAATCGTTCAATCGCTTGCAAAGTGGAAGAGAATGGCTCTTTACCGTTATAATTACAGAGTCGGCGAGGGCATTTATACCGATATGAACGCTATACGCCGTGATGACGATACCGACAATATTCACTCCATTTTTGTTGACCAGTGGGACTGGGAAAAGGTTATTGCGCCCGAAAACCGCTGTGAAGAATATTTAAAGGAAACTGTAAAATACATCGTTAAGGCAATTGCGTTTACAAAGCGCAAGGTAAATCTGCGTTATCCCGCACTTAAAACGCACGTGTGCGAAACACCCTTTTTCATCACCACGCAGGAGCTTGAAGATTTGTACCCCGACAAGACCGCAAAAGAGCGTGAAATGCTGATAACAAAGGAACACAAAACCGTTTTTATCATGAAAATAGGCGACACGCTTAAAAGCGGCAAAAAGCACGATGGCAGAGCGCCCGATTATGACGATTGGACCCTAAACGGCGACTTGCTTTTGTGGAACGAAGCTTTGCAAAATTCGCTTGAAATTTCATCAATGGGTATTCGTGTTGATGCGCAGTCGCTTATGCGTCAGCTGAAAATTGCAAACGCTGAGGACAGACTTAAATTTGACTACCACCGTATGATAGCCGAAAACGTTCTGCCGCTTACAATAGGCGGCGGTATAGGTCAATCAAGGCTTTGTATGCTGCTGCTTGAAAAAGCTCACATCGGCGAGGTGCAGGCGTCTGTCTGGCCCGAAGAAATGGTGCGCACCTGCGCTGAAAAAGGTATTACACTGCTTTAAAACTTATATCACGTTTTTTTATGTGCCGAGCGCCCGAAAAGGACGCTCGGCATTGCTGTTATTATACCTGCTAAAATAATGGGCTTTGTTTTGATATAAACATACGGCATTATTGCGGCAAGTGCAAAAATGCACCCTGCGCAGATAACGCTTGCAAATTTTACTTTTGGTAAAATACTTTTAAGACTATCCGATGCAAGTGTGATTATCAGTGAAAGTGTAAACACACTTAACATACCGTAAATGATGATATATATCCACTCGCCGCTTTGCACCGCAAATGGTTGTGCCTGCGCAAACAGAGAAAAATAGCTTGCTGTATCCGCTCCGATAGCTTGATACAAAACTGAAAGTACCGCACCAATTACCGCTGATAAAGCCGCACCATATAATGCATATTTTGATTTTTTGTCCGACTTTTTCTGCACTGTTAAAGCAATTGCAATAACTGACAATGCATTTAACGCAAAGCATTCAAAACAAAAATCAAGCGTTTTATAAATATCAAAATCAAATTGCAGATTTTTTATGTCTGCTTTTGAAAACGCCCCAAAAATCAGCAAAAATATTGCAAAAACGGTAAGTGCCGATATTACCACGGCGCACCTTGCCGAAGCTTTTATACCCAATGATGCGCAGTATATTACCGCCACGACAAGCAAAACGGCAAGCATGGTTTTGTGGTTTATGCCAAAATCAGCATTACTTTCGGCGTTGTAAAACGAAGCTACACACCCTGCGCCCGAAAATATCAAAGAAATAAGCAAAAAGATATGCGAAAACGTGCCGTAGGTTTTATTTTTTGCAAAAGCTGAAGCTATACCTATGATAATCAGCATAAATATCGTGCAAAGCAAAATACCGATTGTTTGCGAAAAACTTTGTGCACACGCTGACGAAAACACAAAGAACACACCACTTGCAAGCACAAACGCAAATATCTGTCCGCCGCTTAATCTATTCATTGCTGTCACCTTTTTTCAGTTTTTCGATAGTAAAGCCGCCCTTTTGCAGTTTTGCAAAACCAATGCGCATGGCAGTATCTCGCATAGCGTACAAATCAAACGGAGAAAACGGCGCAGTTACGGGGTATCCATAGCTTTGTGTGGCGCATACATTAAACAAAACAACGCAAGCTGCACAGGCTATGCCAAACAATCCAAAAAGTCCGCCGCAGGCTAAAAACACAATGCGCAAAAAGGCAATTTGCGGAGCAAAATCACTTATAACAAATCCGCTTAAAACTGCAACGGCGGCAATGGTAAGCATGGGCGTGCTGATAAGTCCGCTTGAAACTGCCGCATCACCGATAATCAAACCGCCGACGATGCTAACCGTGCCGCCAACACCCCTTGGCATTCGCAGACCTGCTTCTCTTATAATCTCGTAAATCAGCAAAACACCAAGCGCTTCCGCCAAAAGCGGAAAAGGCGCTTTTTCTTCACCTTCCTGCAAAATAGAAAGCAAAGTCGGGTTCAGCATATCTTGATGATGCACACCGAAAGCCACGTAAATTGCCGGTAAAAACAGCGCAATTAAAAATGCGGCGTACTTTAAAATGCGTATAAACGTTGCATAAAACGGTTTAAAGCAGTAATCGTCAAGGGTCTGAAAGCTCTCGGAAATCAGCTTGGGAACGGTCAGCGCAAAGGGTATGCCGTCAATAAGCAGTGCCACCCTGCCTTCAATAATTTTTGCACACACAACATCGGGCCGCTCGCTTGTTCCGACAGAATCAAAAATATGCGGTTTTTCGCTTTCCAAAAACGGTCTTACATAACCTGAAGATAAAATCGCTTCCAACTTGATTTTTGATAAACTATGCTTGATATCGGTAATAAGGCTTTGCGGAACTCTATCACGCATATAGCAAAGGCAAACGTCGGTTTTGCTCTGCGAGCCTAACGTAAAAAGTTCCATGTGGAACATTGGAGTTTTCAACCTTCTTCTCAAAAGCGACATATTAATACGCACAACCTCGCAAAAGCCCTCATGCGAGCCCAAGATATTCCCCTCTCCGTTAGGCTCACTTAACGAACGCTTTTCATAACCCTGAATACCAAACGCAAGCACCATGGGTATTCCATGCGCGGCAATAACGGCAAAGCCCGAATCAAGCGTGCGGAAAAAATCGGCATAGTTTGTCACCTCAACCCTATCTGCCGATAAAATCAGCTTGTTTTGTATATAATCAAACAGAGTATATGCGTCGTTTATACTCTCGGGAACTTTAGTTATCGGTTCAAGCACAAGCTCAGCAAGCATTGCGCTTGAAAACATCGCTTCGCTGCCAAAAAAGCAAGCCTTTACATTGCCGCAGGTAAACGGGTTTACAAGCAAATCGGAAGTGTTGCCGCAAATTTGGCGCACCCTTGCTATATTTTGCTCCAAATCGGGCAAAATTGCTTCGTTTTTAAGTTGCTCATACATAAAAAAACACGCTCCGTTAAAAAATATATTCGCTTTATATTTTTAGCATTTTTTCTTTATTTATTACGCTTTTTTGCCGTATATTTGCAATGCTTGCTGCACAAACTAAATGCAAAAACTTTTTAAAAAGGATAAAAGACAAAACTATGCTTGTTATAATGATAAGAGCGTTTTTGCTGTATTTTTTGGTTATATTCGCAGTAAGACTTATGGGCAAAAGGCAGATTGCCGAGCTACAGCCTTCTGAATTGGTTATTACAATTTTAGTTTCAAACATTGCAACCTTGCCGCTTGAAGACGTAACAATTCCCTTAACCGTTGGCATTGTGCCAATGCTTTCGCTTGTTTGTCTTGATGTTTTAATGTCTTACGTTACGTTAAAATCACGCAAAATACGCAAGCTTGTGTGCGGCAGTCCAAAAATCGTTATAAAAGACGGCGTTATAGACCAAAAAGCCCTGCGAGATTTGCGTTTTACCCTTGCCGACCTTTACGAAGGATTGCGCTCGCAGGGGACTTTTTCTATTCAGGATGTGCAGCTTGCCATTGTGGAAACAACGGGTAAAATAAGCGTGTTTGAAAAATTTGCCGCGCAAAATCCCACAAACGAGGTTTTGAACATCAAGGGCAGTGATATTGCACCGCCCGAAATCATCATAAGCGACGGAGAAATTATTGTTGGCGCTTTAAATGCGCTTAATATCGGTGAAGAGTTTGTAAAAAGCATACTCAAAGAAAAAAATCTTGATGTAAAAGATATTTTTTTAATGACTATGGACAGAAACACAAAGCATTTTATTGTTGAAAAGGAGCTTGAATAGTGAAAAGAATTATTTTAGCGATGAGCCTTATATTTATAATCGGCGCAGGCTCGCTTACATCGCTTTTGTTTTTAAAAAAACACAGCGAAAATATTGAAAACAAAGCTGAATATATAATGAAACTTTATGAAATGGGTAACAACGAAACGGCAATTGAATATGCAAAAGAATTTTCGCAGTACTGGGAAAAACATTCGCTTATACTTAACGTTCTTGTAGATACCGATAGAATTTCTGCCATTAATTCTTCAATTTACAAGATAAAGCCGTTTATTGAAAGCGGCAGTGATGAGCTTGTTGCTGAGCTTGAAAGTATAAAAGCAAATGCACGCTGGCTTTACGAGTGCGAAAAACCCATGTGGTACAATGTTTTTTAATCAAAAAACGTCCCGATTTTCTGTATTTAAAGCCTAAAATACAATAAAATTTACACAATTGATATATATTTAAAACAATAAAAGGTATTGCAATAATGTTTTTATTGTGATATAATGGTAATGTGTAGTATACTGTGTATATGCATAAAATTGGCAATAAAGCCAACAAAATTAATCCCTTTTAATAAAGAACGGAGGATATATATGGTAAATATTGATAACCATCTGGGCAAAATCACCGTTTCGAAAGAGTATCTTGTTTCTCTCATCGGTCATACAGTTACAAACTGCTTTGGCGTTGCAGGAATGAATCAGACATCGCCCCTTGGCGCTGTGGCTGAACTTGCCGGTCTTTCTACTTTCAGAGATTCTCTTGACAGAGGCGTCGGCTTGAAATATCACGATAACAAGCTTATCATCGATTTGCATATTACCGTTACTATGGGAATTAACATATCCGCCATTGTTGAAAGCATTACCAACAAGGTTAGGTTTGCTGTTGAAGAAGCTACGGATATTGAAGTTTTTAAAATTAACATTTATGTTGACGGAATGAAATCATAATTATTGGGAGGATTTTTCAAGTGATTAAAGGCAGCTTGCTGAGAGATGCAATCATCTCCGGCTCAATAAATATTGCAAACAAAAAGCGTGAGGTTGACGAGTTAAACGTTTTCCCCGTGCCCGATGGTGATACGGGTACAAATATGTCCATGACAATGGGCGCAGCTCAGCGTGAGCTTGAACTGCTTGATGACGATACCCCCGTAGACAAGGTTGCGGAAAAAGCCGCAAGCGCTTTGCTGCGCGGTGCAAGAGGTAACTCAGGTGTTATCTTGTCCCAGCTTTTCCGTGGATTTACCAAAGTAATTAAGACCGAAGAACAGCTGACAATCCCTGTGTTTGCAGAAGCCTTTGAAAAGGCTGTTGAAACAGCATACAAGGCAGTT
>JAZQJI010000010.1:0-14272 GCA_045541475.1 Oscillospiraceae bacterium
AGCGTATTGTATTTGAAATGCAGGTACGGATTTACACTTAATGAAGTTGCCGATGCTTTAAACATTCCTGTGAGCACGGTAAAAAACAGACTGCACAAGGGTCGACAGCTATTAGCCGAAGCATTGGAAATCAATATTTGATTGTTATGTTTGTACAAAATATCGGCTTGGATTTTGTGCAAAAAGCAGAAAGTGAAAAACTTTCTGCTTTTTTTAATCAAAATCGCTTTTTTTCACGATATATATATAGAAGAAAAAATACGGAGACACAAAAATGACTGAAGAAGAATTTGATATTATGATAAAGGACGCTTTTGACAGTGACCCGAAATTTAATCTATTTGACATTGAATACGACTTTACTCCCGCAAAAATATCACGCGAAACCAAAAAAGCGTTTAAGCGAATTAAAAAAACAATGTTTTGTTCGCCTAAGCCTGAAAGATACAGACGGCGTTTTGCAATGCGTTATGTTGCGTTGGCGCTTATTGGGGCAAGTGTTTTGACAGTTGGCGCCTATGCGTATTGCTCAAAATACGTTTTTACTATGGGTGACGCTAAAATGGAATATGTTGCTGTTGAATCAACCGTTAGTGACAAAACAAGTATTGAAGAAGTATACGAACTTACATATAATCTGGACGGGTATGAGCAGACACTGCACGAAGTAACTGAATATGATGTTATTACAATATATTACAAAGGTACGCACAAAATAAGGTTTTCACAAAGATTAATAGGTAGCGATGATATGCTTGTGAATACTGAAAACGCTGTGATTGAAACAATTGAAATAAATGGAGAAGAAGCAATATATATCAATAATTCGAACGAATATGATTATTCACTTGATTTTATATGGACCTACAATGGATATGAATTTCATCTAGCGTATACATCGCTTAAGGGAAATGAAGATTTTACAAAAGAACAATTGATAGAAATAGCACGGACTATTCAAATAAAGAAATAAATTCTATGGAGGTTAAGAATTATGAAAATGAAAAGATTAATTGCGTGCATACTAATGGCATCTTGCCTGTTTGCACAAACAGGAATTACTGTTAACGCTAACGATAGCATAAGTGAAAATATTATAGATTCCGGTTACGGAGTATATAGTACGTATATGAAATCTTGTTCAAGTGAGTTGACTATATCAGGAACATCCGCAACTTGTGAGAGTGAAGCGTCCGGAACAGCTTCGGTTACTCAAATCATTGGTGATATGTATTTGATGAAATACTCATCATCAAACGGTTGGCAGGATATTGACGCATGGAGATTGCAGGTTAGTGGAAGTGAATATTCCAACACCAAAACAAAAACAGGCCTTTCAAGCGGCAACTACCGCTTGAGAACAGAGTTTACAGTTACAACAAGCAGCGGTGCCACCGAAACAGTTACAGCTTACAGCGGCATTAAGGTTGTAAGTACAACACCTTAAAACAGTTGATTGCATAGCAATTAACAACTAAAGGCATTTAAAACTATATTAAAAAAGCATAGCAGAGGATTTATTTTGATATATCAGGAAATACAAAATTACATATTACCAATTGGCAAAACAATTAAATGCAGAAGTATTGTGAAAAACAATTACAGAGCTAATAATTTGATGATACTGCACGAGCTGATGATGTATAACAAAGACGGCACATGGACTACTGTTGATAAGCAGGAACGCTGTTTTGATGCATTGTTTTTTGATTTTGAAACCGAGTACAACATGGTTTCGCACGGTTTATATACCCTTAAAACCCGATTAAGAACACTTATGCACGATCATTGCGAAACAGATGTAAAATTCAGCAGTAATGTTTTTTGCTGATAAAACAAACAACAAATCACTTGTTGAAGGTGCATAAAATGTACTGTATTCCGTTTGTGCAAAAGATAGAAAATTTTGGAAATTTTCAATTTGATGCATCATTTTTCGCATTTTCAGTTAATTAGTGTAATAGAAGGCAAAAACAACGGAGGTGAGTCCGATGTACATATGAGTCCTGTTGCAAAGTAAATCTCTTATAAACAATCACAATATAATCTAAGCTTTAAAAGGAGAATTGGCCATGAAAACTAAAAGAACTTTATCATTATTAACCGCTGTGGCAATGCTGTCGCTTAACGCATTTTCAATAACAGCAAGTGCCGAAAATACCCCTACTGCAAACAACGTTACAAACAACTATGTTGTTGAGATTAATGTTGCTGCAGGTTCTAATATTGCAAATGCCGCAATCACCACAACCTACAACATCAATATGCTTGAGTTCAACAGCATTTTGGAAGGTGATGCAATCCCCGAAGCAAGCACAGGTTGGGAAGGCTACAAGCAGTATGACGGTCTTGTTTGTTGTGAATATTACGATACTGCAAACGCAATTACAGCGCAGGGTAAAATTGCAGAAATACGCTTTAATTCATCATACAATCTTGATGATGTAACAAACTATTTTGATGTTACATACAGCTATTTAAAGCTTGCGGACGGCGCTAACGTCAGCGAAAGCTACGCTTCTGTAAATTGCTACCTTATGGGTGATGTCAACCTTGACGGCGAAGTAACCAGCATTGATGCAAACCTCATTACAGCTCATGCACTTAATAATATCGAACCATTAACCGGCAACGCTTTGCTTGCTGCAGATGTCAATTACGACGGTGTTGTTGACTCGATTGATGCAACTATGGTAACAAGATTTTCCGTAGGAACACTTACAAGTTTTTGGTCGTGATAGTGTATATATGGGCAAAGGGATTGTTAATTCTTAAAGCGCGCTATTCGTCTTTAGCAGTTATATCAGATCTTCAACGATAACAGGGACACACATGCATGCATATTCGTAGCCAAATGCGATTTGTATGTCACAAAAATCGAGAATGATATAGCATCAATATAAGAACAAAAAATATCGCTGTATATACAGCAGAAAGGAATTTACAATTATGAAAACTGAATTAATTAAAAAATCTATTTCAGCTATTCTTGCCGGAATTATATCGGTTCAAGCTGTTGCATTTGAAGTCTTCGCTAATGACAATACAAACAGTGAAGCTTTGATTTCTGCAAATACTGAAAACATACAATCTAACTCATCAGTTGCTGAACCCTTTGTTATTGGTGAAGATGTATCAAAGCGTACTGAATGTACCAAAACTTTTGATATGAGTGACGGCACATACGTTGTTGCATATTATGATACTGCTGTGCATTACAAAGACGCAAACGATGTTTGGCAAGATATCGATAACACTCTTTCAACTTCTTCTGTAAATACATATTCACTTAATTCGGTTTCATCATCGGTTTTTGCGAATACAAGCAACGATGTTGATGTGATGTTTTCGCAGTCATCGAATGCCGATACCATGATGAACTACTCAGGTGATGATTTTTCTCTTTCATGGTCACTTGATGGTGCTGCTGATAAAAGCGGTCAAATAATTGATAATTCCTTAGATAATGAAAGCGAAATGTCTCTTGATAACATCTCTTCTGAGATTGTTTATGAAGATGTATTCGAAAATGTGGATGTTAAATATGAAATCTACGGACGCAATGTAAAAGAAAGCATTATCGTAAACGATAATTGTGACAGCTATGTTTATGATTATACCGTTTTCGTTGAAGGTGTAACGCTTTCACTTTCTGACAGCGGAGATATAAATGCTGTAGATGAAGATAATAATATCAAATTTACTATCCCTGCACCGTTTATGACCGATGCTGACGGCGATATTTCATATGATGTTTCATATTCACTTGATACAAGCAATGCATCACAAGGTGTTTATAGCTTTTCTGTTATTGCTGACAGTGAATGGATAAATGATGAAGAAACTGTTTTCCCTGTTATTATTGATCCGACTATCGAAAGTAGTATTTCGGATATAGATAGGTGTGGTATTACCAGTGGGTTTGAAACACAATCTTTAAATGTAATGCAAGTCGGTTGCAGTGAATCAGGCGTACAATTTAGTTCGTTCATTCAATTTGATTTACCGATGTTGACAAGTGGGGCGATGGTAGTCAATGCAGAATTGGTATTGACACAGGATGATGATAATAACGCCATAACAAATTTGAATAATTCATATGTGTATGTAAGATCAGTTGAAAACAACTGGCAAAATGAAAACATGACATGGGAAAGATACGTGTCAAGCGAGTTTGTAAATACAAGTAATGCACCTGCTGTTGACTACAGCACAATTAAATCAAGCAGTGCCGTTCCAAATCATAAAGCAACTTTTGATATTACAAAAGCTGTGTGTGATTGGTATAACGGTGATGCAAATTATGGGCTGCAGATATACACCGAAGAATTGTCGGAGGGTGACTACGCATACGCTCAATACGAAAGTTCAGGCGATACTGCACCAACAGTAACAATTACATACCAAAATACAAAAGGTTTAGAGGATTACTGGTCATATCAATTATTAAATTGCGGCGATTATACTTCTGTTTATATAAACGAATACAACGGAAACCCTGTAGTAGTTACTGCTGATAATGCGACTTCTGGCATGTTGCTGCCTATATCTTTGGGCCACATATACAATGGTTCGTCTGCCGGAGAAGGTTTTTCTAATATGCAGTACTCCGTAAACCATTATGGTTACGGATGGAAATCCAACGCCCAGGAAGCTATAGGATTTAGGGGCAATAATATTGTTGTATATCAGGATGCTGACGGAACAATACATTATCTTGAAAAAGAAGACGCTGAAACAGTGTTTAAAGATATGGATGGTCTTGGATTAGAGCTTGAATATAACAGTGACAATGATGTATATATAATGACCGATGTTTATGGCATTGAAAAAACTTTTGACAATTTACTCTTAACATCAATTAAAGATTCCAATGGCAATCAGGCTGATATCGAATATACAAGCGGAAATATTACAAAAATTACAGATGGAGCCGGTAAGGAAATTACGTTAACTTACACAAACAGCAAAGTTACAAGTATATCTGATAGCGACGGCAATTCCGTTGAATATACGTATTCTTCAGGCTTGCTGACAAATGTAAACTATAAGAAAAACGATACAACAACATATACAATTAACTACACATACAATTCAAGTAAACGCATAACTCAAATCTCTACTTCAGATGGAAAATCAGTTACATTTACATATACTTCTGATTCGTCAGGAAAGGTTGCAACTGTTTCAGATGGCACACAAACATTGGTGTTTGAGTATTCAACTGACAATTCTCAAACCACATACTATCTTGAAACAACAGCTGCAGTCACTGATAAAGTAATCGCTGTTACCGATATTTTTGATAGACATGGACGTGTTGAATCTCAGTATTCGGCATACCTCGATAAAAGTGTGGTATTCGGTGCTGCCGATTATACTTATACTTTATCCGATTCTGGAGATGATCATCACACAGCCAATAGAATAGCAACAGCTGCTGCCAATGGCAGAGAAACTGTTAATCTCGTTTCGGGCGGAAACTTGGAAACAACAAATTCGTTTACGGCGGAATACAGCAATATAACCGCATCCGAATCAGCAGTTAATGTATCAACCGATGCTGCATATATAGGAAATAAATCACTTAAAGTATCAATCAATGAATCTGTTTCTCCTACCGAATCAACTGCTGTGGGCGGTTATCAATCGGTTTTGTTGCCCGCAGGAAGTTATACTCTGCAAGCTATGGTTAAAGTCGACGGTGTATCGGGTGACGGTGGTGCTTTCGTTTCATTAAGAACATCACAAGGTTTATTGAACGCTTCTTCAAATAATAATTCGAGATGGATAAAATCAAATCTTTCTGATGATATAAATGATGGATGGCAGAAGCTTACTACCACAATAACTCTTGATACAGCAACAACTGTGTATGTATATTTAGGCCTTGTTGACTGTGTTGGCGATGCATATTTTGACTGCATTCAGCTTGAAAAAGGAAATTCGCCCAGCACATTTAACCTTATCAGCAATTCCGGATTTGAAAATGCAGCTACCGACAGTTCATGGACGTTAAGTGCCGGAACACGTACTGATGAGGACAGCATTGAAGGACATTCAATGAAAATAACAAGCACTCCTTCACAAGCAAAAACTCTTGTTTATCAGGCATACATCAATCAAGAAGCTGACGAAAATGGAAACGCAATCAAACCCACTGGTTTTTCATTATCAGGTTGGGCAAAAGCAGATTCTGTTCCGATAAAGGATAACAGAACATTCAGATTAAAGGCAGAAATATATTATAATGATTCTTCAAAACAAACTGTACACGCAGATTTTAACGATTATTGCTCTGATTGGCAATATGCATCTGCTGCAATAATTCCTGAACAGACTCTTGCGATTGAATGTATTGTAATTTTCTGCGAATACTATGCAAATTGCAATAGTGTGTATTTTGATAATTTGTCGCTTACACAAAATGAAGTGACTTTATATGAATATGACGATGATGGCAACGTTTCAAGCACACGCTCATCTTCCGGCGCGACAGAAAGCTATACATACGATGCAGACGGAAACATGCTGACATCGACTGATTCATCAGGCAACACAACAACTTATACCTACGACGAAAACGGTAATGTTTTGAGCGCTGTAGATAGTCTTGGTATTTCTACAAATTATGGATACAATTCAAACGGAAACGTAACATCAACAATAATTGCGGGAAATGCGAATTCTGCAATCCCGACACTGTTTTCAAAGACAGTTTACACAGATGATGGCAATTACATTTCATCAAGTATAGACGAAAGAGGAAACGCAACCTCATACACTTATTATACCGATGCAGACGGTGAAATAAACGGTCAGGTAAAGAGCATTACCGACCCGAACGGAAATACAATCTGTTACACATACTATGATGATGGAAATGTAAAGGACGTATTTCTTGATTTGAATAACAACGGCACCTGCGACAGCGGTGAAACCGTAAATACATTTGAATACGGCGATACTTACACAACCATTGCGCATAATAGTTTTGAGTATGAAATCAAGACGGACAGCAGTGGCAATGTAACAGAAATCAATATCGGTGCAATAAACCTTATCAAGTATGAATATGTATATAACCTTGACTTGAGCGATGACCTTGACAGAATGGACATTATTTTCAATGCAGGTTCTGTTAATTCCAGCACGCCCGAGCATGTTACGCGTTATATCTATGATGATTTCGGTCAGGTTGTTAAAGTACAGGAAGGCAACACAACCGCACTTGCCGACCTTTACGAGTGGATTTATGATTCAAACGGCAACATTTACCACTATATCAACCACGAAACAGATACAATAACCGAGTTTGAATACGACGTAAACGGCAATGCAGTAAGAGCAACCGAATACGACAGCGATAACGTAAACTCAAATGTTCTTGAGGTTATTTCCGCATACGATGCAAGCTCAAAATGCACATGGCAGTCATATAAATACGGTGATGACGCCACAAAGGTCTACTCATATACATACGATGAATACGATAGAGTGCAGTATGTAAATCTGCCCAACGGCGCAAAGCTGCAAAACTATTATGATGCATTAAACCGCAATCGTGTGGACGGAATTTACAACGGAGACGGAACAGTTATTGCTCAATCCAGGGTTGTAACATATATAGAGGGCTCGAACAGCGAACTTGGCACAAGCGATAACAGAGCAACAACACACTTGCCCTTGACCTATCGTTTGCACGGAGCAAGCGAGGGCTCGTCCTATGTATATGCCTACGATGCAAACGGTAACATAACGTCAATCACCAAGGACGGAACAGAGCAAACCAAGTATACCTACGATGAACTTAACCGCCTTGTGCGAGAAGACAACTACGACGCAAACAAGACCTACACATATAGTTACGACGCAGGCGGAAACATAACCTCAGTTAAGGAATACGCCTACACCACGGGTGAGCTTGGAGCTGTTGTTGATACAATAAGCTACGGTTACAATTATTCTGCTTGGAAGGACCGTTTATCAAGCTATGACGGGCAGACCATAACCTACGGCGCTACGGGCTTGCCGATTATGTATCGCAACATGGCAATGGTTTGGGAAAACGGCAGAGAGCTTGGCGAATTGCTTACCGCCGACTCAAAAATGGTTTATTATGAGTACGATGCAAACGGCCTGCGCACAAGCAAGACAATTGACGGCACCAAGACAGAATACGTTTGGCTTGGCGATATGCTGATTAGAGAGCAGACGGGCACAAACGTAACCTATTACCTTTATGACGAAAACGGCGTAGCCATTGGCTTTGAGTACAACGGCACACCTTACTACTACCTGAAAAATATTCAGGGTGACGTGCTTTCAATTGTTGACAACAGCGGCGCCATTGTGGTAAATTATACTTACAATGCATGGGGCGAAATAATCTCTATTACTGGTACATTGGCTGACACGATAGGACAGGTTAACAAGCTTCGTTACCGTTCGTATTACTATGACACCGAAACAGGCTTCTATTATCTGCAATCTCGTTATTACGACCCGATAGTTAAGAGATTTATTAGTCCTGATAGCACAGATTATTTGACTGAAAATGGCGATTTTGACGGTTTTAATTTGTATGCGTACTGTGTGAATAATCCGGTTAATTATAGTGATTATACAGGCAGTGTAGTTTCACCTGCTAACGCTGTAGGTGCAATAATTGCGGCGGTTATTGGCGCTGTTGGTGGTTCCATTATAGCAACAATTCTTGCTGATAAGTTTGGAATTAAGAAGAAGTGGAAGCGAGCATTATTTATTACAGGTGTAACAGCTGTATTTACTGCTTCTGCTGCTGTGATTGGTTACTTTGTTGGTCCTTATGTGCAAAAATTGGGAACATCAGCAATTCAGTCGTTGAAGGATGCATTAATAAAATCTGCGTGTTTTGTTGAGGGAACTTTAGTCTTAACTGATTGTGGACAAATACCAATTGAAGAAATTGAAGTTGGAGATTTAGTGTATTCGGAGAATACTGAAACAGGAGAAAAGGGATTAAAAGCAGTAACTCAAGTATTTGTAAATGAAACAGATACACTTGTAACAGTTTCAATTACAGATGAAGAAATCATTACGACGGAAGAACATCCGTTTTGGGTTGTAGGAAAAGGCTGGGTTGAAGCAGGCGACCTTGAAAGCGGATGTATACTAAGTCTTTCTGATTCAACAACGACAATGGTTATTGATGTGACAATAGAACATCTTGACGAACCAATTAAGGTGTACAATTTCGAAGTTCAAGATTGGCATACGTATTATGTATCTGATAAAAATGTTTTGGTACATAATACTTGTGCTGGTGATTTTGTAAAAAGTCCCAAAAATTCTAAGCAAGTTATTTCATATTTGAAAAAACGAGGCTTTACGGTTGTAAGTCAAAACGGAAGCCATGTTAAATTAGTTTTGGATTCTAAAACAGTTATTGTGCCTAATCATGGTTCGAAGGATATAGCCATAGGTACTTTAAGGTCAATTATGAAACAAGCAGGTTTGTTATAGTGGAGGATAGAATGATAATTTCATATTATGCAGTATTTCAATATGATGATGATGGTATATGTATATCGTTTCCAGACATACCTAGTTGTTTGTCATGTGCATATGATAAGCAAGGTGCTGAAATGATGGCAACTGAAGCATTAGAATTAGCGCTGCACGGTGTTGCTGTAGAACAATTGCCTATATCTTCATCCAAAGATTCTATCCATCTTAGCAAAAACCAAAGAATTAAATTAATCACTGTTGATTTGGACGTAACGGACGGAGCCCTGTTTTGTTCACGCGTTATAGACTATGATTAATTCTAAGTGGAATGATTTTGCAAGTACGATGCAAACGGCAACATAACATCAATCACCAAGGACGGAACAGATCAAACCAAGTACACATACGATGAACTCAACCGCCTTGTGCGAGAAGACAACTACGACGCAAACAAGACCTACACATATAGTTACGACGCAGGCGGAAACATAACCTCGGTTAAGGAATACGCCTACACCACGGGTGAGCTTGGAGCTGTTGTTGATACAATAAGCTACGGCTACAATTATTCTGCTTGGAAGGACCGTTTATCAAGCTATGACGGGCAGACCATAACCTACGGTGCTACGGGCTTGCCGATTATGTATCGCAACATGGTAATGGTTTGGGAAAACGGCAGAGAGCTTGGCGAATTGCTTACCGCCGACTCAAAAATGGTTTATTATGAGTACGATGCAAACGGCCTGCGCACAAGCAAAACAATTGACGGCACCAAGACAGAATATGTATGGCTTGGCGATATGCTGATTAGAGAGCAGACGGGCACAAACGTAACCTACTACCTTTATGACGAAAACGGCGCGGCAATTGGCTTTGAGTACAACGGAACACCGTACTACTACCTGAAAAACGTTCAGGGTGACGTGCTTTCAATTGTTGACAACAGCGGCGCAATTGTGGTAAATTATACTTACAATGCATGGGGCGAGATAATTAGCACAACGGGCACGCTTGCAAGTACAATTGGTGCAATTAATAAGCTGAGATATCGTTCTTACTACTACGACACTGAAACTGGATTTTACTATCTCCAGAGCAGATATTACGACCCTGTTGTTAAGAGATTTATCAGCCCTGATAGCACGGATTACCTTACAGCTAACGGCACATTTGATGGGTATAACCTTTATGCTTATTGCCTGAACAATCCGATGATATATAGTGACCCTAGTGGTTATGTAACAGCTTCGGTTTCTAATATATCTGGAGATAGGTATAAGCTGACTGTAGAACTATCTGATACTGATGTTAGAAAAATTAAATATGGAATATCGGTGTATAATGCGGTTTATTGTGCCATATCTACTGCGTTGGCTAATTTTACAGCATTTGAATCGCTCGGACTAACGGTAGCTGCTTCAAGATTAGCAAATGGAATTATGACATTTACAACCTCTCTTACAAAGGCCGTTATTAATCTCTATGATCATGGTAAAGGCGCTAAAATTTCAATTAATTTTAATTGCGGATGCATAACAACATATGTATTAACTTTTAAACGAGTATTTTTTATTTACAAACCAGTTCGCAAGCAAATAAAAATACCATATTTTTATCTTTCTGGTTTGCCTAGAATCACATGGAATAGGTGATGGGATATGAATGTAATTGATATTATTACTTTGATTATGCTGACGTTTGGGATGGTGAATAGTATTCATGATTTGATTACAAAAAAAGATTCCTTAGCAAAGTCGGAAAAGATAATGCTTGTTTTTTTTGTAGTGCTCTACTTTTTGATTGTAATTATTAATATTTTTTTACATTTATAGTACTAACGTTCCCGCAACCCTTAGCGGTTGCGGGGTAGCCCCCAAGCACAGCCTGACAGGCTGTGCTTGGGGCGCAAGGCGCAATTGTGGCAAGCAAAACGCACAAACAATCGTTGTCTGCTTTGTGCAAAACAGAGAAAAAATAGAAAATTTAAAAATTTTTGTGCCGTTTTTGTATTTTCGATTTAATTATATAATAGAAGGAGAAAACACAACGGTTTATTTAACATAATTTTACCACTTGGGAGGTGGTACCAATGTGGCAAAAACAAACACAGAATTTAAACGCAAATTTTAAAGGAGGTATTTTTATGAAAAACACATTTAAAAAGGTATTTGCAGTTTTGTCTGCAACAGCAATGCTCGGCGTTGCACTGCCGGCAGGCGCTTTAACAGCGGTTGCAGAAACTGAATATAACTCTGAACTGGAATATTCATATATTGCTGAAAGTAGCACACTTTATGTTTCCGGCAACGGCGTAATCGATAGAGCTTTCGGCAGCAATGTGTACGGTGCTAAGGGTGCTAAAAAAGTCGTAATCAGCGGAAATATTACCGATATTGGTGATAACGCATTTGCGCAATTAAGCAATGTTACAAAAGTAACTATAACAGCCCCGATTTCTTCTATCGGAAATATGGCATTTTCTAATTGCACGTCACTTACATCATTTGAAATCCCAAGCACTGTAACATCAATCGGTGATACTGCTTTCTTGAACTGTAATTCGCTAACAGAAATGAATATTCCTGCAAGTGTAACGGTAATCGGAGATTCACCATTTGCCTCTTGCGATGCTCTTGATACTATTACAATTGATGAAGATAACACAGAATTCAAATTGGTTGACGGATTCTTATACGAAGCCGATATGACAAGAATAATTTCTTGCCCTATGGATTATTCGGGTACATATTCGATTCCTGATACTGTAACCGAAATTGGTGGTTATGCATTTTTCTATGTTTCAGATTTAACTGATATCACAATTCCGAATACAGTAACCACAATTGGCAATAGTGCATTTTGTGGGTGCACATCACTTGTTGATGTTACACTTCCGTCAGCACTGACCGTCATTAGCAATTCCTTGTTTGCAAGCTGCACTGCACTCGAAAATATCGATATGCCCGAAAACTTGGTGTCAATTGGAAATACTGCATTTTCGCGTACAGCCATTTCTGCGATTGATATTCCTGTAACTGTTACAAGTATTGGAAATTTTGCATTTGACGGTTGTTCAAATCTTGAAGCAATTGAAATACCCGGCGGCGTTGAAACAATCTCTAAGGGCACTTTTAGGTATTGTTCATCATTAACATCTGTTACCCTTAACGATGGGCTTGAAATCATAGGAGAAAGTGCTTTCGACAGTTGCCGTTTTACTACTATTGATTTGCCCGAAACTCTGGAAATCATTGAACAGTATGCATTTTTGGGGTGTATAAATCTCGAATCTGTTCAAACCCCTGATTCTTTAACACAAATCGGTTACGGTGCATTCGGTGTGTGTAATTCACTTGCTGAATTCAATATTTCTGCAGGATTGACTACAATTGGGGATTATATTTTTTCGCAGTGCTCCAGCTTGGAAGCTATAAATGTTGATGTTGAAAATGAATATTTCGCATCATCAGAGGGCGTTTTGTTCGACAAAACTATGCAAAAGCTTATTGCTTTCCCTTGTGCACGCACCGGCGCGTATGAGATTCCCGATTCTGTGACTGAAATTGGATATGTTGCTTTCGAGAATTCTCAATTGACTTCAATTGATATTCCTGACACTGTTATTACTATCAATAGTGCTGCGTTTGGCAATTGTACTCAACTTACTTCTGTTGTACTTCCCTCAAATCTTGTGTCAATTGCGAGTGAAACATTCAAATACTGCACAGCGCTTGAATCTGTTACAATTTCCTCGAATGTTGAAGAAATCGCAAGCAATGCATTCACTGGATGTAATTCTCTCACAATCTACGGCGAATCAGGTTCATATGCAGAAACTTATGCCGCTGAAAAATCGATTGCTTTTTGCAGCATGAATGATAATATCTTACTTGCCGACGCAAACGGTGACGGTGCTGTAAATGCATTGGACGCCACGCTTGTTGCAAGATATGCGGTTGGAACTTATACGCTGAGCGACAGTGCATTAACATCTTGTGATGTTAATGCAGATGGCAGAATAAACGCCATGGACGCAACCATGATTGCACGCTACGCAGTTGGTGAAATTGAAAGCTTTGAGTAAAGTTAATTAATAAAAATAGCAAACGCTAATTAAGGCGTTGGAGAAAATCACTCTCCAACGCCTTTTTTTGCGTGCATTGCGGCACGGATTTTGCTGATGATGCAAATATATTTAGTTGTCAAAAAGTATCAGACATCACACTGCCAAGGCAACGGCGTATGTAATTTCAATACAGTGACCTTTTTCGCGTCGTGCATTGCGGGTGAATATCCATTGGTGTTCGGGTGTCATTATGTTAACCATCTGACCGCCGATAGAGCCTGCTTCTCTGGAAGTGAGGTCGCCGTTGTAACCCTGTTTGAGAGTAACGCCAACTTCGCTTGCAGATTCCATTTTAAAACGCTCGAGAGCTTCCTTGCCCTTCTGAGTAAATTGTCCCTTCATTTCGGTTTCTCCTTAGTTATTTTATTTGCCGTCGCAATAGTATTGTTTACATTCAAAAAATAAATATTAAAGAAAAGTTTTTCCATTGATTTTGTCAAATCGCAACAACTTTTATTATCGTTTGCAAAACTATAATTCAACGCTTGTTTTTAATACTGATACAAAATCCTCCCCCTTGAAAAAGATTTGGCTTTGTGGTAAGATAATTCTAACAATGATTTTTTGCAAAAAGTGTGGTGAAAAAGATGTTATCGGCATTTCTTGCGTTGATTGATTCCGAATCTGACAAGCACAAATTTGAACAGATATATTTCA
>JAZQJI010000011.1:0-4946 GCA_045541475.1 Oscillospiraceae bacterium
TAACGCTGTATGGGTAAAGAATGAATGGTCAAGATTCTTACAGCTTATAGCCAGAGGTGAAAAGAAAACTTTGATTCCTTGCTACAAGGGAATTGATGCATATGATATGCCAAAAGAGTTTGCCAAACTGCAGGCGCAGGACATGGGCAAGGTTGGTGCAGTTCAGGACTTGATGCGTGGTGTTGAGAAGATTTTGCCGTTAAAGCAACAGGAAAACAAAACCCAAAAGAGCCCGATTTTTACGGCTGTTACTTCAGATTCGTTACTTGAGAGAGCGAATATTTTTCTTAAGAACGGAGAGTATGCTAAAGCTGATGAATATTTCGACAAGGTTTTAGACCGCTCGCCGCGAGAATCAATGGCATATTGGGGGAAACTGTTGTGCGAAGAAAGATGCTTGGATAATACCGAGTTGGTTAGCAGTAGAAGGGCGGCTGATTATTACAGCCGTGCAATGAAGGGTAAAAAACCGGTTGAGTGCACGGATGATGAAATTCTCGCACAGCTGAAGAAGATGTGGGGCAACTCATACAATAACGCAGTTGAATTTGCATCTGAAGATGAAAAGAAAATATACATAGGATGCTTTGAAACAGCGTCGAAATATGTACTTGATTTATTGCGCAAGGAGCAGACTGAGGCTGATAACGCACGTAAAGATGCAATCCTTGCTAATGCCAAAACAGATATGACGTTAGGATATTATGAATTAGCCATTAATGTCTTGAAAACAATCCCGGGTTGGAAGGATGCGGATAAGCAGATTTCCATTTGTCAAAGAAAGATAAAAAACTATCAGTTACAACAAGAAAAGAAACGTTTAGAAAGTGAACGTATACATTTGATAACTGAAATGAAGAAACGCAAACGCTTAAAACGGGCAATAATATGTGGGGTATTAGGTATAATAATAGAAGTGATATTTTTGGGTTATATGGTGGACAATTTCAAAAGATTAGTAGATGAAGGTTTGGGTGTTTTTTTCATAGTCAATGGTATCCTCATTGTCAACGTCATTGTCAATGTAATAATTAATATAATCGCAAAGAAATTACTTGAGGTTCAATGGTATTATGAAATTGACTCAAAATTCGATATCAGTGGGATCGGAGCCTTTCTCATAAAATTGATACTCAATATCGGGGCGAATATTGCATTTGTCATAAGCTCAATATTCGCTATATGGATTTTTATTCATTCTATGTCACAAATGGAAGGGCTTGTCGCCGTAGGTGCATTCTTCTTTTTCGGGATTATAGAGCTCGTAGTAGTTGTAATTAGTTTTACTATAGAGGGAATTGTATTTGATTGGGGATAAGGCGAAAAGACAATAAAGCAAACAAAAGATAATTGACAACAGAACACAAAATAATAATGGGGAGAAGTTATGATATATAAAGACGAAAAACGAGACGAATACATACAGATATTAACTGATGAACTGCCTGTTTTAAGAGCAAGGGTACATATATCTCAGGCGGAATTGTCAAGAGGAGTCGGTATATCCCGGCAAACGTATTCACTCATAGAAACAGGCAAACAGCAAATGACCTGGGTGACCTTTATGGCGATAATCGCATTTTTCAGCGGTAATAAAAAAACCAGGCAAGAACTGGTTAAAATCGGACTTTTGGAAGAATAAAAAACATTTAATACAGAATAGGAGTAATTATTATGGCAAAATTTGCATTGGAGTGCCCGCATTGCGGAACCGTGAACAACGCATCAACATTTATCTTCGCAAAGAAGGTGATAACCTGCGGAAATTGTAAAAATGATATTGATGTCAAGGCTAACAGAATGGCAGTCGGAAGATGCGACAAATGCGGAAATGTGGCGTTTGACCAGGCTAAAGGCGTTTGCCCTGTGTGCAAGGGCAAAATAACAGTAACCGATGTTGCTAGGGCAAATTCGGTTGATGAATTGAAGAAAAACGGTAGCACGCCCTTGTTCCTTTGCCCTGAGTGCGGATGCAACATTCAGGCAAGTAAGCAAGGCAACGGTCTGGTTTGTCCCGTATGTGACCATAACTTTAACGGATATGAAGAAGTGTTTACACAGATTCAGAAATCAAAACTTGTTTCGCCCAACGGTATCAGCGTTATTAAATATGAAGGTGATAATCAGACATTTGTATGGAAGCACCCGATTGAAGATTTCAATATCGGCTCACAGCTTATAGTTCACGAATCTCAGGAAGCTATTTTCTTCCTGAATGGTCAGGCACTTGATTTGTTTGGTCCCGGCAGACATACGCTTGAAACTGAAAATCTTCCCGTGCTCAATAAGATTTATGAGCTTCCCACAGGTAAGCAGAATCCCTTTCATGCTGAGGTTTATTTTATCAACAAAACCGTGCAGATGGGAATTAAATGGGGAACTGACTCAAGAGTCAGATTTTTGGAACCGACTACCGGTATCCCGATTGATATCGGGGCTTCGGGTGAGATGAATTTGCAAGTTTCTGATTCAAGAAAACTGCTTGTAAAATTGGTCGGAACAACCAAGGGATTATCATGGGATTCTGACGAAAAGAATTTTACACAGTCGCTTCGTAATTCGTTTAAGCCTCTTATTGTATCTTCAGTTAAATCCAATCTTGGCGAGATTATCAAAAACGAAAATATAGATATACTTGAAATTGACAGCAAGCTGGGGCTTTTGTCTGACTCGCTGGGTTCAAAGGTTTCGCAGGGATTTGAAGAATACGGCTTGACAGTTCCTCAATTCTACGTTACCAATGTTTCTTTGCCTGAAAACGATCCGAATTTCAAGCGTATGCGTGAACTGCATACATTATTGCTTCAGACGAGGATGGTTGAGGCGGAAACCGTTGTGAAGACAGCACAGGCGCAATCGCAGGCAACTATTACCGCCGCACAGCGTCAGGTTGTGCTTGAGGAACAAGCAACAGATATTGAGCGTGCTAAGTTTGAAGCCGAAAAGATAAGAATTGCTGCTCAGGCTGAAGCTGATGCGGCAAGACTTACAGAAGGTGCCAGAATCGACATAAAAAGACAGGAAGGTTTTGTTGAAGCGCAGATCATGCAAGAAAAAGGCTATTCGCAGAAAGATGTTCTGCAAGCTGACGTACAGAAAGCATATGCAGAAGGTATTGGTCAGATGGGCAGCAATGGTGGCGGAACTGGCGGCAGTATGATGTCAGATATCATCGGAATGAGTGTTGGTGTTGCTGCAATGGGCGCTATGGGCGAAAAAGTTGGCGATGCAATGAAAGGTTTCAATGCGGGAATTGCTGATACTAGCGACAAAAAGGACGAATCGTCAGGATGGGTATGCTCTTGCGGATGCTCAGATAATAAGGGTAAGTTCTGTTCTGAATGTGGTGCAACCAAGCCTGAATTGTGGGATTGTAAAGCTTGCGGTGCAAAGGATAACAAAGGCAAATTCTGCTCTGAATGTGGAGCTGCCAAGCCTGAATTGTGGGATTGTGCATCGTGTGGCGCAAAAGGCAACAAAGGCAAGTTTTGTTCTGAATGCGGAAAGCAAAGAAACAATGAGAATTCATGGGATTGCTCTTGCGGAAACAAAGGTATTACAGGAAAATTCTGTTCCGAGTGTGGAAATAAAAAGGAGGATAATGAATAATGAATAACTTTGCAATGACCTCGAAGGTGAAAATGCTCACCGCCATGCTGGCGATAGGTTTTGTTACATACAATGTTGTGCTCTTTGTGGTTTGCGGTTTTGCAGATCACGAAGCATCGTTCTGGACTTCATATGCATTTATGATTTTAGCTTTTGCTGCGCTTACTGTAACAGGATACCTGCTTAAAAGCCGTGATATTCAGCCTAAAGACTGGCTGCTTGGATATCCTGTATTAAGACACAGTGCTATATACATAATTGTCGAGTTGGTGCTTTCGATTGTATTTATGGCTTTAGATTCAACCGATTGCCCTTGGGGTGTGGCTTTTGCTGCACAGTTAATTGCTCTTGCTGTTCATCTGATATTTGTGATTTCATGCTTTTTGGCTCAGGAAACTATAGTTGATGTTCAGACAAAAGTTAAAGACACGACATCGTTTATCAAGCTTTTGCAGGCTGACGTTGAGATGGCGGCAGAAAAAGCCAGCGATTCAGCTGTTAAAAATGCACTTTGCAAACTTGCAGAGCAGGTCAGATACAGCGATCCTATGAGCAATCAAACGCTTTTTGAATTGGAAAAACAAATTACGTTGCAGGTTAATAACGCTGATAGCTGCGTTACTAACAACGACATCAACGGTGCTTTGGAATATTGCAAGAAAGCTGAAACATTGCTGATTGAAAGAAATAAGAAGTGTAAGGCATTAAAATAAGTATAATTTGGAGGACGAATCATGGCAATCTATAAATGTAAAATGTGCGGCGGAGAGCTCAGCGTTACAGAAGGAATGACTGTAGTAGAGTGTGAATACTGCGATTCAAAGCAAACAATTCCGTCTTTAGATAACGAAAAGAAGTTAACTCTGTTCAACAGAGCAAATAGACTGCGTTTCTCCTGCGATTTTGATAAAGCAGCAGGAATATACGAGGCTATTGTTGCGGATTTTCCCGATGAAGCAGAAGCATATTGGGGATTGGTGCTTTGTACATACGGCATCGAGTATGTCGATGATCCGGCAACAGCGAAAAAGGTACCTACATGCCATCGTTCGTCCTTTAACAGTATCTTTGATGATGAAAACTTTCAGCAGGCGTTGGAAAACTCAGATGTCTTGGCTCGTAGCGTATATCGTGATGAGGCAAAGCAGATTGAAGAAATCCGCAAAGGTATTATAGAGGTATCAAGCAAGGAAGAGCCTTATGATATCTTTATATGCTATAAAGAAACCGATGAAAACGGAGAACGCACTATCGACAGCGTTATAGCGCAGGATGTATATACCGAACTTGTTAACAAAGGTTATCGTGTTTTCTTTTCACGCATAACTCTTGAGGAC
>JAZQJI010000012.1:0-8751 GCA_045541475.1 Oscillospiraceae bacterium
AACCACTATCAGCGTTCAAATGATTACGAATTGATACTGTGACTGTTTCACAGTTGGATAGGGTTGTGTTCACAAAGAGATACAAATAAGACTAATAGAAGGATTACAGTAACTATTATTTAATTATCTTCAGAAAGAGAAAAATCAGCATCATCAAATAACACGGAGCACAGTTTGATATCAAATCGCTTTTTTCTTTTCTGCTGATTGATATTATCGCACAGTTCGCACCGGAATCGCTTGTGTGGCGTTTTCGGAGGTGCAGTCGGAAAGTTTATCCACAAAGCAAATACGGCCTTAAAAAGCACTGTAATTTGCATTGATTTTGAGAGCAAAAAACGTAAATACAATCGGGCTGAATCAGGAACAAGGAAATTGCAAGTTAAAGCGGCGGGGTTGCCGCATCTACCTCGGACGGCAAAGCCGACCGTATTTCGTAAGGTTTCGGGCTGTTGCGTTTAGGGGTTGTAAAATCATCAGATTGCGAATTTCGGGGTTGCTAATGGTACTGTCGGCTTAAATTCGCTGAATATTTAGGCGTTGCGAAGGCGATCTGCGATAGAGTTTTCTTTGGAGAGGCAAGCATAGCGCACGGCATGCCGCTCTGCGCAAAATATCGGGGAGAACCCGAACCCCTTTAGACAGAAATCCGATTCATTGATATTAAACAAACCAACAACAGATTTTTATTGGTTTTGATGATTACAAATTCAGCGCCGTTGTGGTATTGTTGTACTGCAAAGGATGCTAAAGAACAGGAGGGATCAAAAATGAATACAGCAGGAAATTACTGCCAAAACTGAACTTAATGGAGGCGATGCTTATTGGAAATTAATGTAAATGATGACAAGCATACTGTTGAGATCTGGCTTAATCGTCAGGAACAGCAAAACGCAAAAACCGATGATTTTATCAAGGTGACGGCAAACAATTGCCTTGAGAAGAACTACAAGCTTGCTGTCTTCCGCTCGGGGTGCAAAAACGTGGTTGACTGCACCGACGGTCTTCTCAGGAACAATCTTTACAGTTAAAACGGTGCGATTTTTTCGCACCATACATACAGCCTGCCATTATTTACATCGGACATATCAACAAAAATATGCTACAATTGAACACAGAGAAAGGAGGGGGACGTATGGAAATTTCATACAGCATTGCAGGATATTGCAGAATTTCGGTTGATGAGGAAATCGATAGGGACAACACTTCAATCGAAAACCAAAAAGCGATTATATCTGATTTTGTCAAACGCAAATTTGCAAATTGCACTGTTGATTTTTATGAAGACCGTGACAAATCGGGCTACACATTTGAACAGCGTGAAGGCTATCAGGAACTGCGCAGAAAAATGCTTGCCAAGGAATATGATATTTTAATCGTCAAGGATTTTTCGAGATTTTCACGCCGAAACAGCAAGGGACTTGTTGAGCTTGAAGATTTGCGTGACGCAGGCATGCGAATTATCTCGATAGGGGATAGTATTGATTATCCGACATACGATGACTGGACGGCTATTCAATTTCGATTTTTAATCAACGAAATGCCCGTCACGGATACTTCCAAAAAGGTAAAGTCGGTAATAAGACGCAGGCAGGAAGAGGGCAAATGGATTTGCGCCGTGCCGTATGGCTATGTAATGACAAACAACAAGACTATGCAGTTTGAAATTGACGAGCCGAGCGCTGAAATTGTGCGTGAGATTTTCAGGCTGTATAACGAAGGCTGGGGCTACAAGCGCATTGCAAATCATCTTACCGATAAGCATATACCCACGCCCCGTATGGCCGAAAAAATGCGCAAGGAGCTCAACGGCGAGGAAACTAAAATCCAAGCCAAACAGATATGGAGCATAGTAACCGTAAGCGAAATTCTGCAGAACGATTTTTACATCGGAACGCTTCGTCAGGGCAAATACAAGCGCAAAAAAATCAACGGCAGCGAAGAAAAACAACACGAAACAGAGCATATCGTGTTTGAAAATCATCACAGTGCCATTGTCGATTACAGAGTGTTTGCGCAAGCGCAGGAGCAGATGAAAATCCGCAGCACATCGGGATATCGGGGTAAGCGCAAATTTGATAATGTATATTCAGGATATTTGTTCTGCGGCGACTGTGGTAGCCCGATGTTTTCTATGAGCAGGAGCAACCTTGCACCCGCCTATATCTGCGGAAGTTACCACAGAAGAGGAAAAAAGGCGTGCACATCGCATCACACAAGGGTTGATATGCTGGACGATTTGCTTAAAAGCTATCTCAAAAAAATCCGTGATAATTCATCGGAAATGCTTGAACGCTTGCAGGACTCAATCGCAAAGGAAAAGGCAGAAACCAAATCAAGCCAATCGGTTATAGAAACTCTTGAACAGCAGATTGAAGATGCAAGGCTTGAAATCAAACTGCTTATGCGACAGCAGGCAAGGGATTTGCTTAAACATCCCGACCGTGCGT
The DNA here is from genome assembly GCA_045541475.1 of Oscillospiraceae bacterium. Lineage (GTDB taxonomy): Bacteria > Bacillota > Clostridia > Oscillospirales > Ruminococcaceae > RGIG3077. The sequence goes on from JAZQJI010000012.1 coordinate 2,451, forward strand.
ATATTCTTGAAGAGCTTTATACCGAGCAGATTGACGATTTGACCTTGCGTATTGAAGGCCTGCGCAACCAACTGCAAATGGCATCGGATAAGCACAATACAATCGTCAGGGTTAACCGCACAGCAAAAACCGTTTTAGAAATTTTCGATAACATCATCGAGAAAGACAAGCTGACAAAAAGCGATATAGATTTTATCGTGCAAAAGATTGTTGTATTCAGCGACAGGGTAGAGATTTATCTCAAAGCAGATGTTGACAGACTTTTGCAGTATCCGACAACGGAGGAAGACCGCATTGCCGAAACTTACGCAAAATCGGCAGATGCTGACACAATCTGCAACAGCAAGGGCGATATTTTAAGTGTCAATATTGTCAGCGAGGGCGACCCCCTTGAAATCTACACGAGCAGTGACGGCGAAGTTATTTTCAAAAAATATTCAGCTATAAACGAATTATCTGAAAATGCTACGCAAATTGCCGATATTACGGCAAAGCTGGCATCGTGCCCGGTTGTTGTTTTTGACCGCGACCACGTTGTTGCGGTTTCGGGTGTGCCGAAAAAGGAGTTCAACGAGCGCAGGGTTTCGCAATCGCTTGAAGATTTGATGGAAAGCCGAAAAAGCTTTTATCAAACTGCGTCTTCGCACACAAAGCTTATGCCCGTTGAGGGTGTCGAAAAGGCGGCGGTTGCCTGCGTGCCCATTATTACCGCGGGCGATGTTTCGGGTGCGGTTGCCTTTTTGGAAAACGGCAATGTTTCAAACGCAACCGAGCTTCAATCGGGACTGGTGCAGGCGGCGGCGCAGTTTTTAAGCCGTCAGATTGAAGGCTAAAAAATCAAACATTATATTATTGACATTAACAAAACAATAACCCCCGAAAAGACATTGAAAATCTTTTCGGGGGATTTCTTTTTATTGGTTAATCAGCATAGCGTTTATAAATTCTGAAAACAGCAGCTCTATATACCATATCGGGATATATATATTATACCATTGTGGGATAATATTGTCAAGAGGTGATTTTGTGAGGTTGAGAGAATTAAGAGTATCAAAGGGCTTTTCGCAATTGAAAATAGCTATGGATTTGAATATGAGCCAAAACACAATAAGCAGATATGAAACGGGCGAGCGAGAGCCTGGTATAAATGAACTGGTAAAAATAGCGAATTATTTTAATGTTTCGGTTGATTATCTACTTGAAAGAACCGACAATCCCAAAATCAACAAGTGATGAATATTAAACATATATCGACAAAACAGCCCCCGAAAAGACATTGAAAATCTTTTCGGGGGATAATTTTTGTTACAGCCAGATAAACAGATATGTTGATATGAAATATCCTGCAATAAACGAAACGATATTGGCTGCAATGGCATATTTTGTGGAACGCTTTGTTTGCGCAGGCGTGTAGACATAATCGTCTTCGGACTCGTAATCATACTCGTTATCGGTTTCAATATCCGATTCCTCAACAAGTTCTTCCTTTGGTTCTTCATAATCAAAAAGCGTATCAAGACTATATCTGTCATAAACGGCGATCTCGGCAACAAGCACACCAAATTCGCAGGCAAAATATGCAAAATAGAAAAGCATAAATCCGCCGTGGAAATTAACAACACCAAGTAGCAAATTTAATGCACACTGCGTTGCAAGGTTGGTTATTGTTATCAGCTTTAGTTGTTTTTTGTGGTGATAATCAAAAATCTTTGCAATGGCAATTTCAATAAAAAGCGTTATGCCCACTCGCACGATAAACGCAAGTATTTCAAACCAATAGTTGTAGGATTTTTTTGCTTTCAGCAATTCTTTTGTGTTTTGTTCGGCAGAAATATCAATGCCTTCCATATCAACCGTAAAATAGCTGTCAAAGGCATAGGTTTCGTAAATTCCACTTGATATAAAAGTATTTGTTTCGGGATAATACAAAAGTATTTTAAATTCTTCGGGAGGAATGATATCCCAGATAAAGCCTTTTTCCAGATCCACTCTCCATGTTTCCTGCAAGTAGTAATATCCGTCGGGGTCTTGATATTCAACAAACGCACGCCAGATTTCAAAATCGGTAGAGCCTGTGTATTGGCTGTAATCATTGCCTTGCCAAGCGCAATGGCGATCGGTAAATTCTTCACTTGAAAGCAATGTGGCATAGCAAAGCTCATCGCCCATATTTTCAAACTTTATATGAGCCGAAGATTTAGGCCCCATATCAGCGCTTGCAGATATCGACAGACAAGCAAGCGTTACCACACTGAATATCAGCATTGCAAGTGATTTGATGATGTTTTTGATTTTCATGAAAATCACCCCTTTGTCGATTTTGATTGAACTTTTGCATATTACAATTATACTTACAAACCCGATACATTGGAAGTATTGTTACATAACTGTAATTGTATTTGTTGGAAATTAACGGGAAATTCATGTTTTGATTGTTTCTTTTGCCAAGAAGAAATTACAAAAAACAAAAAAGGTTACAGTAAAAATATAACTGTAAAAAAGAGTTTTAAAATCTTTTCGGGGGCTGTTTTGTTGACACGGCTGTAAGCCATCGTGTAAAATAAAAATATATCAAGATTTTGTTACTTTTCAAGATAAAATTTCGTCTATAAGGGTGAAAGGCCTTTTTGAACGAATTAAAGGAGGTGCAAAATGGACGACAACACAATTATCAGCCTTTATTTTCAGCGAAGCGAAATTGCCATTAGCGAGAGCGATAAAAAATACGGCGCTTACTGCAACACAATTGCAAACAACATTTTACATTCGGCGCAGGATAGCGAGGAGTGTGTGAATGATACATGGGTTAAAGCGTGGAATACCATTCCGCCTGAAATGCCCAAACGCTTGTCGGTGTTTTTCGGTAAAATCACACGCAATCTGGCAATTGACCGTTGGCGCAAAGCCAAAAGCGAAAAGCTGGGTGGCGGACAAATAAATCTTTGCCTTGATGAGCTTGCAGAGTGCATAGGTACAAATCAAAGCTTTAATGATGAGCTTGATTTGAAAGAGGCTATTGATGCTTTTTTAAGCTCGCTAAAGCCGCAGACAAGACGGATTTTTATGCTGCGCTACTGGCATATATGCCCCATAAGCGATGTTGCAAGGCTTTGCGGAATGAGCGAGGGCGCTGTTAAAATGTCGCTTAAACGCACCAGAAATCTTTTGAAAGAGTATCTTGAAAAGGAGGATATATATATATGAACGACAACGAAAAATTGCTTGATGCCATTGGCGAAGCAAATGAAGAGTACGTTCCCGATATGACTGAAATTGCAAGTAAAAAGCCGATAAAAACCGTATCAACAGCACGAAAAATCGCTGTTGCTTCGGGTGCGTGTGCCGCAGCGCTTGTTGGTGTAATTGCGATAAACGGCGTTATAAACAACAACGTTCCCACGGTGGATAGTCAATCAAGCTTGTCAGCGGGAGAATACAGCAGTTCTGCCGAAACAAGCGATATTGAATCGGAAAGCAGCGTTATTGAACAGAGCAATCCCGATACATCAAACAGAGAGCCTTTGACGGACGAAGAGATTAGTCAGCTTGTGGAAGAACACAGAATTTATCCGCAAATCAGCGATATCAAATCAGAGAATACAGACCTCTCGCCTTTCGCTTCCGATATAATTTTTGGCAGTATGGGATTTGAAGGATATATGATTTATGATATTTCAGAGCTTGATACCATTAATCCGTGGTCTGCTGACAAGCCGCTTGATACGCTGCCTGTTTACAAAAATCTTGCTATCAATAAAGATTGCAGTGTGCCCGTATATTTAACGCAGGAAGAAATGGAAGAAATGGCAAACGATGCCGCGTGCTGTCTTGGCATTGAAGTAAAGAACATAACGGTTGAGCGTATTTCGGATATTGCTTATCTTCCGCCCGAGGATGTGGCAGATTTGCCCTACTGCGTTGAAGCTGTATGCGATGGCGAAAAATACGGCACGGATGCTGTTAATATAAGGGTGTTCGGTGATGGGCAGATGTCAGTAGATTTTGGTTTTAAAGAAATGGCATTGCCTGAAGAATACAACTTTACTTATCACGAAACTACTAACGAGCAGGCGATAGAGGTTTTGGAATATTTTGCAGAGGATTTCAAGGCACTTTTACAGTTTAAAAATCCTGCTGTATATTCCTACGCCGACCGTACAATATACGGTACCGAAGACCGCAACTATTACACTTACGACAAATGCGAGGATTATAAACAGGATATTTTAAGCTACAATTTTACAAACGTTGAGTTTTGCCCCAGTGACAAACACAATTTGATGATAATACACTTTAACAATCCTCTTGCTGCTGCTGAAAATATGGGTGAATATCCGATAATTGACGCAAGTCAAGCAACACAGCTTTTGCTAAACGGCAGTTACATTTCAACCGTTCCGGCGGAATATCTGATAAACGGCGAAATTACCGCCGATGCAATTGCCAAAACAGAGCTTGTTTACCGCATGGGAGAGCGTGATGAATATTATCAGCCATACTACAAGTTTTACGTTGAGCTTTCGGACGATTGGTATGCCGAAGGCAGCAGACCCGAGGGTATGAAGGAATACGGCGGATTTTATGTGCCCGCCGTAGAAAGCGAATATCTTTCAGATATATCCGTGTGGGACGGCAGTTTTAACTGATTGATTAAAAAACAACAATCCCCCGAAAAGATCCTAAAAAGTCTTTTCGGGGGAATTGTTTTGTTGTTTAGTCCAATGCCTTGCTGTAATTGTAAATGCAGCCGTTATCAAGCAGAACGTTACACTTGCAGGTAATTGTTACAATGCGGTCGGCAACGTTGTTAAGAGCTTCGCAAGGTGAAAACTCGAGAATTTCGCTTCCGTTGTAACCCCACGGAATGTTGGCGGTGTAATATCCCGTATCGGTTTTAACGGTCATAAGCTTGCTTGTCATCCAAACATTTTCAAGCGTTCCCTCGGGACATTCAGCTTCAAAAATCAGGCCTACGCCGTCATCAGCCGCTACTATTTTGTTATCTTCAGTAAGGCCGAGAACGCAAACGTAATAAAAGTCAGTGCTGTTATCAAAAACATCAACAAAAACCAAATCTTCACAGCCTTCAACAACGTCTTCATCAGCGGCCACATTAATCTTGTGCACCTTACCCTCGTCTGAAAGGCCGTAGTAAGCGTTTATCATATCCACAATTTCAATGCCGAAATGTTCCACGTTGGCAAAGTTATCAGAAGCATCATAAAAATATCCGATCGAATCAACAGAAACATCATCGGCAGCGGGTTCGTCGTAGGCATGGGCGGTATGCCACACTCCGTCGGAATCCATAACCTGCAATTCAAAGCCGCTTTCATCTATTTGTATAATTTCTATATCTTCCATATCCTCAAACACAACGCCTTCGCCTTCAAAAACAACGTTGGGTTCTTCATCGGTCCATACGGAGCTTTCGCAAACCTTGGCGTAAAACGTTTGTCCATCAAGCACAACAAAATTATTCTGATCAATATCAAAACAAACATCATCAAATTTGGTTATCGATGTGTTTTCTGCCATAAGTTTAACGCTGTAAGATACGGGATTTGTCTGTTCGGGGTGGTAAAAATAAATGTTGCCTTCATCATCAAGCAAAAGGAAGTTATTATTGATATTGGATGCTATGTTGTATGCGTCTACAATCTTGCCGGATATTTCATCGGTGCCGTCACGTTCTTCGGTGTAGGTTACCAGCTCAAAAAGTTCAAGGCCTTCAAATTCTTCATAATCGGGTTCGTTCTTTTCTTCAGAATTCTCTTCCTTGCTGTGTTCTTTATCTGATTCTTCGTTTTCAGACTTTTCGTTGTCTTCATCTTTTTTGGAAGATTCACTTTCGGACTTTTCGTCGTCTTCGTCTTTTTTGGAAGATTCGCTTTCAGATTTTTCTTCGTTCTTGTCTTTATCCTCGTCCTCATCAATTTCGGAAGAGATTTTTTTGTTATCATCATCGTCATCGCGTTTGCTGTCGTTATCCGATGTAAGCGCAACGCCTGCGGCAATACCTCCGCCCACAACAATTAACGCAATAATTCCTGCAATGATTTTACTTTTTAATGTACTTAGCATTTCTTTTCCTCCTGTACTTGCGGCGTTTGCAGCCACATTGTTTATGTTGGTTATCTGACTTAAGCATAAAAAGCATTGAATGTGAAGGTGCAAAAAAGTAAAAATCGACAAATCCCGCAAGAGATTTGTCGATTTTTGGTGCCGGTGGCGGGGGTCGAACCCGCACCCTGTCGCCAGGACCGGATTTTGAGTCCGGCACGTCTGCCAATTCCATCAC
>JAZQJI010000013.1:0-10977 GCA_045541475.1 Oscillospiraceae bacterium
TCCGACTTGTTAGACGCGTTTAGGGAAGGATTTGTCTTTCACAACTGCGGCAAAACAAGAAGTATATACAATGACGGTCATTTTGGAGAGTACCAGATAGACGGACACATGATTGATATAACAAGAAACGTTGTTATTGAAGAACAGGACTATACACTTTCCCGCACTGAGATATACAGCGATGTAATTAAACAGGCGAAAAGCGCACTTTATAAAATTTTGAAAAATTACCAGAATTTATAAATTTTGTGCAACTTGCCGCTTGCCAAAATTCTAAAATATGGTATTATAGTACCATCACAGAAAGGAGATAAAACAATGGAAAAAGGAAGTATTGCAAGAGTAACTAAAACTGTAGACGGAAAAGCGATTTATCTTTGTCCAAGTCTGGCGCGTATACTGAAAGAAGATCAACTATTTAAAATTAGAATTGTTGAACGTGATTGGGTATTTGGTGAGGTTGTTTCTTATCTGCATTATTTTCGCGTCAACGATTGATTCCCACCTATAGCCCACAAGTTAATAACTTGTGGGTTATGAGGGGCAATCAATTGCCTACATTATTATAAAGGAGATAAAGGAAGATGAACTTTATCAAGTCCAACATTGACACCGCAAACAAGAAGGAAGTTTACAGAATGACCAAGGGTGACAGCCTGAAGGTTGACGGACTGGAGAAGGGATTGTCTATCCCTGTTGAGAAGTACGCGCTGTACACCGAGATCAAGGACCGCAACAAACAGGATGGCACAGTCGAACAGTATGAACAGACGGTTCTGACCTTTGTATCAGGCGCTCAGAAGTATGGTACGATTTCCGCAACGTTTATCAAGTCGTTTCTGGAAATTCTTGACATTATGGGTTCTGACCCCTTCGCCGTCATTATCACCGGCGGGCAGAGTAAGAACGGTCGAAAGTATGTGAACTGTGAACTTGACTGTGATTTCTGATATGGACATTGCATATAAATTCCAGATACGCGTTAAGCTTCCAGACAAGAGCCAACGCGTTGAGGTTCACACAGTTTCAGAACCTGATACACGCTTTGGTGCTGCATTGGCAATGGGCAAAGCTGTCAGATACTATGAGTCATTGCGAGAATCAAAACAGATTCTTGATTATAAGTTTCTGGTATAAAGAAAACAGGCAAGGTCAGGCAAGGTTTTAATACCTTGCCTGTCTTTTTATTTCACACCGTAGATGTAACAGGGCTGCAGCGTCTGATTAACCATTGCCGTTGTAGTGCTTGTGATCTCTTTCGCGTATGCGTCCGAGAACTGTACACCGTTTGCCGATACAATGAAGTCACGAATGTATGCGTAGATTGGAGCGTTTGCCACTTCAATGGAGTCAAGCTGTAGGCAGCGCCCGCCCCGCGTCCCCATACAGATAACGCTTGCAAAGATATTGTTTTCGCCTGGACAACGGAATACCACAATCACACCGCTGTATGGATTGAGGTTAATGCTTACTGTCTGACTTGCAAACGCTGCTGTGATATTCTGGTTCGTCCACAGTAATGTGAATTCTTCCCCAAGATTAATAGACGCGTCAAGTTTTGCCGCCGTGATACTGCCGTCTGCAATGGCAGCGCCTGTTACAGCATTATTAGCGATCTTGTCTGCCGTAATATTGCCGTCTGCAATTTTGTCTGTGGTTACAGCGCCTGTACCAATTGATGTACTCTGCACCGCACCGCTGACAATCTGCGCAAAGCCCACAGAACTATTAGCAATCTTTGCACCAGTGACAGCGCCCGCCGCAATTTTGTCTGTTGTGACAGCACCGTCTGCAATCTTCGCCGTTGTGATGCTTCCATCCTCAATTGACACTGAGGGAATAGCGCCCGCTGCAATTTTGTCTGCAGTAACAGCACCGTCTGCAATTTTAGATGTGGTAACTGCACCGTCAGGGATTGCCACTTGAGGAATTGCACCCGCTGCAATCTTGTCTGCTGTAACAGCACCGTCTGCAATCTTCGCCGTTGTGATGCTGCCATCAGCAACAGCAATCTGAGAAATTACACCCGCGGCAATCTTGTCTGCGGTAATGCATCCGTCAAGAATTTTGTTTGTGGTTACTGCACCATGCGCAAGTTTATTTTCTGTTACAGCGCCATCTCTGATCTTTGGTTCAGTAACTGCACTTGCAGCAATTTTGGAAGTCCCTACACATTCACTGCCAAGCGCCTGCGCGTCAATTCCACCGTCCGCAATTTTTCTCGCCGTGACCGCACCAACTGCCATTTTATCCGTTGTTACTGCAAGATTAGCAATTTTAGCTGTGGTCACAGAACCGTCTGCCAAAATGCCTTCAACTGCCTGTTCTGCAATCTCTCGCGCTTCCTCTGCCGTAGACACTGCCTGATTAGCAGCAGATAACGCGCTTTGACTACCGTCTACCGTCTGCCGCATTTCCGGCACAAGGTCGGCAAACTCTTTTACCTTCTCAAGAATCCAATCTAAGTTGAGTTCGTGAAAATTTGTGAAGGGGAATTTTATCATATATAATCATCCTCTCTGTATAATGTTAACTCACTTAAAACGCACTTTAAGTTAGAATCGCCCTAATGATTTCATATAGTTCTCCGATTGCATTTGCAATCTCGTATTGGTCAACACGATCAAGCTGTTTTTCATAGTCACGTATGGCTTTTAACACTTTCTCTCTGTATTCGTCCATAACTTGCTCCTATTAATCAGTTAGTGCTTCATCATGATATACACTTGGCAGTTAATGCAATCGCCATTGCACGTGACGTATCTGCACTCGTAGAAACGACCATTTTCAGATTCCATCATTCGCTCTCCACAGGCTCTTCCGTCACTACAGGAACAAGGATGATCTTATTCCAAATACTATTGCTATAGCTTGCATACTATCCATTTTATTTAGTTAAGTGCCAGCAAATCAGAATGGCGCGGATGAAAATAATAGTCAACTGCATCAGATGGTTTCAAAATATAGCACTGCAAATCAGCGACTTTCTCCGCAATATATGAAAGCAGTTCATTGAGATTCGCTGTAGTTTCGTTGTCCCCACTGTCAAGGTCAGCCGCATGACCATAGAACGTAAGGAATCCATTATTTGCCACAGCTTCATCAACTGCCTTTTTCTGATTTGCAAGCGTTGTGCTTTGCACAGAAACACGGAAAAGTCTGTTCGTTGCGTCTGATGTGGTTTGGTACGGAGTACCAGTCCCCGGGTATTCTCCATAAGAAATTGTAGTCCCAAAATCGTAATACTTAGCCACAAGCGGAGCGAATGTAGCTGCCATAACACTGTACGGTGTTACCCAGCCGCGAACGTTGAATCCATAACTTAACAGCGTTGCCTTTGACGCTTTCAGCTTTCCTTCAATAACGGATGCCGCAACGCTTGTATCATTCATTCCGGTTGTATCAGTTGAGTGCGACAGGATTTCATAATTCTTAGCCTGATATCCAAGATACTCCTGTACTCGTGTCGGCGTAATATTCGATATCAGCGAAAAACCGCACGTCAAACCATAAGCATCGAATATATTTACGATATCAGCATCCTTAACGCTTCCATCGTCAAACTGGAAATTAATAGTTGCTATACGATGCTCGGCGCGCAAAAGCGGTAAACGTGCAACCTCTTTCTGAATATCTTCCAGCCCGAAAACTGAATGCGGATTTACTTTAATGTTAAAACTCAGTTTGGTTGTTTTGGTATAATCCTCTGTAATGTACCATGTAAAATCAGACAGGGCAATGGTATCTGCTGTTTTATCTGTGTTTACAAGTGAAACAGAAATATAATGCGCATTGTATGGCGTATGGAATGCTCCGACAGGATATCCAACAGTGCTGATAAGCGTGTTCGTTGAATCATAATAATTCAAGAAACGAGCAAAGGCATTTTGATAATTCGGATTGGGTGTGCATTCTGCGTAGTACGTTGTATCAGGCTTGACAGGAATCTGTAGCACTGAGAAGAAAGACCCTGTGCCGACCGTTGTCCCGTTATAATACTTGCCTTTTTCAAGCTGGTAACCACTGCAATCTGCAACAATATTCCAATTATCAACAGTATGGGCAAGGTCTGAAAACCCTTCTACATCCGACCCATGCAGTACGTTGTTATGCGTATTGTAATAATTGATACGTTCGGATTCGGCTTTATTGGTCAGGTAATATGTTCCCTTTTCGCCGCTTGCATAAGTAAACGTAATAGTTACATATTTACATGTTGCAGGAGTGGTAAACGTTCTTGTGTTGTCACTCCCAGAGTTAATGGTTGACAATAACTCTTTGCTACTATCAAAAAAGTTTACAAAACGAGCTCCGACAGTTGGATATACTGAGTTGCCGTCACAATAAGCATAATATTTCTTGCTTGCTTCAACTTCAATATATCCATCAATCGAGAATTGGCTTGCGTTTTGACTTTGCGTTGTGCCATTTAGCGCAACCCCTTCAAGCACTGGCAAACCATAAACAATATTCCACCAATCTATGGTTATTGTATCGTTCATTGTGCTCTCTACATCACTTATTTGGCGATTTAAGTCCGTTACATCAGTCTGCAGTGTGCTGATGTTCTCCGCGTTTGTTGCGGCATCGCTCTGCGCTGCAACTGCTTTCTGGTCTGCAGTCTGCGCAGTCTGTTGTGCTGCAACTGCTTTCCGGTCTGCTGTCTGTGCTGTCTCAAGTGCTGCGGTTGCGTTTTGGTTTGCTGTGTTGGCGAGACTTTCCAGACTGGAAGCAGTTGCGGCTGCATCGTTTGCCGTTGCAACTGCAGCGCTCGCTGTTTGCTGCGCTTCCATTGCTGCTGTCATAGCACCTGCAACAGTACCAACAGCATCAGTTGCAGCAGTCAGGGCGCTATCTGCTTTCGCGTCTGCAGTTCCCGCAACAGATAAAGCGTTATTAGCATTATCTGCAGCAGCGTCTGCAAGCTGCTGTGCCGCCGTTGCTGCCGTATTCGCGCTTGTTGCCGTCTGTTCTGCTGCTGTTAGGCGGGTTTCATACGTGCGGATTGTTCTTGCGTTTTCTTCGGACGCGTCAAAAAGCGCTGTTACCTTCTTTAGAATCCAATCAAGATTGAGTTCGTGATAATTGGTAAATGGAAATTTTGGCATGTTATCACCTTCCTATTAAGTATAGACAAGCAGACAGAAACGGCGCTTGAACGATTCCACTATATAATTATAGGTATTGAGCTTTGGCGCAACATCTATTTCACTCTGCAACATCTGCTGTGAGGTTGTCACGCCGATGTTACCATGTATGCGCCCGCTGTGTGTGTTGCTGCCTGTTCTGCTCTCTCTGCCGCTGTCGGTTGCAGTTGCGTCCGTTTCTGGTACTGTGCTGCTTTGGTCGGCGCTCTGCACAATTTGACCAACATCGTTGTAACCATGTACGTAATGGATTGTGCTGCCTGTTGTGTTCCCTTCAGAATGTGCGCTTGAGGTGCTGTTTACATTCCGGTTACCAGTTTCATTTTCGGTCCATTCTTCCCGGCGGTCATAGTTTTCAATTGGATCGTACTCAAGCAGCGCAGCATTGTAAAAGCGCTGCCATGTTGGAAGTTCTTTCTTGCTCCATACTTCAATAATCATCTTCATAAATGACGGTTCAGGGTACAGAATTTCGAGTTCCGCGCATTCATATAAAATAGTTGTTTTCATAATGTCTACATCCAGACCGTCAGGCAATTGGATGTTATCAAGAATTGTCTGATCTTCCTGATACAGTCCCCACAGACTCAGAGTCCCCTTCATTTGGTTTCACTCTCCAATCAACAGTAATATTAAGGTCATACATATTATTAACACGCTCTGCGCATTCTTTCAAGCGCTCCAACCATAATTCGGCACGTGTGCTTGTTTCAACATTGTTACTATTCACTTCATCGTCTGTTAAGCGTTCACGTTTGTCTGTGTTTGTATTGGGGATTCCTAAATCAGTACAGAACTGGTTCTCAAGTTTCCTTAAATCAATAAGCAAATCAGACACAATGTAATTCTGCTGCAGATTGTCAGAAAACCATTCCCATGTTAACTTGCCGCTTTCAGGATCTATCAGCGCTTTATCAATAACCGTTGCGGGGTTACCGCTTGTAATCTGATCGTACACCTTTTTCAAACTCTCAGCGCCCGCTTTGTTACTTGTAAAGAAAATTTTGCTTGACTTACTATTTATAAGGTTCATGTCCACAGCTTCAGCAAATAGTGCGGCTTTTCCCGCGTAATAAGCAATCAGGTCATAAATTCCACAATAATTGCCCTGTAGCTTGAATATTTCGCATTCTTCATGTATGACATATTCTTTTGTCGGCAACAGGGGATTTGATACAAGAATGTTACGGGGTGCAAAGTAAATGTTAAATCCGTTTATTGTGCCGAATTGTGGTATCACACCGTATTGCTCTGTTGGAATGACTGCAATATATCCCATCATGTAAAGGACATATAGGAAATAGTCTTTATCCCAATGTTTAGGCAGTTCCCATTTGAAAACGGATATAGCCTTTTCGAACAGATACCGCGCAAAGTATCGGGCTGTTGCGTTATTATTTAAATGTACAGCGCCTGGTGTTTTGACGCTGCCGATGATATTTGAAATCTGATAATAATCAAACATTTATTTGTTCCTCTCTTTCAGTTTGAACAAAAGCCAAACAGGTATTTTCCCGTGCGGGGTTTCGCCCGACAGCGTTTCATACCAATATGCGGCAGCAGCGCTGCGCGAGTCTGACCACGTGCCGCGTTCGTAATTCCGGAACCAAGCACGCGTTAACCAGTCTATCGTATATTGGTCTGTAGTGGCAGCTTTAAAGGCAGCATAGTTAATTGGATAAGCGCTGCTTGTTATGTACTGCCCGCTTGACACTGCTGTGTCGTCAAGAAAGTTCAATTGCGCGCTGCCATCTGAAGGGGAACCGCTCATATCCGCAAAGTTAGGGGCATAGCCGCTATAATTTCGACCACCTGTGATATACTTTGCAGCAGGGTCCCATTGTACTAATCCATACGCATGACCGCTTTGGATGTTGATGTTTGGGCTGTCAGAATATTGTATACTGTCGCTTTGCCATCGCCAAGGATTGTAACCGCTTTCATGCTCCACATTCCCCCACATTGCAGCGAATGCTGCAAGAGTCCATCCACGTGACGATAGGATTGCGTACGCGTTTCTTGCATTGTTCAATGCTTCGGCGCTCTCTCTGCTGTATGCTCCTGTCGGTTTACAGTTCCATGCCATAGTTTAGCACCTCACTCAACATAAAAGCCACCCTCTAAATAAGTTCTGATTGTCTGTTTCTCTCTATCAGTACACGCTATAGACACATCTGCATCTTTTACAATGCAAAAGCCTGAAAGACTTGCAATCTGTCTTGTCTGCATCAGTGGTCTTCCTGTGTGCGCAAAGTCCTCAGGCACGATAGGAAGAAACCGACCTGACAGCGTTAACGTCTGAGTGGAGAACAAGCCGCCGGTTCCCTGCATACCCTGAATTTCTGCTGTGGTAGACGCTGCTACCGCCATGTTAAATATATCGGTTGCGGTCTGTTTAATGGCAGCAGGTGAAAAGTTTTCTTTGATATCAGATATCATGCGTTCGCCTGTGTTGCGTAGGTTCTGCCATCCCGCCTGCAAAGCACCAAGGAACCCGCCTTTATTAGAAACATTGCTTTCAATCCTTGTTTCCTCATGGTTCAGTTTACCAACCATTTGAGCACCTGCCGCCATAACTGCGGTTTTACCTGTCGCTATGTTGGTATAGTTCGTCTGCAAACTTGCTGTTGGTATCTGAACACCAACTTGAGCCTCAATCGTTCGAATCATATTTGAAAATCCATTTACTGCAATATTAAGAATCCCTTTACCAGTACATATATCAACGTCAACATATAAATCAAGAGTATTCCAAGCAGCGATTGCTTCTGAATCTATATCAATGGTACCAAATGGATAATAACGCAAAGTATACAGGGCATATGGTGACAGATTCAAATAATTTCCGCGTGATGCTGCCAATGGATGCCGCGGGATTGAAAGTGAAGTTGTTTTTCTCAAATGCATGGAAGTATCTACAATTCGTGCTCCCTGAGGTACAGTTAATTCCCACCATCCAAATTTAATGGTAGTTGTGGCAACTGCTGACTGATTTATAATATCCTGAACATTAACAGGCAGATACAAACATGACACAACATATTGAAATGGATTGATTAGTGCTTTCTGTAAATCCTCTGAAATTTCTGCCACGTCTATATCAAGCCAACCACTTGAGTATGTGAACAGTTTTGTACAAAAATTTGTAAATCCCTGTTTATTAAAGGCATAATATGTGATTGCTCCATTGTTTGAATTACTGTTGATAATTCCCGCAATATATACACCTTCCTGACCTGCAAAGGGGTTTGCAACTGCTGTTGATTGATACGTTGCTGCCGATGACGTGACAGGGTATTTACTATCTGCAACATTGCCATCATACAAAATCCTGCCGCTGCTGTCATATGTTGAACGCATGATATAAAGCTGCTGTTGGAATATATCATTGCGCCAAGACGCTAATACATCAACGTGGCACGCTGCTGTCCATAGACCGAGAGACCACACCCAGTCGTCAATATAATAATATCGCTTGAAGTGTGGAATGTAACAATAGTTATATAAAAATACATTTTTCTGCTGAAATAGTGAAGAATCAATTTCAAGCACAGGATTTACAACGCTGCAAGGTGTATTAAAATTAATTTCGACAGTCTGTAACGCGTTTGCCGTTGCGGGCTGTTTTGTGCTGTTATCCTTTTTGCTCATTCTGAACAAGTAACAAGTAAATGACATTGTATCACCCCTTTATTTTAAATGGGCAGCTTATATGCTGCCCACCACAAGAAGGAAATATGGAAGATGAAGTATCAGGCAAGAAGAAGTACCACAGCTTTCTCTGTGTTGTCCATGATGGTTTTGACGGTTGCATGATGTGCTTCATTCCAATACCCACCGTCAATATTGAGCGGGGTTGTAGCCGCCCACTGGGTTGTAAATGCATAACCGAGTGCATCAACGTCATGCAGCACGCCAAAGATATTTGTTGCTGTCTGTGCGGCGCCGGTGGTCACAGCACCCGCTGCCGTTGTGTAAGTCGGGACAACATTGATAGCGTTCGGGGTGCTGATAGACTGCCAATAATTGACGCGCTCAAACGTTGCGCCCTTCAAATAATCATCATGGTAAGTATCGGAAAGTACCATTGCTTCCATCTGATCTGCAAACGGCGCATAGATCGCAACACGCAGACGGTCCGCGGGGGTATGACGCAGAATGGTTTTTCCTGTAATATTTGTCTGATACATAGCGCTGCGCTGTGACATCATGCGAGCAAGCGTTTTAATCCTTGCATATGCCCAACGCATAAACGGAGCGAAATTATCGGGCTGATAAACTGTAGTGGCAGTCAATTCCAAACCTGTTGCAGTGTTGTATTCCGTCAACAGACGGACAACACGTTCGGTCTTATTTTCGGCAAGCAATGCCCCAATAAGATTAGCCTGGATGCCACGCGCAATTGCTTCTTTATAAGTCTCACGGTCATTCTTGCGTTCGCCCATACACATGGACAGGAAGCGTCCGAACTCCTCAGGAGAAGAAAACGCAACGTCAAACTGATCCTTGAAAATGGTATAACGCTGCTGATATACCGCTGTGCCGTAAAAGTTCGTCTGCAGCACTTCCTGTTTGCTGATTTTATAATGGTCTACACTCTGACCATTTCCGAGCGGGGGATTTTCGTCCGCATCATAACCAACAGGCCACAGAAAACGCATATCATCCACAGCAGCAGCAGCAACGGGGGAAAGCTTGCGGATTGCGTTTCCAAAGCGAGGCAAATCCATTTCAAGTGCGGCATTCTGCGCGTTATAATCACGATAGGCAAACAGAGTACGCGACCATACCTGAGAAATGGCATTTAGGACAGGATCGTAACCAGTTCTAAGAAGAGTCTGCGCGGCTGCGACAAAATCACCTGTGTTGGTAATGGCGGCTGCGGCTTTCTGTCCTGTTAACTGTTCGGTAATGTTGTTTACAATTGTGCTAATCTGAGAAATAGTAAAATCATTCATTGTATTATCACCTCATTTATAGATTTTTCAATGCACCTGTTAATACATCCTCAGCCGTTTCAACTTTCTGTGGTTCCTGTTGGCTGTTATTGATGTTACGGGTCTGAATTGCTGCAGTCAAGTCTTTAATTGCTTTCAGAATTTCGGCATTATCTGCGGTCGGTTCTGCAACGGGTTCTGTGGTCGGTTCTGGTTCTACAGGATCGGCAACAACTTCAACAGGGTTCTGCTTTTCTTCTTCCGCAAGCGCGGCAATTTCTTCTTTCGTATAGCCGCATTTGTGCAAATTGATACGTTCAAGAATGGTCATACTTCCTTTACCTTCCTATACAATAATATTAATTGTTATGCCCTGATATTGTTCAGGATCATAATCAATTTCAAGAGTTTTCACGGCGGGTGCTGTCTCTGTTGGTTCAGGCTTGTAATTATCATAAACGATTGCATTTACAATGCTCTGCACCGCGTCATAATTATAGCCCGCTGCCGTCAAGCGCTCGCGCCGCTCTGCGCCGTTGCCCCATTTGGCTGCAAGCACTTCCTGTGCAATTTCATAATTACTTTTCATGTTAATCACCTATTAAAATTAAAGGCGCGTTTTATGGTGCTGTCAACACCTTGCGCGGGCTTCCGACCCTGACATAGCGCCACGCGCCTTTAATGTTTTGCAGTGAGTGAGTCAATGAGCTGCTGCATTACAAGAGTATTGTTATTGAGCGCTTCGGTTATTTTGTCCATTTCTGTTTTATGCGCTTCTCTTTCTTTTTCCATACTGTAAAAAAGATAGATGCAAGCCGCAATCGGAAAGCCAAGACTTCCAATCAATTGAGCAATTCCCGAAAAGTCCATACCTCAATCACCACCTTTACAAT
>JAZQJI010000014.1:0-71873 GCA_045541475.1 Oscillospiraceae bacterium
GTTCTATTGGAAAAATGCAGTTCGGTTATTCTACAAATAAAGGTACGAATCCAGGGAACCATCTCACTGGTATCGTAAACGTCAGCAGTAAAACGATAGGTATTATTATCGATTTTCTCAACTTGACCAATTCGCTTTTCACGCTCAAGCCTACGCACGATATGCTCCTCATTATCCGCAACCTTAACAACAAACTCTACGTGCTCAAGGATTTCTTGACCATAGCGTTTGCGCCTTGTGGATACGCCCCACATCTTTGATTTCATATTGTCGAGTTCTTCACGTAGTTCATCAAAACGAGGAGTTGGTTCTTCTATTTTAACGTTTGACAAATAATCCATTCTGAACGATTTGATTACATTGAAGTCGGGTTGGTATGCTATAAGGTGTTGTCTGCCGTTTTGCACACTAATAAGAATTCTTAATGGGATAAGACGATTCCTTCTGGGTTCTTCTGCTCTGCGGCTAAGGTTATCCAAGGTAACAATACTTTTTTCATGCATTGCTTTGAACAAAGTAGCCATTACGTCGCTATCCATTGCAGAGGTGATATAGTGATGCTTAAAGCTAAAGCTATCGTTCTTTTCTTCTTGTTTGTCAAGTAGAAAGGACCCAACAACACCGCAAGGGGCTACCTCCGAATAAAAGTTGAGAACATCAGTCATATCAGGCAACGGAGTATCATCTGCACGACGATACATCATTTTTCTGCCTTCTTTTTGACCTTTAATAATACCTTGCGATATGTATTCCTTTAACTTTTTTCTAACGGTAGATTCATCAAATACCATCGGGTTTTCAAAGGCACAAAGATATTTATCTATCTGCTCAAGTATTTCGGGCAAAGACAAAACAACCTCAGGAGAATGAAGAATATCAAACAAGATAAAATGCAATGTGATATCTCCGTCGGTAAAGCTCTTGGCTTTAAGTGCTTTATAAAAAGGGTTGTGCTGTGATACGCGACTATCAATAGAAATAAACACATTCTTGCCTTCAGGAGTGCGGACAAAGCTCATATGGTCACCCAGCCAGCTCTCCATTCTGCGACGCTCGTCATCATAGGAACGCGCACTTTTCTTATTGTATTCATCTCTGCTTTTGAATCCGTATACATAGAATTCACGCATATAGTTTCGTATCTTTTCGAAATTTTTAATCAGTTCGCTATATGACGACAATGTGTTCACCTCCCATAGATAAAGTAAAATACATGAATTTTGCTTTACTATTGGTATTATACTACAAAATTCCCTAAAGAGCAATCGTTGGTAAGAAAATCAATTTGATGTCTTTTCTTTGTCTACGGCAGATCAAATTTTGATATTGAAAGCATCAGCAACTAAAACAGCTCGCACAGTGGAAAATCCAATGACTGCGAGGCTGTTTTTGAACACATGTTATCCCACTTCTGGAATCGGAACAGGCGGAGACAACGGAAACAAAAGCGCCAAAGAGGATGTGGTTTTGAGCAGAAAGGGTTAGAAATAACCGGAAATGTCTACAAAGTAGGCTTTCCTATCATTTGGGACCATCAGGCCGCAGGTTCGAGACCTGTCATCTCGACCAGCTTGTGCTTTGTGCACTAAAAAACGGGTTTCACTTTTGTGAAGCCCGTTTTTGTTTTAATGCAATTGTTTTAATATTACAAATGATTTAATCGGTAAGATTTATCACTAAAGGCTTACGTTATAAGATGCCTTTCGGGTAAAAAGTTTAATCTTTTGCATATTTATATTGATATATAATATAAATCTATGTTTTCAAGGTAAGAAGCCTCGTTTCTATAATTATCAAAAGTATTAAGATTATGCAGAGAAATAATCACTTGAATTGATATTTGTGACAATTTGTTCATTATAAACAATCAAATTTTTGTTGAAATGTTTGGTTTGCTATGCTACAATATAAAATATACAAGAATTTACTATGCAGATAAAAGTCAATCAAGGAAAGGGAATGTTAATTATGAATAAGCGTTTTGTTGCCTTAATAAGCATTGCAGCAATGTTGTTTAATTTTACCGCATGTAACGGCGAAAGCCAAAGCGAATCTTCCGAAGAATTGTCAAATTCGGCACTGTCGCAATCGCAAATATCGAATGATGCTGCCGTTGAAGAAACATCCTGCAAGCTTGATAATCCCAACGCTACACCTGAAGCGGTTGAACTGTATGAATATCTGTGTCAAACATATCGAAACAACATTATTTCGGGACAGCAGGAATCTACTTGGATGGGTAGCGACCAGTACGAGTTTGAGTATATTTATGAAAATACAGGCAAATATCCTGCCATACGCGGACTTGACTACATGAATGACGATTTTGAAGGTGTTAATCAGCGTGCGATAGAATGGCACGAAAGGGGCGGTATTGTTACAATCTGCTGGCATTGCGGCAGCGATTTTTGCAACAGCTGGGCAGAAAGTCTTGATACTTCAATTGCGGATTGGGATAAAGCGTTGACAGAAGGCACCGCTGAATATGACCAGCTTATTGCAGGCATGGATAAGGGTGCGCAGGCATTGCTTGAGCTTAAAGAACAGAATATTCCTGTAATTTGGCGACCTTTTCATGAGCTTGACGGAGGCTGGTTCTGGTGGGGCAAGGGCGGCGCCGAAAACTTTAAAAAGCTTTGGATATTAATGTATGACCGCTACACTAACCATTGGGGACTTGATAATCTTATATGGACACTTGGATATTCGGGAAATGGAAGAGACTATGAAAATTGGTATCCCGGTGATGAATATGTTGATATTGCAGGCGCCGATTCATACTCCGATGGTGCAAATGCAAATCTTTATGATAAAGTTGAACAGGTTGTGGGTGGCAATGTGCCGATATGCTTCCATGAGTGTGGAAGGATTCCTACGGTTGAACAGCTTGATGAGCATAATACTGATTGGGTATGGTTTATGACATGGCATACCGAACATATTACAGATCACAACGATACTGATGATCTTAATGAGATATATAACCATGATTATGTAATCACGCTTGATGAGCTTCCTGATTGGAATTGGTAATACTTTGAAAGTGAGGAATTGGTTGTGAAAGCATTTGCAAAACTTACAGCGTCGGCGCTTGCTGCTGTGTTGATGTGCGGCGCAATGCCTGCATTGACTTATGCAGATAGTACACGAGAAGTGCTTGTTACCACTACCGAAGAACTTATTGCTGCATTGAATGATGCGCAGGCAGGCGATGAAATTATTCTGCAGCAGGGTGTTTACCAAAATGATACTTGGACAGGGGAGTGGGCAGCATTTTATTCCGGTGCGGAAGGCACAGCCGAAATGCCCATTACAATACGCAGTCAGGATCCTGAAAACCCCGCTACAATCTGTGGCGTGAATGAAGAGAATAAAATGGCGCTGTATATTACCGGCGATTATTGGATAATTCAGGATTTGAAAATTTCCACTGCTTCAAAGGGCATAATGCTTGATAATTCAAATTACAGCATCATTTCAAACTGCGAAGTTTTTAATATCGGCACCGAAGCTATTCATCTTCGTGATAACAGCTCGTACTGCGTTGTTGAAGAATGTTATGTGCATGATACAGGTACGGTTACTGCCGGCTATGGCGAGGCTGTTTACATCGGCAGCGCCTACAGTACAACGGGTTATGGATATGAATGTCATTACAACACCGTAAAAAACTGCCGTTTTGGGCCTAATGTTGCTGCCGAGCATGTTGATATTAAGGAATATACCATAGGTAATGTTGTTGAAGGGTGCACCTTTGATGGTACCGGCATTACGGGCGAGAATTACGCAAACAGTTTTGTTGCAATAAAAGGCAACAATACAATAATACGCAACAACACAGGTTATCGTAATGGGTGCGAAAATGTTTTGTATGCCTTTACTTTGAGTGTTCTGGTTGAAGGTTGGGGACAAAACAATAAGATTTATGATAATACTGTTTATCTTGATACAACTGACTGCTATTTGGTTAAGGAATGGAACTGTGCTACGCAGGTGTTCCGCAACACAGCTGAGCCTGCAGGCGTTACATATACCGGTAACAAAACTATTCAGGTGCTTGGCTTTGAAATGAATGGCGACTCAAACGAAGACGGTTTGTTTGATACAACTGATATAAAAAATCTGCAAAGTCATTTGCTTGGTAACAAAGTAACGCACATTTCCGGAGAAAATTCTGATCTTTATGCCGATGTTCAGCTTGATGCGGTAGATTTGTGCCTGTTAAAGCGTCAGTTGATGCAAGGCTCAGAAATTGACACACCGATAATCTCTTTTGGTTTTACCGAGGAAGCAGCGGGTAAATGGCGTATGTGTAACGGGCTTGGCAACAGAACGGTAACGTATCATCTTTCAGCTTCTCCAAATGGCAATCTCAATATGGGTGGCGGATATTGGGATCCTAATTATGAAAACGATGACGGCACAAAAGGCAAATGGATACAGCTGTCTCTTGGATCATTTACACCTGATGAAAGCGGAAATGTAACCATATCGCTTGATTTGCCTGAAGCCGTAACAAATGTAGCATTGCAGGTTTACACCGTTAAGGATTCAAGCGGAAATGCACTTGAAAAGGATAGTGTTGAATTGATAAAGGCGACTACAAAATAAATTATGTTAGCAAGTTATTGCTGTTATGTAATGTGAAGTAGCTTTTTAGCAACTATGATTTTAAAGAATATAAAACAAAAAATCCTATCGACATAAGTCGATAGGATTTTTGCTTTGGCGTGCCCGAAGGGATTCGAACCCCTGACCTACTGGTTCGTAGCCAGTCACTCTATCCGGCTGAGCTACGGGCACACGCATATATATTAACAGCATAGCTGTTAGTATCTTATTGATTTTTAACTGCAACGGTTAAACCGTATTCGTTTGCAAGTGAATAGGGGACAGAATCCTTAATCGTGTAAACAACAAGTGCTTCACATTGCAAAAAAGAAGTTTTTTCAAATGCTGTCTGTCCTGTGAATTCAATAACATTCAAATCAGCGCACTGGAAAAAAGCAAAATTGCCAATATGTGTAATAGCGTTAGAAATTGTCATTCCATAAATCGCGTTGCAAGATGCAAATGCATAATCACCAATTTCCTTAACGCTTGATCCCATTGTAACACTTGTAAGTGATGTGCAACCGTAAAAACAACGATCAGGGATTTTTGAAACTCTGTTCGGAAGAACAAGACTTTCAAGAGAAACGCAATTTGCAAAAATGTTTTCGCCCATCTCTGTGAGAGTTGAAGGCAAATCAACATAAATAAGTGAGCTGCAATCGTAAAAAACTGAATCCTTAAGGGTTGTCACACCTTCGGGAATGATTACCGCACGCAAATCCTCGTCTGCATAAAACGCATCGGAGAGTAATGCAGTTACGGGTGTTCCGTCAATCTCTGAAGGGATCGAAACATCCTGCGCAGAACCGATATAAGACGTAATCATAATTTTTGAATCGCTGATTACATATTCAAAATCTTCTTTTGGTGCAACGGCTATGCTGTTTACATCAACAACCGTGCCATCCTGTGCGGTGATGTTGTTAGGAACAAAATCATCTAGCTTTTCAGAATTGCAAGAAACCAATAACGACGCTGCCAGCGCTACAGATAAGCATATATTGAAAATACGCGCTTTTCTCATTACACATTCCTCGCAAATTTCTTTCTGCTCACAGTTGCATATTATATCACACAAAAATGATTTTGTCAACACATTTTTTTAAAAATATATTGTTAAATTTCTGTTTGCTATTGCAAAGTACTGTAAAATATGATAATATATTTTGCGTGATATCATTTTCTTATTCATTAAAAAAGATAAAAAGGAGACAGGCACTTTTGCGTTGCGGTGAATGTGCGTAAACAAAAAATGAAAGCTACATTATTATTGAAGAAAAGCATTGCATTGTTATGCGCTCTTTGTATGAGCGGCAGTGTGATTTCTTGCAAATCTGATGAAGATACTTCAAAATCCGATGCTAAATCAACATCTTCGTCATCTGAAGTAAAAACTTTGACGGATGAAGAAATTGCGAAGCTTACTATAAAAGTTGAAGGTGACGATTTTTACTGCGGCGACAGCAAAATTTGGTTTAACGGTGCAAACACCCCCTGGGATAATTGGAATGATTTTGGCGGAAGTTTTGATGAAGCTTTTTGGGATGAGCATTTTGCCGATTTGCGTGAAGCTGGTATCAATTCAACAAGAATTTGGTTTAATTGTAATGATATGGTAGGCGTCAAGCTTAATTCCGACGGCAGCTTTATGGAAGTGACCGATGCGCATTGGGAAGACTGTGACAAGTTGTTTGAATTGGCGCAAAAACATGGCATTTATGTAATGGCTACGATGCTTTCTTTTGACCATTTTAAAGATTCAAACCGCAATTATTCCTTGTGGCGCGATATGATAATGAGTGACGAAAACATCGACAGTTTTGTTCAAGGTTATATCAAGCCCTTTGCGCAACGTTATAACTCCAACCCTTATTTGTGGAGCATTGACCTTATGAATGAGCCCGATTGGGTTTACGAAAATTCAGAATGCGGAAAAATCGGTTGGGAATATCTTGCAAGCTATTTTGGCAGAAGCGCCGCAGCAATTCACGAATGTTCCGATGTGCTTGTAACCGTCGGCGTTGCAACTATCAAGTATAATTCTGATATGCGTACAGGCAACATGATTTGTGATGAATTGCTTATTCAGGAATCTGAAAACGAGCTTGGATATCTTGATTTTTACTCAACTCATTATTATAGCTGGCAATCGCAGTGGTATGGTACTGCTTACGAAAAATCTCCGCAGGAATTTGGCTTGGTTACTGAAAAGCCTTGCCTTATTGGTGAATGTGCCGTAAGCGATAACCAAAGCGGCGCACTTGAAAAATATACAGGCGCTTATGAAAACGGCTGGGACGGAATATTTGTGTGGACATCAAACGGCGTTGACGATTGCGGAAACTATGATTTGATGATTGAAGGCTCGTTGCCAACTTACGAAGCACACGCTGATGAAATATTCCCTTCTTGATATAATCTGTTTTGACAATAAACAAAAAATTGCTTTTGCAAAGGTGTGCAAAAGCAATTTTTTTGTTTTTTATGGCAAATAATGTTGAATTTTTTAAAAAATCATGATATACTAAAATTGCAAGTCGGATATTTGCGTAACGATATTTGCAATATCCGCAAAATATATTTTTAAGGAGAGTAAAGGTTTTATGGAAAAGCTTTTCAAACTCAAGGAAAACGGCACTAATGTCCGCACCGAGATTGTAGCAGGTCTTACAACTTTCATGACAATGGCTTACATCATTGCTCTGAATCCGAATCTGCTGACTAATTTCGGTGCGGAAGGCACACAGCTGTGGAACGGCGTATTCATGGCAACATGTCTTGCGTCCGCACTCGCTATGTTCTGCATGGCATTTATCGCAAACAAACCCTTTGCACTTGCACCCGGCATGGGACTTAACAGTTTTTTTGCTGTTGTTGTTGCTAATATTGTTGGTCTTACAGGAATGACATACCTCGAATCCTTTCAGTCTGCGCTTATTATCATTCTTGTTGAAGGTATTGTCTTCATAGTTCTTTCTATTTTCAACATCCGAGAAAAAATCGTAGACGCCATTCCGCTTGGTGTTCGTCTTGGCATTTCGCCTGCAATCGGACTTATGCTCATGAATATCGGTCTTGGCTCTAATGCAGGCGTATATTCCGAAAATGGCGGTCCTTTCTACATGATGCGTGACTTTTTTGGTGCACTTACACCCAGTGTTGCACAGGATAGCATGGGAAGTGGTTACAAAACCATGATTCTTACAGTTATCACAACGTTTATTGGACTTTTTGTAATCATCGCACTTTCACATCGTAAGGTTAAAAGTTCAGTTTTAATCGGTATGCTTGCATCATCATGTGTATATTGGGCAGGCGAAGCAATCTTTTTGGATACAAATCCTTTTGCAAAGCTTAAGGATGCATCATTTGTACCGCCTTTTAGCGATATGATGGAAACTACTTTCTTTAAGTTCAATTTTGAAGGTTTTGTTGAAATCGGTTGGTTTACAATAATCACACTTATAATTACTTTCTGCATTATTGATATGTTTGATACAATCGGCACTCTTGTTGGTACAGCTTCACGTGCTGGCATGGTTGATGAAAAAGGTAACATGCCCAATATGAGAGAGGCTCTCCTTTCGGATGCTATCGGTACAGTTGCAGGTGCGTGCACAGGCACATCAACAGTTACAACTTTTGTTGAGTCTGCTTCCGGCGTTGAAGCAGGCGGCAGAACAGGCCTTACAGCGCTTACAACAGGTTTGCTCTTCCTCGCTTGCATTTTCATTGCTCCTATTGCTGCAATTATTCCCGCTGCGGCAACATCATCTGCTTTGATTTATGTCGGCGTTCTCATGCTCATGGGACTTAAAAACGTTAATTTTGATGATATGGAGCAGATGCTCCCCGTTGGTTTGATGATTATCGGTATGCCGGTTTCCGGTTCAATCGGACATGCAATCGGTCTTGGCCTCATTTCGTACACAATTATTAAGGTATTAAACGGCAAGTTTAAAGAGGTTTCTTTGCTGACATATACCATTTCAGCATTGTTCCTTGTTAAATTCTTCCTTGCTGTGTAATTGTAATACAAATTATAACGCAAGCCCGCACGATTTGTTTTCGTGCGGGCTTGATTTTTGTCATTTTATTTGACATAATTCGTCATCGGGTGTATAATTATTTGCTGGAACGAAGTATAAATCAAGGTGATATTTTTTGAAACTGTTTTTAAAAGGTATTCGTCATGGAATACCTATTGCTTTAGGATATTTTTCGGTATCCTTCAGCTTTGGCATAATGGCAATAGGCTTAGGACTTGATATTCTGCCGACTGTTATGATATCTGTAACAAATCTTACATCTGCAGGGCAGGCGGCTGGTGTGCAAATCATTGCCGAAAACGGCTCGTTTGCCGAAATGGCGCTTACTGAGTTGGTTATAAATCTGCGTTATGCGTTAATGAGTCTTGCACTCTCTCAAAAGCTTGATGATAGCTTTAGTTTAGGTCACAGGCTTGGTGTATCGTTCGGCATGACGGACGAGATTTTTGCCGTTGCCTCATCACAAAAGGGCAAAATCAACTGCGTATATATGTATGGCATGATATCAATTGCATTTATCGGTTGGGTTGGCGGAACGCTTTTCGGCGCGCTTGCAGGTAATGTTCTGCCAAGTGAGCTTGCAAGTGCCCTCGGTATTGCCCTTTACGGAATGTTTATTGCAATTGTTGTACCTGCAATGCGCAAGAATAAAGGAGTACTTTCTGCTGCGTTAGTTGCCTGCACGTTAAGTCTTGCGGTTAACTATCTTCCCGCACTCAGCTTTATTTCAGGCGGATTTGCAATCATCATCTGCGCAATAATCGCCGCCGCAATTGCCGCATGGCTTTTTCCTGTTAAAGAGGAGGATAGCTGATGAGAATTTTTATTTATATATTGATAATGGCGGGCGTTACTTATTTAATACGTATGCTACCGTTTACGGTTTTCCGCAAAAAGATAAAATCGCAGTTTGCTAAAAGCTTTTTGTATTACATACCCTACACAGTTCTTGCCGCAATGACAATACCCGCAATTTTTACATCAACAGGGGATATGCTTTCGGCTTCAATCGGAACGTTAATTGCAGTTGTGCTTGCATTTTTCGATTTGCCGCTTATCGTTGTTGCTCTTTCGGCATCGCTTGGGGCATATATAACAATGCTAATTTCATAATATATTATGGTGTTAGTCAATATTTTGCATTAAAAATGGTGTATTTCTTGCATTTTTGCTTGTAAAAGCCGTGTTTGCGTGGATAATATATGCAAAATCCACATTTTTGGAATGAGTAGAAAAATGTGAGTAAAATCCCACAAAATCGGCATTTTTAAGCTTGTGCTCGTGTGTAAAAAATCGGTATAAAAAAATTACAGCATAGTTACAAATTACGCTATAATACGCAAAATATATTGAAATTTTAGCTTTAGTGTGATACAATATCAACACAGCCGAAATAAAATACTTTTATGAAAGGAAATGAATTATGTACATAGTATGGCCGGCTTTATTTGTAGCTCTGATCATTATCGAAATTGAAACATTGCAGCTTGTTTCTGTTTGGTTTGCCGCAGGTGCACTTGCATCAACAATTGTTGTTTTGTGCAACGGACCGCTTTGGCTACAGTTTACGGTATTTATTGGTGTTTCGGTAGCGTTGCTTATTGCAACCCGTCCAATAGTCAAAAAAGCCATTAAAATGACCGTTCAACCCACCAATGCCGATCTGGATATCGGCAAAAACGCAACTATTATAGAAACGGTTAACAATGCAGCAGGTACTGGCAGGGCAACACTTAGCGGTGTTGACTGGATGGCAGTTGCTGAAGATAATTCGATAATCGAAAAAGGCGAAATTGTTACGGTTAAAGCAATTGAAGGCGCTAAGCTTATAGTTGTTAAAACCGAAAACTAAATTATTTACATTATTTTATATGGAGGATTTTTGAACTATGGAAACACAGGGATATATTCTGGTAGGAATACTTGTATTTATTTTGATTATAATTGTAAGAGGCATACGCATCGTTCCGCAGGCTAAGATTTATATTGTTGAACGTTTGGGAAGTTTTCACAAAGCATGGACAACAGGTCCCCACTTTGCATGGCCTTTTATTGATAGAGTGCTTGATCCTGTATCGATTAAGGAACGTGTGCTTGATTTTAAACCCCAGGCAGTTATTACAAAGGATAACGTTACTATGCAGATAGATACTGTTGTATTTATTCAGGTAACCGATGCTAAGCTTTACACCTACGGTGTTGAACGTCCCATTGCCGCTATCGAAAATCTTACTGCAACAACCTTGCGTAATATCATTGGCGAACTTGAGCTTGACGCTACACTTACTTCTCGTGACGTTATCAACACAAAAATCACTGCTATTCTCGACCAGGCAACAGACCGTTGGGGTATTAAGGTAAACCGTGTTGAATTGAAAAACATTCTGCCGCCTCGTGAAATTCAGGACGCTATGGAAAAGCAGATGAAGGCCGAGCGTGAACGTCGTGAAAAGATTTTGCAGGCAGAAGGTGAAAAGAAATCCGCTGTGCTTGTTGCTGAAGGTGAGAAAGAATCTCAGATTTTGAGAGCACAGGCAGAAAAAGAAGCACAGATTCTCAGAGCTGAAGCTGAACAGCAGGCACTTATTCTTAAGGCAGATGCTATTAAGGAACAGAAAATCCTTGAAGCAGAGGGTGAAGCAAAAGCTATCGAGCTTGTTCAGCAGGCATTGGCAAGCGGTAACGCTGCAAATCCTGCACAGTCCGTTATCGCTATCAAGAGCCTTGAAGCTTTTGCTAAGGCTGCTGACGGCAAGGCAACAAAGATTATTATCCCCAGCGAAATTCAATCGCTCGGTTCGCTTGCTGCAAGCTTAAAGGAAATTTCTGACAGCAATGCAAATGCTCAGTAAACATGAAATCATTTGTAATTGAAAAAAACGACTGCGGTCAGCGTCTTGATAAATTCATTCAAAAGGCTGTGCCGAAGTTGCCGAAATCGCTGATGTATAAACATATCAGAAAGAAAAACATAAAGCTTAACGGCAAACGGTGCGAAGCGCAGACGATGCTTAATTTAGGCGATGAAATTCAAATGTATATTCCTGATGAATTCTTCTCTGACAGTAATGTCAGAGAAGAATTTAACATATATGCGTGCAAAGCTGAAAAGCTTGACATCTTGTACGAAGATGAAAATATCGCTTTGATTAACAAACCGCCCGAGCTTGCTTGCCATAGCGGAAACAAAAAAGAAAATGATACGCTTGTAAATCGGTTTGTAGCACATCTTATCGCATCGGGTGAGTATAACCCGAATACTGAGAATAGTTTTGTTCCCGCACTTTGCAATCGCATAGATAAGAATACTTGCGGAATTGTTATAGGCGCAAAGAATGCAATGGCATTACGTGAGATGAATGCCGCTGTAAAGGCAAACAGCATTACAAAGGAATATCTTTGTGTAACAGCGCATAAACCACCGAAAAATCATGATATTCTTTATGCGTATTTAAAAAAGGACAGTAAAACCAACATGGTTAGCGTTTGCGAAAAGCAATTAGAGGGCGCAAAGCAGATTATCACAGAATACACTTTGTGCGATGAGAACAACGGACTATATCTGCTTAAGGTGCGTTTGCACACAGGCAGAACGCATCAGATAAGGGCGCACATGGCTTACATTGGCTGTGCTTTGCTGGGCGATATAAAATATGGCATTTGTGATAAAAATGCAAAACACAAAGTGCCTTATCAATGTTTGTGTGCGTATAAAATAGGCTTTCAAATTGATGAAAACAGTCCGCTTGTTTATCTTAATGATATAACTGTTACCGTTGAAGAGCCATGGTTCGTTAAAAGATTTTTTAACGCAAATTAGGAAATGTTTGGCGAATTTTTTAATTAAACTTGATTTTTTAGTATATATGTGGTATAATCATATAAGCAATTTGTGATATGTTGCGGAATTTTTGGTAAAAATTATATTATATATTTCAAAAGGAGGCGGCAAAATGATTGGAGATTTGCATTGCCACACCACATTATCCGATGGCTCTCTTGGAATTGAAGAGGTTATTATTCAAGCAAAAAAAATGGGACTTGATTATCTTTCGATAACTGATCATGATACTATGGCGTCGTTTTCTCGTTCTGCCATTTTGGGAGAAAGACACGGCGTAAAGGTTATACCCGGTGTTGAGCTTTCGGCATGGGATAAGGAAAGAGGCAGAAAGGTACATATTCTTTGTTATTTGCCTGCCAAGCCTGATAGACTTGAGGGCTTATGCCTTAAATCGTGTGAGATAAGAAAAGCTTGTGCAAAGGAAATGATTGAAAAGGTTATGGAAAAATTCCCCGTAATCACACCGGATAATATCATGCGCCACGCAAGCGGAAGCAAAAGCGTTTTTAAACAGCATATTGTTCATGCACTGGTTGAGTATGGATATACTACTGATTTTTACGGCGATTTGAATGATGAACTTTTTAACATGAAAACGGGTAGCTGCTATGTTGAGCGTGAGTATCCCGATGTGCGCTTTGTGCTTGATTTGATACATTCGGCAAAGGGCGTTGCGGTTATGGCTCACCCTGCAAGATACGATAGTATCGATTTGCTTAAAGAACTTAGCGAAAGCGGCAAGCTCGACGGCGTTGAAGCTTATCATTATACAGCTGATGAAGCAACGCAGAAAGAACTGTTAGATATTGCAAAGCAGTATAATTTGATTGTAGTCGGCGGCTCGGATTTTCATGGGCTTTATAATGAAATGCCTTCGTCAATCGGCAGCAGAGTTACCGATGCTGAGAATATTGAACGTATATACAAGCTTTCGGCAGAATATAAAAAGGAGAAATAAAATGGAATTTACTTATGCACCAAAGGGCGTTTGTGCACAAAAAATGATTATTAACGTGGAAAATGGCATTGTTGGTGATGTAAGAATCATTGGCGGATGTCACGGCAATTCTCAGGGTATATCAAGTCTTGTTAAGGGTATGAAGGTGGAAGATGTAATTTCACGCCTTGAAAATATCAAGTGCGGATTTAAAAGCACATCGTGTCCGGCACAGCTTGCGAAGGCTTTGCGTGAGAACGGTGAAAAGTAATGTTTGATGCAATTAACGCAGGCACGCTTTTAAAGGTGTGCCTGATTTGCTTTTTTGCCATAATAGACGCAAGCTTTTTACTCGTGATATTAAAGGGCATTGGTAACATAGGTGCGTATTTTGGGTTGTTTCTTTTTACTGTACTGATATTTACAACGCTCTTTTTTGAAAAAGTTATATCTGCTCTGTTTTCTGATAATTCTGCGCTTCGTATCTGTTCACGCATTGTGGCGTGTGTTTTTGCAGCAGGCTTGCTTTTGGCGATTATAATTTCAGTATCTATGCTGATTTTTGCTAATCGCTCACCTGATAAACCCAACACAACTGTTGTAGTGCTTGGATGCAAGGTTAATGGTTCGATACCGAGTTTGATGCTAAGCGACCGGATTAACACAGCTTATGCTTATTTGGTTGAAAATCCGCAAGCCCATTGTATCGCCTGTGGCGGAAAAGGCGAGGACGAGGATGTTACCGAGGCTTATGCCATTAAAAAGGCACTGGTTGATATGGGTATTGATGCGAGTAGAATTTATCTTGACGAAACTTCGGTTGATACTTTTGAAAATCTGCGCAACGCAAAGTTAATTGCGGATAAAAACAGCTTGGGTGATGAAATAATTATTGCAACAGATGGCTTTCATCAGATGCGTTCACAGCTTCTTGCTTCGGATTGCGGCTTTAAGCCTTCTGCTCTTTCGGTAAACACAAGGGCATATCTTCTGCCGACATATTGGGTGCGTGAATGGTTTGCAATTTGCGAATATTTTGTATTTATCAAATAAAATCAATAATATAAACAAAGACGCTTTTGATTTCGTTTCAAAAGCGTCTTTTTACAATGCTATAAATTTTAGATTATTCAGCAATACCGCTGAGTATAATGCCGTGGATTTTAGGTTTGTTTGCAGTATCTTCAACTTCAATGCGGATCTTTGTTGTATCGGTAAATCCATTATTGAAAGTCAAAATCTTTTTGCGTTCGGACGACTGTGTCCACTTGGTATCTTCGTATTTATATTCATAATCATTTACATACAATCTGTAAACACCGCCTGAACTGTTAAGGGCATACAGAAGCGAGAAAGCATCAAAGTCTTTTTTAATGGTTGTTTGGTACACGCCGGGAGAAATTTCAGACATTGATGAAAAGCTGATATACTGGTATGTTTCGTAAGTTTCTGTTTCCTCAAAAAGAATAGAGGGAAACTCAGTTGTCTTTTTTGATGCAGAAACGCAAGCGTCAATAACTTCAATCGTTTCGGTTACATAAAGCTCATATCCTGCTTCATTGGGGAACACGCCATCGAAAGTGAGGCCGTTGTTTTCTTCATCGTCGGTTTCTTCTGTGCTAAGATTGCCTAAAGCTTGTACAAACGCTGCTGACATATCCACACAATCAGCATTGTAGTGCTCAGAAACGGCTTTGATTGTTTCTGCCTTGATTGACTGTTCGTTTTCAGTACTTTGAACAACAGTAATCATCTCTGCATTAGGATATTCGCTTTTTGCAAGTCTTACAAGTGCTTCGTACTGTGCATCAAATTTTGTGTTGCTTTCGGTTCTTACATCGTTGGCACCAACTGAAATTAAGATTAAATCATATTCAACATTATTGTCAAGAGCTTTAACTTCATAATACTGAATAAATGCCGTAGCATAGTTATATGCAAGATTTGTTACGTAAACACTTGAGCCGTATTTGTTGTAAAGCTCAGCGGAAAGATTATCAATCCATGTTTCGTCCGAAGAACCATAACCTGTGCAGGTTTCATCGCCCAAAACAAGTACGTTGATGCGTTCGCCGTTTGCCAGCTTTTTGTAAGCAGAATCTGCAGTGGTATCAATAACAATATTTTGGTTTTGTGATTGCTGCTCTCCGTTAGATGTTATGTTATCGAAATCGTTTTGCTTTTCAGCAAAAACGCTTGAAAAATAAGCAGCATTCTCTTCGTTTTTCGGTTTATCTTTGCGGTAATAATTGCTTGCCCAGATGCCGCACACAATACCGGCAACCGCAACAATAACCGCAAGTATAATTATTTCGAGCCAAGTTACTCTGTTACGCAATTCCTTTTACTCCTTCCAAAGCTTTATTTTTTTGAGGCTTTTGCTGCAGTATTGCTGACGGTCTTTTTGTCCGATTCAGTGTTTTTTGAAGGTTCGGTCTTTTTTTTGCCGCCCGATGAACTGCCTGACGATTTGCTTGAATAGCCGTATTTGCCGTATTTGCCGTACTTGCCGTACTTGCCGTATTTGCCATATCCCACTGTGCTTTCAGGCACGCCGTTAAGAACAAATCCAAGCACCTTTGCATTTGCGTTGGAAACACGTTTTTTAACTTCGTCAACCTCATCGTAGGTGGAAATGCCATATCTTGATACAAGCACAATGCCGGCAATGATATCTGAAAGTACAAGCACGTCGCTTACAACGTTAACGGGAGGAGTATCAATAATAATATAATCATAACTTTCGGAAAGCTTATTGAGAATTTCTTTAGCCGATTCGGAAGAAAGAAGCTCGGAAGGGTTAGGCGGGATAGGTCCACAGGGGATAATATCAAGGTTTTCAACTGAAGTGTGTTTTACAACTTCGTCGATTGTGTTGAGATGGCTGATGCAGGTTGCAAAACCGGTTTTTGCTTCAACCTTAAATATTTTATTCTGAACCGGCTTTCTCATATCAGCGTCTATAATGAGGATTTTTTTGCCTGAATCTGCCATAGTAATTGCAAGGTTTGCTGCAATTGTGGATTTGCCTTCGTTGGGGTGACCGCTTGTTACGGCAAAAATCTTGGTTGTGCAGGGAGCAAGTGCGAATACGATGTTGGTTCGCAAGCTGATAAATTCTTCTTTTACGGAGAAAGGAGGATTATCGCTGAGAAGAACGGCAGTGGTTGCCGAGGTGAGCTGACGTCTTGATTTAGCGATTTTAGTTTTCTTACCATCAGTGCCCATCATTCTGTAAGCACATATATGTGCCAATTCGGCAAAGCCGGATCGTTTGCAAACCTTATCGGCAGCGTAGATGGTTCTATCAAAGAAGAACATTAAGAAAACGACGACGCAAGATATTACAAAGCCACCTGCAAAACCGATTAATGCTAATTTTTTATCGCTTGAATGGTCTGGATTTACAGCGGGTTCGGCATCGGCCATTATTTCTACTGAACCGGCACCGATCACAGAAACAAGACTTTCGGGTGCGAGGTATGCCACAAAGTTGCAGATATCTGCAGAAATTTCGGGAATTGGCGTTGTTGCCCTGATTTGCAGAACCTCGGTTTCTTCAACTGACGACATCGTAATACATTCCAACAGTTGTGTTTTTGAAATGCGTTTTTTTCCGTAATAATCTTCGCTTATAGTGAATATTTCAGATAACTTTTCAGTTCCGTATTTTTCAATAAGTAGATCAGAAACTTCTCCTATAACTATTTCATTTTTTAGAATGACAACATAAGTGGCAACAAGCTTTTGCGCTGCGGTGAGGTCGGAGCTGCTCACTATTTCACTGGATACTATATCATCAGCATTTTTTACGTAAAGCTGTACAGCTGAGGTGTATGTTACCGGCTTTACAAACTTGGCATAGCAGAATGCAACTGCAAATCCAACCAATGAGAGCACAAGTATTACGTAGAATTTTTTTAGAAAAAAGGCTAAAAGTTCAAGTATATCAAGCTCTTGTTCCTTTTCTTCTTCGTATGTCGAAATATAACGTTCCTGATCCATCGAATCCCCCTCAGAATAGTAAAATTATTGAATATACTATAGTAATGTAATTTAAGCATATAACTCCAATTAACTATTATAAATCAAATATGCAACAATGTCAATCGGATATATTAAACTTTGTCACAATGCACAACATTTTGTAAAAAATATAAAGTCACAATTAAATCTGTTGAAAAAGCTGTAAATTTGTGGTTTTGCCGATTGACAAATCATGCAAAATGAGTTATCATATTTTTTTAAGGATATAAATGTAAGAAAGGTAAAAAAACGATGGAGATTCTTTACGAAAACATACTTAATCTTGACTGGAAAATGGTCGTGATGTGGGCAATTGGCGCCGTACTCATTTATCTTGCGATAAAAAAGGATATGGAACCGACACTGCTTTTGCCTTTAGGGTTTGGCACAATACTTGTGAATTTACCTCTTTCGGGTGCAGTTACACAAATTGTTAACGGAGAAGAGCAAGAAGGCGCCCTTACAACACTATTTGATGCAGGTATTTCAAACGAGCTTTTCCCACTTATTCTATTTATTGGCATTGGCGCTATGATCGACTTTGGCCCGTTGCTTTCAAATCCCAAGCTTATGCTTTTCGGTGCTGCGGCACAGTTTGGTATTTTCTTCACTCTCTGTGCGGCTTCAATGTTCTTTGATATCAACGATGCAGCCTCAATTGCTATAATCGGCGCAGCAGACGGCCCTACTTCAATTGTTGTTGCACAAAAGCTTAATTCTAATTATCTTGGTGCAATAATGGTAGCGGCTTATTCCTACATGGCACTTGTTCCTATTATTCAGCCCCCTGTTATCAAGGCACTTACTACTAAAAAGGAACGCCTTATCCGCATGGAATATGTTTCAAAGCCGGTATCTAAAACAACAAAAATTCTCTTCCCCGTAATTATCACAATTATTGCCGGACTTGTTGCACCTGCATCGGTTTCGCTTATCGGCTTTTTGATGTTTGGCAACCTTATTCGTGAATGTGGCGTGCTTGATTCTTTGGCAGAAACCGCACAAAAAGTTCTTGCAAATCTTATTACCATATTCCTTGGTATTACAATTGCTTCACAGATGCGTGCTGAAGAGTTTTTGAAGAAAGAAACCCTTCTTATTCTCGGTCTTGGTCTTTTTGCTTTCATTTTCGATACAGCAGGCGGCGTAATTTTTGCTAAGGTAATTAACCTTTTCCTCAAGAAAAAGCTCAATCCCATGATTGGTGCGGCAGGCATTTCTGCATTCCCCATGTCAGGCAGAGTTGTGCACAAGCTTGCTCGTGCAGAAGATCCTCAGAACTTCTTGCTTATGCAGGCAACCGGCGTTAATGTTTCCGGACAGATTGCATCCGTAATTGCAGGCGGTATGATTCTTAATTTCTTTGGATAATCGAAAGGAGAGTAAAATATGAATATCAACCCGCAGGAATTTATTGACAACCTTTACTACATGGGCGTTGGTATGCTCGGCATTTTTATTGTAATCGGTTCGATTATTGCCGTAACCATGATACTTAACGCTGTTACATCCAAAAAGAAGAAAAATGATGAATAATTAGGCTGACTGTTTATTTATTAATTAACATTTTGGTATTGAACAAAACCAAAATGTGTGATATAATACGTTTATAAAATAAATTATCAGAAAAGGAAAATTTTTCTATGAAAATTCTTGTTACAGGCGGTGCCGGATTTATCGGTTCCAATTTTGTCTACTATATGCTCAAAAAACACCCCGATTATGACATTGTGTGTATTGATGCATTAACCTACGCAGGCAACCTTTCAACTTTGAAGGAAGCGCTTGAAAATCCTAAGTTCAAGTTTGTTAAGGGCAGCATTGCTGACAGAGAACTTGTATTTGAGCTTTTCGAGAACGAAAAGTTTGATATTGTTGTAAACTTTGCGGCTGAAAGCCACGTTGACCGTTCTATCGAAAATCCTGAGATTTTCCTTAAAACGAATATCCTTGGCACACAGGTTTTGATGGACGCTTGCCGCAAATACGGAATTCAGAGATATCATCAGGTTTCTACCGACGAGGTTTATGGTGATTTGCCGCTTGACAGACCTGACCTCTTCTTCACAGAAGAAACACCCATTCACACATCAAGTCCCTATTCCGCATCAAAGGCTTCGGCTGATTTGCTTGTAATGGCATATCACAGAACATTTGGTTTGCCCGTTACAATTTCACGTTGCTCAAATAACTACGGTCCTTATCATTTCCCCGAAAAGCTTATTCCTTTGATGATTGCAAACGCTTTGAACGATAAGCCTCTGCCCGTTTACGGCAAGGGTGAAAATGTTCGCGACTGGCTTTACGTTGAGGATCACTGCTCTGCAATCGACCTTATCATTCACAATGGCAGGGTAGGCGAGGTTTACAACATCGGCGGACATAATGAAATGGCAAACATTGATGTTGTTAAGCTTGTTTTGAAGGAACTTGGCAAGGGTGAAGAACTCATCACTTACGTTACTGACAGAGCCGGTCATGACAGAAGATACGCTATTGATCCCACAAAAATCCACAACGAGCTTGGCTGGCTGCCCGCAACAAAGTTTGCAGACGGCATTAAGAAAACTGTTCAGTGGTATCTTGATAATAAATCATGGTGGGAAGAAATCATCAGCGGTGAATATCAGAATTACTACGAGAAGATGTATTCCAACAGATAAAATCTTGCTTTTATCGCAAAGGGGGAGTGAGTTTTGCAGCGTATTGTAAGCATTGCGGCGGCAATTTTTTCGTGCTTGATGATTGTTGTTCTGGCACTTTCGGTTTTGACAAAAAATCAGAAAAACCAAAAGGATAAGCTTGAAGCGCAGATGAGTGCCACGCAGACAACCGTTGTTACAACCACGAATATCTGGGACTATATCAATAGCCAGACTACCACAACCCCGCCTGATAACAGCGGTTTGCAGCAGGTGACTGTTGCTACCACAACAACTGCTCCTGCTGTTACAACATTCCCCGAAATTGAGTTTATCGGATAAATTATACTCAATAATTATATTTCATCATAACAAATTACGCCCACTCTTTTTTGAGTGGGCGTTTTGTATGCTTAAACTATTTTACTTCCATAATTTCAAATTGTTTTTTCTGTGCTGATAATTCGTAAACAACAGCTACGATTGTACCTATTATACCTGCGCTTGCCAAAAGAATGAGATTGCGGTAATATGTACTGATATCTCCTGAAAGCTTTATAATTTCACGGGAATTTAAAAAGGCGTTGCTCAGTCCGATGCCCGTTGCGTTATTGATGGTTACGGCTGTATCAAATCTGAAAGTGAGATAAGAAAATATTACTGAAAGAATTATGCATATTACAGCACTGATTTTTGAAATGCGCACTCCTTTGAATTTATACCCATAAACCAGACCGATACCCAGTAAAGCACTGCTTATGTTTGAAATATACCCGATTTGCGCGACAAAGAAAACAATAATTGATGCGATTAAAGCTCCGATGATTGCACCTATAAAACCCAAAACATAGTTTTCCTTTTTTAACGCTTCCTGCATTTCCTGTTCTTTAAGAGAATAGCGCAAATTATCGGCAGAAGCTTGTGATAAAAATACGTATTCTCCCTTTAAGGTATAAATTTGCGTGTTAAGTTCCGCACCGTATTCATCACAGTCGGAAAAATTATTCATTTTAAGCAAAGCAGTAAAATTATTCAGAAATTCTGTTATGCGTTTTACGTTATGTTTTCGGTTGCCGCTGTTTCTGATAAGGATTTTTCGTCTGAATCTTCCTTCCTGCATCTGACAGTAATTTGGCAAAAAAGCTTGCAATACAACGGAAGGATCGTGACTTTTTACGCAAAATGTGATAACTATATGCGGAGTGTTATCAAAAAATCCGCTACCTTTGATGAGTAAGTGGTATCCATTGTAAACTCCGTACACAAGGCAAGATTTGCCGTTATAGTTTAAATCAAGTTGTTTTGCTACATCGTTTAGTATTTTTTTGTTTGAAGCCATTTTGTTTATGCCACCCATTTAATGAATATGTATGAAATTAATTATATCACGTATATATCCAACAGTCAATGATGCAAAACATAAAGCCGCTCTTCATGCTTTAACATCAAAAGCGGCTTTGAGAATATATTGTGTATAAATTATACCATAAGCTCACAGATAAGCTCGGAGAATGCTGTGGGGTCTTCGATGGACATACCCTCAATCAGTAATGCCTGATTATAAAGCAACTGTGCATATTTCTTCAGCTTGTCCTTATCTGTGTTGTAAAGACGAGCCATTGCGGCAAAAACGGGGTGCGAAGCGTTAATTTCAAGCACACGCTGAGCCTTTACCTTTTCGCTTACATTCGGCATGGAGTTGAGCACCTTTTCCATTTCAAGAGAAAGGTCACCGTCGGTTGTAAGGCAAACAGGGTGCGTTTTAAGTCTTTGTGATACACAAACCTTAGCAACGTTGTTTTCAAGTGCTTCCTTAACGAAATTGAGCATATCAGCGTTCATTTCGTTCATTGTTTTAATTTCTTCGGATTCTTCCGAAGTTGTATCAATATCGCCCGAAGAAACGCTTCTGAATTCCTTTTCGGAATAAGTGTGCATCATCTTTGCGGCAAATTCGTCAACATCATCGGTAAAATAAAGGATTTCGTAACCTTTTTCACGCAGCATTTCTGTTTGCGGAAGGTTTTCGATTGCAGCGGCATTTGCGCCCGTTGCATAGTAGATGTATTTCTGATCTTCCTTCATGCGAGAAACATACTCTGCAAGAGTGGTCTTTTTGCCTTCAAATGAGGAGTCGAACATCAAAAGATCCTTGATGGCGTCTGCATTCTGTCCAAAGCTTTGATAAATGCCGTATTTAAGCTGCAAACCGAAAGATTTGAAGAACTCTTCGTATTTTTCGCGATCGTTTTCAAGCATTTTTGTCAGTTCGTTTTTAACCGCTCTTTCAATACCTCTTGCAATAATCTTAAGCTGGCGGTCCTGTTGCAAAATTTCTCTTGAGATATTAAGCGATAAATCTTCACTGTCAACAACACCCTTTACAAAGCTGAAATGGTCGGGCAGCAAATCTGCGCATTTTTCCATAATCATAACGCCGCTTGAGAAAAGCATTAAACCCTTTTCATACTGTTTGGAATAAAAATCGTAAGGTGCTTTTGCAGGAATGTAGAGTATTGCGTTAAAGGTTGCAGTGCCTTCGCTCTTCATGTGAATGTGCGCCAAAGGCTCTGTATAATCATTGAATTTATCGCGGTAAAAATCGTTATATTCAGTGTCGGTTACTTCATTTTTGTTTTTCTTCCAAAGCGGTATCATGCTGTTCAAGGTTACGTTTTCAACATGCTTTTCAAGCTCGTCGGTACCTTCAATCTGTCTTGAAATAACCTTGTCCATCTTAATTGGGTATCTGATATAATCAGAATATTTCTTAACAATATCCTGAATTACAAACTGCTCAAGATATCTGCTGTACTCAAATTCTTCGCCGTCTTCCTTTATTTCAAGCGTAATTTCAGTACCAACTGTATCTTTTTCGCAAGGTTCAATTGTATATCCGTCAGCCCCTTGTGATTTCCACATGTATGCAACATCAGCACCGTATGCACGGCTTTTTACTGTTACTGTTTTTGCAACCATAAAAGCAGAATAAAATCCAACGCCAAACTGACCAATAATATCAATATTTTCGTCAAAGTCGTTTTCTTCCTTGAAATTGAGCGAGCCGCTTTTTGCAATTGTGCCAAGATTGTTTTCAAGCTCTTCTAAAGTCATACCGATACCGTTATCAATAACTTTAAGCGTTCCTTCATCCTTATTGATAACAAGATTAATTGCAAAATCGCTGCGGTTTAAACCTACGTTATTATCGGTTAATGATAAAAAATAAAGCTTATCAATAGCATCGCTTGCGTTTGAAATAAGCTCACGCAGAAAAATTTCTTTATTTGTGTAGATTGAGTTAATCATCAAATCAAGCAAACGCTTTGATTCGGCTTTGAATTGTTTCATTTCCATAATGTTGTTCCTCCGTGTGTTTTAGCACTCTATATCTTTGAGTGCTAAAATAAGTATAAAGCCCCTTGAAGAAAATTTCAAGAGGCTATTAATAATGTTAAAACATTATTTACTGTTTATTCAATTTTAAAATTTCATTTGCGGCATTCATAATGCCAAGTCTTGCACTGTAATAGGTAACACCGCCTTGAAGCCATACTGCATACGGCTCACGCAGAGGAGCATCAGCAGAAAGCTCGATAGAAGCTCCGCCTGTAAAAGCGCCTGCCGCCATAATTACCTGGCTGTCGTAGCCTGGCATATCCCACGGTTCAGGTGTAACAAAGCTGTCTACGGGTGACCCGAACTGAATACCACGGCAGAAAGCGCAGAGTGCTTCGGGGTTGCCAAGTTTTATTGCGGTGATAATATCACTGCGGATTTCGTTTTTATCGGGTATGCATTCATAACCCATAAGCGTGAATAATTCTGACGCAAATACAGCCGATTTTACTGCGTTGGCAACCGTTTGCGGTGCGTAAAAGAATCCAAGCAGAATTTCACGGTTTTCATTCAAAGTACAGCCTACTTCTTTTCCCATGCCAACACAGGTCAATCTGTATGAGCAAAGCTCAACCAAATCTTTTCTTCCTGCAATGTAGCCGCCCGTTTTGGCTATGCCTCCGCCCGCATTTTTTATAAGACTGCCTGCCATTATGTCAGCACCGTAGAAGGTGGGTTCGTGTTCTTCAACAAATTCGCCGTAGCAGTTATCAACCATTAAAATTGCGTTGCTGTTTGCCGATTTAATCAGCGCAGAAAGTTTACCTATCTGCTCTGCCGATATTGACGGACGCAGAGAGTATCCGCGTGAACGCTGGACATAAACCATTTTAACGCCATCTAATTGCTTGCCGATTTCATCAAAATCAAGTGTACCATCAGATTTAAGTTCAATCTGAGCATATTCAATGCCAAAATCCTTTAAAGAACCATCGCCCTTGTTGCCTCTTATTCCAATAACTTCGCCTAAGGTATCGTACGGCTCGCCGCTGACAGAAAGCATTTTGTCGCCCGTGCGCAAAACGCCGAAAAGTGCAGTTGAAAGTGCGTGTGTGCCAGAAACAAAATTGTGGCGAACCAAAGCGTCCTCACATTCAAAAGCATCTG
This sequence comes from Oscillospiraceae bacterium, assembly GCA_045541475.1. GTDB lineage: Bacteria > Bacillota > Clostridia > Oscillospirales > Ruminococcaceae > RGIG3077. Next base: position 24,619 of record JAZQJI010000014.1, read on the forward strand.
CAAAAACCTTATCAATTGCATCTCTGCCGATATCACCATAGCCGTAGCCCGTACTGCCTAAAAGGCAAGCCTCGCTTATACGGTTTTTTACAAAAGCCTTTAAAACACGCTCGGTGCATACTTTGCAGATGTTGTCTATTGCATAAAACTCAACTTTCGTGTTTTCTTCTGCCTGATATGACAAAGCTTCAAGCTTTGTATCAAAATTAAAAATATCGTTCATAAAAATCCTCGTTTGATTAATTATGTTAACATGAAAAGTGCGGCGGCAATCCAAAAGTGCCGCCGCAAAAATTCATATTCCTTGCGGATGATTAGCTGAAGTTGTATTCGTCCTTGTGAGCTTCTTTGAAGAGATCGAAAACCTTGTTAAGAGTTTCCTCGTCTTCAACAGGACCGAATGTTTCTTCGTCAGTATCCTCGTTGTATTCTTCAACAACAAGAATAACAACCTCGTTATCGTTGTTTTCGTCTTCATCTACGGGGAAGAGAACAACATATTCTCTGCCTTCATATTCAACAGAATCAAGATATTCAAACTCTGCTTCGTTGCCGTCCTCGTCAGTCAAAATGATAGTTTCGTCATCAAATTCTTCTGTTTCGAGGTTTTCGTTGTTTTTGTATTCGTCAGCCATTATAATTCTCCTTATCATTAAATTTCAAGTAAAATAGCATTTTACGCTAAAAAAAATTATACCATATTTGCCGATATATGTCAATTGCTTTTTGTTTTTATTGCTCGCTATCCAGCTTTAAGTCATATCCGTTAACCTTTATATTTGCTTCATCAAGGTCAATTATAATACAGCGTCTGCCGTTAACGGTGGTGGTGCGAACTTTATCCTTTGCGCAGTTTTTAACATTTATCGTGATTTCAGGTGTTGCAATAACCGTTTTGGGTTCAACAAGGCGTGTTGCTTGCAGTGCTTGACCTGCGGACTTTTCAAAAATCTCTTCAACGTGCTCAAGTCTTTCAGGTGCAGCACCCGTATCGGCAAGAATATTTTTTAACATTCTGCCGTTGATAAGCGGTGCTTCGGTATCCTTTTTGCTTTCCTCAACAATTTCGGTAAGCTTTTCGTTAACGCTTGTCAGCGTGCGGTAATCAAGGTCATCACCCATAACATTTTTGATAACCGTCTTTAATCCTTCTCGCTCTTCTTCGTAGGATTTGCCCGCTTCACATCCCAAAAATCCTGCAATAATAGCTTCGTTTGGCTTTGAAGGTGATTTTGTGTAGTACATAACATGGTTAACGTCAGTTGCTCTATCACTAAATGTGGGGAAGATAAATCCATCTGAAGGTGACTTGCTTATCTGCAAATCGGTGTAGGTTTTGTTGATGATTTCATCGTTGAAGTTATCAAACACAAGACCGCCTTCAGCTGTTGCAACGGGACAAATTGCTGTTATTATGTAATTATAAAGGTTCTCATTTTCATCAAGATTATACTCATCATTTTTATTTTTTGAGCGGATTGAGTATGTACAATGCGCACATATTACTGCATAAGGAGCTTCACCGTTTGAATTTTCTGCAAGGCGTGATATAAATGCGTTTACCGCTTGTTCATCCTGCATTTTGCACTGCACAAGATTATACAAAACTTTTTGCGCACCGTCATCGGCGTAAGCTTCGTTGGGAAATATATACTCTACGCTTGATTTGCCCAGGCTTGTGTTAAGCACCTTTTTTAATGTAAGTACGCTGATTTCGCTTTCTTCCGGCGAAATTGCAACAAACGGTTTTACATTAAGAGAGTGAACGTTGCGTTCTCTATCAATAAATGCGGTAAGGATGCTGTTTATTGTAAAAAAATCAGCATCCACACCAAAATGCTTTTTTATCTCAGAAATCTCTTTTTTATTCATGTTTTTTGTTCTCCTGTTCTGAATAATGCAATATATATTATCGCAAAAAAACAAATTTGTGTCAAGCAAAAAGTTTATTAATAAATAAAAAAAGCGTTTCTCTGCAATTTGCAAGAGAAACGCTTATTTTTATTTAAGTTTTTTTAATTAAAGAACCTCAATAGAATCGATGAAGGATTCCATCTGATCAAGGTTTTCGTCGCCGTAATAACCGATTGAAACAATAACGCTGGAATCTTCCATGAAGATGCAGTACTGAATGAGAGTCATTTCGATACCGCTTACATCCATTTTTGCGGAGTACTTGATTGTATCTGCATCGCCAAGTGTGGATACGATAAATTCACCGGGAGTAAAGCTATCAGCAAGAGCACCGTATGTTTCGTCAAAGAATTCCTGATTGTAGTTGCTGGGATCATCAGCTTCAGTTGACTGAATGTTGATAGAAGCGAATGAAGATTCGTCCATAGCTTCAAAATCAATAGTATCATCGTAAGTCTGCTCGCCTGCAAAACCTTCGGGAACTACGAAAGAAACACCACCGAATTCAACTGTCTGGCCTGCTGTGTATTCAGCATCAACAAGATCATCATCGTTATCGCCGTCAGTGATGATTTCGTCATCGCTAAAGAAATATTCATCATCGCTGCAGATTTCCATTTCAACTACAGCACCGTCTTCAAGGAGGAAATTAACCTCGTTGCCCCAGTATTCGTCGTCCCAAATTTCAACAAAACCGTTTTCAACAGTAAATTCCATTGCAAAAGCTTCGTTGATTTCGTCAAGTGTGGAGCCGATACCAACGCCGTTTACAGTAACATCAAAATCAGTATCGTCAACTGTCCAGTAAAGGTAGTCAATGTAGCAATCAGCGTAAGCGGTTGCTTCTTCAGCACTGGGGTTGAAAATATCAAGCTCTGTATCTGTATCGCCTGCATAGAACCAATCCCAATCATCTGCATCAAGTGTTTCGCTAGCGTCAAGACCGAAATACTCAAGGAAAGGCTCTGCCTTGATAGGCCATGTGTAATCTTCGCCATAAGCTGTTACTGTATAGTCCTCAAAAGAAGGTACGAATTCAGATTCCTCTTCGGGGTTTTCTTCAGACTCTTCTTCAGATTCTTCTTCGGACTCTTCCTCAGATTCTTCCTCGGATTCTTCTTCAGATTCCTCTTCAGACTCTTCCTTAGACTCTTCAGACTCTTCCTCAGATTCTTCTTCAGATTCATCATCGTCATCGTCGTCTTTGTCGTCCTTGTCTGATTTGTCAGAAACGCTCTTGTCGTCATCGTCTTCCTTTTCGTCTTCGCTACATGATGTCAACATGATTGAACCACAAGCAACGGAAAGGGCAAGTAAAATGCTAAGAATTTTCTTCATGATAATATTTCTCCTGTTCCTTATATAATATGAATTACCCGATACGCCGAAATTTCGATAAATCGAGTATCACTATTATTATATTTTTAACTTTTGGTTTTGTCAATGTAATATATTACAATCTTTTGTTCAAAAAATTGTTATTTTTCGGCATAAATTGCTATTGCTGCCAAAACAGCCTCAACTATGCTGTTATGGGAGTTTGTACGTTTTTATTGCTAAGTTTGACATTTCGCTTTTTGTATAATATTTTTTTGCATCTTTTTTTGGTGGTTTTTACAGAATTTTTTCTTTTTTTGCCTTGATGGTTGACATTATCCAAAAGCTGTGATATTATAAATTTGAATGTGGCGGTGTTTTTCGCTGCATGTTTAAAATTTTATTGATTAATTTATACAGGAGGCTTTTTATTATGGCTTTTTGCAGCAAATGTGGTACACAGGTAGAAGAAGGTAAGGCTTTTTGCCCTTCATGCGGCGCTCAGGTTGGCGCACCCGCTCAGCAGGCAGCTCCCGCTGAAAACAATTTCCAGGAAACAGTTCAGAATATAATGAACACACCCAACAACACAGCTCAATTCGATCAGGCAGATATTAACGATAACAAGATTATTGCTCTTTTTGCATATCTTGGTATTCTCGTGCTTATTCCGCTTTTGGCTAAGCCTGAATCAAAGTTTGCAAGATTCCATGCAAATCAGGGCTTGGTTCTTTGGATTGCAAGCATGATTCTTGGTGTAATTGCAATCATTCCGATTCTTGGTTGGATTGTAGGCGGTCTTGGTAGCATCGTTACATTGGTTCTTGGTATTCTTGGTATCGTTAACGCTGTACAGGGTCAGGCTAAGGAGCTCCCCATCATTGGTAAGTTTACAATTCTCAAGTAATTAATGCTTTTTAAAGTACATAAAGCGGTTGGATTATTCCGACCGCTTTTTTGTTTTCCAAAACCAATCTGCTATACTGTTTTTTTGTGTGATATAGGACTTGCTTTTCAGCATAAGATAAAACAAAACATAAAGGGTTGATTGTTTTGAAAATTAAGACTACGGTTTTATCAATATTAAGCAGACTATTAGCGTTTGCGATGCATACCGATTGTGGCAATCTGTTTCCTCAACCGCTTACAAAAGCTCAAGAAACAGAATGTTTTGAACGTATGGCTAATGGAGATGACTGCGCGCGCAATACATTGGTTGAACATAATTTGCGTTTAGTGGCGCACGTAATAAAAAAATATTATTCTTTGGGCGGCGAGCAAGACGAATTGATATCCATAGGAACAATCGGCTTGATAAAGGCGGTTACAACTTTTGATTATACCAAAGGTACACGCTTTGCAACTTACGCAAGCAAGTGCATTGATAACGAAATATTAATGCATTTCAGATCTTTGAAAAAAACTATCGGAGATGTTTACATGGAGCAGGCGATTGATACTGACAAGGACGGTAATCAGCTTACCTTGATGGATACTCTTGCCGATGAGGATTCAGTTGTAGAAAAAATCGAACTGACATTGCGTACCGAAAAACTGTATCAATGCCTTGGTGTGTGCCTTGATAAGCGCGAGAAGGAGATAATTATTAACCGCTATGGACTTTTTGGGAAAAAAGAGCTTACTCAGCGTGAAACTGCACAGCTACTTGGTATTTCCCGTTCTTATGTTTCCCGCATTGAGAAAAAAGCATTATCAAAACTTAAAGATTCTTTTGGTGAATAACAGAATTTGCGATGTAAAGCATACGACCTTTACAATAAAAATCCCCTTGAATGTGTTGCATTCAAGGGGATTAACTGTATTATTTTAAGTGGACTGCGGAGAAAAAAGTGCTGAAAGCTTTGACTTGGGCATTGACTGCAGCCAAATGTGTCCGGGTCCGCTTACTCTTGTATTGAAGAAACCTTCGCCGCCGAAAAGCTTGTTGCCAACACCTTTTACAGCTTCAATTTCAATTTTACAGGTTTCATCCATGGCAGCTATGTAGCCTGTATCAATAAGCATAGATTCGCCGGCGGCAAGCTCGTACTCAACGCAACTTCCGTCAATTTCAAGAAAAACAATTCCGTTTCCGCTGAATTTCTGCATAATAAAACCTTCGCCGCCAAAAAAGCCTACGCTTAACTTGCGCTGGAAGAAAAGGTCAAGTCTTACGTTGCTTTCGCACGCAAGAAACGCACTTTTTTGTGCAACAATGGGCTTTTCACTTACATCAACAACCAAAATTTTGCCGGGAAAGCTTGAAGCAAAAGCTATTTCGCCATCACCGCCCGTTGCTGTGTATACGTTTTGAAAAATAGATTCGCCCGATACGGCTCTTGTAAGCATTTTGCCAAAGCTGCCGCCTACATTTGTCTGCATTTTCATCTTGTCCGACATCCAGCTCATCGAACCTTTTTCACAAACAATTGATTCGCCGTTTTCCAATCGGCACAAAGCAACAGGAAGAGTGTTGCCGAGTATTTCGTAGGTCATAATATAAAATTCCTTTCGAATAATTATTCTTGCGATGAAGAGTCGTTTGCAGATTGGCTGCTGCTTGACAGTTCAACATCAATATCGCTGGATTCGCTCTCGGATATGCTTGCCTGAGATGACGTAGGACGATCATCAGGGTGCTCGTTATACCAGTTTTGCAAAAAGTTGTCGTCGCCCATGGTTTCACGCATATAAAGAAAGAATGACGCAAGAAAAATTAGAAAGATAATGAAAATTATCCACCCGAGATTATAGTGGATTTTTTTTACCCTTTTTCGTTTCTTTCTGCCGTTTTCATCATAGTCAAGATATTTTGAACGCTTTTTTGCAGTGTTAACAGATGTTTTTGAATTTGCGACGTTTGTGGTTTTATCGTTGTTTTGGTTTTCCATGTTTTCACCCTTCCAACATAATAATCATATTAATTATACTATATATGCCGAACTTTTGCAAGCTTTTTTGATTTTTATACTTATTTGGTTTGAATTAAGGTGTATTGTTTCGTTAATTAGTTTGATTTGGTAATTATATACTAAAAATATCACAAAATATGTGTAAAAAGCAATTGACAAATATAAAAAATTATAGTAATATTGTATATGAATTAATTGCGTAATCGTATACATTAACGCAAAATTGAACGAGGGGATTGCACATTGGTATAATGATTATGATGTGCAACAAGGTGAAAAAAATGAAATTAGCTAAAAGATTGCTGTCACTTGCGGCTTGTATGGCTGTTGCGGCAAGCTGTTTTGTAGGCACTTCACCCGTATCCGCCGAAACTTCATCCTCACCCGAGTGGGGAACACTGCAAATCAGCGGTGGCGGCTTTGTAAGCGGACTTGTTACGGGAGAAACTGCTATGTACTGCCGTACCGACGTAGGCGGTGCATATCGTTATGAAAATGGTGAATGGGTACAGCTTCTCGGCTTTTTGCCTGAGGATGACCGCGGATTTTTGTGCGTTGAAGCAATGTGTATTGATCCGAATGATGAAGATACGCTTTATCTGCTTTGCGGGTGTAACTATTTCTCCGATGCCAGAACGGTTGTGTTCAAATCAACTGACGGCGGCGAAAACTTTACAGAATATGACGTTTCCGACTATATCCGCGTGCACGGCAACGGTCAGGGCAGACAGATGGGCGAAAGAATTGCCGTTGACCCGAATAATCCTGATGTTATTTACTGTGGCGGACGTACAGGCGGTTTGATTAAATCAACCGACGGCGGCGAAACTTGGGAAATGATTTTTGTTCCCGATGCATTCAGCAGTACTGTAAAATGGCCCGAGTGGACTGATTTTACAGTGCAGACAACTTCTGACCAAAATGGTATAACAACAGTTTATGTAGATGAAAACTCCAAGGTTTATGTGGGCGTTTCTACAACGGGCGGTACAAATCTTTACGCATCAACAAATGGCGGCACAAGCTTTTCTGCACTTTCTTCTGAGTTGCCTACATCTATGTATATTGCAAGAATTAACCCTGATGCCGACGGCAATCTGCTGCTTGCATACCAAGGCGGCATAAGCTTTGCAGGTTCAGGCGGCGGTGCTTACAGATACAATATAACGACCGGTGAAGTTAAAAAAATCAGCCCTACGGGCAACTCTATCGGACAGATTCAGTCTCACCCCGATAATTCCGATTATCTTGTAGCAACAACCTGCGGCGTTTGGGCTACTCAAATGTGGGAAGGTTACGATGAAGCATGTTGGGGCGAATGGATGTACACCAGCCTTGACGGCGGCGAGACATGGACGGAAATTTATCCCGGTAAAAAGGGTAATTGGTATTGGAATGAAGAAGAACAGCAGATGATGCAGGAAGACCTTTATCAGTGTTTGCAGGATGGCGGCGTTGATTGGGTACGCGGCAAGGCTATTCATTGGTCGGGCTCATTGGTGTTTGATCCTAACAACCCTGATGATGTACTCGTTACATCAGGTAACGGTGTTTTCAAGTGGTCAAATATTCTCACAAGCGATCCTGTTGCAACTTTCCATGCAAAAGGTATTGAAGAAGTTGTAGCACTTGATTTCTGCAGCGTTGAAGGCGGTTACAACTATTCCGCAATTGGTGACTATGACGGATTTACTCATAAAGACGTTGATACTTCCGTTCAGCATTCACCCAACTTTGGTTCTTCCACTTCTATTTCATATTGCTATTCAAATCCTGATATTATGATGCGTGTGCCTGAGCATAGTAGCCAAAGCACTAATGGTCAGTACTCTACCGATGGCGGCGTTACATGGACGGAATTCCCGTCCGCTGCATATAACGGTGGTGATACCGCAATTGTTCAGCTTGCAAGCGGCAAGTACAGATTTATCTGTGGCGGCAGCGAAAGCGCAGGCTTGAAGTATTCCGATGACTACGGTGCAACATGGCAATCTTCTTCAGGTCTTACAGGTGGTAAGAGATCAATGCTTGAAGTTGATTCTGAAAACGAACAGTATGTTTACGCGTTCTCAATGGTTAAGAGCTATTCTGGTGAAACTACTCATTATTATTTGAATGTCAGCAGCGACTACGGTGCAACATTTACAGCAAAACAAGTTGCTGTAAACGATGGTTGCGCTGATTTCAGAAGAATTACCGTTGTTGATGGTACCGTATTCTGTCCTGTTGGTTGGTATGGATTATATGCAACTTCTGACCATGGCGAAAGCTTTACCAAGCTTGACAGCGTGGCTTATTGCGAAACTATAAGCCGTGGTGCCGCTAAGGATTCTTCAAGCCCTGATACACTTTATATGTGGGGTTGGCTTGATAATGAAAATGTTGTTGAAGGCGTTTACGCTTCAACTGATATGGGCGAAAGCTGGCAGCGCGTTAATGATGACGAGCATCAGTACGGCGGTCCCGGCAACGGCAACTTTGTTGTTGGCGATATGAATGAATTTGGCACTTTCTATATGAGTTCTGTTGGTGTTGGCATTGTATATTGTAAAAATGCTTTTGGTACTAATACATCAACTGAAGATCCCGAACCGCCCGTTGAAGAAAATATTCTTTACGGCGATGTAAACGGAGATGGCAAAGTTAACGCAATGGATGCTACACTTGCTGCACGATATGCAGTTGGCTCATATACTCTTGACGCTGATGCTATTGTAAGAGCCGACGTAAATGGCGATGGTAAAGTAAACGCATTTGATGCAACGCTTATTGCAAGATATGCAATTGGTGCACTTACATCATTTCCTATTCAAAATTCATAATTAAATTAAAACGACATTTGACATAAGTAATATAGTCATATAGAAGTTTAGAAAGCCACTTTTGATATTGGTGTCAAAAGTGGCTTTGTGCTTCTTGTGCGATTGACTTTATGCAAAGATTTTGCTATAATCAACTCAACTAGAAATAAGAATTTTACGAGGTAACATACATGAACGAAGAATGCTTGATTTGCAAAGCTCCGTTGGAATACCTTAATATCGACGAGGAAATGGAATGTGTGCTTTGCCACAAAAAACAGTATAGTAAAACGAGATGTGTCAACCGTCATTTCGTATGTGATGAATGTCACACAAGCGGAATGGACAGCATTATTGCGATTTGTCTGAATAGTAAATCTGATGATCCGATTAAGATTTTGGAAGAAATGATGAGCATGTCGTCTTGCCATATGCACGGTCCTGAGCATCATACAATGGTTGGCACGGCACTTCTAACCGCTTACAAAAACGCAGGCGGTGAAATTGATCTGTTGTCTGCGCTTGGAGAAATGCAGAAAAGAGGAAAACAAGTCCCTGGCGGTGCTTGCGGATTTTGGGGAGCATGTGGTGCTGGCATCAGTACGGGAATGTATATTTCCATCGCCTTAAAAGCGACTCCTTTGGCAAGCGAAGCTTGGGGATTATCCAACCAAATGACAGCAAGATCGTTGGATGCGATAGGCAAAAATGGCGGCCCCCGTTGTTGTAAAAGAGATTCGTATCTTGCTATCATCGAAGCTGTCAAATTCACGAGCGAAAAATTACATATAGATATGAAACTAAACTCTGTAATTTGCACTCGCTCACATTTGAACAATCAGTGCAGGCGAGAAAAGTGCCCTTTTCACAAAAGTTATACAGAGTAACAAATTCCAATTTATATGTTAGGTGTTAAATAACCCATGAAGAATTCTTCGTGGGTTATGCTTTTTTATAACTATCCGCATTAGTTCAAAGGTCGTTTTTTGATGTGTATACTTGTGTATAACTAAAACGCCTGTTGTTTGATTACAACAGGCGTATGTGTTTAGTTATAAAATTTTAAGCAAATCTTATGCGGGGAGAGAGGGGACTGCGCCAACTGAATATCTTGCGATAAGCGTAGCATCAAGAGCGTTAACCTTTCCATCAAGGTTTACATCTGCATTGAGTATGCCCTGATCACTAAGAGCAAGAGCGCCAACTGCATAACGTGCAGTTACAGTAGCATCAAGAGCGTTAACCTTGCCGTCGCAGTTTGCATCGCCATAAAGCACATCGGGTTCGTCGGGTTCATCAGGCTCTTCGGAAGGGGTTGTGCCGTCAGGTTCAATACCCCAAATAAGAGTATCGCCATCATACATTGTCATGTAAGCAGTGTCGATCATTGCATTTTCGCCGCCTTGAACAAGGCCCTGGAAAGAGTAGTCGTTTGAAGCGTCCCAAGTAACTCCGAGATTATCTGCAATATAAATTCTGAACTGACATTCTGAACGGTGCTCAGACTGACCTGTGGGCATTACAACGGAGCCATCTGCGAATGAAAGCTTTACGTAGTAAATGTTTCCATCGTATTGAATGGGATCGGAAATGGACATTTTGCCCTTATCACTTGAGTGCTGATCGTAGCCGATTCTTACAGATACATTATCAATTGTAAGACCTGCGTCAACAAGCTCAGTAATATCAAAGTAATAGTTGTAGGAAAGATCAACGATTTGTCTTGCCGGCCATGCAGAATGATTCATTGCATAAGCCTTTATTTCTGTGTAGCTGTTGCCGGACTGGTTGATGGAAGCGCGCATGAAAAATTCATTCCATATAGGTTCTTCTTCAGGCGGGAAAGCAGGATCGATTGTTCCGCCGTATTTTTCAACCATTGCACAAAGCGCTGCTGTGTAGCCTGCGTTGTAGTCAATAGCAACTTCAGAGTACTGATATTGGCTGATATTGTCGGTATACTCACCATTCTGGTTAGGTCCGCCTACAAGTGCACCGTAAAGAACGTGTGCGTGAGGTTTAGCGTCATCGCCTTCGGTCTGACCAATGTTTGACCACTTGTCGTTCCATGCGCCGCTTGATGTTCTGTGGTGCCATGCCTGAGGATAATAATCGCTCATACCTACTACATAGCTTATGCCCAAATCGTTATCGCCAAAGCAATAATTCATTGTAGAATCAGCAAATTCAGTATACTTTGTAACCGCCGAAGCTTCATCTGCGAAAATAGTATCAACAGCAACATAAGCAAGGAAAGCGGTGGTTGTTGCGTGGCGCAATGCACCCCAGTTGAAGAGCCAAGCAAGTCCATCGGGTGTGTAGCTTACTTGCTTGCCACCGTAACCTGTTGTCCAGTATTCAAGGTGCTTTCTGAACTGTTCGATCCATTCGGTATCGCCTGTGTTGATAGCATAAAGCAATGTGCCGCCCTGCTGTGTATCGTCCCAACAGTGACCCCAAGTGAATTTGAGTTCTGTGGACTGCTGTTCTGTTCCCAGATTTGAGATATAATCACTTTCGCAAAGATCAAGATATGCCTGATCTTCGGTTGCCATATAAAGCCAGTTTGCAGCGTAGAATAAATCATCATAGAAGGATGACGGCTTGTAGTAGGTGTGCTCAGCAGTATCATCACCAATGGAACGATTAGCGTCAGCTCTGTCAAAGCAAGCTATTGCATGTTCAAGATATGTATTTGCCTTGGCGGGATCTTCATCTTTGAAGCAAAGATAACCAGAAGCGAGTGCAGCAGCCATCTGCGCTTCTATCGAACTGTCATTACATGTGTAATAAGGTCTTTCGGTGTTGCCGGTTTGAAGTTCGTATTTATCCATATATACTTCAGCAGCACCCCACCAAACGTGGTCAAAGCTGCCTTCGCCTATCATATAGACAATCTCATCGCCCAAATCACAACCAACAAGATAATCAAGCGCCCATTCAAGATTTAGCATGTATTCTTCGTATTCGCCAACTTCGGTTACGCCTTCTTTATACTGCAAAAGACCCCATGCAAGCAGATTTGCAGCGTATGCATTTGTAAGTGTGAATTTGAGATGGTCGCCGGCATCAAACCAACCGCCCGGTATAAAGTCGTTAACCATGCAATCTGCACGCCACGAAACCTCGTTCCAATCAGCAATCGGTCCGGACTGCTGTACCTGGTAGAAAAACATTGATTTCTGTAGTGCTTCACCATAGTTATATGCAGGATTTGCTTCAGCACTTGCGATGATGCTGTAATCATTCTGAATGTCTGAAGACGGTAAAACCGTGCACATTCCTGCAAGCAATGCTGCCGAAGTCAACACGCTTAAGATTTTTTTCATTCTTTCTCCTCCTGATTAAAATAATTTTCGTTTGCAAAAATTGTAAAATAAAAATTTTCGCATAAACCTACATATATAATAATGACATAAAAACTGCAATTTGTCAAGATATATTTATGATAAATAACGCAAAATCAACGTCAATCAACTCGTTTTTTGTTTTTTTTACTTTTTTTTATTTTTTTTAAAAAAACGCTTGACAAATGAAAATTAATGTGATATAATGTTTAACGTTGCAAGAGAGCAACACACATAGTATGTGTGCGAGGGTGGCGGAATCGGCAGACGCACTAGCTTGAGGGGCTAGCGGGAGCAATCTCGTGTGGGTTCAAGTCCCATCCCTCGCACCAACACAAAAAACCCGATGAAATTTCATCGGGTTTTTTGCTATGTATCAAAGAAATATTTGCAGCCATTAAAAACAGCCCGAGAAACCTTTAAACAGTTTCTCAGGCTTGTTGATTATTACATGGTATCAGTCGTTTTGATTAAAAGAGTTAAACCATGCTCTTTTTTCAAACGGCTGTTTTTTTACTCTTTTAACGGTATCCAAGGCTTTTCCTACGGGCAAAAAGCACACAAGATCTAATTCATCGGGGACGTTTAATATTTGCGCCATTTGGTAGCCTATATTATCGTCATCAGTAATGTGCCCTTCTATCCAGCAGCTTTTATAGCCAAGTTCTTCAATCGCAAGCAGCATATTTTCAATAGCCGCAGAATAATCCTGCACGGCAAAGCATTTATCGCGGTATGCGCATATTCTTTTGGTAAGCACGCATATCATGGCAGGTGCAGTTTCACAAATTGGTGGCTGAATAACGTTATGCAGTTTTTTCAGAATTTCACAGTCATCAACTGCAATTAATGATGTTGTTTGCTTGTTGCAGCCTGAAGGGGCGGCGAGTCCTGCTTCCATTATCAGTTTAAGATGCTCTCTGGGCACCATTTCATTTGAAAATATTCCCCTGTAGCTTACTCTTGAATTTATTACATTCATAATGCTCATAAAGCCAGCTCCAATTCTGTATAGATTTTTGATTTTTTGCGTAGTTTTCTGAAATTGCAGTATGTTTCAATCATCGTTTTCATTTGATTTTTATCAAGCGTATTTTCGCCGTATATGCAACTATCAAAAAGTTCGGCAATCGGCATAATATCGAAGCCATAGCTGTTAAGGATATACTTTGCCGTATCAAGCGCAGAACGGCTTTGCGGTGATTTTGTACGCTTATTTATCGCTTTCATGATATATCTGCAAAGTTTTTGACATTGTTGGCTTTTTGCCAAGTGTTTGATATAAAGCTTTTCTATAATCGGATAAATGACAAATACCATCAACAAGGTAAGCAAAAGCGCACCTAAGATTATAACGGCTATTAATGCGGCAAGCTGTAAAGAACCCAACTTAAAGCCTTCGTCAGCAACGGTAGGCTCGAAGCGCATCCAGCCGTAGCCTGAAATGTAAACTTCGCAAAAAGCGTGCGAATCTCCTTCAGATATTTTGTAGCTTTGTTTTGTGCCAAAGTAATTTGTGCTGTTTGCTTCTTCTGAGTAGGAAAAACCTTCACAGTATCTTGCATCAAGTCCTACGCTTCTGCACAAAAGCGTCATTGCGGTTGCATAGTGATAGCATGAGCCGCGTTTGGTGTTAAAGATAAAATCGGTTATGTTCTTGCCCTTTGGGCAAACATAGTCTGTATCGTAGATATAACCTTGCTCGGTAAAATATTGTTCAATCGCCTTGGCTTTTTCGTAGTCAGAGTAAAGTCCGTCAGTTATGCTTTCGCCCAAATCTCTGATTTTTTTGGAAAAAACACGTTCGCTTTCTTCTTCAAAAATCTTGTTTTGTGCTTGATATCGCTCGTAAGCTTTGGCAACAACAAGTGAGTTTGAATTTGAATACAAATCCAATAAAAATTCGCCGTAATCTTCATATTGCAATGCGCGCATTATAATTTGTGTGCGTTTTTCATAAATTATCTGCGGAGATATATATTCGATAGCGATAAGGTTTTTCTGCGCAAGATGGATAAGGCTTTTGCCGGAAGTGAGATAGATTGTATCGCTGTCACTTTGGAAAAGCTGCACATCGGCAATTTCGGGGCATGAAGATATACTTATGCTTTGGGCGTTTTCAGGTGTAAGCACATAAGTGGGGTTAAAGTTTTGGTTAACGCTGATATAGTAAATTGTTTGCGAATAATCGTTTAAATCATTGCTCTGACCAATAAGGTCGGTAAGGTTGTATTTTTCGGCAAATTCATGATTGTTATTGCAAACGGATATTATTTCTGCAATAAGTTCGGCAGGGTTGTAATCGCTAAGTCCATCTTGTTTAAAGGTGTATTTTTCGTAATCATTAACATACACATCATCAAGACTCATGTAATATTCATCCTGTGCTAAGGGCGTCCAACTATCTTTGTTTTCATCATAATAATAGTAGCATTGGGTTTTAAGGTTTAAAAGTTCATTTGCACCAACGCGCATAAGCTCTCTTTGAGAAGTAAGATTGCCCGTGTTGTTGCCGTTTGAATGTATTGTGAAATTGTCTACAACTCTTCCGTAATCGCTTGAAAACCTACCCTGTGTAAAATCATCAAAAGCTGAACGCTTGTCTTCAATATCTGGCTTGGGTATAACCAACGCTATCAATATTGATGCTGCCAAAAAGGATATTACTGATATGGGATATTTTGATTTTTCGTTGTTTTGTTGGTTATACGTTTTATTCTTTCCCGTTGTTAGATTTGAGTATATAACCGTTATCATAAACAAAGCTATTAAAGCCGCACAAAATATGGGCGGATAGCTTTCGTAGTCCTTTGCGTAGATAATCGGCGGAAACAGAGCAAGCAAAAACAAAACCGAAATACGCAGATATACTTTTGTGTAAAAGTACGTTGCCGAACCAATCGCTAATGATATCACTATCAGCAGAATGCAGCAGTTTCCCGGGTTGTATTCCATATACGAACCACTGCCGAAAAACCAGTCCGCAAAGTAAAGTGTGTCCATGGTAGTATCGGCTTTGTCAAGCATTAATTGTTCATATATCATTGCAATGGGTTCCATCAAAAACAACACTGCTATTATAAACACTGCAAACAAAAACTTCATTTTGGGTTTTCTTGCAATATCATAAACCGAAAACAAAATCAATTGAAAGGCAAATGCTGCAAAAAGTGCAAGGATAAACAGCGTTTTTTCAGCAGAAAAATGCCATACAAAGCTTGCAGAGGTAAATGCGGCAAAAACCGTTGGAATAAGGGCAAACAGCTTTGCTTTATCAAGTTTTTTCGGGTTAAAAAAAAGCATATTTGCATCACTTCCCTTTGCAGTTTCTTAAAGTGTTGTTTTGGTCGTAATAATAAGTTGGTATGCCGCAATAGTTTTCATCATGTATATAAGCTGAGATTATAGCAGCATTGCATTGTGCTGTTTTGCATTGCTGTAAAAGCGCATTGGTATTAACCAAGCGTGCAAACGTGCAGTAAACTATGTTTGTTTTGTCATCAAGTGCTGCAAATGCATCTTGCGTTTGCTCGCTTGTTAATCTTAAATACTGCATGATTGAAATTTTAGATAGTTCAATTGCAAGCTTTTGTATATCTTCGGGTGATGTGCACTCAAATGCTGATGATATTGAGCTGACAAAAACCTTACATTCAAGTTGCTGTGTAACAAAAAGCTGTAATGTGCCAAGTATATTTTCGAGTAATTTGCTTGCTTTTGAGTAATAATCATTAATCTGCACGTCTTCGTCAGATTGAAAATAGCCATTTAGGTCAATTACAAAAATCGGTTTAGATGCGCTTATATATTCATCAAGCCGTACTGTAAGTTTGCCCAGCTTTGATGAAAGCTTCCAGTTAATGCGCTTTATCGGGTCGCCGGGGATATAATCTCTATGTTCATATCCGGGTGTTGTGTTAACCGACATATTCTCGGTTGTTGTATCAACCTCATCATCATAACTGATGTTTTCGGAAAATGATGTCAATATCGCATTATCATGATTTAATTGCGTTATTTTTGGCACAACCGCAACCGCACATTTTTCTGCGTCAAAGTCTGCTTTAAACCTAAAAATGCCTAAAAAGTCGTAAAAATACGCTTCTTCGATATAAAAATCACCACGGGTTGAGAATAATGAATAAAACCTTGTGCTGTGTGTGCTTGTTGTTGAAAAATCAGGTGAAAATCTGATTTTATCAGCCAAAGAACTGAAATTATACGGCACATTTATTTTTATATTGATGATGGGAGCGGGCAGTGCAAGTTTGCGCTTTGCAATAATGGTAAAATCTATATATTCTCCATTGTTTATAATTTCGCTTGAAACTCTGCGGTAAATCTTGGTGGTCTTTGCGTTTATAATCGTCAGTATAAACGAGATAATCGGCGCAGTAAGCAGCATTGCGGTGATTATAAGCCCACTTTCTTCATCAAGAAAATACATATACAATACAGAAAGTACCAATGCCAATATGTAGCTTATTAAAGATTTTAACATATCCACCCTCCCTTGCGTGTTTTTTTAATTATACAATGCAGTTGTACTACTTGTCAATTTTAACTTCAATAGTGCAGTTGTTTTCAAACGACCAGATGAACGCTTTGCTGACATTTTTTTGCAAAAAGACTTGTGCACATTGCGCGTAAAGACGTAATTGATTGCGGTAGCGTTGCAAAATTGCATCGCAGCTTGCCTTGTCGCTTTTGTAATCAAGCAGAATAAGTTTGCCGTCATGCTCGAAAATACAGTCTATAACGCCCTGCAGCATGGTGTTGCTGTTTTTATATTCACTCGGTATGCAGTCATCAAACAGTGTGTTTTCAGGGTTTAAATCACCGATTGAAACCAAAAATTCAAGTTCTCTTTTTACAAACTTACTTTGCTTGATTTTATCAAAAATATCCGATGCAAAAAAAGCGTTTATAGCCTTAATATCAACACATTCAGCCTCTTGATGCGTTAATATATTTCGCATTGCAAGATTTTCTATCTGTAATTTTACATCACTGTGTTCAAAACTGCATCTTTGCATAAATTTATGTAAAGCAGTACCTCTCTGTGCACCGGTGAGGGTATCACTTTGGGCAAATTCGGGAGTTTTCAGTTCAACGTCGCGTGCGTGTCCAAGCTCTGTTACCGTAAGCTTTGAGTGCAGTTGACTTTCTTCACTATCATGTGAATTGCAGATTGAATTGATGATTTTTGCTGTAAGCGTTTTGTTTTCGCTGTATTGAGTGCCGATATCGCTCAGCTTGAAAAAATCTTCAAGAGGATCAATCTGATTAACAATGAAATCTGTATTGGTAAGCGTATTCACGGGCGTATCGCTTAAAACACGCAAAGCTTTGCCGCTTGAATCGGCAATGATTACGGGTACAAACCAATCTTCAAACGATTTTGCGTTTGCAGCATTGCTTTTAAGCGTGTTAGAATTTACACCGATTGCAAAGCTGTTAACCTTGTTTTTTAGCGTTTTATTGTTTACTAAGGTGATAAAAAGCCTTTCTTTTGCACGGGTAAGTGCAACGTATAAAAGACGCATTGATTCGCTTGCGGATTCATTTGCGATAGTCTGCTTTATCCATGCGTGTGGGTAAGTTTCGTAATCCTGCAACGATTTGCGGCTTACAAATTTTGCGCCAAAACCAAATGTTTTGTGCAGCAAAATTTTATCGGAAGTATCCCTTGTGTTGAATTTGTGGCGATTGTCACACACAAAAACAAACGGATATTCCAGACCTTTGGAAGCGTGAATTGTAGATATGGTTACGGCATCGTCAGAGCCTGAAACTGTCTGCGCAACAGATAAATCACCGCTTCTTGTGTTGATGGAATCAAGATAGCGCAAAAATCCTGCAAGACCGCCTGCAGATGATTGCTCGTATCCCTGTGCATAGTTTAGCACCAAACGCAAATTTGCAGATTTTTTGTCCGCATCGCTGTAAAGCTGCATAATGGACATCAAATCCGTAGTGATGTAGATTTTTTGTATAAGTTCGCAAAGGCTGCAACCTGCGCTGTGTATACGTAGTTTTTCTATTGTCTGTACTAATTTTGCCGATTTTTCACGCAATACGGTCGATACCTCGTCGCTTTGTGAGCAGTGTGTCAAGGCACTGTAAAGGGGGATATCTTTGCATAAAATTCTTGCCTGCGAAAGCTCATCGGGAGTGAAGGAGAATATCGGAGAAAGCGCACAAGCCGCTATTGATATATCAGCAGTGGGGTTGTCGATAACACGCAGTATATCACGCAAAAGCATAATTTCACGCGAGTTGAGATAACCGTCCTTTGTCATAGCGCTTGCTCTTATCCCAACGGCTTCAAGTGCGTTTTTAAACTCTGAAAAACGTGTCTTGGTGCTCATCAGAATACAAAAATCCGAACTGCGGCAAGGACGCTTTTCATTGCGTGAAATGCTTACCTGCACACCGCTGTCGATCATTCTTTTGATTTTAAGTGCAACTGCGTCAGATTCGCACAGCTTTGATTTTCTGTCCTTATCCTCGCAATCGGTATCAATCAGCATAATTTCAGTACGGCGGTCATCGTTGTCAAAATCTGCACCGCATACAAGCTTTTCTTTGCCGGTATATTCAACGTCACCACAAGCATTGCTCATTAACTGACTAAACATCAGGTTTACAAAATCAACCGTCTGATGTGAGCTTCTGAAGTTTTTGGCAAGTATGATGCTTTGCATTTTTTCTGATTTTTTGCCTGCATATTCATCAGCATTGCTTGCTGTTTCAAGAAAGATATTGGGATTTGCTTGTCTGAAACGGTAAATTGATTGCTTGATATCACCAACGGCAAAAAGATTTGTTGTGTTTTTGGAAACAAGCTTAAATATCATCTGCTGAACGTTGTTAACGTCCTGATACTCATCGCAGGCGATAATCTCGTAAAATTCGCTCATATTCCTTGCAATTTCGCTTTTTCCGTCCATAGCATTGTTGTCAGACAAAAGCTCAAGCGCAAGCTGTTCACCATCGGAAAAAGCAAGCACGTTTTTTTCGCACTTAGCTTTCCAAAGATTATCAGCAAAGGCTGTGTAAGTTCTTGCAAACAACGCAAAAAGTGCGGCGTTGTCAGCAAAATCCTTTTCTATTTCTTCTTTGCAAAACAGCATTTTTTTGAAGGATTTGATATCATCTGCAACCGCAGTTTTTAAGCCGGATAAGTAGTTCTTTTCAGCCTCAAGCTCTTCGGGCAAATTGCGCATCTGTGGCATATTCGGCAGCTTGAATTCCTTAAGATCTGCGGCTTTTTCAAAAACATTATCGCAGTTTATGCTATCGTAAAGCGAATTAAACATGTCTGCGGTAGTTTCAAAATATATTTTATAACTTTCAAAATCTATACTGCAGATTTTAGAAACAGCATCACATTGCTTTGCAAAGCTATTAAGTTTGGTTTTTATATATTCGCAATAATCTTTTGAAACAGCCTTGCAATCTTTGCTGAGATTTTCAAGATAGCTTTGCGTATTGCTCAAAAATTCTCGCCAAAAGGGGATTGATACCAAAAATCTGTGCATAGATATCAGAAAATCCACGCATTTGTTTTCAAACTTTTTGCAAAAATAATCATCAAGTGCTTTTATGTCATCAGGATTTTGTGTGTAAAGTTCTTCAATTGTCTGATTTGCAGTTGCCTGCAAAAGTATGTTTTCTTCAGTGGTTTCAATAATTCTGAAATTTGGAGAAACATCAAGCATATTGATATTTTCTCGCAAAATATTAAAGCAGAAAGAGCTTATTGTTGAAATTTTAGCCGAACCAAGCATATTCTGCTGTTGCACAAGCCATTCATCATTGGGGTTTTGTGCTATTTTTTGACGCAGAACCTCAGAAAGACGGTTTTTCAGCTGCGAAGCGGCATCTTCGGTAAAGGTAACAACAATGATTTTTTGAATAGGTATATTTTCGCATATCTGTCTGCAAAGACGTTCAACAAGTACGGCTGTTTTGCCGCTGCCTGCCGCCGCTGAAACTATAAGTCCCGTGTTGGGTGCACTTATGGCGTCCCACTGTTCTTTAGTCCATTCCCTCTTCATTGTCGTCATCCTCCTCTCTTGGTATATCGCTGATAATATCAAAGCTGTCACCGTAATAATATTCACCGCTTTTCAGCTTTTCAACAAGCGTTTCACTCTCTTGTGAAAGCGTTTTTATCTTTTCAAGCGGATAGTTTGTGCAGGCACTTTTATAGTCGCAATAATCGCACGCGTTTTTTAAGGGTATTGCGGCAATTTCACCGCTTAAAATGCGTTTGCCGCAGCGTTTTATTGTATCGCAGCAATATCTGTCAAGCATTTCAAATTGTTTTGAATCAAGCAGATTTTTTGTGTAACGCTTGTCGATATCACCTTTTTTAGTGCGCTTAAGCGGCAAAAACGTTCCGCAATCCTTGTCCATTGCGTCGATAATTTCGTTATCGTTAAGTATAACACCAATCATTTTGCGGCAGGCATTTTGCGTATTTATAACCATTTCTTCATCAGCGGTTCTGTCAAGCGAAGGCATAGCTTCAACCGCTCTGTAATACAAAACGCCCGCGGGTGTGCAATTATCATAATTCTTATCGCTGTCTATCAATGCAAAAAGATAAAGGAACATCTGCATATTCTTTCCGCACAGCAAATCAGCCATGGAAAAATCCTTGCCGCCCGTTTTGTAATCAACAATGCGGACAAATCTGCCCTTGTCAGACACATAAAGGTCAATTCTGTCGGTAATGCCGTTTAGCGTGATTTTAGGCGACTTGATATTGCTGATATCTACGTTGTAACCTTGCTGCATAAAATATTCAAACTCGCACGGATAAAAATTGCTTTGCGCAAATTCACGTTGCAAATTTTCAATAATATCGCAGGTGTTTTCGCAAATCAATTGCATGGAATAGTTGAATTTTTCGCTTTCTCTGTAATCTCCACCTAAGTTTTCAGCAATATATTCTTCAAGATATTTTTTTACGCATTGCTCTATTTGCTTGCGATCAAGTGCTAAAAATTCAGCCTTTTGGTTTGCTTTGAAAATACTTTCAAGACAAAAATGCACAATGCTGCCTTTTTCATTTGCAGTAATTGCCTTTTTGCGTAAAGGACGCACTTTAAGTCCGTAATTCATGAAAAACTTGAAAGGACATTCGCAGAATGTTTCAAGCTTTGTGGCGCTTGTTTGCACGTTTGTGCCGTAAAGCTTTGTTATGGTGTCGGTATCGTTAAGTGAATACTCTTTTCTGTCGGCACTGTTTTTCAGTGCGTTGATTTTTTCCGCATATTCTTCATACTGCATCAAGGCATTTTCGCATGAATATTTAAACTCGCAATTTCTGTTAAAATTCATCACGTATCTTCTGTAAGCGGCAGGCTTTGTTACGGCAAAAAAATCCTGTGGCAGATTTGAAACGCACAATGTAATTTTGTTTTCAAACATGCTTTGTATAAGGTCCAGGGTGTACGCCTTTGTGCAGCTTGAATTTGATTTATCAAGCAGCGGATAAGTTATATACAGCTTTTCTCTTGGTGCGCTTACTGCGGCAAATGCGGCAAAACATTCCTCAGAATAAATCTGCTTGTCCGTTTTGGCAAGTTCAATTCCGTTTTCTAAAAGCTTTGCGCTTTCGGTTGAAGAAAACAAACCGGGTGTAACGCTGTTGCGAGGGAAAAAGCCTTCGTTTGCACCCAAAATGAATATGATTTTGGGTGAGTTTAATCTTGTAAGCTGAATTTGCGAAACGCTTACACAGTTTAATTTTTGTGGTGCGTTGGTATAGTCTGCTTTGGATAGTGCGCACAAAAACAGCTCTCGGTATTCGGCAGGTGAAATTTCAACCCCATTTAAATATGTATAAAACGTATCAAGAATATCACTAATCACGTTCCACAAAAGCTTTAATTCTCTTGAATATTCAAGAGAAAGCGGAGCATCGCTGTCGTTAGTTGGCTGTTCATAGCTTTCGCACAGTATCTTTAGATTATCTTGCAGATTTAATTCACAAAAGTGCTCATAAAGTGCCTTTGTAATAGCATCGCCCGTGGTGTTTTTGCATTTTTCTTTTAGTCTGATAAGTGGCTCAATAAGCTTTTTGCGGGTATTTTCGGCACTTTTTGTCAGTTCGTCATTTTGTTTAAACTCATCAAGCCAAAGCTTTTTATCAATATCCCATATATAGCAAAAGTTTTCAAGCTCCGATATTTCAGCGTTGGAAATACCCGCAAGCATTGTTTTTGCATAGTAAAGCAGTTTTTCGGTTTCAAAACTGCCAAAGCTTAAATCAAGCGCCGTTGAAATAAAAATTGAAAGCGCAGTATTTGCAGGCGTTTTAGGCAGAGATTTAAAAAGGGGAATACCGTAAATATCAGCATATTCATCAAGTACGTTTTCATAACTTTCTGCGTTGCGGGTTACAATTGCAATTTCATCATATCGATAATTTTGTTCATGCACAAGATGCCAGATTTCCGCACAAACATACTCGCACTCATCATAAACATTCAAAGCATCGGCAATAACGATATTATCGCTGCATATCTTGCCGCTGATTTGGTTTCGAAAAATATTGTCAGCAAGGTGATTGATATCACGTCTTTGCCATGTGTTTTCTGATTTAAGTCTTGATATTTTGATTTTTGCACACGCATTTTTTGCAATTTGCTTTAACGATGCAAATGTGCGGTTGACAGAATAAAGATGAAGTAAATTGCTGTTTTCGTCGTCTGTATCAAGCGCACAGAAAACATTGCAATCCTGTGAAAGCATTGATTGAATCATAAGCTTTTCATCGGAAGTAAAGCTTTTAAATTCATCAATAAAAACGTATTTGCCGTCAAAAAACATCTGGCTGTTTGCGCTTTTTGCCGCTTGTGTAATTGCACTCATAGAATCTTCAAGGTTATGTTTTGCAAGCAACATTTTGTAGGTAAAATAAATGTTGATAATATCCTTGAATTTTTCACCCAGCGTGCCATTTAAATTTTTGGCACCGTACTCAAGCTCCTGCATTTCAAGTCCGCTTTGTGATAAGTCGCTGCAGCAATCAAGCATCATTGAAGCAAAGCCTATATTCTTTGCCTGTTTTGCGTAATAGAAAAGCCCATCGTTATTGCACACTTGCTTTATTGCAAGCGACATAAGAATAGCTTTTGTATAGTTGTCCGCATATTTTTTCAGTATTTCTCCGCTTTCATCCAAAATCTGCGCAGCAAGACGCTTAAAGCTTTTTACGGTGACTCTGTTAAAATAATTTGCGCCAAGCTTTAAGTACAGTGCACGTTCATATTCAAAAGTAAACTGTTCTGGCACTATTACTAAGATATCTTTATCATCAGCAATAAGACTGCTGATTTTTTCTGCAATATCAGTAGTTTTTCCACATTCTTTTGAGCCTAAAATAAATTGCAGCATAAATTCAATCTCCGTCAGTTTATCAAACTAAATATTTTTGTCCTGATACTCTCAAAAATCTCCACGCATTTGAATCTTACTTCATATTTATCGTGATTTTCAAGAATATCCGTTTGGTCATCATCAAAATAATCATCAACGGTTTTTTCGCACGCACCCACACAAAGCGGCGGATACATCACACACCACCAGTTCTGCCCCTGTGCATCGCCGATATATACACACAGCGAGAGGTACTCTCCCGCGGGCATGGTAAAACCGTCATATTCTCTGTTATCAAAGGTTTTGCTTGCAATCTCGCAGGTTACGTTGTCATAACAGCCGTTTTCACGCAATATATATTCTGCCTGCTGTTCGATTATATCCAATGAATTTTGCGCAGTCTCAATAGCTGTTTCAAGATTTTGTCCATCAAAAAGCTCGTCAGAAAGCTCTAAAATGCCGTCACGCACCATAAGTTTTAAGCACTGGTCTTCCTCACTGTCTGAATTTGCAAGGATATGCAGTCTGAAAACGTTGTTTTGTATATCGTCAACATCGGCTTTGAATTTGCATATTGACGAGAAAAATATGGTGGCTGCAAAACCTAAAAAAACGGCAGGTATAATTTTTTTCATAAATGCTTTCTCTTTTCCTAAAATACAGATTTGCAAGCGCTGAGTGCCGCTGCTTGATTTAAGCATTGTGCCAAAATCTGTGATTTATTCAGAAAACCAATAAAAAAATACCTGCCGAAAAATTTTAATTATTCAAAAGTAATTGTTGAACTATCATCAAGAATACCAATATAGCATTTGCCGACATTTACAGTTAAAGGGTTGCCGTTGGCGTCGAAAAATTCAATGGGTGCTTCTTCGCTGGTCTTTTCCCATGTAATTTCCTGTGCCTTGCCGCCGCTGATGTAGTATCCGCTGCCGCTTGAAACAAGTTCAACTTCCATAAGATAGGTGTTTTCAGGCTTGGGATAAACCTGAGTTACAAGTGCAATAACGTTTGTGTATTCAAGCTGATTGCCGCTTTTGCCGTCAATATGCTCGTTTCCGCTGTGGAATTTTTTGTATGTCTTTGTGCTTTCATCATATTCAAATGTGCTGTAATATGAGTAAGAAAATTCAAACTCAACACTGTTTGCATCAATGCCTTCGGGTGCAAAAAATTCATCAGAAAAATTGAAATAATCACCCTTGTAATTGTCGCCTATATCAGTGCGGTATCCATGGTCTTCAAATGCCTGCGGCAAATTGGGGCCAATGAGATATTTTGTGTGTTCCGTAGCGTAAGACTGCGCTCTATCGCTGTCAACAGCAAAAACTTCGCTGTAAGGCAAACGACTTGAATCGCTTACAGTATCAATACCAAGACTTTGCAGCTTTGCCTTTGCAAAGGTCTGTTCGTATCCAATATGACAGTAAACCGCATCAAATCCCATTGCAATTACAGGGTAATAATATCTGCAGCTTCGTACCGAGCAAACCTCGGGTACTGCGGTGTAATCGGCATAAACGCCCATACATCTTGTGATGCCGCCTTCAACAAGTACTTCAAAAAGAATATCTGCATCTTCAATGCCGTACTGCGGCAGAGCTGCCTTAATGTTGCTTATCATAACCGCAACGGGACGTTTGCCCACGGCATTTTCGTTGTAATCAGTTTCGCCGGTTAAGGGGTTGCGTATAACATTATTGTTATCAGTGATGGTACTGTCGCTGGTAGAATTGCTTGTGTCGGTTTTATCGTTTGCGCTTGAGCTGTCCGATGTTGAATCGCTCATACTATGAGAGCTTTTGGAAGCAGAGGTACTGCTTTTGTCATCTTTTGAGCAAGCCGCAAGATTAGGCAGCATAAGTGCCAATGCAAGTAAAAATGCTGTTTTTTTCATTAAAAATAGTTGTTCCTTTCTTCTTTAAAATCCGCTATAATTTTACATCATTTTACGTTTTATGTCAAGCTGTATAATTATCCAATAAAGCCGCCGCCCAGCACATATCCGTCGTTATTATAAAATACTGCGGATTGTCCCTTGGTTACAGCACGTACAGGGCTTAAACAGATAACTTTGTACCTTCCGCTATTAAGGTTTATAACTTTACATTCGGCTTGGTTTTGACTGTATCTTGTTTTAACAAAAGCCGAAAATTCATCATCAACTTTGTCAAAATAAATCCAGTTAGCGTCATAGATTTCAAATTCAGTTTTAAAAAGCAAAGCTTCATCACCCAAAGTCACCGTATTGTTTTCGGCGTTTTTGTCAACTACAAAAACAGGCTTTCCCAAGGCGATCCCTAAGCCTTTTCGCTGACCAAGTGTATAGTTTGATATACCCTTGTGTTTGCCTAAAACCTTGCCTGCTTCGTCGATAAAATCGCCCGTATCACAATAATTATCGCTGTTTTTGCGAATAAAATCGCCGTACTTTTTATCGGGCACAAAGCAGATATCCTGGCTATCTTTTTTTCTGCTGTTAACAAAATTTAAGCTTTCTGCAATTTCTCTTATCTTTGATTTTGGCAAATCAGCAAGAGGGAAAAGAGTGTGTTTAAGCTGATGCTGATTAAGTCCCCATAAAACGTATGTTTGTTCCTTTTCGGTGATATCAGGGCGTTTGAGCAAAAATCGGTTATTTTCTTCAACAATTTTTGCGTAATGTCCCGTTGCAATGTAATCAAAACCGTTTTTTAATGCAAATTCAAGCATTGCCCCGAATTTTACGTATATATTGCACACGACGCAAGGGTTTGGTGTAGCGCCGATGGCATATTGATGGATAAAATCATCGGTTACGTACTTTTTAAAATCGGAGCTTATATCAAGCCGCAAAAAATCAATACCCAGTTTTTGTGCAACGCTCTCTGCATCATCTGATGAATCACAATACATTTCAGGGCATGCTAAAACATCGGCGTCAAACATTTTAAGTGTAACACCGGTTACTTCATAGCCCTGTTCCTTTAACAAAAATGCAGCGGCGGAGCTGTCCACACCGCCGCTCATTCCAAGCAATACTTTTTTCATATTAATCTACAATACAAACCTTTGTTCTATAATCAAGACCTGCGCTCTGTATTTTCTTTGATGTAAGTGAATAGATATCCGTTGATGTTGCTTCGATTTTTGCGTATCTTTCCGAAACCTTATCAATGGCAGAAAGTTTAGCAAGAGAAGTGCCGAAGGGGATAACAGCTTTTCCCTTTGCTTCGGAAAGTATTTCAAAGCCGCGCTCATTTGTTGCAAGAATTCTGCCGTAAGGCGGGTAAGAGTTAAGATCTTCTGCGGTAATGCCAAGCAGCATGTTGAAGAAGATTCTTCTTATTCTTGCCATTGTATATCTTTTCGTCTTAACCTTTTTCAGCAATTCAGCCATATTAACGCTGTCGCGTGCTTCAAAAATGCGGTGTTCAAGTCCCTGTGCTACATCGGGCAGTTTGGCAATTTCTTCAACTGTCATTGTGCGCAACTTGTAAAGCAACATTCTTTCAAGAGTTTCGCTTCTTGAAAGCTTGCCTGCCTTGAGAGATTCAAAAATAACCTTGCAGGTCTCTTCGGGAGCATTATTAGTAAAATCTCTGCCTTCGAAAATAGATTTTCTTATAGCCGAAGCACTTGCAAAACCGTCGATAATGCTGTCTGCTGCGTCGTGCTCATTGCCGCGGCGAACGATTGTAAACGGTTCGATTTGAGCTTTCAAATGGTTAATTGCTCTAATGTATTCTATTGCAAGCTCGTTATTCGGGCCTTCAAACAGAGATGAAATTTCATCGCCGTAATTTTTCTTGGTTAGCTCGTGCATTGCTGCAGGATATGTCATACCTGATTCGAGAAGTTCAATAATTTCCTTAGAGTTTGAGTATTTATCGGCAACCTTTGCAGCTTTTTTAAGCTGCTCAATATCGCCGCATTCGCTTCCAAATGAAAGTTCGCTGACAACGCCAAGTGATTTTAAAAGGAAAATTGCACCCTGTGCGTATTTTTCAGCAGTTGCAAGGCAGTAAGGTGCGGGCAGTTCTACAACAAGGTCAACGCCCGATTTTACCGCAAGCTTTGCTCTGTCAAATTTGTTGATGATTGCAACATCGCCGCGTTGAACGTAGTTGCCGCTCATAACGCCGACAATATGTGTTGCGCCGTTCTTTCTTGTTTCTTCAATATGGTGGATATGACCATTGTGAAGTGGATTGTACTCGCAGATAATTCCTGAAATTTTCATAAATATTCCCCCTTTGAATTTTTCCGGTTATAATATCTGGTTGTTGTATTGGTAAAACGCTGTATTTGAAATATTGCGTTTTGATTGTTTTGTTGTAAAAAATGTATTTTGGGTATTGCATTTTGCAAAAAAAGGTATATAATATTAAATTGTGCAAAGAAATCAACAATATTTAATACAGAAAGGATGATAATTTTTATGTTGATACTTGTTGTAAACGCAGGCAGCTCCTCGCTGAAATATCAGCTGCTTGACATGGAAAATGAACATGTACTTGCAAAGGGCAACTGCGACAGAATCGGAATTGACGGACATCTTTCCCACAAGACCGATGATGGAAGAACCATTGATGAGGATTGCAATTTCCCCACTCACACAGAAGCTTTTGAAAAGCTTGTTTATGCACTTACCGAAAGCGATGCCGCTGTAATTAAATCCATGGATGAAATTTCAGCAGTAGGTCACAGAATTGTGCAGGGCGCTGAGATTTTTGACAAGACAGTTCTCGTTACTGATGAAGTAATCGATCAGATTGATGCTCTTGCTCCTCTCGCTCCCGTACATAACCACGCTCATGCGCTTGCTTTAAGAGCTTGCAAGAAGGTTATTAAGGAAGGTACACCCATGGCAGTTGTATTTGATACAGCTTTCCACCAGACAATGCCTGAAAAAGCATTCATGTTTGGTATGCCTTACGATTGCTACGAAGAACTTCACGTTCGTAAGTACGGCTTCCACGGTACATCACACAGATTTGTTTCAAAAAATCTTGCAGATGCACTCGGCAAGGATCCTTCCGAACTCAAGATTGTTTCCTGCCACTTGGGCAACGGCTCATCAATAACAGCTGTTGACGGCGGCAAGTCAGTAGATACATCAATGGGCTTTACTCCTCTTGATGGTGTTGTTATGGGTACAAGAAGCGGTTCTGTTGACCCTTCAGCTGTTTGCTATGTTGCTAAACAGAAGGGCTTTACACCCGATGAAATGAGCGATTATCTCAACAAGAAATCCGGTTTCCTCGGCGTTTCCGGTGTTGGCAGCGATAACAGACAAATCTGCGAAGCAGCCGCTAACGGAAACAAGAAAGCACAGCTTGTAACAGATATGCTTTGCTATGAAATCAAGAAATATATCGGTTCATACGCTGCTGCAATGAATGGTCTTGATGCTGTTCTGTTCACAGGCGGTATCGGCGAAAACTCTTTCGAGGTTCGTCAGGGTGCTTGTGAAGATATGGAATACTTCGGAATTAAGATTGATACCGAGCTTAACAAGACAACAAGAGGCAAATTGCAGAGAATTTCCACACCTGATTCCAAGGTTGAAGTTTGGGTAGTTCCCACCAATGAGGAATTGCTTATCGCTCGTGATACACTTGCACTTATCAGCAAGTAATCAAGTAAAAATCAGTGCGATAAAACCCCAAGCCATTACAAGTTTATTGTAACATATCACTAACCAAATTGCAATACCCATTTGTAAATTTGGCATATTACATAACAATAACCCTCAATTTTTGGGGGTTTTGTTTTTTGTAAATTTTTTATGTATCTGTAATAAATATCAGGTGAATAAAACAACGCCTGCGGTTTTTGAATAATCGCAGGCGTTATTAGTTTTACTTTGTTTTGCAAAGCTGTTCCAAAAATCTCGCAACTCCGTCTTGATTGTTGGAAAGTATCACGCTGTCAGCCTTTTGCTTTACCTCGTCTTTTGCGTTTGATACCGCACAGCAGAAATCTGCGGCGGCAAACAGCGGCAAATCGTTAAGATTATCACCAAATGCGGTTATTCTATCAAGCTTTAACATTTCTTTAAGATTGACAGCCGCGTTGTATTTTGAAGCCTTATCCGAGCAAACCTCAAGATACCAAAAATCAGCATCGTATATATCCCTGTAATACTCAATTAAAAAGCCTTTTAGATTTTTTAAATCATCATAAAGCGGCTTTAACTTCTCCGATTTATCCGATACGGAAAAATATATGCAGTCCAACTCGGCACATTCAGAGAAATTGCCTATCTTTGTGAATTTCTTGCCGAATTTTTCAATGCGTTCATTCATGAACTTTTCGGCGTTGGGTGTATCGGTGTTAACATAGTATGTTTTGAGAGTGCTTTGGTTAATTGTATATAAAAAACCTTTTGAGCCATGATTTGATATTATGTCAAAAAAATCGCAAATACAGCTCTTTTCAAAAGCTTCATAATGAACGAAACGACGTTTTTTTAAATCGTACATAGCCACTCCGTTCATTAATATAACGGGTAGGTTTATGTCAATATCCTTTAGCAGCAGCTTTACAGTTTCGTTGGTGCGCGCAGTTGCAACGGTAAAATTCAGTCCGCTTGCAATCAGATTGTTCAGTGTGTCCGCTGCATACCGGCTGATTTTGCACTCGGAATTGAGCAGGGTGCCGTCAAGGTCTGAAATATAAAGTGTGTTGTCAATCAAAATTTTATCCTCTGCTTGATTATTAATCAGGTATCCTCTGACCAGAAGTATAAAAGGTCAGTATCTTCGTCATAAATTGCAATCGTATAATTATAAGATTCTCGATTGAAAATCTCGCTGTCGTTGTAAATGTACTTTTTGTCAAGGTGCCTGTCTACAAAGTAGTAATATCCGTTTTCAATTTGAGGAATAAGAGGAACACCTGTTTTGGCGCCATCATCATAGTCACACACAAAAGCGTTTATTTGTTCCCCGTCTTTTTCTCCGCCATAAACAATGATTGTAAGGTTTTCTGTCAAGGGCAACTGTTTCCAGTTTTCTTTTTCCTTGATTTCTTCAGCTATGGGATTGTCGGAAAAATTCATAACAACATAAGTACTACCGTCGCCATTAAAGGAACGTGGCTCAGATATAACAGTATCGATTTTTGCCGACTCAGTGTTGATATCAAGATAGCTCCCGACGTATTCCTTAGGGTTAAATTCATTCGAACAGCTAGAAAGACTTGATATCATAATACATATCGCTGAAATAACTGCAATTTTTTTGCTTATCATAAAAAATCTCCCATATAATACATTGTATAATCATTATAACATCGTGACGATTTAAAGTCAATTACGGTGAAAAATATAGTAAAAACGCCGAATTTTTCAAAGCAAAATGGAAATAGAGAAAACGAGAGATTTTGAGCAATTTAAAGAGATATTAAGAGAAAAGGGTATAATAGATTAAATTTTCGGCAATTTGACTATTGACATCTTGCAAAAAGAATTGTATAATAGTTGAGCATTGTCAAGGCGTGTTTGTCTTTTTTAAGGCATTTGAGCCGATTTTTCATGATATTTTATCTGAAATAGATTAAGACTTCTTGCGAAATCGTTTTGACAAAAAAATAAAATACGGAGGAAAAACGAAATGGCAACATATATGCCCAAGGAAAACGAAATCACTCGTAAGTGGTATATTATTGACGCTGCAGGTCAGCCTCTCGGCAGAACTGCTGCAAAAGCTGCACACATTCTTAATGGTAAGCACAAAGTAACATACGCTCCCCACGCTGATTGCGGCGATTTTGTAATTGTTATCAATTGCGAAAAGGCTGTTCTTACAGGCAAGAAGCTTGAGAGCAAGGAATTTATCTGGCATACAGGCTGGATTGGCGGACTCAAGAGAGTAAGCTACAAGGAACTTATGGCTACAAAGCCTGAAAAGGCAATGTACGAGGCTATCAAGGGTATGCTCCCTCACAACAGCCTTGGCGCAAAGTCCCTTACAAGACTCAGAGTATACAGAGATGCAAATCACAAGCAGCAGGCTCAGAAGCCTGAAGCTTACGAAAACTGAAAGGAGTTGCTTTAAATGTACGAATCTAAACTGCAGTATTTCTACGGAACAGGCAGAAGAAAGCACTCCGTAGCTAGAGTAAGACTTTACAGAGGTACAGGCGCTATCACAATCAACGGCAGAGACATTGACGATTACTTCGGTCTTGAAACACTCAAGCTCATCGTTCGTCAGCCTCTCGCACTCACCAACAACATTGATAAGTTTGATATCATCTGCACAGTATCCGGCGGCGGCGTAACAGGCCAGGCTGGTGCTATCCGTCACGGTGTTTCCCGTGCACTTCTCGTATTCGACGAAAATCTTCGTCCCGAACTCAAGAAGGCTGGCTTCCTCACTCGTGACCCCAGAATGAAGGAAAGAAAGAAGTACGGCTTGAAGGCTGCTCGTCGTGCTCCTCAGTTCTCCAAGAGATAATTTCAGCCCTTACAAACCTCGTATTTATGCGGTTTGGGGCATACAAAAACAGAAAAGTGTCATTTTTCTGTCATTATTTCAAGGACAAATCCCGTTGTTGCAAAACAACGGGATTTTTTGTATCCTCTTGTATTATGCAAGTTTAAGCGATATTAAATCCGCAACCTTCATCTTTGAGCTTTTGAGTACGTCCGCATATACATCCGCCGTAACCTCAACACCGCTGTGACCGAGGTGTTCCGAAACAATCTTTAAATCCACGCCGCTGTTAAGCAATAAAGTAGCGTTCAGATGCCGCATCTGGTGTAAAGTCATTGTTTCAAACTCCGTGCCTTTGGTAAATCGCTTGAATGATGTGTATACAGAACCTCTGTCTCTGTAATTACCAAGTGCAGACGTAAACACCATTTCGGGGTGAATGCATTTTGTGCCGAGAGATTTAACCAGCTCATCCTGAAAAGCCTTGTGTTCCGTAAGTATATCGTGTAAGGTCTGGCTCATTCCTATAACACGCTGACTGCTTTCGGTTTTGGGCGTCGTAAGAAAATGCTTGCCGCCGATGTCTGCAAGATTGTAGTTGATTGAAATTATTCGGTTTTCAAAATCAATATCCTCCCAGCGTAAGCCAAGACATTCTCCCGAACGCATTCCCGTGTAAAGAAGCACCTTGACAATCGTTTTAAGGTCAGCGTCCCACTTTTCCGTATCAAGAAAATTAAGAAATGCTTTTACTTGCTGCTCGTCCATAACAGGCTTCTTGTTTCTTTTACGCTTCGGAAGAATAACGTGCTTGCAGGGAGTGTCACGGATAAAGCCTTGTTCAACGGCACGGGTGAGAATGCTTTGCATTACAACATATATTTTCTTCACTGTGTTAGGATTAAGCGTGTAGCTTTGCATAAGCTCAGTGATTTTCGGCGTTGTAATATCTTTCAGTTTCATATTCCCGATTTTGGGTGCAAGATGATTTTCGTACTGACTTTTGTAGTTATACACCGTACTTTCCTTTAGTTCAACAGGTGCATAGTTCTGAAAATACCATTCAGCCAGCTCTGAAAACCGCATATTCTCTCTGAGCGTGGAATATCCACGGCAGTGTTGCTCGTATTCAACGGCATATTCCTGTGCCATTTTGCGCCCCTTGCTTTCCGTTGTATGCGGCGGAATTTTAAAGGTTGTCGTTTTCTGAATCTGATTGCCGTTCAAATCATATCCGAGAGAAACACGGATACGATACGAAATGATTTCGCCGTTTTTATTCTTATTAGCGATAATATTTGCCATATAATCAAGTCCTCCTACGTTCAATTATTATGGCATACCTCTACACCCCAACTATATCACTTTCGTGTTGTAAAGTCAAGAAGCGTAAAGGCACGCCATAAAATATTTATCTTGATTTACGATGTGTAACAGGCTTCAGGAATTCCTCCAGCTTTTCTTTCAGTCTGTGATTTCTTATAAACTCCATAACCCTGTCGAACTTCTCTTGTAAGGCTTTCAGCAGAGATTTGGTCTGGGTGAGTTCTTTTTCCTTGTCCTCAATACGTTTTTCAAGTTCGTACCGTTCCTGTTTTAAGCACATCACATCATTTGTTAATGTATGTACCTGCGAGGAAACAACCCCATTTTCCTTTTTCAGTTTCTTGTTTTCCTCTGCGAAATCAATATCATCTGCAACGGTTTCATAAAACCTGCCATACCCATACTCAAGTTGATGAAGCTTACCCGATAGGTTGTCCCTCTCTGATTTAAGCTTCTCATTCTCATTTCTCAAAGAAAGGCACTCCGCTTTAAGCTGAGCATTTTCCGTTTCAGCTTTTTTCGCACCTATATAATTTTTCGCCGCAGTTGAGAGCATTTCAAAATCGTCCTTTTTGATTGCAACTGTGTTCAACGGAAGATTTGTGGTTTTGACATCCTCAATCTTTTCAATCTCTGTAAGCTGCTTCGACATTGCGGCAAGCTGTTCCTCTGTCTTTTTCAGCTTGTATCCAGCAACGGACAAATGCTCGGCGGTACTTCCTTTCTCACCACGCTCTAAATCGTATCCACGGGAGGTAATGAAATCGTAGTATTCATCTTGCAGACGGGAGTAACTGTCCCGTCCTTTCCAGAATTCCGAGCAGTTGATACGCTTGCAGGGGTTGCCCTTTCTGTCCTTGCCGTTGATGACGGGAATGAATGCAACGTGCATATGCGGAGTAGCTTCGTCCATATGCACAACAGCAGAGAGAATATATTGTTCGCCTCCAACCTTTGCCGTTACAAAATCGTAAGCGTCCTCAAAGAACCGTCGTGTTCTCTCTTTGCCAATCCTATCAAAAAACTCCTTGTCCGATGTAATTACAAACTCACATAGAATGGTGCTTTGTTTCTCGCCGTGCAGACGTAAGTTGCCTTTCAATTCCTGTCGGGTGCGTATCCTCTCAAATTCCTGCTGATAGGTTTCAGCTTGGATTTTCTTGAGGTGATAATTTTCAGGTGTGCGTGACAAGTCTATATCCTTGTTGCTGTAATTATGATTGAGGCGTTCGTTGTGACGTTCAAGGAGGGGTACGGCATTCATCTTGTGATTTTCATTTCTGATAATTGCGTAGCTCAATATTTTCTCCTTCTGTTTCGGTTTATGTATTTTTCGGGGTAACCTATTCTGCGGAATAGTTCTAACCCACTAGGACTATTTTGCGGGCAAATAGTCCGTGGGCAAGCAGTTCCTCTTGACCCCTCTGAAAAGCGGTCACAGACCGCAGGGGAGCAGAGGGATACCCTCTGCATTCTGCGACGATATGCGACGATGTGACGGTGTTTTGACTACCGCACCCGCTGTCATAAATATCGTCGCAACCGTCGCACATCGTCACGGCTTGGTGTATGCAAGCCGTATCAGACGTCCGCTGTGAGTATGCTTATTTGTGTAAGAAATGCCATACTCGTTGTACAGCCGACCTGCATTCACGTTCAGCTTTCTTGTGAGAGAATTAGGCGGCATGTCGGATTTAAGGATTTCGTCAAGCTGCGTCGGCGTGCCTTCCCACAGGGAATTATCTGCATTTACAATTTCAGCGATTGCTTCAAGTATAGGTTCGGGCGGCTCTTTCCATAGCTCGGTTTCGGTGCGTTCCAAATCCCAGCATAATGTTTCGGGGTTGCGGACAAGATACAGCTTCTGGTCTTGCTGGTCACGTCCCGAAATTTCAAGAACTGCGGAATTTTCGACCCTCTTTTCCTTGTGAAGAAGAAAAGCACCGTCAGCCGCACCGAGCAAGCCGTTTGTTCCCGAAATCATATCAAAATTATCCTCTGACCTCTGCTTGCGTGTGTGATGAACAAGCAGCATGCATATTCCATAGCTGTCTGCAAAATGCTTGAGCCGAGTGATAATCTCATAATCGTTGGCGTAGCTGTAATTATCTCCGCCTGCTTCACGTACCTTTTGCAAAGTATCAATAATTATCAGCCTTGTGTTGGGGTGTTCTCGGATAAACCCCTGAAGCTGTTCGTCAAGCCCCTTGCCAAGCTGATTTGCAGAGGTTGCAAAGAAAAGGCTGTCTGTGCTTTCTGTTCCAAACATACGGTACATTCTTTCCTGCAATCTCCTGTAATCATCTTCAAGAGCAAGATACAGAACAGTACCCTTGCGGACGGGGTAATTCCAAAGAGGGATACCCGTGCTGATGTGATATGCGAGCTGTGCCATAAAGAAGCTCTTGCCCAGCTTCGGAGCGCCGACGAAAAGATACGTTCCCGAATACAGCAGACCGTCAACAAGCGGCGGTCTGCTTTCAAAGACGGTTTCGTAAATCTCATTCATCGAAACGGTTTTCAGATATGCAGGGTCAAGCATTTTCTGATATTCTCTGTAATTCATCAAGCGGCACCTCCCAAGTATTCCAGTAGCCCAGCCTTGCTGACGAGAATTTTACCACGCTTGCCCTGACCTGTTCTGATGAACGGTATCTTTTCCTGTGCAACGAGCTGACGGACGGTGTGTTCGGATAAGCCTTTCACAGCCTCCGTGCATTCCTTGACGGTCAGCATTTCAACAGGCGCAGATGATTTCTGCTCCGTAATCTGCTGTTCATTCTCAACCTCAATAACAGCGTTGAGCATTGCAACGATTTGAGCGATAAGCTCCTGCTTTGTATTTCTTGTCATAATTTCGTCCTCCGTTTTTCGTTATTTTCGAGAGAGCGTCATACCCTTTCATAAGTACCTACAAAAACGGCTGATTTTTTAAGTCTGTTTGCGTAAGTTTCTGAAAGTTTGTATATCTGCACAAAAAGGGACGAAAATTTCAATGCAAAATACACCTCTCATAAATTACGGTCACTTAGAGTGTGAAAATATAACCCAAAGCGAAAAGTTTGTAGGGTTGCATAAAATAGTAGAGTGGGAGTTGGTGTTTTTGGTCTTTCATAAGTAAGCTACGGGAATGAGCATTTTTAAACCTTGAGAAGAAAAATCGGGAATGTGTATATTTTTGTGACAGAGATTTAGGTGATTTTACTATTTTATATGGGATGAAAAAAAGAAACGCTGTTTTCTCTTTTTTGAAAAAACAGCGTTAATTGTATGCATATGAGATTAATTCGCAAAAGTGCTAAAAATCGACAATGACAACACAAAAAATTAATCTACTATATGTAGATTTTTTTGCGTTTGATATTTATGCAAATTATCATATAAAACAGTTTGTTTAAAATCATCCTTTCCAAATGTACCTCTCATAGTAGCTTCAATAGCCTCGATGCTTGGTTTGTTGTGTTTGTCCAAACAGATTACACAAAATAAATGTACGAAGTCATGACCATTTGTAATATTTAAATATTCGTCAAGTTTTGTACATTTTGGCAAATCATTACACATTGTTTCTTTTGCAGAATCAATTAAACGTGTAGGATTCTGCGAATTAAGTTCAGCAAGTATTTCATTTTCCATTATTGAAATATCTTCATTGTAATGTTTTCCAGCTTTTATTCCATCAAATATTACATTCCAATGATTTTGTTCGTTCAGTTTTCTTAATTTACTTAACTTTTCTAACCTCTCAAGGCAATGCATTCTTAGTTCATTACTACTAAAATGACTCTTTTTGTAAAAGTTGCAAAAAAGTCTTTCAAAGCAACTATCTAATGATATAATCATCATTTCGGCACAACAATAATCACAGAAAAAAGTTCTTTTACTTTGAGGTCTTTCAAGATAGTCTTTATCTCGAATTCCAATTACTCGTTTATTTTTTGGAAAATACGTTTTAACAATATTATCTACCCCTATTTTACTTGCGTATGACTGAAATAAATCAACATTATTTGATAGGAGAGGACGAAATAATATTTGATCGTCCTCGCCTTCAACAACAACGCAAACTCTATTTTTATTATGTCCTAACATAAGACGAATTTCAGATATGGTATCTGACTCATCTAATTTATCTTTAATAGAATTAACCATTATACAACCCACCTAAATCTATTTGTAAATTCCAATTATGTGAAATAATTTGTGGGGAATGAGTGGCAATTATTACTTGTATATTTTTGTTGAGACTCACTATACTTTTTAAATTTTCCATAATTTCTTTTTGCCAAACAATATGCAAAGAGATTTCTGGCTCATCAATTAACAACAAATTGACATCTGATTCAAAAATCAATTTATAAAATAAA
Organism: Oscillospiraceae bacterium; assembly: GCA_045541475.1. GTDB lineage: Bacteria > Bacillota > Clostridia > Oscillospirales > Ruminococcaceae > RGIG3077. The sequence goes on from JAZQJI010000014.1 coordinate 62,423, forward strand.
ACAAGTATTTCTTGCTCGCCAGAAGATAAATCATTAAGCGACAGAATTTTACCTTCATCGCTTCTTACAACTATGCCATTAGAGCGAGATAATATCATTTTCTTAAATGTTAGTTTCTGATTTACTATTTTTTCATACAAATCAAGTTTGTCAATTATGTCTGCAAAAACCTCATATTTAGCATTAGCATCTTCAATGTAAATAGAAAGTTCTGCAGAAAACCTATCAAGCTTTGGTTTGTCAAGATTAGAAATATAAGAAACATTTTTAATTTCTGCTAAACCGTATTTTTGAAGTTTTTCTTGTTTACTTTGTAAATCCATAAGTTCTGAACGAACTTGATTTAAATTGTTATTTGAATTAAAATCGGCATCAAATAACCTTTTTATATACGTACTATCAAGCTCACTAGATAATGAAGAATGTTTTTTCATTATTTCTGTGAGAGCAGCTTTTAATTTTTCAGAATTTTCGTTTATAACAGTAATATACTCTTCTTTGGGTTGGGACCAATTGTTTTCTGTAACTTCTCTTTTTTCAATCAATCGTTGTTCTCTAATAAATCGTACTTTACCAATCTCTTTTTTCATTTCATTAATTTGCATAAAGGCCGTTTTCAAATTTTCAGACATTTCTTTGATTTTTGTAGCAGACGGTTCAAATTCAAATGCATCTAATACAGCATAAAAAAAACTATCTCTAACAGTTAAATCATCTGATATTTGAATTTGATGAATACCTGGTCTCATTTTAACTATTTGGTTAGAGAGCGTATTGAGGTATTCATCATATCCAACTCTTTTCATATATGAAGGAAGTCCACGTCGCTCATCCCAATTTTTACTTGGATATGGAAAGGAAAAAGAATTAATTTTAAAACTTTCTGCATTTTTAGTAATTGTAATTTGGTCATGATCACAAATAATAGTGAATTTTTTAAAGGTATAATCCAAAACTTTTTGAAGACTTTCATTACAGAAATTGTTAATCATTTTTAAAATTGTAGATTTTCCATAACCGTTAGGACCTGTAAGAATCATTATACCGTTATCAGTAAAATTTAGTCTATAATCAAATCTATCAAAAAGTTTGGTAATTTTAATTGATTTAATCATCTTTATTCTCCTAATTTAAATATTAAAGTATTATTTATCTTGTAGTATATTTTATTCACTTTGAAGCTTTGATTTGCATTATAACATCTTCAATTATAATGATTTTACATTCCGTTGTAGTTATCCCATCTCCAACGCAAGAACTCACGGTTAGTGAAATCAGGAACCACAATTCTTGGCGGAATGGAAGCGCCGTAATCCATCCTTGCTCTTGAAGATAATTCAACAATGCCATCCTCGGATATTCTCAAATGTCCGGTATCAAATAATGTGTGAATATCCGTCCTCATAGCAAAACCATTCGCTACTGTATCTTCTCCATTATATTTAAAAGGTTTTATGTGTGCAGCTTCTAAAACCTCAGGCATCATAACATTCGTAATAATGCAACGCTGGCATACCTTAAGCACTTCTTTTCTAAAGTTTGCTTGATTAGGACGAGCTGTTCGAGATGTCTGCACTCGTTTTCTTTCAACTTCTGCTATAACTTCTGTTGCTCGAATTTGTTGTAAAGCATTAAGCAATGACTCATCCTTAGGTTTTTCAGTAATAATTTCGCATATTTCGTCAGCGATTACTGAATTTAAGCTGTACTTTTCTTCCATTCGAGTAGTACCTGAAGTATGAATTATGTATCCATAATTAGAAAGGAATAAGAGATATTCACGGGCAATTCTCATATCATTTGATTCAGGGCAGCAATTAGGCCAACCTATCAATGATATTTCACCAGCTCTATACCACAAAATAAAATTGATATAATCTTGTAACTCTGCTTTACAACCAGATAGAGGAATAATTATCTTTATTAATTCTTCTGTAGTAATAAAGCCTTGTCCAAGCTCATTGAGTTTCATCGTAATTTCAAGAAGCAGACGTAATGGGTGAAGCACAATATCGTGCTGTAACCACAATCGACATTCTTCTTCACTTTGAATATTGGAATTAGGAAGTTTAAATGTTTGTATTGTAATAGCCGCAAATTCAGTTTGTGAAATATCGCGGTCAGCAACTTTACGACCAAATTCCGTTAATTTGATTTGTCCTGAATGGTCTGCTGGAGGAATAAGTCCAACGGCTCTCCAATATTGTCCTGAGTTTCTAATAAGATTTCTATCACCAGTTCTTCGCTCTAAATCTACACCTATAGAGTCTTTTACATCATTTGATAGGTCAATAAGTTCTTTGGCAAACTCATTAGAACTGTATTTTACACCTAAAGGCTCTAATTTTCTCATTCTGAAAAGAACACCAAGCAGAATAACAGGGTCATTTAATCCTTCGGTGCATTGTAAACAAGCCCATTTCCATTTAAAATCCTCAAAAGGTTTTGTTGGTATGAAATTCTGTGGTAACATTTTCAATCCTCCTTATATTTGTTAAACGAATTAGCGATCGCATATCCAAGCAATGGGGGAACGGCATTGCCGATTTGTCTGTAAACAGACGACCTATTTCCTGAAAATTCGTAATCGACAGGGAAACTTTGAACACTTGCCAATTCTCTGCAAGACATTCTTCTTTGTCCGTTAGGATGTGGTAATATAACTACTCCTCCTTTATTATCGCCTCGTGCAGTTACGGTAGGAGCAGGTTTGTCAGGATCGAGTGGTCTATGACCTAAATAACCATTAAATTCTAATTTGTATTTAGAATATTCGTGATTCGGAATATCATTAGGCTTATCGGGATCAGGCAATATTGAGAGAGCCTTGGATACGCTTGTCCATTTTATTAACCCATTTTTACCATCTTTTTGATGGGTAGGACAAGGATATTCATATTCAAAATCTATATCATTTCTTACGCCAACGATAATAACACGTTGTCTTGTTTGAGGAACACCATAGTCGGCTGCATTAAGCACTTGAGCTTTTACCTTATATCCGAGTTTTTTAAAGTCCGATAAAATCATTTCAAAGACCTTACCTTTATCTAAATTAGTAAGACCTTTTACATTTTCAGCTAAAAAGAACTTTGGTCTTTTTGCGTCAATTACTCTTATTAATTGTTTGTATAATTCATTGCGTTCATCACCAACGTGACGCTTCATGTTTGCAACTGAAAATCCTTGGCAAGGAAACCCTCCGATTATAATATCACAATTAGGTATATCTGCAGAATCAATTTTTGATATATCTTCGCAAACAATATGTTCTCCTATATTATTACGATATGTATTTACAGCATCTTCATATAAATCATTTGCCCAGATTATTTTGTGCCCAGCCATTGTAAATCCTAAATCCAATCCACCAGCGCCACTGAATAAAGATACTACTTTCATAACTTTTCTTCTTTCTCCAGTCTTATTAATTCTTTACCAAGCAATTTGGCAAATTTAACAGGTACAGCATTACCGATTTGACGATAGCAAGAGTTCATTGTGCCATTAAAGTGAAAATTCTCTGGAAAAGTTTGAACGCTTGCACTTTCTCTAATTGTCAATCTCCTCTTGCCATTATAATGTGGAATAGCGCATACTCCTCCTTTACCATTGCCTCTTGCTAAAATTGTAGGCGAAGGTTTAGTAGGGTCTGTTTGTCTATGTCCAGTAAAGTTGCGATAAGTTACCTTATATGCAGAATAAATATGATTTAAAACATCATTTTCTGTGTCAGGGTCAGGGAAATGTCCAATAGCATCTTGAATTGATACCCACGGCTTAGGAGTACCATCTTTTGAATGTGTATGAGCTGGAAAACGAAAAACAAGTTCTTCGCCTAAATCTTTCCGTTGACCTATAATGATAACGCGTTGCCTTGTTTGAGGAACTCCATAATTCGCCATATTGACTAAATTAACAGATGTAATAAATCCAGCAGCCTCAAAATCTTCAATAATTTTTTTAATTGCTTCGCCTTTACCAAGACTAAGTATTCCTTTTACGTTTTCAGCGATGAAAAATTTAGGTTGTTTAATCTTTATTGTGTTGTAAAAAAATCTGTATAGTTGATTTCTATTGTCATCAAGTGTTCTAAGCATATTAGCCTGTGAAAATCCTTGGCACGGAAACCCACCAACAACAACATCGCAATCAGGAATAGAATGAATATCTATGTTTTTTATATCGTCACATATAATATGATTGCCTATATTCTCCTTATAGGTAGCTACAGCATCCTTATCAATATCATTTGCCCAAACAATAGTGTTTCCAGCCTGTACAAGACCTAAATCCAAACCACCTGCACCACTAAAAAGTGAAATAATTCGCATTTAATCTTCCTCCGTAGCTACATATTCAACTATATCATCAACACCACAGTTAAGTGTTTTACATATTTTATCTAAAACATCAACTTGAACAGATTCATTTTTCCCAAGCTTTGCCATTGCATTTGTACTAATACCTGCTTGTGTCCTAAGTTGAGTTTTATTTATTCCTTTATCAATCATCAGCTTCCATAACTTGTTGTATATAACCGCCATAAAAGAACACCTCCTAATAACACCCTATATTATAGCATAAAAGTTCTTGGAATGCAATATTTTGTTGAGAAATTAAATATTATATTGAAAAAAGAGTGCCACCTTACGTGACACTCTTTTAGTTATTTATTCAATTGGCTTAAGCATTTCCATCATAATCTGTGCGCCGACTTTCATTCCGAGCTGAAACTGCTGATAGCCGAAAATATCAGCGGATTCGTAATGTGCGGTGCAGTAACTTTCAAGAAGCTGTTCTGCTTCGGGAAATGCTTCGAGCAGTTCTTTCTGAATTTTCAGAATTTGCTTTGATTTTTCATCATATTCTTTGGTTCTGTGCTGTATCTCCCAAAACGGAAGAATGTTTCCGAAATACATATCTTTGATAATATTGTCCATAGTTATACCTCCGTTATAAACCGATATTTATTTTCAAAAACGTAGAGGTACACCGAATGTTGCAATGACATTTCTGTCATTAAAGTGTCATTAAAGATATTCGCGGATACTGAAAGTCGGAATAATTCAGGTGTTTCAACTTACATAATTCAGCGGAATTTTCATAGTATGCAAAGTTACAATATAAAAAAATACCGACTCAAAGAGATAATTTCTTATTTCAAAGAGTATTCAAAAACCCCGAAACCATCCGATGTCAGTGGATAAAGAAGTATTTAAACTTGAAGTCAAAGGTTGCGTAGTAATCCTACGCAGCCTTTTTCTTTTTGTCGTACTCCCAGCTGTCAGCAACAACTGTAGCCGTGGCAACATTAAATCTGAAATAAATCTCAATTTTCTGTTTCCTGTGTCCGCTGGACTTGTCGGGAGCGTGAACTACAATCTTTTCAATGAATTCGTGCATAATTTCGGGAGTAAGCTTTGTAATTTCAGTGCGGTTGCGGACAATTTTCAGAAACTGCTCAACATCAGTCTGCTTCTGCTCGTTGGTTTCGATGAATTTTGTAAATTCATTGACGGCTTGTTTCAGTTTGCTTTGCTCGTCCTCATAGCCCTTGGACATCATCGAAAATCGTTCATCAGAAATCTTACCACTGACATTATCCTCATAAAGCCTTGTAAATAGCTTGTCCAGCTCCGAAATTCTCTTTTCAGCTTGGGCAAGCATTTTTCTTGCACGTTTTAATTCCGAAAAGTGCTTTTGTGTAGAAGTGTTCATTGCTTCACGGATAAACATATCCTCGTTTTCCTTAACCGTAACAAGCAACTTGTTCAGTTCTTTCAAAACAATTTCTTTTAATACAATAGTTCTGATAAAATGAGCTGTACAAGCGTCTTTATCCCCTGCATAAGCAGAACATTTTAAATGCTCTTGGTCATCATTAAGGCTTTTCGATCTGCAAAGATACATTTTACTGCCGCAATCTGCACAGTAAACCATTCCCGAGAACGGATTAGCCTTTCCGCACTTCTGAATTCTGCGTTTGTTTTTACGCAGTTCCTGTACCAAGTCAAAATCGTGCTGAGATATAATAGGTTCGTGCGTGTTCTCAAAAATTACCCATTCATCTTTTGGAATTTGTATTCTCTTCTTGCTTTTGTAAGATTTCGTTTGAGAACGGAAATTTACGGTGTGACCTGCATATTCAGCTTTTTCAAGAATATGGTCAATAGTTTGTTCTCCCCAGTGATGAAGCTTTGCGTTAGAGTGACCTGCATTCCTTCCCTTGGATTTGGCATAAGCAGTTGGCGTGGGTATTCCTTCCTCTGTAAGAATACGGGCAATCTGCGTTGGTCCGTAACCGTCAATACAAAGCTTGAAGATTTTCCGTACCACAGGTGCGGTTTCTTCGTCAATCACCCAGAGGTTTTTATCTGTTTCTGACCGCATATACCCATAAATCGGAGATGACAAATGCTTTCCCGACATACCCTTTGCCTTGAAAACAGCTTTAATCTTCTTTGAGGTGTCGCGAGCGAACCAGTCATTAAAAATATTCTTGAATGCCATAAGCTCGTTTTCGCTCTTGAATGTATCCACATTGTCATTGATGGCGATGTACCGAACATCATAATCAGGAAATATGATTTCTATGTACTCACCCGTTTTAAGGTAGTCACGCCCGAGTCGTGACAAGTCTTTTGTAATAACCGTTTCAACCTTGCTCGATTCAACGTCATTCATCATACGGATAAAATCGGGACGGTTGAAATTCGTACCACTGAATCCGTCGTCAACATAGAACTGGGGATTGGAAAATCCGTTATCCTGTGCGTACTTTAAAAGGATTGCCTTTTGGTTTGTAATACTATTGCTTTCGCCTGCAAGCATATCATCCTGAGACAGGCGGCAATATAACGCTGTAATTTTATCTGACATATTAACCTCACTTTCTAAACAATTACAGCGGATTATGTTACCTTTATTATATCACACTCTCAAGAATAATTCAAGGTGATAAAGCGTGAAAGTGTAAAATAATCCGCTGTTTTTTGCTACGCTGCAAATTGCAGACTCTCAACATCTCTAGAAATAAGTCGCTTGATAATATCATCAAGGTTTTCCTTGCAACCGAGGTTGAAGTGAGTTTCGACAATATATGTTGTGTGACCTATTTTATATTCAGAGATGTTTGGGGCAAGTGAGGTGCTTTTCTCACTTGCTACGGCGGTATTCCTGCATACATTTCTAATCATTTAAATCCTTTCTGCCTTGCGGCGGTTGACTTAATTTTTGCGGTCTGGTATAATAGTGTAAATATTAATGGTGTAATTTATTATCAGGTTTATCAACGATATAAAAGCTTTATATCGCTGACATAAAATTATAATTGATGAAAGGCAGGGTTGATTATTTATGAAAATTAACAACAACGCAGGAGGCTTACATAAGTAACTCCTGAAACAAAAGGAGAAATGTAATGAACATTTTAATCAGATCAGAAACTGAAAATGACTATCGTCAAGTGGAACAAATAACAAAGGCTGCATTTTCATATCCAGAAAGAATTGAACGTGGACAAATTGGCTGTCCTTACGAGCATTGGATGGTAAATGAACTCCGAAAAAGAGATGGTATAATGTCTTTGAGTTTAGTCGCAATAGTCGATTCACGAATAGTCGGACATATTATTTGCAGCAACGCAGAAGTAAGGACATCAACAGATGTTGTTCCTATCTTAAATATGGGGCCTGTCAGTGTTTTGCCTGAATATCAGCGAAAAGGCATTGGAAAAGCGTTAATTACCGATATGATTGACCGAGCAAAACGATTAGGGTATGGTGCAATTTTGTTTTTTGGCCGTCCTGAATATTATCCTCAGTTTGGATTTAAAGAAGCTTCTGTATTTGGAGTTACAGATTCAGATGGTTATAATTACCCTGCTTTTATGGGAATGGAGTTAATACCTAATTATTTATCACTAGCCTATGGCGGAAAGTTTTATGAGTCTGACATTTATAATGATGAACTCAACAGAGAAGCCGTCAAGGCATTTGATAAAACTTTCGAGAATTTATTTAAAGCATAATTGAAAGTGTATAAAGAGCGTGAGCGAAAATCTCACGCTCTTTTTTCTTGATCACTATATTAAGCACTATATCTCCCCGAACTGTGATAATCACTCGACTCGATTTTTGTATTTTCTTCCTCATCATCACTCTCATCAATACCCGAAGTGATATTCTCAATCCTCTCAATTTCAGCCAAAGCACGCTTGTCCTTTTCAGCATTGACAAACTCCTGCACACCATTCATCTTGAACAGCACATCAAGAATTGCCTTAAACTGCTCAGCAGTCAGGTTTTCACCGAAATACTTGTAAACAAGTCCACCCACCTCACAAAGATTATGAGTACGCTCTTTTCTTTCCTCGGCAGCAATCCTTGCCGCAAGCTCCTTTCGGAAAGTCTCTATCTTCGACAAGGCGTTTTCGGTTTCCCTTTTTCGCTCATCATATTTTGCGAGCTTCGCTTTCATTTCGGCTATATCAAATTTCCTTGGCATAATATATATCCCTCTCTTTCATAAAAACAATCACATTTGCCTCACTGCATACGCAGGAGGAACAGCTAACGCTGTGGGATATTCGGTTTGCACTAATCAATAATCTTGGAACAAACCAACCGAATATCCCGAAGGGCGCACTTATACAAACTCTGACCGAGTTTGTGTGCGCAAGGAGAAGTATCTCCTTGACCTCTCTGAAGTTTCGCACAGCGAAACCAACCGCCGTACCTTACAGTACGGATTTTATGCTGTATAATATACAGCATTGATACCGCTGGCTATTACCTTGAACGGTGCTTCTTTGCGAGCTTGTCCTGTTTCTGGTCAAGTGATGCAACCGTAGGATTTACTCTTCCTTCAACTATATTTAAAGCCTCGACAGCTTTGTCATAATCTGCTTTCGGAAAGAAAATTGCTCCCGTGCCATTGGATAAACTCATAATGTGACATTGCACATTCCTTTTCCGCAATTCAATTTCAAAATCTTTTAAATGTGAAATAGCACCTTCAAGCTTCTGCATTTCGCAATATTGACAGCCTACAATAGTTTCAAGATAATCCGTGCGAAGCCGTATTCTCTCGGAGCGAATATCAATCAACTCACGCTTCTGCTTTTCAATCTCCACATCAAGATTTTTCAAGGCAATCCGTCTGTTCCGACTGCCCTTGTCAGTACGATAACCCTTTTTCTCAATCGCACAAGCCGCCGCACCCAAATGCACCTGCGGAATTTTATCAATCCCTTGTTCAGCATAACTTCTGTGGTCGATACGCTCATCAGAAACAGCATACAGCTTGATATTGCACCAATCAGCCCACAGCTTTCGCCACTCCAGCAGAAGCGATTTGTCATTCCACGAACGGTCTTTTACATTAAATCCATTCTCATTAACTCTGCGTGTGGTGAGCAGAATGTGAACGTGCGGATTACCGTCACCTT
>JAZQJI010000015.1:0-22919 GCA_045541475.1 Oscillospiraceae bacterium
TGGCAAGGTAAACGCAATGGATGCTACCTTGATAGCAAGACGTGCTGTCGGCGGAATTGATAAATTTCCCGTGGAAAGCTAACGCTCGAAACTTCGAGTACGCAAAATAATCAGATTTTTACTTTTCTTCTCCTGTATAAAAAGCGAAAAGGTATGTGAGCTTTAATTGCTCACATACCTTTTTGTTTTTCAAATTATCATCACGGATTGCCAAGCACTGCCACAGCACACCTTATACCGTCTGCCGCTGCTGACATAATGCCGCCCGCATAGCCCGCACCCTCTCCGCATGGGTAAAGCCCCTCAAGCGATACAGAGCATAGATTTTCGCCTCTCACAATTCGCACAGGCGATGAACTTCGGCTTTCAACGCCCGTCAAAACGGCATCGCCATCTCCAAAGCATTTAATCTTTCTTGATGCCATGCCAATACCCAAACGCAACGTATCACACACAAACGCAGGCAAATATGCATCGGGCAAAGTAAATTCAACTCCGGGCATATAGCTCGGCTTTACCTTGCCGAGAGATTTTGAAGTATTACCTTTCAAAAAATCCCCCACAAGATTTATCGGCGCGTTATAATTACAGCCCGCTGCCAAAAATGCCGCATTTTCTATTTTTCGCTGAAATTCCACAGCGGCCAATGGGTGTTCGCTGCCAATATCTTTTGAGCTTATTCCCACAAGCAAGGCACTGTTTGCATTTGTGTTATTTCTTGCAAAAAGACTCATACCATTGGTAACAACGCTGTTCTTTTCTGAAGCCGCAGGCACAACCGTACCGCCGGGACACATACAAAATGAATACATTGTTCTTGAATTTGCCGTATGGCTAACCAATTTGTAATCTGCACTTGCAAGCCTTGGGTGATTTGCAAATCTGCCGTACATTGATTCATTAAGGTCACTTTGCAAATGTTCTATTCGCACGCCAACTGCAAAATTCTTCTGTATTATTTCTATGCCGCTATCATGCAAATATTCAAAAACATCTCTTGCACTGTGCCCAATCGCCAAAATACAATGATCAGTTTCAATTGTGTATTTTTGTCCGCCGCGCTCATATTCAACAGCCGTCAGCTTGTTATTTTTCTTGCAAACTCCGCAAAACTTTGCCCCGAATATAACACTGCCGCCCAATTCGATTATCTTTTTACGCATATTTTTAACGGTAATTTTCAAGTTATCCGTACCAATGTGCGGCTTTGCATTCGTCAAAATATCTTGCGGCGCACCAAACTGTGCCAATGTTTTTAAAATATAATAATTGTTGCTGTCGCTTGTTCCCGTGTTAAGCTTGCCGTCAGAAAAAGCACCTGCACCGCCTTCACCAAATTGTATATTCGATTCAGTATCAAGCACGCGATTTTGCGAAAAAGTCTCAACGTCACTCGTTCTTTCGTCAATGGGCTTTCCTCTTTCAATTACAATCGGCTTTGCGCCCGAAAGTGCCAAAACATACGCCGCAAAAATACCCGCAGGCCCAAATCCAACAATAACAGGACTTTTTTTCAACCGGCTTTCAATCGGTTCAAAATCACGATATTTCACTTTGCTGATTTTACTGTTTGCAGCAACCCTTTTCAAAACGCTGTCTTCATCATGTACATCGGCATTAATCGCAATATTAAAATGTATATTATCCTTTTTGCGTGCATCAACCGATTTTCTCGCAAGACCTACGCTTTTTATACTGCCCTTGCTGATTTTTAAAGCCTTTGCCGCACAGCTTTGCAAAAAATCATCATCAAAATCAAGCGGTGCTTTTATATCGTTAATTCTAATCATTTAATTACTCCATAATTTTTCGGCGGCGTTTTTGCCCGCACAATATCCCGATGCCCACGCCCAGTTAAGATTATACCCGCCGCAATCGCCGTCAACATCAAGCACCTCGCCACAAAAATAAACGTTATGCGCAAGCTTTGATTCAAGCGTGTTTTTCACCTGATTGCAGTCAACCCCACCGCAAGTCACCTGCGCACCTTTAAAGCTTTTAGGCTTTTTAACGGCAAAACGCCAATCCTTTATCTTGCAAGCGATTTTCTCAAGCTCTGCGTCAGTAATATCTTTACAAGCCTTTGCTTTAGTGATATCTTTAAGCAAGCACTGCCCGATTCTTTTTGCAAAAAGCCCGCTCAAAAAGTCCTCGCACAGTGCATTTTTTCGCTGATTTCTGATATTGTGCAAAATATCAACAAGTTCTTTTTTACTGTATTCCTGCGCAATATCAAGCGAAATTTCATAGCTATCATTATTATTTTTCATCAAGCGTGAAAGGTTAAAAACACAAATTCCCGAAAGTGCATCCTGCGCAAACTGCACTTCGCCGCACTCTGCTTTAACGGCTTTGCCGTTGCACAAAAGCGTCGCCCTTGCACCAACACGCAAACCTTTAAGTGATTTTATAACCGCTTCGCTCGTTTCTACCGGACAAAGCACGGGGCAAAGCTGTAAAACCTTATGACCAAGAGCTTTTGCAATTTTATGCGCCGATCCGTCGCTCTGATATCCGCCCGTTGATATTACAACAGCTTTTGACTTGATTTCGCCGTTTTCCGATTTTATCACATAGCAGTTTTTTTCTTTCTTTATATCACTTGCCAAAAAATCGCATATTTCCTCAACGCCACATTCTGCGCACTTTATGCGCAAGGCATCTAAAACCGATGCCGCTGTGTTGCTGTGCGGATAAACCCTGCCCTGCGTATCAGATTTACACATAACCCCAAGCGATTTAAAAAACTCACACGCGTCAAAATCCTTCATTATATCAAAAAGCAAATCATCGCCAAAATGATAATTTTCAGGTGATATTTCAGTATTAGTCAAATTACACCTGCCGTTGCCCGTTAAAAGTATTTTTTTGCCCACTCTTTGCTGTTTTTCCAAAAGCACAACATTGTTTGTTTTTTGTGCAGCAGCAATTGCGGCGGTTAATCCCGATGCGCCCGCTCCGATAATTGCAACATTGTATATCATGCTCAAAAAAATCACGCCCTTAGAATTTATTGTGTCTGAATTATTTTAGCATAAAATGCAGTAAAAAGCAACTATCCGCAGGCGTTGTTATATTTATACAGTAATTTCAATCAAGTTACCTTCAAACGCAACAACACAGCTTTCGTAATAGCGGTCGCCCGTTACCCTCGGACCGCTGACAACCTGATAGCCGTCGTCTTGCAGTCTTGCTGTCAGCAAATCAACTTTTTCTTTGCTCCCCACGCTGAATGCGATATGCGCATACCCCAACTGGTTAACCCCATTTGCGCAATCCGTCACATCAGGCCTGTTCATAATCTCAAGCCTTGCACCGTTTTCAAACTCAAGAAAGTATGACCTGAAATGCGTATTCGGATTGCAATAGCCATCATTTGATTTAGCGTTAAAATACATCACAAAAAAATCGCGCGCTTTCTCCAAATCGTGCACATACATTGCAATATGTTCTATCTTCATGATAAGCTCACCTTTTAAGTCTATATGAATTTATTGTCATTATCTCTGTTTTTTGCTGAGAAATCCTTTCTTCACGAGTTGCAACAAGTTCAAATCCACATTTTTCAATCACTTTGTTGCTTCCGATATTATCCTTTGCGGCTTCAATAACAATCGTATCATACCCCTGCAGGAATAATTCTTCTATTACTGCTTTGCACGCTTCTGTCATGTAACCGTTATTCCAATATTTTCTGCCCAAGCAATAACCAATCACGGGGTTATCGTGATGAAAACCCACAACATCAATCATGCCCATCAAAACGCCGTCGCTTTTGCGCTCAATACCATATCTGTAACACTTATCATTTTTGTATTCTTCAAGCCAATTCTGCAAAACAGCCTTTGTTACGGATACATCATCATGCGCCGCCCATGTTACATATTTTGCAACCTCAACATCACTTGCCCAACCGTCGAAAATCGCTTGTGAATCATCAGCTTTTAAAAACCTCAAATTCAGCCTTTCGGTTACAATTTCTTTCATTCCTTAAAACCCTTTCAACAAAAATCAATTCGCAGTTAAAGTTTCGCTCATTTCAGCACCTTCGTATGTGCCGCCGCTGTAAATGCCGTTTGAAGCTTCTGCGCTGTATGCTCCGCCAATGCTCACTGTGTAGCTTTTGCCCGATGCAAGCTCAGGCGAGGTAAACACTAAATTAGAATAGTTTTTAGGGCTTGCAAAGCAGAAAATCTCATCGCCGTTTTCATCAGCAATCTGCATAATCGTATCAGCAGATATTGACGTATTAAAATACAAAACGCCGTACGCACTGTTTGAAACCGACATTGCCATTTGCGAACTGCCAACCGCAAGCAGTGTACCGCCGTTAAGTGTATATGCGCCCTGATAATCAAGTGCACCGTTGCCGCCGCTTATTGGGCCGAAAACCACAAGCAAACCGTCATTCATAACAACTGTCCCGTTAGAGTCTATGCCGTCACCGTTGACATCAACAATTGTTGTGCCGCCCATTATATTTATCTCAACGCTCTGCGTTGCTCCAAAGCCGCCGCCAAAGCCACCGCCGAAACCGCCTTCCGAAGATGTGCCGTCGGTTGCATTCAATCCGTCATCATCAGCTTTTATATAAACATATCCGCCCGATATATTGATATAAGCGCCCTCAAGTCCTTCGTACGATGTTGCGGCACTGATATTACCGCTGTTTATATTAAGCGTATCGTCAGCGTGAATTGCGTCATCACCTGCACTTATGGATATATTTGCACCAGTTAATGTACAGCAAGCATTTGTGTGTATTGAATCATCAGCAGAATCCACCAATATATTTCCACCCGATATATTCATATCCCTTGCAGATTTTATGCCCTTGGTACTCGGCATTTCGGTTTGCACATCGGTTTGCTCCTGCGGTGTATAGCTCATAGGCGCGCTATATCCATTGCCGCCCAGTTGCATAGGGGGCATATCGCCCCTGTCGCCTCGGTTGCCGCCGTCAAAATGTCCGCCTCCGCCAAAGTGTCCACCGCCAAAAAAGTCCTCATCGTGTGCTTGGGCTTTGGTATAACCGCCGCCGCTTAATACAGAAATTTCGCTGTTTTGTATATCAAGCGCACCTACTGATTGTATACCGTCAAGCTGTGCACATATTTCAACAACGCTGTCGGTTATCACCATATTTCCCATGCCTTCTACGGTTTCGTTGTTTGTACGCAATCCATCACCGATAGCATAAAGATTAAGCTTGGCATTTACAACCGTCAGCGAATCATTACCCCTTACTGCATCGTCAACCGCTGTAACATAAAGTGTACCGCCTTTAATTTCCAAATCGTCCTTGCCGTTTATACCTTTAGCGCAGTTTGATGTAACATAAATCTCGCCGTTGCCGTCAAATTCCAAATCTTCCTTGCTGTAAACAGCGGCATTGGGAATATCAGCATCGCTTGCAGCATCTTCGGCAGTATAATAGCTGTCACCATCAGAAAATATATTAACGGAATTTTCGCATGAATACAACACAACCTTTTTCGGTGCACTTATGATATTTACAGTACAGCCCGTTGTATTGCTTACCTTAACTCCGTTAAGATATAATGTCACTTTTTCTTCATCGGCAGTATCTACAACAATCTGACCGTCGGTCAATTCTCCGCTTAAAAGATAGCTGCCGCTTGCGATAATAGTCAAAACACTTCCGTCAGCTCTGGCGCCGCTGCCGCTTATTTCAATATCCGTACCGTTAAAAATTATCTGCGTGTCAACGCTATCAGCGCAGTTACCTTCAACAGCGTTTTCAGGATATTCAGGCGCATCTGCTAATGCCGATAAATCCACAGCTGTATTTGACGATGCCATATTGCCGCCTGTATTGTTGTTTGATAAGCTTTCATTTTTTGTTTGAGAGCACGCACAAAGCGCAAATGCAAACACCACGCAAATTGCGGCAAGACATTTTTTGTTTTTATATATCATTCCATATCCTCCGTTTAATTCTAATCATATTATAGAATAACAAACTTAAATTTTCCTTAAATATTCTTCGGTATATAATAAATTTTGGGCAAAAAGCTGATTGAAAAACAATATTGTCTGTGATATACTAAAATGTATGTCAGAATATCAGCCAATCAGGATGATTAACATAAAAACCACAGCGAAAGGGCCTTGACACATGAAAGAAAAAAAGCCGTATCTTGATTTGTTTTTAACCTTCTTCAAAATCGGTGCGTTTACATTTGGCGGCGGATATGCCATGATACCGATTATACAGCGCGAAGTAGCACAAAAACACAAATGGATAACCGACGACGAACTGCTTGATATCATTGCCGTTGGTGAAAGCACCCCCGGACCTATATCCGTAAACACCGCAACCTTTGTTGGCTACCAAACAGCAGGCGTACTTGGGGCTGCGTGCGCAACCTTTGGGCTTGTTCTGCCTTCGTTTATAGTAATATTGATTATATCTGCATTGTTAAAAGAGTTTAACAGCCTTAAAGCCGTGCAGTATGCTTATTCGGGCATTCGTGCGGGCGTTGTTGCTTTAATCGTAAAAGCACTTTTTACAATGGGCAAAAAATGCCCAAAAGACATTTTTTCAATCTGCATGGTAATTGCCGCATTCATACTTTCGGCATTTACTGAAATCAACATGATTTTTATCATAATCATCTGCGCACTTTCAGGATTAATTATGTCACTTGTTAAAGAGAAAAGAGGTGCCAAACAATGATATATCTTTTGTTGTTTTTAACATTTTTTAAAATTGGCGCCTTTACTTTTGGCGGCGGATACGCCATGATACCGCTTATTCAGCAGGAAGTAATCGGTCACGGCTGGCTCACATCGGAAGATATAGTAAATTTCATTGCCATAAGTGAAAGCACCCCGGGACCTTTTGCAATAAACATGGCAACCTTTGTAGGCGTGCGCACAGGCGGATTTTTCGGTGCGGTTTGTGCAACATTGGGTGTGATTCTCCCCTCTTTCATAATCATCATGCTTGTGGCAAAATTTTACCTTAAATTCAAATCAAGCAAAATCGTAAATTCCTGCATGAGCGGATTGCGCCCCGCCGTTATCGGACTTATCGGCTCGGCGGCACTTTCAATCGCTGCGGAAGTTTTCTTCCCCACAGCAATCACACTTTCACATTTCATCAGCTACTCTTTCATAACAAGCCTGCTGATTTTTGCGCTTTGCTTATTTTTGATATTCAAAAAAATCAGCCCGATTATTGTAATCGCGATTGCCGCTTTCCTCGGCATAGCGGCAGGATATCTCCAACCGATAATTACATGATATCCGCAGCATTATAAAAATTAACATCTTTACAGGAGAAGAATAATGAATTTAAAGCAAAAACTCGCATTAATATCTGCATTAACCTTATCGTGTTCAGTTCTGTCAGGATTTCCCGATGACATATTTCAAAGCCTTAATATCAACGCGGCTGATGCAGTTATAATTAACGAAACAAATTTTCCCGATGAGGTTTTCAGAAACTATCTGAGCACAAATTTTGATGCCGACTCCAGCGGCGGATTTTCGGAAAGCGAAATTGCAAATATAAAAAATATTGATATCGAAAGCTCTGAAATTTCAAGTATAAAGGGTATTGAGTTTTTTACATCGCTTACAAAGCTGGATACTTTTAATAATCCGATAACTACTATGGATTTGAGCAAAAACACCAAGCTTAAAACGTTAACCTGCAGCAGCAACGAGCTTACTCAGCTTGATGTTTCAAAAAACACATCGCTTACATATCTTTCATGCGCAAGCAACTCGCTTACTGCGCTTGATGTCAGCAAAAATACACTTCTTGAAGATTTGTACTGTTACAGCAATCAACTTACAACAATCGATGTCAGCAAAAACACACTTCTTGATACTTTATACTGCAACGGAAATCAGCTTACATCAATCGACGTCAGCAATAATACGCTGCTTACAGATTTCAAGTGTTCTTCTAATCAGATATCCTCTCTCGATTTAAGTAATTGTACCAAGCTTTACTATTTATATTGCAATAGCAATTTACTGACCTCACTTGATATCAGCAATCTTGCAAAGCTTTACTATCTGGATTGTACTAATAACGCAATCACTAACTGTGATTTTACCAATAATACAGATTTGGAATGGCTTTACTGCGGCTATAATCAGTTAGCATCTTTGGAACTTTCAAACAATGTAAAATTACAATATCTGTACTGCGAGTCTAATTTACTTACTAAGCTTGATTTAAGCAATAACGCAAAGCTTAAAACTGTAAGATGCATTTACAATCAAATCACCGATCTTGATTTAAGCAATTGCACATTGCTTGAATATTTATATTGCAGTAACAACAATATCGAAAAACTTCAATTAGCAGACTGTACCTATCTTAAATATCTTTCATGCTACAGCAATATATTAACCGAGCTCGATACAAGCAAAAACACTCTGTTGCAAACATTGTACTGTCAGTGGAACAGCCTTGATGCTATTGATGTATCACACAATACTGAACTGCAAGATTTCAATTGCTCACGCAATCAATTGACCGTCCTTGACATATCCAACAACACAAATCTGAAAAGTCTTGATTGCTCAAACAATCAACTGACAAGCCTTGATGTATCAAACTGTGCAAACCTCTCTACTGTATATTGCAGTTCAAACAAATATGACATCGGTAAGATAGGCGAAACCGCCAAAACCTTTGATTTAAACAATCTCCCCGAAGGTTTCGATATAGCTAAAGCAAGCAACTGGCAGGGCGCTACTTACGAAAACGGTATGCTTACCAATATTGAAGGCGTTAATGGTACCAATATAAAATATACTTACGATATAGGCAACGGTATAACAAAGGAATTTTCCTTGAGCTTTGCATATTACGGTGAAATCACGTTTAATTATCTTTCATTTGATGATGATGAAGAAACATATTTTGCTGATAACACGGAAACAGCAGTTCATCATTACGCATATCTGCATTACATATTTCCTGAGCTTGAAGAAGGCACATTTGCCATGCTAATTACAGATTTTTGTGATATCACTACAATCGTTTCACCGAATGCTTCGCTCGATGTGGCAAATACATCGTCAAGCAGTGCGACAGAAGAATACGTTTCCCCCTTCGACCTTTACTGGAGCGCTCGCAACGCAGGCATAACCGAATGTGAATTTGTTTACACATATCGAATGGATATGTCAAAAATCGATGCTTTATTCAACCGCATAAATGCAAGAACAGGCTACGATCTTTCGTATCAGGAGAATTTCGATTTATTTGTCAATATCCTTTATGATGAAAACGGAAACGCACTTGATTTGGCAACGCAAACCGTAAACATTGTACAGCGCGGCGATGCAAACCTTGACCACGCCGTTGACACAAAGGACGCCGCATTGATAGCAAAATATCAAAGTGAACTTGCCGCAGGCAGCAGCACGCCCGTGCTCAATGCCGAAAATAACGAATTGGCTTTGTTCGCCGCCGATTTTAATTCAGACTCTTCCACAGACACCAAGGATGCTGCCAACTGCGCAAAATTTGCAAGTATTTATGCTACAAACACATCAACAAGCGTGGCAAAAGCCTATTACGCTATCATGACGGAAATGGGAATTTTAAGCTGATAATAAATTCTGACATAAAAGCGATTGTGAAATTACAATCGCTTTTTTGTTTAATGTAACTATTTACAAAATGTGCAAACAGATGTATAATTATCGCTGAGTATTTTTAGTTTGCATGAAGAATTGAAAAGGAAGGTATTAACATGAACTTGAAAAAAATAACAGCGTTTTCTTCAGCGGTTGTAATGTCGCTTGCAATGCTGCACAGTTACCCTGCGTCAACGCTTGAAATAGATTGGAATTTTGCCGCAAATGCCGCAGACGGCGTTGCAATCAGCGAAGAAAATTTTCCCGATGAGGTTTTCAGAAACTATCTGAGCACAAATTTTGATACCGACTCGGACGGTGTGTTTTCAGATACCGAAATTGCCGCTGTAAGTGCAATCGATATTACCTTCGATGGTGTTTCAAGCATTGAAGGTATTGAATATCTGACAGCGCTGAAAACACTCAATACACGCTACAATTCCATAACAAATATGGATTTAAGCCAAAACACCAAGCTGGAAAAGTTATATTGCGACAATAATCAGCTGACTGCGCTTGATTTATCAACCAATACTGCGCTTAAATCTCTTTACTGTTCGTCAAATTCACTTACTGCACTTGATGTCAGCAAACACACACTGCTTGTTACCTTGCGTTGCGACAGCAACCAACTAACCTCGCTTGATGTCAGCAAAAATACACTGCTTGATACCTTAATCTGCAGCGAAAACCTGCTCACCACACTTGATATAAGCAAAAACACAAATCTGACCAACCTTCAGTGCTCTGGAAATCAATTAACAAGCCTTGATATAAGCTTAAACACAGCACTTACAGAGTTACGTTGCAGCAACAACCCACTCAACTCGCTTGATTTAAGCAAAAATACACTTCTTGAAGCCTTGTATTGCAACAACAACCAATTAACCACGCTTGATATAAGCAATCTGACCAAGCTAAACAGCTTATATTGCGATGATAACCATCTGACTGCGCTTGATTTAACCAACAACACCTTACTTAAATCATTTACCTGCAGATTCAACAAACTTACCGAGCTGAATATCGGTTGTTGTACTGCACTTGAATCATTAGCGTGCTACGGAAACGAACTCGACGAGCTTGATTTAAGCAAAAATACAGCACTCAAAAGTATAGACTGCGGTCGTAACAATCTCAAAATTCTTGATATATCCAAATGCACAAATCTGAAAAGCCTTAGCTGCAGTTCAAATCAATTGACATGGCTTGATATATCCAGCTGTCCAAATCTCACTTCGGTTTCGTGCTCGATTAATAAATACGATATCATAATAAATGAAACCTCTAAAACCTTTGATTTAAGCAGGCTGCCGCAAGGTTTTGATATAGCAAAAGCGAGCAACTGGCAGGGCGCGACCTATGAAGACGGCATACTTACAAATATAGAAGGCGTTTACGGTCACACTGTGGAATATACGTACGATATAGGTCTCGGACAGACCGCAGATTTTGCACTTAGTTTTACTTACGACAACGGCGTTCTTGAATATGATGATATGGAGTTTTACAATAACACAACAACATATTATGCGGAAAATTGTACTTCATCGCTCCCTAATGCGTCGTACTTTTCTTTTTATTACAATGGCGGTCTTACTTGGCACAACCAAAATATCGGAAGTTGGCTTTCGGTTTCATCTGTAGTTGTTCCTGATGCTACACTTGATGTAAACACGTTATCAACCGGCGGCAGCGAAAGTGTTTCTCCCTTTGACCTTTACTGGAGCGCATACAATGCGAATATGCCGACATGTGAGTTTGAATATACATACAGCTTTGATATGGCAGAAATAGATAGGTTCTTTGGCCGTTTAAATGCAATAACGGGCTACGGCCTTTCTTATGAGGAGGATTTTGATTTATTTGTTGATATCCTCTACGATGAGAATGGAAACGCAATTGATTTAGGTTCCTTTATGTGCAAAGTTGCACAGCGGGGCGACGCAAACCTTGACCACGCTGTTGATACAAGAGATGCCGCATCAATGGCTAAGTATTGCAGTCTTGTTGCAAATGGTGCAGAAAATCCTGAACTTTCTGCTAATGACAATGAACTCGCACAATTTGCGGGCGATGTAAACGGTGACGGAGTTATTGATACAAGAGATGCCGCAAGCGCCGCAAAATATGCTTCGATGAAGGCGAATTATACCGATGATGCTACCGAGGCAGAGATTTATTATAATATCTGGAACGAAATGGGCGTTCTCAACTGAGATTAATCCGATAAAAAGCGATTGTGAAATTACAATCGCTTTTTTTTATAATGTAACTATTTACAAAATCTGCAAATAGTTGTATAATTATCGTTGAGTTTTTTACTCAAAATTTATATAAGGACAATTTTGATATGAAATTGAAAAGAATAACAGCTATTTTTTCAGCGCTTGCCATGTCGCTTGCAATACTGCATAGCTTCCCTGCACAAACGTTTGAGAATGACTTTGACGCTAATGCCGCAAGTGGCACTACACAGAGCTCAGTTACAGCAAAAATCAACTATAACACTGTAAACATCAATGTTATCAACGATGAAGCTCAAAGGGTAGGAATTATCATGATGAAAAACGATACCTCATACGCATCATGGACATATGGTAATGAAAGCATGGGCTATACAGAATATTTCCGCAACATCACACCGGGCTCTACGGGCAGTCAACTTACAAGCTTGCCTACCAAAAATTTCCCTTTGGGCGAAGAATGGCTTTATGGAAGACCTGCAGAATTTGTAAAAAGTTTTACTGTTACAAATGATAGAAGCGGATATTTCAGAACATGGAATGAGTTTCCTGAGCAAATTGATTCGGCTTATCTTTCTTTAACCGATACGCACACAGTTACAGAAGAAATATATAAAGAAATAAGCGGCGTTGACTACACATTGGCAGCAGGTCAATATGCATTATATGTTGACAGTAATTATACTGCAACTACCGATTATGCAAATCATGTTGAAATCAATGACTCCACTAACCTTTTCTTCAATGACTACATAGGCAAACTCACTACATTCAGCGACCTATCAGTTGGAGAACATAAAATGGAAAAATATATTAGGGTTGATAAGCGCAGCAGAGATTTTGGTTCAATAGGTCAACTCACCATTCCAAATAAAGCTGTTGAATATGTAAAAGTTACACAGAATATTACCGAGTTGACAGAAGGAGATTTTGCTGATGATGGCAGTTTCGTAGGTAATGTGCAATACGACTTCAATGTGCATTATTCCGATCTTTCTCATGGAACTGCTATTCAACTTATAATTGTCAGCGGCAGTATCATCAATGTTGTCACTCCCGACGCAAACGGCAATATGACCTTCTATCTGAGCAAAGATGACTATAAGGCTCATTCTAGTTATATATATTATTACGAAAGCGGTGCTGTGTATGGCAGTTCCGGTGGCAAAACATATAGTGTAAGAGCTGGTGAATATGACACCTATACAACAACCATTGACTGCACCTACTTCACTGTACCTGATGAAGGAATTACATTTTACGCTGTTGACGCAGGTACCTATACCCTCACGCTTAACAATGACGAATACTATCTTGAAAACAATACAATAACAGTAAGCGACACCACCGATATACAGACATTCAATGTTACTCTCAAAAAGAAAGCCGCCGAAACCACAACTACAACCACATCGGTAAGCGCCTCACTCGCAGTTAAACCAAACAGCGCAATCAATAATTTTTATGCCGATGATACAAGCAATATTGAAGATGTCTCCAATTCTGAATTTGAGCTTTCTGTGTTCATATTCGACCAAAGCTCAAATAAAACGCCAATAACTACCTGCACGGCGGATCTGACCGACAGTGTAACGGTTGATTATAGCAGTGCAAATGCTTCGCATGATATATCAGCAACCGGTAGTGGCAGTGATGATTTATCTCCCTTTGACTTATACTGGAGTATGACACCCTCTGCTAATGAATTTACATGCTCTTATAAATTTAACATGTCGAAAATTGATGAGCTATTCTCAGATATCAACACAAAATATGGTCTTGATTTAGATTACGAGAGCAACTCTGACTTATTAGAAGGCATCCTCTACGACGAGAATGGAAACGCAATTGATCTAGGTTCCTTTACGTGCAAAGTTGCACAGCGAGGCGACGCAAACCTTGACCACGCTGTTGATACCAGAGATGCCGCATCAATGGCAAAATATTGCAGTCTTGTTGCAAATGGTGCAGAAAATCCTGAACTTTCTGCTAATGACAATGAGCTTGCACAATTTGCGGGCGATGTAAACGGTGATGGAGTTATTGATACAAGAGATGCCGCAAGCGCCGCAAAATATGCAAGCATTTACGCAACTTATGATACTTCTGATGCTGCAAAAGCCTATTACGCTATCATGACGGAAATGGGTGTGCTGTAATTGCAAACCGCATACAACAACAAAAACCGTGCAGAAATTTGCTTTTCTGCACGGTATTTTTTGATTATAAAATTTAAAACCCATTAAGCTTATTGGATTTTATATACGTTTTAAAATCTGTGTAACAATAGTTTAAATCAACACTGCCGGAAATGCCGCTTACCGTTCCCGTATCGGTATACTGCCACATATCATGCCCCGTAAAATTGGGTTTTGCAACATCAAAATGCGCCACCCAAACGGGATATTTTTCAAGCGTTGCTTTTTCGATATAATTATTCAGATAATACGCATAGCTGTAAACGCCAACATAGTAACCTGCGTTTTCAAGCTCTGTACAAAATGCGTCAATAATATCAGAGGTGAGCTCTGCGCCAAGGTCGGTCTGGCTTTCAACATCATAAAAAATAGGATATTCAAACTCTTTTCCATCAAGCCATTCAAGACAAACCTGTGCTTCGATTTTTGCTTCCGCAACTGTGCGTGCATAGCTGAAATGGTACGCACCAACATCAAGTCCCGCAGCTTTTGCATTTGCATAATTTGTTTCAAAGCAGGCATCCTTTTGATTTTCATATCTGCCGTAACCTGCCCTTAAAATTGCAAATTCATATCCCGCATTTTTTACCGATTTCCAGTTAATGCTATCACCCTGCCACTTGCTTACATCAATACCGTTTGCAAAAAAATCATCGTCCGGTATCTGTATCGAGCCTGATGATGAAGAACTGACCGATGTTGAACTGCTTGATGCTGAACTGCTCGACGATGAAGATGTGCTCGAAGAGGAACTTTCCGACTCGCTTTCCGATTGGCTCTCCGATTCGCTTTCCGATGGAATTTGCGAAGAACTTTCCTTTTCGATATAAACTTCATCAGCATTGATAATCCTCATCAATGTCAAAGCATCTGTTGAATTTACCACGTCATCGCCGTTTATGTCGGCCTTTGCAATCTGCTCATCAGTAAACTCAATATTCTTTGCAACATATTGCATAATAAGCAATGCGTCACGAGTTGATACTTTGCCGTTTGAATCTATATCAAGTGCACTGTTATATGTATTTTCAGATGAATCCGCGCCCAAAAGCGGAACTGCAAAAATCAATGCCGACATTGCAGTAACAAAAGAAAACAGTCTTTTCTTAATGTTCATTCACATCTCTCCTTTATCGTGGTATACATAAAATATACCATACAACACTGCTGATGTCAACGGAAATTAGCACCAATCATCAACCCGTTTTTTTGGTAATAATAAATTTTGATAGTTGCATATATTCAAGTGCACCGTTTTCAACAAACTTTCTATCTGCCGTTGCAAACTCATTATTCTCACAGTCAAGCCAATCTTGCCAAGCCTGCTCGGTACATTCGCAAAAGCCACATTCAATAATATTTAAATCGGCACAGCTTTCAAATCTTTCTTTCCACCATTCAAGAGTGTGCATCATATTAATCTCTTCACCAAACCAATCATGCAAAACCTGCGGAATTTCATCACTTTTCAGCACGGGGAAAGAAAGCACAAGCGTACCGTTTGGCTTTAACAATGGCAGAATTTTCTCTCCAACATCAATTTTATCACCAAAATAATGGAAAGAATCCACACTTGCAATCAAATCAAAATATCCGTTGGCAAACGGTATATCCTTAGAAAAATCAATCCTCATAGGAATTATCTGCTTTTCCATGTTGATTTTTTTGTAAAATACAAAATTATCTGCAGGATCAATCCAAAGGTCACAGGCAAAAACTCTCATTCCGTATTCTTTAGCAACCAACAGTGAAGAAAGCGACAAGCCGCAGCCTATATCAAGCGCCGTCATCGTGGGGCGAAGTTCAAGATTATAAAGCAGTTCCTCAGTAATCCTCATTGAATTAGGCCCCATCATTTTGGTGTGTTGAAAATCCATGTGATACTTTTCTGTTCTTGTAAATCTCATAAAAATCACCTAATAAAAAAATTAAAGGCGTCTTAAAAACTTAAGACGCCTTTGCAATGATATAACGTTAATTACTTAGCCATGCTTGCAACTTCGTCAGCGAAATTGTCTTCTCTCTTAGCAAGACCTTCACCGCGTTCGAAGCGAACATAACCTGCAACTGTGATAGCGCCGCCGTTTGCCTTAGCAACACTGTCAACATACTGAGCAATTGTCATGCTGTCATCCTTAACAAAGGACTGTTCAACAAGGCAGTTTTCGCTGTAATACTTGTTAAGCTTGCCTTCAGCAATCTTAGCCTTAACCTGCTCGGGCTTGGAAGCCATCTTGGGATCTTCAGCCATCTGAGCCATCATGATGTTCTTTTCGCCTTCAATAACGTCAGCGGGAACAGAATCTCTGTTGAGGTAGGGTGCGTTCATAGCAGCAACCTGCATTGCAACGTCCTTACCGCAATCAGCAACCTTAGCTGCGTCAATATCTGTATCAAACTTAACAAGAACACCGATCTTACCGCCATCGTGGTTGTAGCAGAATACCTTGCCGTCAACTCTTTCAAATCTTCTGATCTGAATGTTTTCGCCGATTCTGAGAACGAGGTCAGGAAGAATTTCGCCGATAGTTCTGCCTTCTTCCTTAACAACGCAAGCCTTCAAAGCTTCAACGTCAGCGGGGTTATATTCAATAACGCAGTCAGCGCACTGCTTTACAAATCCTGCGAAAGCGTCTGTCTTAGCAACGAAGTCTGTTTCGGAGTTAACCTCAACAACAACGCCAACGTTCTTTTCATTGCAAGCGTAAGCCATAACCATGCCTTCTGCTGCAATTCTGCCGCTCTTCTTAGCCTGAGCTGCAAGACCTTTTTCACGGAGTATTGTTATTGCCTTTTCTGCATCGCCGTCAGCCTCGGTAAGAGCTTTTTTGCAGTCCATCATACCAACGCCTGTTCTCTCTCTGAGAGCGGCAACGTCTTTTGCTGTAAATGTAGCCATTTATATATTCCTCCAATAAAGTTATTTTAAACGGTTTAAGCGCAATTATTCAGCAGCCTCTTCTTCAGCTGCAGCAGCTTCTTCCTCGCCTGCTTCACCCTGCTTGCCTTCGATGATAGCGTTAGCAATTGTGCCTGCAATAAGCTTAACTGCTCTGATAGCGTCATCGTTGCCGGGGATTACATAGTCGATTTCATCGGGATCACAGTTTGTATCAACGATTGCAACAATCGGGATATTGAGCTTCTTAGCTTCGGAAACTGCAATTCTTTCTTTTCTGGGGTCAACGATAAAGAGAGCGCCGGGGAGCTTATCCATATCCTTGATACCGGCAAGGAACTTTTCAAGCTTTTCAATCTCAAGGTTGAGCTTAACAACTTCCTTCTTGGGAAGAAGGTCAAATGTGCCGTCAGCTTCCATCTTCTTGAGCTGATCAAGACGATCAATTCTTCTTCTGATTGTCTTGAAGTTTGTCATCATACCGCCAAGCCAACGAGCGTTTACATAGTGTGCTCCTGCTCTCAAAGCTTCTTCCTTAACGGAATCGCCGGCCTGCTTCTTTGTACCTACAAAGAGAACGCTTTCGCCGTTTTCTGTAAGCTCACGTACAAACATGTAAGCTTCTTCAAGCTTCTTAACTGTCTTCTGAAGGTCGATGATGTAGATGCCGTTTCTTTCTGCGAAAATGTAGGGTGCCATTTTGGGGTTCCATCTTCTTGTCTGGTGTCCGAAGTGAACGCCTGCTTCAAGAAGCTGTTTCATTGATACTACGCCCATGGTAGAATCCTCCTTAGTTTTGGTTTTTAAATTTTTCCTCCGCCAGCTTATTTTGAATGCCCGACACGCCGCTTTTTTAAAGGCGTGAACCGTGGGCAATAAACCAAGCGTGCGAATTTGCTTTTTTCAAGTGACTAATATTATACCATTTTTGCGCAAAATTTACAAGATTTTTTTCTTCGTTTATTTATACAAACTTTCAATACTGAATTTGTGATGTTTTGTGTGCTTTTCCTCTTTTTCAAGCGAAACAAGTATTGTATCCTTGCCGATAAGCGTAATGCACTCCACAGGTATCACAATATCATCATCATGCCCAAATATCCCGAAAAATCGCTGGCGGCCGTAGACAATCAACGAAACCATACTGTTTGTTTCACCGTCAAACTCCATATCATCAACAAACCCCAGCTTTTCGCCACTGTCTGTTTCTATAACTTCCTTAGCTTTCAGCTCGCCAAAGCAATATATCATAAAAATCAACACTCCTTAAAAATTCGGAAAATTTGGATTTTTTTGTTTACAAACCTATTTAATTGTGGTATAATAACTTTATGTATGACAAAGATTAGCCTGACAACAAACATTGAAAGGGGTTAGCTATGGAAAAGAACGACTTTTTGCTTGGTAATGATGATAAAGATAAAGAAAACAACGCCAAGCAGACAGATAATGATATTGATTTTTTTGACGATTCGGAATTTATCGAGCCTCAGGAAGAATCCGATGCCGATTACGCAGCCGAATCTTCCAACTATAAAAGCGTAACACAGCCACCTGCTGAAGCCGTGGCAAAAAAGCCTGCAAAACCTACACGTACCGCAAAGGAAGAAGCAATGTTGCGTGCAAAAAGACGCAAACAGCTTAAAAAAGCAAAAAAAGTTGCAAAAAAGGTTTTAAGAACAGGCAAAAAGGCTTTTGGTATTTTAGGCTCAACAATTCTGTCGCTATTCATGATAGTTGTCATCACAGGCACAATCATCGTTGCGGCACTCACCGTTTACGTCCTCAAATTCATGGACGAAACCTATGAAATCGACCTTTACGATATACAAACAAGCAGTCCCACTTCAATTTTGGGCACCGACCCCGAAACGGGCGAATATGTTCAGCTTTATTATGTCGAAAACGACTCGATGAGTATTCCTATTGAAATAGACATTGTTCCGCAACACACCATGAATGCGTTTGTATACGCCGAGGACGAACGTTTCTTCCTGCACGACGGCGTAGACTACAAGCGCACCCTGGCAGCTTTCGTCAATATGTTTATTTCAATTTACGATACCGATCAGGGCGGTTCCACAATTACTCAGCAGCTTGTAAAAAATATCACGGGTGATGATGCACGCGGAGGCACGGCAGGTCCTGAGCGTAAAATCAGAGAAATCTTCCGTGCAATGAACCTTGAAGAACGTTACGCAAAGCTTGAAATTCTTGAAGCGTATATGAACTATATCAGCTTCGGCGGCGGCGCTGTCGGCGTTGAATATGCGGCCGAAAAGTACTTCGGCAAAAGCGTTTCCGAACTTTCTATCGCAGAAAGTGCCGCACTTGCGGCAATCCCAAAAAGCCCAGAAAAAAACAATCCAAACGCAGGTTATTTTCTTAAAGTTTACAACGAAGCTACCGGCATTTGGGAAGTAACTGACGAATGGGTAAATACCGGTATTAAGGAAAACAAGGGCCGTCAGGAATATATCCTTTACAAAATGTTTGAAAACGGCGCAATCACTCGCAAGGAATACGAAGACGCTGTTGCAGAAGAACTGATTTTTGTCGGTTCCGAAAAGCACCGTCAGATGTACCCTGAGTATTACGCCAACGAAGAAGAACAGCTCAATGATGACGGCGTTACTTCCTACGTTGTCGATGCCGCTTTGATGGAACTTGCCGAAATCTTCCAAGAGGAACGCGGTTTAAGCTACTCACAGGCACTTAAAGAAGTTAACAGCGGCGGTTATACAATTTATGTAACAGCCGACCTTGCAATGCAGGAATATCTTGAAGAAAAATACCTTGATTACTATAACATTTATAGCGAAGGTTACGCGCAAAAAGCGTATGATGCCGAAGGCAATCCTATTTTGGAAGAAGATGGCTCAAACCTTTATGTTTACCCCAATTCTTCATTCATCGTAATGGATTATTACGGCAATATTCAAGCAGTTATTGGCGGTATAGGCGAAAAAACATCATCTCTCGGTTTGCTTCGACCAATGCAGTCACGTCGCCAGCCGGGTTCTTGTATCAAACCGGTTTCAACCTATGGCTATGCACTTGAAAATGATATTATCCATTGGTCGTCAGTCTATGTGGATAAACCGCTTACAATTAATGGCGAAAGCTGGCCGCACAACTTCTCAAGCTGGTCATACAGCAACAAATTCATTTACCGTGCAATCGAAGTTTCACTCAACACAATCCCTGCGCAGTTGTGCTACAACGCAACACCTGATAACATCTACACCTTTATGGTTAACAAGCTGCATTTTGACTCTCTTGTAGCTTCCGATATCGACTTGGCGCCTTTAAGCGTCGGCGGTCTTACAAACGGCGTTACACTTGATGAACTCTGCAACGCCTACATTCCCTACGGCAACGGCGGTTATATGTATGATTCTACAATCATCTCAATGGTATACGATGCCGAAGGCAACGTTGTTGTAGACCACCAAAACAAATTTGGCGAACAGGCTGTAAGCAGTGATACGGCATACATCATGAACCGTATGCTGCGTAGAGTTGTTGAAAACAGCCACGATGGTACCGGCCGTCAGGCAAATCTTGATGGTGTTGAGGTTGTTGGCAAAACAGGTACTTCGCAGAACTTCCGAGACCTTGGATTTGTTGGCTTGACACCTGATTATGTCAGCGCAATATGGTACGGCTTTGATAACGATAATTCATCAGTATATACAAGCAGCGGCTCAAACTCATTTGGATTTTACGCAAGTAACTACCCGAAATCAGCGCAGATATGGGCAAATGTTTTCGGCGAATATGCCGAAATGGTCAACGCACAAACCATGGCAGAATTCCCTGTTGACGAGGGTGTAGTTATGGAATCCTTCTGTAACTCAACCGGCTTAATTGCAGGCCCGAATTGCTCAAAATGCTCCGTGCCCGGTTATTACAAAACAAACGCCATGCCCGGTGTATGCACATCGTGCCGCGCAGCTGCTCCCCCTGCGGAAACAGCACCTGCAACAACTGAATAAATATTTATGTAAATATCACTATATCAAGAGGAAAACACCGAAAGCTTTCCTCTTGATATTTTATGTATGGAAAGGCAAAAATAATGTCAAAAAACTACAAAATAGTGTGCCCTTGCCACTTCGGACTTGAAAGCGTATTAACCTTTGAAGCAAAACGCATGGGCGCTGAAAATGTAAACGCCGAAAACGGCAGAGTCAGCTTTGAAGGCGGTGCAGAAATAATTGCACGTGCAAATATATGTCTGTCCGTAGCAGAACGTGTGCTTATTGAGCTAAAAAGCTTTAAAGCTTTAACGTTTGAGGATCTGTTCCAGGGCGTAAAGTCAATACCGCTTGAAGATTTCATTGGCAAGAAAAACGCCTTTCCCGTAAAAGGTCATTCGCTGAACTCAAAGCTTTCAAGCGTGCCTGCGTGCCAGTCAATCATCAAAAAAGCAGCTGTTGAAAGACTTAAAGCAAAGTATTCTCTCAATTGGTTGGAAGAAACCGAGGCACCCGTGCAAATAAGCTTTTCAATAATGAAAGATATTGCAACAATTTATCTTGATACAAGCGGCATTGCTTTACATAAGCGAGGCTACCGCAAGCAATCAAACCTTGCCCCGATAAAAGAAACCTTAGCGGCAGGCATTGTTGATTTGGCAAGGGTAAGGCGTGAAAGCGTTGTTGTAGACCCCTTCTGCGGTTCGGGTACAGTTTTAATTGAAGCTGCATATAAGGCAATGAACTATGCACCCGGATTGAAAAGAGGCTTTGCTGCTGAAAAATGGGATTGCCTGCCTAAAAGAATTTGGACTGACGAGCGTGAAAATGCATTATCAAAAATCAACAAGGATTGCGGATTTAAAGCATACGGCTATGATATAGACGCAAATGCGATAGAAATCGCAAAGGAAAACGCAAGACGTGCAGGTGTGCTATCTGCAATTGAATTTAAACAAGCCGATGTTGCTGATTTTACGCAAAAAACCGCCGGCGAAATCGTTATATGCAACCCACCCTATGGTGAGCGTCTGCTTGATATAAAAGCCGCCGAAGAGATTTATGAAACTATGGGCAAAAGACTTAGCGCCAATGCTGAATATCCCTGCTACGTCATCACATCAAGTGATGGCTTTGAAAAGAAATTCGGCAAAAACGCAAAAAAATGCCGCAAGCTTTATAACGGCATGATGAAATGCAGACTTTATATGTATTTTTAACACAAACAAGCGCATAAACCGCGTAATTTCGGACAATATAGATCAGTACAAAAAAATATTTCAAAAAACTCTTGATTTATCAGTAAAATATTGGTATAATATTTAAGCGGTTTATTGGGGTATAGCCAAGCGGTAAGGCAACGGACTTTGACTCCGTCACTCGATGGTTCGAATCCATCTATCCCAACCAAAGAATAAGAGTCACCTTCATGGTGACTTTTATTTTTTGTCGGGTGCGCCCGACAGCGCAATTCGGGTTTCACTTTCGTGAAGCCCGTTTTGTTTTATCACGACAATTTCAGTTATCTGTTTTATGAATGTATTAAAGTCGGGTGCGCCCGACAGCGCAATTCGGGGCTTTGTTGATTGTTAGATATTTGCCCTATCACGACCATATAACCAAATACTTTTATCTAAGTTATCATGTAAGTGTGAAAACCATAAGGGGAAGGGCCGACTGCTGTCGGCTGAGCAATTTCGGATTTCAGTTGAAATTTCAATGAAACTTTAATCACGGTTAGATAAGAAGAATTTAAAATGAAGCTTTAATCAAAAAATGTCGTGTGCGGTCACGCACCTCCCCTTCCCCTTAAGTTCTTCCCCCATACCAACCCCCTTTCCTTCAACCCTATCCTCACGTTTGGGTTGCACTAAACATATAAAAAACTCTTTTTAATGTTTTACTTTTAATAAACACATCGTACCCATATAACGAAAATAGTCCTCGCCGTTGGCGAGGACTTATT
>JAZQJI010000016.1:0-4214 GCA_045541475.1 Oscillospiraceae bacterium
GTGAAAAGGTCTAAAAAAGACCTTTTCAAACTCGCGGCTTAACGCTGTGTTGCAAAGTTTGTTTTTTGTCAATTCTCCCATTATAACACTGCTGTCGGTGTTAATAACGCTGCTGCTCAAACAGTCCTCGAAAATGCAACAAAAGTAGCATTTTCTGCGGAACTCGCAGCAACGCTGCTTAATTCATTATTTTCTGTAACTTCTCAGGCGGATGTTATCCGCCCTGCTTACTTATGCCAAAAACTAATAAGTCCTCGCCAACGGCGAGGACTATTTTCGTTATATGGGTACGATGTGTATATTAAAAGTAAAACGCTAAAATGAGTTTTTTGATATGTTTGTTTCAACCCAAACGTGAGGATAGGGATGAAGGAAAGGGGGTTGGTAAGGGGGAAGAACTTAAGGGGAAGGGGAGATAAACGCTCGTGAGCGTTTCCTTCCCTTCCCCTTATGGTTTTCCCACTTACTTGATAACTTTAATAAGTGAATTTCGTTATATGGTCGTGCAAAAACAAATATTAATGAGTCAACAAAGCCCCGAAATGCTCAGCCGACAGCAGTCGGCCCTTCCCCTTATGGTTTTACCACTTACAATTGCTTATAAAAATGTATTTCGTTATATGGTCGAGTCAAAACAATTATTAAAGAGTCAACAAAACCCCGAATTGCTCTAAGGCTAAGCACGCGGCAATGTTTCGCCTGCAAGTGAATACGCCTATTACGGTGCCACCGTGCGAAAGTGATGAAAAAGATACTGCTGAGCAATGCCGCCCACATCGGCAAGGGATTGCGGAAAACCGTTGGGATAATGCTCATCAAGAATACGCCTTACCCAAACATCAACGGGAAAAGCTTCAACCTTGTAAAGACCAAAAAGCAAAACGCAGTTTGCCACCTTTGGCCCAACGCCTTTTATTTGCATCAAGATGCTTTTTGCAGTTTCGTAATCTGCGTTTTTCAATGTATCTGCATCAATTTTGCCGCTTGCAACAGCTTGCGCCGCATCAATTATGTACTTTGCCCTAAAGCCGCTTTTTAAAGGCTGCAACGCATCAATACCCGCATCGCAGATACTTTGCGCATCGGGGAAATTTCCAAAAACATCACACAAAGAATTGATGATTTTTTTAATTCTTGGAATGTTGTTTTGCTGTGAAAAAATAAAAGAAACGAGCATTTCCCAAAAATCTTGTTTTAAAATACGAATACCGCCGCAGCTTTTGCAGGCAGTTTTTAAAACGGGACATTCATCGGAAAAGCGTTGTTTTAACGCACCATAGTCGGTGTAAAGGTCAAAATAATCCGCCCAGATATCTAAAAAATCATTTTCGTTTACATTGTAAAATGTAAAAATATCTCCGTTTTGTGATATTTTGAGAAAACTGTTTAAAAAATAACCCTGCCAGAAATCACCGCAGTTTTGCCAACGAAACGATTGCCCACAGTCAAGCGTCTGGGCAAGGTCAAAATCGGGCTGTTTTAATATAATATTGCCGTTTTTTGCATAAAAATCCATAGAATTTATCACCTCGTTCTTTCAAATAATTTTAACATGATTAGTAATAGTTTGCAAGTGCCGCATTGACATAAAATGACATTTGCGGTATAATCTTTTTGGGAAAAATAATTTATTATATTGGTGATATATATGTTTGAAAACGAAATTTTGCCCGATAGAGCGTTTTTGATTTGCGCTGATATTGGTGAATATGATGCTGAACGCTCGCTTGCAGAGCTTGCCGAACTTGCAAAAACTGCCAACGCTGAAACTGTTGGCATGGCAACGCAAAAGCGTGATAATTACGATACTGCAACGTGTATCGGTCTGGGCAGATTGCAGGAAATTAAAGAGCATATTGAGGCTCTTGATGTAAATCTGCTGATTTTTGATTGCGAGCTTTCGGGCTCGCAGGTGCGCAATATCGAGAACGAAACGGGCGTGCGCACTATCGACCGCACAACCCTTATACTTGATATTTTTGCTCAGCGTGCCGTTACTAAGGAAGGCAAGGTGCAGGTTGAGCTTGCACAGCAAAAGTACCGTTTGCCACGCTTGGGCGGTCAGGGCAAGGTGCTTTCCCGTCTGGGCGGCGGTATAGGAACAAGAGGCCCGGGTGAAACCAAGCTTGAAGCCGACAAGCGACATATCCGCAAACGCATTTCATCGCTTGAAAATGAACTTGCCGAGCTTGAAAAACATCGCAAATTCTTGCGTTCTCGTCGCAAAAAAGATAACGTTTTGACAGCGGCAATTGTGGGATATACAAATGTGGGCAAGTCAACCCTGCTCAACAAAATGACCGACGCAGGCGTTTTGGCAGAAAACAAGCTTTTCGCAACTCTTGATATTGTTTCACGCGGGATAGAACTGCCCGACGGCAGAACTGTTTTGCTGACTGATACTGTCGGGCTAATCAGTCGATTGCCGCACCATCTTGTTGAAGCGTTTAAATCTACACTTGAAGAAGCCGCAAATGCCGACGTTATTATTCATGTTATAGACGCTTCAAATCCCGAGTGCGAAACGCAGGCAAAAGTTACTGAAGAACTACTTAAAGAGCTTGGATGCGATGGAATCCCCGTTATCTGTGCGTTTAACAAATGCGATACAGCCGAGCTTGCACAGCATATTGATGAGGACGACACAACGGTTAAAATAAGCGCAAAAACGGGCGATGGTCTTGATAGATTGTGCGAGCTTATTGCAAAAAATCTTGAAGCTACCGGTATGAGAATGGAACTGCTTTTGCCGTATGACAAGGCAAATCTGCCCTCAAAAATAAGGGATACGGGCAAAATTTTTGCGCAGGAATATCGTGACAACG
Source organism: Oscillospiraceae bacterium (assembly GCA_045541475.1). GTDB lineage: Bacteria > Bacillota > Clostridia > Oscillospirales > Ruminococcaceae > RGIG3077. The sequence goes on from JAZQJI010000016.1 coordinate 2,826, forward strand.
GGATTTATCTTGATTGCTATGTTGACAAAGCGTTGATATCGCAACTGGGCCAATATATTTTTGAAAAACAGTAAGGGAGCGATTTTTTTGTATAAATTTGATGCTTTTGACGCAACCGAAAAGTGCGTTGAGTGGATTAGAAACTGGTTTGAAGAAAACGGCAAGGGCTGCAACGCAGTGCTTGGAATTTCGGGCGGCAAGGATTCTTCCGTTGCGGCGGCACTGTGCGTTAAGGCACTTGGAAAAGAACGTGTTATCGGCGTTTTAATGCCCTGCGGTGAACAAAGTGACATTGCGTTTGCCTACGATTTATGCGATGAGCTTGACATAAAGCACTATGTTATCAACATAGAAAATGCGGTTAACGGCATTTATCAGGGTATTGGCGATAGCTTTGAGGTTTCGCAGCAGTCAAGATTTAATCTGCCGCCGAGAATACGCATGGCTACGCTTTACGCAGTAAGCCAATCACGCAACGGCAGGGTTTGCAACACCTGCAATTATTCCGAAGATTATGTGGGATATTCGACAAGATACGGCGACAGCGTGGGCGATTTTTCGCCATTATCCTGCTTTACCGTTGCCGAGGTTCTGCAAATAGGCAAGGTTTTGGGATTATCTGATAAGTTTATTGAAAAAGTGCCAAGCGATGGCCTTTGCGGCAAAACCGATGAAGACAACCTTGGCTTCACCTACGCCGAGCTTGATAAGTATATACGTGAGGGCATTGAGCCTGCGCCCGAAACCAAAGCACGCATTGACCGTTTGCACAAAATTAATCTGTTTAAGCTTGAGTATATGCCGTGTTTTAAGTATTGCGATTGTAAGAAGAACAAAAACAACTGCGAAACAGACAGCAAAACGGGTTTGCCTTTGGAAGATAGCTATCTTGAGTGTGGTTTGCCGCCTAACCTTGTAGATGCGATAGAAGATATGAAAATATCTTGGGAAATAATCGACAACGGCGGCGACGATTTGCGTTGGGATTGCAAATATAATTTGCTTCAAAGCGAAATTAACGTTTACGAGGTTGAAAATGTAATCACAAAAGAGCAGGCAATTCATTTGCGTATTAAATATCTGCGAATGCGCAAAGAGGATATGTGTTATCCAGATTGACATTTGTAAATGTTCAAAGCCTAAGCACGGTGTAGAGCATTTCCCCACCCAATTATAGTTTAATGAAACATAAAAATAAATAAGCCCTCCCGAATGGGAGGGGTGCGTGCACGCACTGTGCAATTGCCAGCTGCTGCCGGCGAAGCAATTTCGTTGTATAAGTCAACTAAATTGTTTTTGTTGACACTCGACTATATAAGATATACAGAACAGTCCTCGCCAACGGCGAGGACTGTTTTCGTTATATGGGTACGATGTGTTTTTCAAAAA
>JAZQJI010000017.1:0-124396 GCA_045541475.1 Oscillospiraceae bacterium
TATGGTTTTGTGTGGCGGAAGTGCTACCGATTTACCTGAACAAACACCTGAAATGGTAAAACTTTTTAATGTAGTTGACAGTTTTGATACTCATAAAAAAATCCCTGAGCATTTTGAAAATGTTGACCGTGCCGCAAATGAGTCTGGTAAAATAGGTATAATTTCGGTTGGTTGGGACCCTGGACTATTTTCTCTTAACCGCCTTTATGCAGGGGCAGTATTAAGCGAAGGTGAAGATTATACTTTTTGGGGCAAAGGCGTAAGTCAAGGTCATTCCGATGCTATTCGCAGAGTAGAGGGAGTAGTCGATGCCAGACAGTATACTATTCCTGTAGAATCTGCACTTGAAGCAGTCAGAAGCGGTAGTGAGCCTAAACTTTCTGTACGCCAAAAGCATACAAGAGAATGTTTTGTTGTTGTAAATGATAACGCAGATAAGGCTGAAATCGAGCGTAAGATTAAAGAAATGCCTAACTATTTTGCAGATTATGATACAACCGTACATTTCATCACTATGGAAGAAATGAAGCGTGACCATAACGCATTGCCACACGGCGGATTTGTTATAAGAAGCGGATTTACGGGTGTAAATAATGAAAATTCGCATATCATCGAATATAGCTTAAAGCTCGATTCTAACCCTGAGTTTACTTCAAGCGTGCTCTGTGCTTATGCAAGGGCTGCCTATAAGCTTAACTGTGAAGGTGCAAGCGGCTGCAAAACACCTTTTGATATTGCACCTGCATATTTAAGCGCACTTGATGGCGCCGAATTGCGTGCAACATTGCTTTAAAATTGAATTTTTCTTGTAAATTCATCAAGAAATTTTAAATTGTGATAAAATCGCTTGATTTAATCGGCGTTTTATAGTATAATTATCCTGATGTGTAAATCATTTCACATAGGATTACCGAAAGGAGTAAAAATATGAACTATTCTCATGAAGTTGAGAGAATGTGTGTTCTCGCAAAGGGACCTAAGCATGGTCCTGCACCTATCCCCGAAGAGGGAAGATGGGTTAAGGCTTATGAAATCAAGGATATTTCCGGCCTTACTCATGGTATCGGCTGGTGCGCACCCCAGCAGGGCTGCTGCAAGCTGACACTTAACGTTAAAAACGGCATCATCGAAGAGGCTTTGGTTGAAACCCTTGGTTGCTCCGGTATGACTCACTCTGCTGCTATGGCAGGCGAAATTCTCCCCGGCAAGACTCTTCTTGAAGCTCTTAACACCGACCTTGTCTGCGATGCTATCAACGTAGCAATGCGTGAGCTCTTCCTCCAGATTGTATACGGAAGAACTCAGACAGCTTTCTCTGAAGACGGACTTCCCGTTGGCGCAGGTCTTGAAGATCTTGGTAAGGGACTTCGTTCTCAGGTTGGTACAGTTTTCTCCACAAACCTCAAGGGCGTTCGCTACCTTGAACTTGCAGAAGGTTATATCCTTTCTGTTGCTGTTGATGAAAACGATCAGGCAATCGGCTATAAATTCGTAAAGCTCGGCAAGATGCTTGAGGATATCCGTCACGGTGTAGATCCTGCTACCGCTTATAACAACAATATCGGTACATACGGTCGCTATGCTGACGCACCCAAGTACATCGATCCCAGAGAAGAATAATCGTAGGAGGTAGGAACAATGGCTAAATTTGAAGGACAAGAAAGAAGAATGCCCAAAATCAATGCCTGTCTCGCTGAATACGGATTCAAGGATATCGACGAAACAATGGCATATTGCTTGGAAAAGGGCGTTAATGTTGAAGAAATCGTAAAGGGCGTACAGCCCATCGCATTCGAAAATGCAGTTTGGGCTTACACACTCGGTACTGCTATTGCTCTTAAGAAGGGCATTACTAAGGCTGCTGAAGCTGCTGAAGCTATTGGTATCGGCTTGCAGGCATTCTGCATTCCCGGTTCTGTTGCAGAGCAGAGAAATGTAGGTCTTGGCCACGGTAACCTCGGCGCAATGCTTCTCAGAGAAGAAACAGACTGCTTCTGCTTCCTCGCTGGTCACGAAAGCTTTGCGGCTGCTGAAGGTGCTATCGGTATTGCAAGAACAGCTAACAAGGCAAGAAAGAAGCCTTTGAGAGTTATTCTTAACGGTCTTGGCAAGGATGCTGCTATGATTATTTCAAGAATCAACGGCTTTACCTATGTTCAGACAGAATATGATTTTGCAACAGGCGAACTTAAAGTAGTTAACGAAACAGCTTATTCCGATGGCGAAAAGGCTAAGGTTCGCTGCTATGGCGCTAACGATGTTCTTGAGGGCGTTGCTATCATGAAGTATGAAAAGGCTGATGTTTCCATTACAGGTAACTCAACCAACCCCACAAGATTCCAGCACCCCGTTGCAGGTTCTTACAAGAAATGGGCTCTTGAAAATAATAAGAAATACTTCTCTGTTGCATCCGGCGGTGGTACAGGTCGTACACTCCATCCCGATAACGTTGCTGCAGGTCCTGCTTCTTATGGTCTTACAGACACAATGGGCAGAATGCACGGCGATGCACAGTTTGCAGGTTCTTCTTCCGTACCCGCTCACGTTGAAATGATGGGTCTTATGGGTATGGGTAACAACCCCATGGTTGGTGCAACAGTTGCATGCGCAGTTGCAGTTGAAGAAGCTAACAAGTAATTTAATGTAACTAAAAGTGCCCTTGAATGTTTATTTGTTCAAGGCACTTTTTTTATTACAAGGAGGAATCCTTATGAGAAAGAAAGTACAGGGTTTTGATGCTATAACAGTGGGCTACGGCATTTCGATACTTATAAGTTTATATGATTATATTTGCAAATTTGCGGATTTTTCAATAAAGCTTGTTGATGATTACAGAGATTCTATAAGCTATATTACACTGTTTCTCTTCGCCTATGGATTTTTTAGAATAGGCTGGACAGCACGCACAAAAGGCAGAATAGGTGCAGTTATTGCAGGCATTTTAAATGCTTTGCTTGTTGCTGATATGCTTATGGAATGGGGCATAGGACAGTATTTCTCCATTGCAATTACATTAAGCTTGATGATATATCTGATATGGGGACAGGAAAAACACGTTTGGGTAGCAACTGCATTTATGGCGGCGTTTTCTGCTTGCTTCTACCTTGCTGATTATGGTGTGATTTCCGCTTTTGGCAATCATACGCATCTTTTATCTGCTCTTACCGGAATTGCAACTGTTGTTGCGGTTTCTTCAATTGAAGAATAACGTTTCTTATACCGCTTGGGTTTTGTTTTTAAAATTCAAGCGGTTTTTCTATTGACAATAATTGTTATTTGTTGTATAATATCATTATCGGTTAGCCAATGCTAACTGATAACAAATAATAAAGATTATTGCAAAATGTCGAAAGGCTATATTTTTTTAGCATCAAGTTAGCTTACGCTAACTTGTGGAAGGGGATTCTTATGAGTGTTGTTATTGTAGGCGGAAATGAATGTATGATGCGTCGATATATTGATGTTTGTAACGAGTATAAATGCAGTGCTAAAGTATTTTGCAAAATGCATGATGGATTAAAAAACAAGGTGGGTAGCCCTGATTTGCTTGTTTTGTTTACAAACACAACATCGCACAAAATGGTTAAATGCGCACTTAATGCTACAAAGGGAACAAATGCACTTGTTGCAAGGTCACACAGCAGTTCAGCATCGGCACTGCGAAATATACTTGATAAGTATTCTGCCAAATAAGTACATAGCATGAAAAAAGCCTTGAAAGACCGATAAAAACGGTATTTCAAGGCACTTTGCTGTAGATTATAATATATGATGAATTAACCTGCCGTGTTAATTGATGTTTCGTCACTGCTTGCAATTTCGTTGTCGCCAGTGTTGCTGTCATCATCAATATCGTTCAGGTATTCGTAAATAAGCTCAGTATCATAAACGGGATACCATTTTGAGCCGCTTGCTTTTGAAAGTATGAGAAGGTATTCATCTCCGTTTTCATTGTTTTTTGCAAATGTACCAAGGCAGTGTCCTGCTTGATCAGTAAAGCCTGTTTTGCCGCCGATTATTGTAAAGCCTTCAGCTTCATCGCCGTACATTCTTGCAAATAAATCGCTTGTTAGCGCAATGCCTTCGGGGTGCTGCTCGGTAACAGCGGTTGTATATTGAAACTGCGAGAGTACTTCTCGGCATAATTCGTTATCCATTGCATATTTTAGAATTACGGCAAAATCAAGCGCAGTTGAATAATGATTATCGTTATGCAAACCGCTTGTGTTGGTAAAATGTGTATCTTCAAGACCTAATTTTTCACATTTTTCGTTCATCAATTCAACAAAAGCTTCCTCACTGCCTGCAACATAAATTGCAAGTGCAGTTGAAGCGTCAGCGCCTGATGGCATAATCAAACCATACAGCAAATCCTTTACAAGACATTTTTCACCGCTTGCAAAGCCCGCAACCGATGCCGACTGTTGTAAAAGCGGATCTATAATTTCACTTGTCATGGTAAATGTAGCATCAAAATCTTCAATATTTTCAACCGCTACAATAAGCGTCATGATTTTTGTGAGTGATGCAGGGTACATACGCTCATCAGCATTGCGCTGCGCAATAACTGTGTTGGATTGCAAATCAACCAAAACGCCGTATTGACTGTAAATTTCGTCACCAAAATTAAATGTTTCATCTGTTGTTTTTGCGTGTTCAATGGTAATCTGTTCTTCGTCGTCTTTATCGTTTTGAGATATTTCGTCAAAATCGTATTCTCTGTATACTACGTTGCCGTTTGATACGGCAACATTTTCATCATCTTTGTTAGAAATAGCATTAACAATTGTTGAAATTAACGCAATTATCCCTGCAATTAAAACGCCAAACAGAATAATCACAAACGCAAGCCTGAAATAATTTATTTTATATCTTTTTTTTGTTGTTCTTTTGCTCATTTTTTCACCGCAATACCTGTATTTTAAAAAACTAATTGTTTAAAACTTAATCTATGTCAAACTATATTCAATAAAGTTGAGTTATTATGCTAAAATCAGCATGATATTCTTGCAAAGCAAACTTCTATAATTATATCATTATGCAATTGTATTGTCAACCGATAAAGCATAAATTTACTGCCGTTTCGGTTGACTTTGTTCCGCTGATGTGCTATAATTTAACATGGTAAAATTTTTGGTTTTGATTGTTATTCTATAAGGAGGATTTGAGCTTTTATGATATGCCAAAATTGTCTGGCTCAGCTTTCGCAGGATGCAAAATTTTGTGAAAACTGCGGAACTAAAGCGGAAGGTTATGAATATCCAAGAACTGAACTTTCATCAAGCGGTCCAATGCAATACAAAAAAACAAATCTTGATATTGCAAGGCTTGATTTATCCTCCGTTCGTATAGATTTAAATAAACAATATTCAAAATACGTTATTCCCACAACTGATACTTACAGCGGCGCTGTTGAAAATGATACGCCTGACGCGGTGATTAATAAATCGGCTGATAAAAATAACAATATGCCGTATGTTAATCCGCAAAGGGCACGTGTGTATGCAAATACTGTTTCCATGGCGCCTGCACCTGATATGCCGAAAAACGCAAATCCGGCACAGAAGAATTTGAATAATAACACTGCTACAGTAAATTCTGCACAATATCAGGATAGAAGATATACAAATATGGCTAACCATAATATGCCTAATCAGAATATGCAGCAAATGCATCCGAATTATCGTAATATGCATACTGCAAAGCAAAGTTCGCCACAACCTCAAAACGATAAACAGGAAATCATGGGTGTGGTTTGGTTTGTTCTTTCGCTGCTTTCTATGTCATTTTTAGGTGCGCCTGTTTTATCTGCAATAATATCCGTTATCGTATTAATTAACGTTTCTAAACTGAATAGAAGCGTTAAACTAAAAAATGTAGCAATCGGTATTTCGATGTTTGTGTTTGTAATGTCTTTGTTTTCTATTTTGGCAAACAGCGGCTTGTAAATAGCCGTACTTGACTTAAACACCATAATAAAGTATAATAATTAATTGAGCAAGCTATGCGGCAGCGTGTACGCTTAACGTCCACGAGGAAAGTCCGAGCACCACAGAGCAGGGTAGCTGCTAACGGCAGCCGAGGGCGACCTTAGGGAAAGTGCAACAGAAATAAACTACCCGATTTTTTGGGAAAAGGTGGAAAGGTGAGGTAAGAGCTCACCGGGCTGCAGGAGACTGCAGTGCCGTGTAAACCCTATCCGGTGCAACGCCTATTGGTGCGGTATATCTTAACGTCTGCTCGGCGGATATATCGTAATGGCGGCTTGAACCATGCGGCGACGTATGGTCTAGATAAATTGTCGCACACGACAGAACTCGGCTTATCGGCTTGCTCAATTTATTATAAATTTGATTGGAGCTTATCTTATTTGAAAAGAATTATAATACCTTTGTGCGCAGTATTAACTATAATCGGCGCAGTATTTTTAATATACAATGCAGTGTTGCTGATGAAAGATGGTGACGCTGGAAAAACAAACACCTACAAAGGCTATGCGCAACGCTATCCTATGAGCAATGTTTCAATTATGATACCTGATGATTTTGAGGTTGTAAAAGCTGATGATGTAAATCAGATTGAAACAGGCGAAACAATGGTTGTCCCTTATGATGAATTTTATAAGTGGGAAACTTCATCTTATGTGGGTTCTGTAATTGTCACAAGCGAGCAAAACAGCATGGAACCGCGAGCTTACATGGAAGCTTGTGCAATACCTACATATGAGGAATATTATTCCGCTCTTGATCTTTCCATACTTGCCCGTGAAGCAGGTTCCATTGGTGAATATCCTGCAGCTGCGCTCACATTCAGATATACAGTCGATTATGAAAACGGTGTTACTAAAACTTTCCGTGCTTATTCCGTTTATATGCAGCAGGGCGGATATATTTACACAACAACATTTGTGTGTGAAGATTGGGATTTTGAAACACGCAAACCTGTTTTTGATAAAATTGCAGAAAGTATTGTTATTGGGCAAATTAATATTCAGCAAAACTGAAATAAATATAAATAATTGAAAGGAAGTACAGGCTTATGCTGATGCTTGGTTGTGACCACGGCGGATACGAACTTAAAAAAGAAATTATAAAATATCTTGAAGAGAATAATATTGAATACAAAGATTTTGGCTGCGATGGTGAAGCGATTGATTATCCTATAATTGCAAAAAAAGTCTGCAACGAAATGAAAAAGGACGGCTCCGATAAGGCTATTCTGCTTTGCGGAACAGGTATCGGAATATCAATGGCTGCCAATAAAATCAAAGGTGTTCGTGCCGCAAACTGTGCGGATTGCTTTTCCGCAAAATATACAAGACTGCACAACGATGCAAATGTGCTTTGCATGGGGGGCAGAACTGTCGGCGCAGGTCTTGGCGTTATGATTGCCGATATATTCCTTAATACAGGATTTGAAGGTGGCAGACACCTTAGAAGAATAAACTTGCTTGAAGATGAATAAACAATAAATATAACGGAGGGATTTTTTATGTGCGGAATTGTTGGATATATTGGCGAAAGAGATTGCGCTGATGTACTTGTTAGTGCACTTACTAAGCTTGAATATCGTGGATACGACTCAGCAGGTATTGCTGTATTTGAAAACGGCAAAATTAAAGTTGAAAAATCAAAGGGCGCTTTGAGTGATCTTGTTGATAAAATGAAAAATGACGAAAGCAAGCCTAACGGCAACTGCGGTATTGGACATACACGTTGGGCAACCCATGGTGAGCCTTCGGATATTAACTCTCATCCCCACGGAAATAAGAGAATTACAATCGTTCATAACGGCATTATTGAAAACTATAAGCAGATTAAAGAGTTTTTGATGAGTCAGGGTTATGCTTTTGAAAGTCAGACCGATACCGAAACTGTTGCAAAGCTTCTTGATTATTATTACAACGGCGATCCTTTTGAAACCATAACAAGAGTTATTGGTGAAATTCAGGGCAGCTACGCTCTCGGTATTCTTTTCAGAGATTTTCCTGACAGAATTTTTGCAGTAAGAAAGGACAGCCCCCTTATTGTAGGTGTCGGCAAGGGCGAAAACTTCATCGCTTCTGATGTTCCCGCAATATTGAAATATACAAGAGATTACTATCTGCTTGAACATGATGAGATTGCTGTTTTGAAGAAGAACAGCGTTAAAATTTATGATATTCATCATGAAGAAATCAAAAAGGAAATGCAGCGTGCTGATTGGGATATTGATGCAGCTGAAAAGGGCGGATACGAGCATTTTATGCTTAAGGAAATCTGCGAGCAGCCCACAGCTATTAAATCTACCATCGCTCCCCGTATTTCTGATGGATTGCTTAACCTCAGCGAGTGCGGACTTAACGCAGCGATGCTCAACTCCTTCAAGCAGATTCATATTGTAGGTTGCGGTACTGCAATGCACGCAGGTATTGTAGGCCAATATGTTATTGAATCGCTTGCACGTGTTCCTGTAACGGTTGATATTGCATCTGAATTCAGATACAGAAACCCCATTGTTAACGATACAGATCTCGTTATTTTCATTTCACAGTCAGGTGAAACTGCCGATACTTTGGCTGCGTTGCGCCTTGCTAAAAAATGCGGAGCAAAAACTCTTTCAATAGTAAACGTTGTTGGTTCGTCTATTGCGAGAGAGTCTGATATGGTAATTTACACACACGCAGGCCCTGAAATTTCAGTTGCATCTACAAAGGCTTATTCCGTACAGCTTGCCGTAATGTATCTGTTTGCGTTCCAGCTTGCGCTTGTTAAGGGCAAGATTACTGAGGAAGGCTGCCGTATGCTTGTTGCTGAATTGCAGCAGATTCCTTCCTATGTTGAATCTGCTATCAAGCTTATGGAACAGTGTCAATTTGTGTCATCAAAGCTTGTTAATGCTGATAGCCTGCTTTATATCGGTAGGGGACTTGACTACGCTTTGAGCATGGAAGGTTCACTTAAGCTTAAAGAACTTTCGTATATTCACTCTGAAGCTTATGCTGCAGGTGAACTCAAGCACGGAACGATTTCGCTTATTCATGATGGCATGCCCGTTATTGCAGTTGCTACTCAGAGCGAACTTTTTGAAAAGACATTGAGCAATGTTATTGAAGTTAAATCAAGGGGTGCATTTGTTGTTGCAATTTGTAAGGAAACAGATGATATCGGCCCCGATGTTGCTGATTTTGTTATCAAAATCCCCGAGGTAAGCGATATCTTCATGCCAATGATTACTGCTGTACCGTTGCAGCTTATTGCATACTATACTGCTGTTTTGCGCGGCTGTAATGTGGATAAACCCAGAAACCTTGCAAAATCAGTAACGGTTGAATAAAAATTTATCCTTTGGAGGTTGGCAATGCCCGAAAACTGCACAAATACAAAAACGGAAAAAGAACAGGCAGTTGAGAAAGCATATCACGAGGAGCATTACGAAGAACTGCTCTCCGATATTGCTAAGGACGAAAAACACGCTAAAAAAGGTGAAAAAAATGCTTTGCTTGCCGCAAGGATAATGACAGTCGCTTCAATGGCGGTTGCGCTTGCTTTTGGCATAACTTCGCTAAAGGGATATCAGACAAGTAAAAAGCTTGAAGAAGAGCTTGAAAATCTTGAAAATGAATATAGCATGAGTGTTGAAGAATATGAAAACACTATTGCCACAATGGAACGGACCTATATTTACGATAACGGTGTTTCCGTTCAGGATGTTGAAATTTACGAGAATGTCCCAAAAAATCCGCATGATACTGAGCGCTTTGTAACTGATGATAAAGGCTATAAGTATTACACCGATGAAACGGGCGAGTACATCTCAACGCTTGGCATTGATGTTTCGTATTATCAGGGCGATATATATTGGCAGAATGTTGCCGCAAGCGGCGTTGATTTTGCTATTTTGCGTGCCGGCTACCGTGGTTACGCTACGGGTGAACTTATGCAGGATACACGCTTTGCAGAATACATACAGGGCGCAAGCAATGCAGGACTTGATATAGGAATATACTTTTTCTCGCAGGCAATTAATGAGCAGGAAGCGATTGAAGAAGCAAATTATGTTCTTTCGCTGATATCGGGATATGATGTAACATACCCCATTGCGTTTGACTGGGAATACATAACTACCGACGAAGCAAGAACGGATGATTTGCCGAGAGAAGATTTAACAAATGCCGCAATTGCCTTTTGCGAAACCATAAAAAATGCTGGATATACACCAATTATTTACGGTAATGCCGCAACGCTGATGTTCAGGTTTGATTTATCACGCCTTGATGATTATGACTTTTGGCTTGCACAGTATTACGATGCACCGCAGTTTTATTATGATTTTAAAATGTGGCAGTATACAAGCAGTGGAATAGTTGACGGTATTTCTGATTATGTTGATATGAATGTCTGCATGAAAAAATATAAAGAAGAATAAGGAATTTAAAATAATGGCTGAGATTGTTAATATTTATACAGAACAGTATCCCGCTTTGCGTTTTATCGGTAAAAGCTATCGAGATAGAGATAGAAACAGCAGCGGAACATTCAACGACCAATGGAGAAAATGGTTCAAAGAAGATCTTTTTGCACCGTTGCGTGCTTTAAATCCAAGGGATATGGCAGCTATCGGTCTGATGAGCATTAACAACGTGCCTGAGTTTGAATACTGGATAGGTATGTTTGTTCCTGCAAATTCTGAAGTGCCGAGAGGTTATGAGTATGTTGATTTTAAACCGCAAACTGTTGCTGTTACATGGATAAAAGGTCAGGAAAATAAAGAACTTTATTCCATGCACAAGGCTTGCATAAATGCGCTTGAAGCTCGTGATCTTGTTATGAGCAATGGTTGGTTTTTTGAAAGATACGATTACGACCGCTTTACAACAAAGGACGAAAACGGCGAGATTATCCTCGATTACTGCGTTTTCGTAAAAGATAAGGATTACAGAAAATAACAAACGCTGAAAAATTTTTTCGGCGTTTTTTCTGATAAAAAAGGAATTGTTATGAGTAAGAGAAAAAGAAAAGTGCGCTATGACAGATTAATTATCTGTTTTGTTGCGTTGTTGATTATTATTATCGGAATTGTTTCGTTGTTCAAAGCTTGTGCTAAGGCAATCAGCAATGATGATAAAGATAATTCTAAATCTGATAAAAACAGCAGCACCGTTTCTGATACGGATATATCAGAAAACGAGCCTGTTATTGAACTTGAACCGACCTTAACCGAATATAACTTTGATTATAAGGATATAACATTTACAGAAAATATTGATATAAACGCATATACGCAGGTCGCAAAAGATGCTTTGGATATCGGTAAGGGCAGTTTGATACTTGTAAATAACGATAATGAGTATGACTTTACAGGCTTGGAAGAAACCGATTTTGTACAGCTTAATACTGTTTCTGATGATACCTATTACGTCAAAGACAATACGGTTACGGTAAATGAAATTCTTGTGGATCCGCTTAATAATATGCTGCTTGATTTTTATGAGCAGCATGGTAAGCAGATCAACGTTATCAGCGGCTACCGAAGCTTAGAACTTCAGCAACAGCTTTATGCTGAAGATTTGGCAGGTACCGGACTTGATTATTCCACACTTGTGGCAAAACCGGGCTGCAGCGAACACCACACAGGTCTTGCACTTGACTTTTCCATTTTGGATAACGGGGCGTTTTACAGCTATGACGGCATAGGTGATGAAAGTTGGATAAACGAAAACTGCTATAAATACGGTTTCATTCTGCGTTATCTTGCTGATAAGGAAGATTTTACAATGATTCAGTATGAATCGTGGCATTTCAGATATATCGGTATACCTCATGCATTTGTTGTAAACAGCTTTGGCATTTGTTATGAAGAATATATAAACGCACTTAAAAGCTTTGAGTTTGGTAAGCGGCACTTAGGTGTTAATATCAACGGCGAATGTTACGAGATTTACTATGTACCCTCAACTGAAGGTACAACACAGGTAAGTGTACCCGAAATGAGAGAATATGAAATTTCGGGCAATAATCGTGATGGATTTATTGTTACAGTTAAGCTTTAAATATTAAAAAATGCTCAACAAATACCCGTTTTGCGAATATAATATGATATATTGCAGATGAAAAGGGTGATTTTTTGCGTGCGCATAAGCAAAAAAGCTGTTTCAAACCAATTATTGTTTTGTTTGCAACACTTGCATTTATTGTTTATATTGTTAGCGATTCGAGCATGAATGAGTATATAAAAAATCGTGCATTAAATGGTGTAAAAGCAAAAGCTACACAAACAATATCGCAGACGGTGAGCAATGTACTGTCTGATAGTGATAATGAATATAATAATTATTGCTCCATTATATATGATGAAAATAAAAATGTTTCTTCAATCGAAATTTTGTCGTTAAGTCTATCGCAGATGCAGGCTGAACTTGCAAACGAAATTCAAAGTGAACTTACAAAGCTTTCAGAATGTGAGCTTGAAATATCACTTGGCGATTTAAGCGGATTTTTATTTTTGTTTAATCGTGGATTTGAAATTACAGTTAAGATAGATTCTATCGGCAGTGTTATTTGCAACCCTATAAGCGAATTTACACAGGCAGGCGTTAACCAAACCTGCCACAGTATTTATTTTGATATTGCGGTAGATATCGCTGTTGTGTATCCTTTTGAATGTTTTGAAACAACTGTTAATGTCCGCTATCTTGCCGCACAGAATATCATTGTGGGAGCGGTTCCGCAAATGTTTGCGCAAGTGTAAGATTTATCTATATTAAAGGAAAGTGAACTATTATGGAAGAAAACAATGCTGTATTAAAGCGTATAGATGAGCTGTGCGCAGAGCTTGAAAAGCATAATCACAGCTATTACGTGCTTGATAATCCAACTGTTTCTGATTATGATTATGATATGCTCATGCAGGAATTAAAATCACTTGAAGAGCAGTATCCACAATATAAAAGACCTGATTCGCCCACGCAGAGAGTTGGCGGTCAGTCGCTTAATACTTTCGAAAAAGTACCGCACGCCGTTCAAATGGGCAGTCTGCAGGATGTATTTTCTCTTGAAAGTGTAAATGAATTTGCGCAAAGATGCAAAACGTCAGTTGATGCTCAATTTGTAGTTGAGCCTAAAATAGATGGTCTTTCTGTTTCGCTTGAATATCGCAACGGCATTTTTTGGCGCGGTTCAACTCGCGGAGATGGATTTGTTGGCGAAGATGTTACTGAAAACTTGAAAACCATTGGTTCGATTCCGTTAAAGCTTGCAAAAAATCTTCCCTATATTGAAGTAAGGGGAGAGGTGTATATGCCGAGAGAAAGCTTTTATAAGCTTGTTTCTGCACAAGAAGAAAATGGCGAACAGTCCTTTAAAAACCCGAGAAATGCCGCTGCAGGCTCTTTAAGACAGAAAAATCCAAAGATTACTGCACAGCGCAGGCTTGATATCTTTGTTTTTAATATTCAACAGATTGAAGGAGAAGAAATCACATCGCATAAGCAATCGCTTGATTTTCTTTCCGAACTTGGTTTTAAAGTGATACCCGATTATCTTAAAACCGATAATTATGAGAATATTGAAAAGCGTATAAATCAAATTGGTGAATTAAGGTCTGATTTGCCTTATGATATTGATGGTGTTGTTGTAAAGGTGGATAGCTTTGCACACAGAAATCAACTGGGTGCAACATCAAAATATCCAAAATGGGCAGTTGCATATAAGTTTCCACCCGAAGAAAAGCAAACTACCTTGCTTGATGTTGAACTTAATGTCGGCAGAACGGGTGCTATAACTCCCGTGGCAATTTTTACTCCCGTAATTCTTGCAGGTACAAGTGTTTCGCGTGCAGTTTTGCATAATCAGGAATTTATTTCTGAGCGAGATATCAGAATAGGCGATACGATTGTTGTGCGCAAAGCAGGGGATATCATTCCTGAAGTTGTTAAAAGCGTTGCCCATGCTGAAAACTCAGTGCCTTACCATCTGCCTGAATATTGCCCCGTTTGCAGAGAAAAAGCAATACGCTTTAACGATGAAGCCGTTTTGCGTTGTGTAAATCCGCAGTGCGGTGCTCAGCTTATCAAAAATATTATTCATTTTGCTTCTCGTGATGCGATGAATATTGATGGCCTTGGCGATGCAATTGTAAATCAGCTTGTAGAAAACGGCTTGATTTCATGTGTTTCGGATTTGTACACCCTTACCGAGCAACAATTGTGTGAGCTTGAAGGCTTTGCGCCAAAATCTGCGGCAAATCTTGTAAGATCTATTGAAAACTCAAAATCGATGCCGCTTGATAGATTAGTGTTTGCACTTGGTATAAGAGGTATTGGCTCTGCCGCTGCAAAGCTTTTGTGCGAAAAATTTGATACCATGCAAAAAATTATAAATGCACAAACTGATGATATTCTGACTATTGACGGCTTTGGCGATGTTATGGCGCAAAGCGTTGTTGATGCAATGAATGACAAAAAGCGTTTGGATGAAATTGAACGCTTGCGAAGCTTTGGCCTTAATATGATATTTGAAAGCGAAAAATCAGACGATTTACGCTTTGAAGGCAAAACATTTGTTATTACGGGCACTTTGGATAATATGAAACGTGATGAAGCCAAAAAGCTTATCGAAAATTATGGCGGCAAGGTCAGCGGTTCTGTATCTAAAAAGACAGATTATGTGCTGGCAGGCGAGGATGCAGGCAGTAAACTGACTAAAGCACAGGAATTAGGTATAACCATAATTTCAAAAGATGAACTTTTGCAGATGCTTGAATAAAAAAATCGACGGGTATGTTTGGAATTATAATCAAACATACCCGCCGTATTTTATTTTATGGAGGAGAAAAATCAATCAAAATAAAACAATTCTTCAAATTGTTTGTCAAGCGCAATGCAAATAACCAATGCAAGCTTTGCTGTGGGGCAAAAAGCTCCCGTTTCAATATTGCTTATCGTCTGGCGTGAAACGCCCACTGCTTTTGCAAGTTCAGATTGTGACATATTCCTTTCTGCCCTTGCCACACGCAGCCGATTTTTTAAAACCAATAAATCTTCCATGCTTCACCTAAATCAAAAGAATAAATATAAAATTGTAAATGTAACAAAGCTTATTCCGTTTAATATGGAAGAAACCAAGAGCCATTTGGTTTTAAACTTTGCAAATTGGTAGGTTATCGCCGCAAAGTTATATCCACAGATGATTGCAAAAAACTGATAAATTCCATTTCCTCTGATAATTTCAACAATCGCTGCAAGCGTGCATAAAACTATCAAGGAAATTGTGCCGATGCGGCTTGAATTTGAAATTATATGTGATTCAAATTCGTCATCGTGGGCACTTTGAGCTTTTCTCAATATCTCGGATTTATCCATGCGGCTCCACCTCGCTTTTTGTTTTGTTTTTTGTTCTGCATATATTTTTATCTCTTTTATCTGTATTTTCAGTATATCACATGAAATAATATTTGTCAAGTGTATTTGGCAAAAAATCACTAAAACTTGTCAAAAAGATAAATGCGTTTTACTTTTATAATTGTGCTTAGGGAAAATACAACAAAATCGAAGATAAATAATTGTTATTTTTTCACAAATAGTCAATAGCTTTTTTTGCAATAATAAGATATAATAAAACAGTAAAATAAAGCGCATTGTACGCTAAAAAACGGAGGATATTAAAATGCTCGTATCAGCTAAAGAAATGCTCAACAAGGCAAGAGACGGCAAATATGCTGTCGGTCAGTTCAACATCAACAATCTCGAATGGACAAAGGCTATTCTTCTTACAGCACAGGAGTGCAATTCTCCTGTAATTCTCGGTGTTTCCGAAGGCGCAGGAAAATATATGTGCGGTTACAAGACCGTAGTAGGCATGGTTAACGGAATGATCGATTCTCTCGGAATCACAGTTCCCGTTGCTCTCCACCTTGACCACGGCTCTTATGATGGCGCAAAGGCTTGCATCGAAGCAGGCTTCTCATCAGTTATGTTCGATGGTTCACACTACCCGATTGAAGAAAACGTTGCTAAAACAACTGAACTTGTAAACATCTGTAACGAACTTGGTCTTTCTCTCGAAGCTGAGGTTGGTTCCATCGGCGGCGAAGAAGACGGCGTTGTAGGCGCAGGCGAATGTGCTGATCCCGATGAATGCAAGATGATTTCTGATCTCGGCGTTACAATGCTTGCTGCAGGTATCGGCAACATTCACGGTAAATACCCTGAAAATTGGGCCGGTCTTTCTTTTGAAACTCTTGCTGCAGTTAAGGAAAAGGTTGGCGATATGCCCCTCGTTCTTCACGGCGGTACAGGTATCCCCGAAGAAATGATCAAGAAGGCTATCTCTCTCGGCGTTGCTAAGATTAACGTAAACACAGAATGCCAGCTTGCATTTGCTGCTGCAACTCGTGAATATGTTGAAGCAGGCAAGGACCTTCAGGGCAAGGGCTTCGATCCCAGAAAACTCCTCGCTCCCGGCTATGAAGCTATCAAGGCTACTGTTAAGGAAAAGATGGAACTCTTCGGTTCTGTTGACAAGGCATAAAATTAGTGTTGCAAAAATTAAAGCTCTGTGCAGTTTTTCTGCACAGAGCTTTTTGTGTTTTGCCTTGTTTAATCAGTGTTTGAAATTATTGTAACTTCACAATCTTTAGGTAAGGAAGATTCGTAATACTTAAAACCTTCGTTAAATTTAAATTCGCCCGAAATATTTGTGTTGTCAAAGGCGTTTTTGCCGATTTCGGTCATAGTTTGCGGTAAATATGCTGAACTGAGATTAGCGCAGTCAAAAAATGCACAGGCCTTTATGTTGAGCAGGTATTCATCAAACTGTATGCTTTTGAGGTTTTCGCATCCATAAAACGCATAAATCCCAACCGATTCCAACCCTTCAGGTGCGATAAAATCTTCAACAGGGTTGTTTTTCGGGCAGCATACAACCTCTTGAAAGTAACCGCTGTATAGTATGCCCTCTGCTGCCGTGTATGACCAATTTGCAGGGTTAACTGTTATTTGCGCAAGATTTAAAGCTCCCTGCAAAGCACCGGGTTCAATTGCAGTTACGCTTGAAATTATTTCAAACTCGGTATCCTGTTTTGCCAAAGGATATTGCTTTAATGTGCGTTGTGATTTTGTGTAAAGTACACCATCAACGCAGGTGTAATTCATATTTTCTTCGCTGATTTGGATTTCAGTCATAGATGTACATCTTGCGAAAACATTGCTGTCGATAAACTCAATACTAAGCGGTAAATCGGCTTTTGTAAGCGAAATACATCCGCTGAAAGCACCCATACCAATGCTTTGCAATCCTTCATTAAAAACAATGTTTTCAAGCTTTTCGCAGCCTGCAAAGGCGGCAATGCCGATATCTGTAACATGATTAGGTATTTCAAGCGTTATTAGTCCTGCGCCTGCAAAGGCACTTTCAGATATAGCTGATATTTTTTCGGGGATTTCAATAGTGCTTAACATTTCACATTCTTCAAAAGCACCTGTGCCGATATATTCCGTTTCGGAAGAAATATCGCCAAACTGCATCAATCGGCAGCCGCTGAAAACAAAATCTTCAATTCTTGCAACGTTTGTTAATTCAGGCGCATTTTCAAGATTAATACAATCTTTAAAGGAGCATTTTCCAATTTCGGTTATATTGCTGCCAAGTTCGGCGTTTTCAAGATAGTAGCAGTTTTCAAAGGCGCTTATGCCGATTATTTCAAGGCTTTCGCCCATATCAACCGATTTCAAAGAATAGCAATTCTGAAAAGCGTAGTTTCCGATTTTGTTGATCTGAGCTTCGTTTTTTATCTCTTTCATATTGATACATCCGCAAAATGCAGCATTGCCGATTGAGGTAATACCATTTTCAATGTGCAGATATTCAATATCCTCGCAATAATCATGCCACGGAACTTCTGTCTGTGCCGTAAAATCGGGCATATCGCCCGTGCCACTTATTACAAGAAGACCGTACTCGTCAAGCTTCCATTTAATTGTATCGCTTAAATCTCCGCTTTGTATTTCATCGGAAAACTCAAAATTATCTCTTTGCTCAATAATTTCTTGTGAAATTGAGCTTTGTTCCGTTACTGTTGTTGTGGTTGTTGACTGTGGTGTTGTCTGTTCTGCTGTACAGCTTTGCGAATTATCCTTGCTGCAAGATGCAGCGCACAAAACCACATTCAAAGCTAAAATTGCTGTTAAAATTCGTTTTGTTTTCATTTTCTGCTCCTAAGTGCAATCAATTATTCATCTTTATTATTTTTTCCGGATTGATTGCAGCTATTTTATCAAAAATATATTTGCATCGCATAAACGATTGCGTATTGTCCGTGCTGTATTTTGAAGCACCCGATTCAAATATTGCATACAACATTCCGTCAAGCTCATTAAAGCAGATTTCTTCAATCATGGGTGGTGTTTCAATAGTAGCAAGCGCGATGCCTTTTTTTAAAATTTTTGCAGGATTATCAGGATCAAACAATGGCAAATATACTCTCATTTCCGATACATAAGCGGATTTTCCAAAGTGTTTACTGCGTGTGTATGAACGGCTTAGCGCCATGTAAGTGCTGCCTTGCATTTCAAAAAAACACACGCCTTGACTACGGTTTGGCAAAACCAAAAAACTTTCGTGGTTAAGCTTATTTGCGCCGTTGCATTCTTTAAAAGCGTTGGTATCGTATGACATTAAGCAGCCGAAGGTGCTGTCCTTGTTTGAATGTTTTGTAAAAGTGCCAACCCAAAGTCTGTCGTTATAATAGGTGCAAAAACTTGCGCTATTGTTGATGTAGCTTTTTTCTATGTCGTTCAAATCAATAAAAGCGTATAAATTATTTTGATTATTAAGCTGTTTTATTTTCTCAAAAGCAATGCTGTAAATTATGCCGAAATTGGTGTTGTCATAGTATTCATCATCGGCGCAGATCCAAAGCTTTTCCCCGTCAAATGCAATGCCGCCTGCGTGTATTTTTACGGGTAGTTCTATCACACATTCAAGAAGTTTTGTCGTTGCATTAGTTAAATATAGTACCGAACCGTTTTCACCGCTTGCATCATAAGCCGTTGTTATAAAATAATCCTCAGCAATACAAATCCCCTGCGGTACCATACTTGAACAATCTTTGCCGATAAAGGTGTTTTCAAGCCCGGGGATGTTGAAGGTAAGAGCTTTTTCAATTGTGGATATGAATTTGCTGTATTTTTTTATGGTTAATTCCAACTGTGATATTTTTAATCTTGAGTCCGTCGTTGTGTATCCGTACTCTCTGCTCATTCTCACATCATCCTCCGCTGTTGATTCGCTGTTTTGGGTTGCGTTATTGCTATGATTAATATATACAAATCTGCCAATTGCCGTTATCGCTATTATGAGTACGCAAAAAACTGCGTAAAATGCTTTGCGTTTATTTTTGTTCATGCGCACTCACATCCTTTGTATATACTTACTTTAATATTACCATTTTTGCGACAAAAAGTCAAATAAAGCCCGACGTATTATGTCGGGCTGAAAAATTTGTATTATAACTGTTTTACATCTCAAAATCATACTTTTCAATCAAATCTTTGTATAAATCCCTTTTTGGCACAACGTCATTGTAAACTCCAAAGTCAATCTGTGTCATGTCCTCGATAATTCTGTTTTCAGTTTTGCTGTCACCACGATTCACCGCCTTGATTAGTTCTTTGCTCGGTACGGGGAAGCATGTGTCCCCGATGCAGCTGTACGCTTGCTTACTCTCATAATAACTCATGCAGAAAATACGCTGTTCACCAACGTTATACGGCTTTAAATCATCGTATTCATAAAAATAACCATCGTACTCTCCTCCGTATTCAGCAAGCTTTATATTCTTGCCTGCAATTAAATCGCCCCTTAAAACTTTGTCGATCTTTATAGTATAATATATGTATATTCCGCTGAGTGAATATTTGTTGTGCACAGCACCCTCGTCAAAGGTACATTCGGTTGGCGAACGCTCGGTTACCGTTCCAATGATTATAACATCATTATATTTTTCAACATCGGCTAAGTTGTAGCAAACAATTCTGTCGCTTTGCTGTCGGACAAGCTCAAGATTTTCAAGGTCAATCTGTTCTGTTTTTTTAGCCTGAGATTTTTCGCTTGCTCCATTTAATCCGCACGAAACACCCAAAAGCATCATGGAGCAAATAATCATACAAAACAATTTTTTCATAAAAACCACCCTTTCAAAAGTTTAAAAACATCTTACATAATATAAGTGTAAAAAAATGTGTAAAATGTTGCATTGAATCGAAAATAGTTTTGCTGATATTTAGTTTTGATATACGGATAAAAAAGTTTGCAAAAAACTTAAAAAAAGACTTTACATTTGCATTTTTGTGTGATATAATATATACGCCATAAACTTGGCTTGGGGGTTATGCCCGATTTTTTATGGGAGTTTTGCCTGCCCCTTGCTATGTTATTGGAGAATAATTTAAACGAGGTGAAAAAAATGCTTTTGAAAGACGAAAAGACTGCAGTTATCGAGGCTAACAAGCTTCATGAAGGTGACACAGGTTCTCCCGAGGTACAGATTGCTATTCTCACAAGAAGAATCAACGACCTTACAGAGCACCTTAAGACTCACAAGAAGGATCACCACTCAAGACGTGGTCTTCTCAAGATGGTTGGTCGCAGACGTAATCTTCTCAACTATCTCATGAAGAAGGATATCAACAGATATCGTCAGTGTATCGAAAAGCTCGGTATCCGTAAGTAAGAGATTTTTGCTTTCAAGAGAGCGGCATTATCTAATTGAGATATGCGCTCTCTTGAACAGGATACTCTTTTGCAGTTATATCGGCAAACCTTTGGCAGACGGCTCATTTCCGACTGCCTTTTAAATTAATTAAAGGTTTTAATAATTGATGAATCATGATATATGCACAACGCAAATTATCGTGAAACAACAAAACGGGTTTAAAGAATTTAAATCCGAAAATGCTCCGCCGCGAGCACGGCGCAAAATGATGTATCACGATATGCACAACGCAAATTATCGTGAAACAACAAAACGGGTTTAAAGAATATAAATCCGAAAATGCTCCGCCGCGAGCACGCGGCAGTCCGAGGTCAGAGGACAAAATACAGAAACTTTCTGTGTTTTCTCGTCTGTTCTCGGATAAAATCAAAAAATCAATGAAATGGAGAAAAAAGATGTTCGAGAATTACAGAACTTTTGAAACAACCTTTGCCGGCAGACCTCTTGTTGTGGAAACCGGCAAAACTTGTGAGCTTTCAAATGGCTCATGCTGGGTTCGCTACGGCGAAACAGTTGTTATGGCAAACGTTACAGCAAGCGCAAAACCCCGTGAAGGCGTTGATTTCTTCCCACTTTCAGTGGATTATGAAGAAAAGCTTTATTCCGTTGGTAAAATTCCCGGTTCTTTTACAAAGCGTGAAGGTAAGCCTTCCGATAAGGCTATTCTTACAAGCAGAATGGTTGATAGACCTATCCGTCCTTTCTTCCCTAAGGATATGAGAAACGACGTTTCTGTTGTTATGACCGTTCTTGCTGTTGACCCTGATAATTCACCTGAAATTGCAGGCATGATTGCTGCTTCCATTGCTATTTCTATTTCCGATATTCCGTGGAACGGACCTATCGCAGGTATCTCTGTTGGTCTTGTAGATGGCGAAATCGTACTCAACCCCACACTTGAACAGCGCGCAAATAACGACCTTGTTCTTACCGTTGCAGGTACAATGGAAAAGGTCTGCATGATTGAAGCAGGTGCTAATGAAGTTCCTGATGATATCATGCTTAAGGCAATTATCGAAGGTCATACAGAAATTAAGAAGATGGTTGCATTTATTGATGATATCAGACAGCAGATTGGTAAGCCCAAGTTTGCTTTTGAATCTAAAGAAGTTGATCATGAACTCTTTGATGCTATTGAAGCAATGGCTGCTGAAAAGGTTATGTTTGCTCTTGATACAAATGATAAGAATGTACGTGAAGCTCGTCTTGCACCCATTGTTGATGAAATTCACGCTGCATTTGATGAAAAATATCCCGAACAGATCGGCATGATCGATGAAGCAATTTACAAATTGCAGAAGAAGATTGTAAGAAATTGGCTCTATGAAGGCAAGCGTGTTGACGGTAGAGCAATTGACGAAATTCGTCCTCTTGCTGCTGAAGTTGGTCTGCTCCCCAGAGTGCACGGTTCCGGTCTTTTCACAAGAGGTCAGACACAAGTTCTCACAATCGCAACATTAGGCCCTATCTCTGAATCTCAGAGAATTGATGGTCTTGATGAGGAAGACTCTAAGAGATATATGCACCACTACAATTTCCCGTCCTACTCCGTTGGCGAAACAAAGCCTTCAAGAGGTCCCGGACGTCGTGAAATCGGTCATGGTGCTTTGGCTGAAAAGGCACTCGTTCCCGTGCTTCCTTCCGTTGAAGAATTTCCTTATGCAATGCGTCTTGTATCAGAAGTTCTTTCAAGTAACGGTTCAACATCTCAGGGTTCTATCTGCGGTTCTACACTTGCCCTTATGGATGCAGGCGTTCCGCTTAAAAACCCCGTTGCAGGTATTTCCTGCGGTCTTATCACAAAGGAAGACGGCTCATACGCAACAATGGTTGATATTCAGGGCCTTGAAGACTTCTTTGGCGATATGGACTTTAAAGTTGGCGGTACAAAGGACGGTATCACCGCAATTCAGGTTGATATCAAGGTAGACGGCTTGACATACGAGATTATCGCAGAAGCATTTGAAAAGACAAGAAAAGCAAGAATGTATATTCTTAACGAGATTATGCTCAAGGCTATTCCTGAGCCTCGTGACAGAGTAAGCAAGTATGCACCCAAGATGCTTCAGACAAAGGTGCCCGTTGATAAGATTCGTGAAGTTATCGGTCAGGGTGGTAAGGTTATTCAGAAGATTTCTGCTGACTGTGAAGTTAAGATTGATATCGAAGACGATGGCAGCGTATTTATCGCAGGTATCGACTACGATAAGGCAAACAAGGCTTTGCAGATTATCCACACTATCGCTAACGATCCCGAAATCGGAGCTATCTACAAGGGTAAGGTAACAGGTATTAAGGATTTCGGCGCATTTGTTGAAATTGCTCCGGGTAAGGAAGGTATGGTTCACATTTCTCAGCTTGATACACACCGTGTTGAAAAGACTGAAGATGTTGTTTCCATGGGCGATGAAGTTATAGTAAAGGTACTTGAGGTTGATAAGGTAAGCGGTAAAATCAGACTTTCCCGTAAGGAAGCTTTGGCAGACCTTGAAGCTAAGAAAAACGCTGAATAATAATCTATTTGGTTAACTTAAACGCTGCGGATATTTTTACATTTCCGCAGCGTTTTTTGCTGATTATTCATTTAGTTTACATAGAATTAACATTGGTACGATTACAGAATTAACATTAAATAACATATAATTAACATAAGCAAGTGTGTGCAAATTTTGTCACATTTTGTAGTATTAACATATTATTTTGGAGTAATTATGAGTACAGTAATTTTTGCAATTCTTCAGCTTTGCGGTGGCCTTGCGTTCTTCCTGTATGGCATGAATATTATGTCTTCCGGTCTTGAAAAGGTTGCAGGCAGTAAACTTGAAGGTCTTTTGAAGAAAATGACGTCAAATCCTTTCAAAAGCCTTGTGCTTGGTGCGGGTATAACTATTGCAATTCAGTCATCTTCTGCAATGACAGTTATGCTTGTTGGTCTTGTAAACTCAGGTGTTATGACGCTTCATCAAACAATTGGCGTTATAATGGGTTCAAACATAGGTACAACACTTACAGCCTGGCTTCTCTCAATGACAGGTATTGAAAGCGATAATTTCTTGATAGAATTGCTCAATCCTGAGAAATTTTCGCTCATTCTTGCGCTTATCGGTATACTTTTTATGATGGTTTCTAAATCTGATAAAAAGAAAAATCTTGGTACAATTTTTATCGGGTTTACCGTTTTAATCTACGGAATGGATATGATGGGACAGGCTGTTGAACCCTTAAAAGGCAGCGAAAAATTTGCTGAAATTCTCACAATGTTCAACAATCCTATTCTTGGTGTTCTTGTTGGTGCAGTGGTTACAGGTGTTATTCAAAGCTCAGCTGCTTCTGTTGGTATGTTGCAAACTCTTGCTATGAATGGCGGTATTACTTATGGTATGGCTATACCTATTATTATGGGACAAAATATCGGTACTTGTGTTACCGCGTTGCTTTCCAGCATTGGTGTAAGCCGCAGTGCCAAAAAGGTTTCTGTTGTGCATATTTCGTTCAATCTTATCGGTACTGCTGTTTGTCTGATTTTGCTTTATGGAATAAATGTGTTTGTTGATTTTGCTTTTCTTGACTGTGGTATTGATGGATTTGGCATTGCGCTTGTGCATTCAATATTCAATGTTGCAACAACAATGATGCTTCTGCCCTTTACAAAACTTCTTGAAAAAATTGCAAATACAGTTATCAAGGATACCGAAGGCCACGAAAAGTTCAGCTTTGTGGATGAGCGTCTTATTGCAACTCCTTCAATTGCTATCGCAGAATGTAACAATAAAGCTATTGAAATGGCTACCATTGCGCATGATACTTTAATTGATGCTATCATTCTTTCAAATGATTATGATGTAAAGTTGCGCGAAAAAATTCTTGCAAACGAAGATTTGCTTGATAATTACGAGGATAAGCTTGGTACATATCTCGTAAAACTTTCTTCTAAAGCTCTTTCTGCTGAAGATAGTCATCTTGTTGCAAAACAGCTTCATACTATCGACGATTTTGAGCGAATAGGCGACCATGCCGTAAACATTCTTAAAACCGCTGATGAAATGTATGAAAAGAAGATTTCGTTCTCGCAGGGTGCTATGCGTGAATTGGGCATTCTCAAAGATGCCGTTACAGAAATTCTTGATATAACAACGCAGGCATTTGTTGAACATGATTTAGATCTTGCTAAAAAGGTTGAACCTTTAGAACAGGTAATTGACGTACTTATCAGCGAAATCAAGTCTAAGCATATTGTACGTTTGCAGGCTGGTAACTGTACGATTGAACTTGGTTTTATCTTGTCTGATACATTGAATAACTACGAACGTGTTTCCGACCATTGTTCAAATATTGCCGTAGCTTTGATTGAAACTGACCATGATGAATACGCAACACATGGATATCTTAATGAATTGAAGAATTCAGGCAATGTTCAGTTTGAAAATTATTACCGCGAATATTCTCAAAAATACAGAATAGAAGTTTAATAATAATAAAGCACCGCTGCCGAAAAAACTTTTCGACAGCGGCGTTGCTGATTTATTTAAAAAGGGGGATAATGGTATATGATTTACCTTCTTGAAGATGATAACAGTATCAGAAAACTTGTTTGCTACACCCTGAATAATAATTTGCTTGAAACAGAAGGATTCAGCTTGCCTTCAGAATTTTGGACAGCAATGAAAACAAAACTGCCTGATTTAGTTTTACTTGATATAATGCTTCCTGAAGAGGACGGTTTGGAAATATTGTCTAAACTCCGCAAGAATCCACTTACAGCGAGCATTCCTGTAATAATGCTTACCGCCAGGGCAACTGAGTTTGATAAGGTTATCGGACTTGATTCGGGCGCTGATGATTATATAGCAAAACCCTTCGGAATGATGGAACTTATCTCCCGTATAAAAGCAGTAATGCGTCGTACGCGTGAAGAAAAAAAGGCCTTAGTTGAGTATACAATCGGCAATATGTATGTGTGTCCTTCAAAACACATAACCAAAGTTAACGGCGAAACTATAACGCTTTCTTTAAAAGAATTCAATCTTCTTTGTCTTCTTCTTGAAAAAAACGGCTGTGTTGTAACAAGGGATGAAATACTTAATACAGTATGGGGATATTCCTTTGATGGCGAAAACCGTACTGTTGATGTTCACATACGCAAACTACGCCAAAAATTAGGCGATGCAGGTAACTGCGTTGAAACAGTAAAGGGTGTTGGCTACAAGATTGGGGTTGGCGCAGGTGTATAAACAAATAAGGAATTATATTCGTATTGTATCGTTTGTAGTTCTGCTGATATGCGTGCTTGTTTTCGGCGTTTATGCCGCAAATGCGTTTGACCAAAGTCGGCTTACAATATTCTTTCTTGCAATGTTTATGTCGATGTTGGCAATTCCTGTATCGTTTGTAGTGTCGGTTGTGCTTGCACATAAAATTACGGATAAGATTTTTGCTTATGATCTTGACAATCTGAACGAGGATGATGTTTACGATGAATTAAAGCCTATGGCTGTCCGTATTTTGAAGCACGAAAGGACTATTGAAAAACAGCAACTTGATGCTTTTAAGCGCCAGGAAGAATATAAGATTCTTACCGATAGCATGAGCGAGGGCTTTTTGATTATTGACAGTGATATGAAGCCTTTGATATGTAACCCGATTGCAATGCGTTTGCTTGAATATAAATTTGCTGAAGATAATAAGGAAGAACCTCGAAGCATTATTATGAAGGCTGTAAAATCAGCATACAATGGTAAACGTACAGAAAAGAAAATCAAATTTGAAGGTATTGATTATCACCTTACAGCTAATCCGGTTTTTCAAGATGAAAAGGTTGTAGGTGTAGCGGTTGTTATTATTGATGAAACAGAAATCGCCCTTATGGATAGAATGAGGCGCGAATTTACCGCAAATGTATCACATGAGCTGAAAACACCGCTAACATCTATTTCCGGGTTTGCTGAATTAATGGCAAACGGAATGGTTCAAAGCGAGGATATTACAGACTTTTCACAGAATATCTACAACGAAGCACAACGTCTTATTGTTCTTGTCAATGATATTATCAGACTCTCGCAGATAGAAGATGATACTTATCTATATGAAGAAACTAATGTTGATTTGCTTGAAGTTGCCCATGATGTTGCCGAGCGTTTGCAGGGTGCAGCGGCAAGGCGTGATGTATCTATAAAAATTACAGGAAAAAGCGCAATAATTAATGGCGTTGAACAAATTATTTTTGAAATGATGCGAAATCTGTGCGATAATTCCATAAAGTATAATAGAATAGGCGGTTGCGTTGAAATTACCGTAAATTCTGATGGTAACACCGCAAGCTTTACGGTATCTGATACAGGTATTGGTATACCGATTGAACATCATGCAAGAATATTTGAAAGATTTTATCGTGTTGATAAAAGCCATTCAAAAGAAATTGGCGGTACAGGTTTGGGGCTTTCTATCGTAAAACACGGTGCCGAATTTCATAATGCGGAAATCTCTCTTGAAAGCGGAGAAGAAATCGGTACAAAAATCACAATTACATTCAAAAAAAATAATAATACATAAAAATACCGATGTCAAGTATACACGCTTGACATCGGTATTTGCTGTATTTATGGGATTTTTAGAAGCCCATGCCGCCCTGAGGCATACCTGCTGCTGCGGGTGCTTCTTCAGGAATATCGGCAACAAGACTTTCAGTTGTAAGAATCATTGCTGCTGCGGAAGATGCATTCTGAAGTGCGCTTCTTGTAACCTTTGTAGGATCAACAATGCCGGCACCAATCATATCAACATATACTTCATTGTAAGCATCAAAGCCGTAGCCAACCTTGCGTGAACGCTTGATCTTATCAATGATGACGCTTCCTTCAAGACCTGCATTGGCTGCAATCTGACGAACAGGCTCTTCAAGTGCGCGAAGTACAATCTTAGCACCTGTCTTTTCATCACCGTCAAGAGAGGGGATGAGCTTTTCAACAGCGGGGATTGCGTTGATAAGAGCAGTACCGCCGCCTGCCACAATGCCTTCTTCAACGGCAGCCTTTGTAGCTGCAAGTGCATCTTCAATTCTAAGCTTCTTTTCCTTCATTTCAATTTCGGTAGCAGCACCAACCTTAATTACTGCAACACCACCGCTGAGCTTTGCAAGTCTTTCCTGCAATTTTTCTTTATCAAAATCAGAAGAGGTTGCGGCAATCTGAGATTTAATCTGTGCAACTCTTGATTTAATCTCACCAGCATCGCCTGCACCACCAACAATGATTGTGTTCTCTTTCTGTACCTGTACCTGACGTGCACGACCGAGCTGTGTGATATCTGTTTCCTTAAGTTCAAGACCAATCTCTTCAGAAATTACCTGGCCGCCTGTAAGGATAGCAATATCCTTGAGCATTTCCTTGCGTCTGTCGCCAAAGCCGGGAGCCTTAACACCTACGCAAACAAATGTTCCTCTGAGCTTATTGAGAACGAGAGTTGTAAGAGCTTCGCCTTCAATATCTTCAGCAATAATCACAAGCTTTTTGCCGGCCTGAACGATCTGTTCAAGCAGGGGAAGAATTTCCTGAATGTTGGAAATCTTCTTATCAGTAATAAGAATGTAAGCGTCATCAATTACAGCTTCCATCTTGTCGGTATCAGTAACCATGTAGGGAGATACATAGCCTCTATCAAACTGCATACCTTCTACAACTTCGCTGTATGTTTCTGCTGTCTTGCTTTCTTCAAGAGTAATTACACCGTCAGCGGAAACCTTTTCCATAGCTTCAGCAATAAGCTTACCAACGTTTTCATCACCTGAAGAAACTGTTGCAACTCTTGCAATATCTTCAGAACCGCTGATAACCTGCGAATTTTTAATAACAGCGTCAACTGCAGTGTCGACAGCCTTTGCAATACCCTTTTTAAGAATCATAGGATTTGCGCCTGCTGCAATGTTCTTCATGCCTTCTCTTACAATTGCCTGTGCAAGAAGAGTAGCGGTTGTTGTGCCATCGCCTGCGGCATCATTTGTTTTGGTTGCAACTTCCTTAACAAGCTGAGCACCCATATTTTCAAATGAATCTTCAAGCTCAATTTCCTTTGCAATGGTAACGCCATCGTTTGTAATAAGGGGTGCACCGTATTTTTTGTCAAGAACAACGTTTCTGCCCTTGGGTCCAAGTGTGATTTTAACAGTATCAGCAAGTTTATCAACACCGCACTGAAGCGACTTTCTTGCTTCTTCACCGTAAATAATTTTCTTTGCCATAAAATATGCTCCTTTGCAAATATGCTAATAAAATATTCTTTGATTAATTTTTTTAACTATTGTATTTATTCAACCGTTGCAAGTACTTCATGCTGACGAAGAATAGTATATTCCACCCCGTCGATTTTTACCTCAGTACCTGCGTACTTGCTGATAAGCACCTTGTCGCCGGGTTTAAGAAACATTGTATATTCTTTTCCATCAATAATTCCGCCGGGTCCAACTGCTACAACTTCAGCAATTTGGGGTTTTTCTTTTGCATTTCCTGCAAGTACAATGCCGCTTTTTGTTGTTTCTTCGGCTTCTGTCATCTTGATTACAACTCTGTCAAGAAGAGGTTTGATTGTCATTATTTGTTCCTCCTAAATTTCGTTTGTTAGCACTCGCTGTGTTTGAGTGCTAAATATATTTTACCAAAATACACAAAAAAATCAAGTGTTTTTAGTCAAATAACTCATTTTTGTATATTTGCACAAAAATATATTACATTTTTATCAATTTTTGCACCTTAACCGTTTCGAGCTTTTTTCTAGAAATTGACCGCATTGGATAATTAGATAAAATAAAACGATTAACTTTACTTATATAAAAATATCCAACAAAACATTAACAAGTTTTATTTGACAAAGTATAAATATATAAGTTATAATAATTGAAAATAGAAATTTAATAAAGAATTTTGCAATTTTTTATTATCTTTAATATTAAAGAAATATTTTTATTTTAGGAGGAACACTGTATATGTCACTTGGAAAGGTACTCATCGTAGATGACGATAAGAACATTTGCGACTTGCTCAGACTTTATCTTGAGAAGGAAGGCTACGGCGTAATTCTCTCACACGACGGCGAAGAGGCTATCGTGAAATTCAGCGCTTTGAAGCCTGATATTGTTCTTCTTGATATTATGCTCCCCAGCCTTGATGGTTGGCAGGTTTGCCGTGAAATCAGAAAAAAATCAAACGTTCCGATTATCATGGTAACAGCTAAGAGCGAAACTTTTGATAAAGTACTTGGTCTTGAACTTGGTGCAGACGATTACATTGTAAAACCTTTTGATACAAAGGAAGTTGTGGCAAGAATTAAGGCTGTTTACAGAAGAATGGGACAGTCCAATTCTGATAATGAAATTAAGGAAGTTAAATATGAAAAGCTTAGCGTAAACATGACCAGATACGAGCTTAAGGTCGATGGTAAGGTTATGGACACGCCTCCTAAGGAGCTTGAACTACTCTTCTATCTCGCTTCCAATCCCAACCGTGTTTACACACGTGATCAGCTTCTTGATGAAGTATGGGGCTTTGAATATTACGGTGACTCAAGAACTATTGACGTTCACATCAAACGACTCAGAGAAAAGCTTGAAGGCGTTTCTGAAAAATGGGCTCTCAAGACTGTTTGGGGTGTTGGCTATAAGTTTGAGGTAATCGAGGACGAATAATCTTCTTTATAGCTTTTAAGGGACGGCATCGATATGCGGTCCCTTGTGTTTTATTCTGACGCATTTATGAAAGGCTTGCGGAAATGAAAAATAAACCGTTTATTAAAGGCAGTATATTTAATTTTTATTTAATGATGTTCTACATTTTTCTGCTTGTAGGATTAATCATTATAGGAACGATAATGTTGTTTGTTTCAAAGGAATACTATGAAAGTGAAATCGCTGAGAATTATAAACGTCACACCGAATCTCTTTCAGTATTACTTCAGTCAAATTCGGGTGATGATTTTGCAGAAATGAAATCAGTATTGCAGCATGATACTACATTCTATGATATGTATTCTGTAATATTGGACTGTGAAGGCAATGTTGCAATGACACTTGATGTAAATACAACTTTTATCGGAAAGTCTTTTCCCGTTGAGAAACTACCCGTTTCTGATTTAAAAGGTGTTTTCACCACTGATACCGTTAACGGATTTTTTGAGGAAAAAATGTGTTGTTATGTAGATATGTTTTTTCCGAAGAATTCTGAAACACCTATGTATATTGTAGTGTACGGCTCGCGTGATGATATAAAGGATTTTAACACGATGCTGTATCTTGTGTACAGTGCATCTTCTCTGTTTATCATGCTGTTTTTCATGTTTGTTGCATTAAAGCAGATGAAAAGCCTTATCAAGCCTATTTCAGATATTACCGAGGCTGCAAGACGTTATTCGCAAGGCGATTTTTCCACTCGCATAAATGTTAAAAGCAGTGGTGAGATTGCTGAGCTTGCCACTGTAATGAATGAAATGGCGGATTCTATTGACCGTAACGAAAAGAGCAGACTTGCCTTTATTGCTAACGTATCACATGAATTGCGCACGCCGATGACATCTATCGGCGGATTTGTAGATGCTATTTTGAGCGGAACAATACCGGAAGAAAATCAAAAGCACTATCTGATGATTGTTTCTGATGAAATACGCCGACTGTCGCGTCTTGTTCGCTCCATGCTTTATCTTTCTAAATATGAATCACACGAGATGGAAATTAACTGTTCAGAATTTGATTTGCATGATTTGGTCATCAATACAGTGTTCTTGTTTGAAAATCAGCTTAATAAGAAAAAAGCTGATGTGCAGGGTCTGGACTTTGAAAAAGTTATAATGCACGCCGATAAAGACCTTATTCAACAGGTGATTTATAATCTTACAGAAAATGCAGTAAAATTTGTTGATGAAGGTGGTATAATTTCATATAGTGTCTCCAAATCAAATAAAGGATTGAACATAGCAATAAGAAATACCGGTGAAGGTATAAAAGAAAAGGATATTTCACGTATATTTGAAAAGTTTTATAAAACTGATGAATCACGCGGTAAAGACAAAACAGGTGTCGGGCTTGGTTTGTCCATTGTTCGTTCCATAATCGCACTGCATAACGGCACAATTCGCGTATCATCGGTAGTGGGTGAATATACTCAGTTTGATATTGAATTGCCCACATCGCAAAAAACACACAAATAATATAATATATATATGAAAGGATACTTTATTGATGAGCGATAATTTTAACGGAACCCAAATTCCGCAAAATACCCCCGAAAACCCCGCGCATGCAGAAACAAATGCTGTGTTTACACAGCCTCAGCAAAATCCGGCAACACAAAATACGCCTAATGATTTGCCGAATTTTCAAAACCATAATATACCACCATATATGCCGCAGTATATAAATGGTGTGCCAATGCCTACAATGCCCGTACAGCCTGTTGCTGATAATGCGCCGCACGAAAAAATCAGACCTGAAAATGAAGTTTATTCGCAAACCGACTTTGCCGAAATACCTCGTGATAAAAAAATAAAGGGTTCAGTTGCGTTTGTTTTTGTAACGCTGATTATTCTTGCTCTGTTTGCTATTGGCATTTTTGCGCTTGGATATTATGGAGTAATTAAGTCAGACGCTTCTCAGACAATGACCGAGCTTGCTGCACGCCCTGCCGATGGTGAACAATACACAGTGGAACAAATAGGCGAATATATCAGACCAAGCGTGGTTGAAATCTACTGCTTTAATGAGAGAATAAGCAGCAATGAAGTTGACGCTTCCAGTGCATTTGCTACAGGTTCAGGTGTTATAATTTCTCAAGATGGCTACATCGTTACAAATCAGCACGTTATTAGTGGTGCTGAGCAGATTGAAGTCGTTGTTTATGATGAAGACGATAATTCTGATATATATGAAGATATGCAGAGTTATACTGCAACTGTTGTAGGTTATGATACCAAAACTGATCTTGCTGTAATAAAAATCAGCGCAAGTAATCTTGTTGCAATAGAGCTTGGTGACGCTGAGCAGGCAAAACTTGGAGAGCAGGTTATCGCAATAGGCAACCCAAGCGGATATTCCGGCACACTTACTATGGGTATTATTTCAGGTTTAAACCGTAAGGTTCGTACAGAATCAACAGGATATTACATGACTTGTATTCAAACAGATGCCCCAATCAGTCCTGGCAACTCAGGGGGCGCACTTGTAAATATGTACGGTCAGCTTTTGGGTATTACATCATCAAAAATTGCCGATACCACTGTTGAAGGCATTGGCTTTGCCATTACCGTTAATGAAGCTAAGCCTATTATTGATGATATTATTGAATTTGGATATGTTTCCGGCAGATACAGAATAGGCATTGAGTTTTATGATAATTTTGAAGTAGAAATGCTTGCTGTAAAAGGTATTTATATTACAAATATTCGTGAAGATTCAGATATTTACAACACCGAGCTTGCCGTAGGCGATGTTATAACTCACGTAAATGATATTGCTATCGATGATTATGATTCTTTAACCGAAGCTCTTGAGGGCTTCGAAGCAGGGGATAGGGTAACTGCAAAAGTTGTTCGAATTGATGAGGATTATAACATGGAAGAGTTTGATATTGAATTTGAACTCGTCCCTGATACTTCCGGTGATTATTAATATCACAACAAAACAAAAAAGCCTTGCGATGCTTAATCTGCATTGCAAGGCTTAAATTATGTCATTTTAATGCGTATGCGTACCGTGTTTACAGTTTTGCCTTCATCATCATCAAATTTTCCGTATGTTACATCACATGCGGCGCTTTTTTGAGATAAATATACCATTCCCACAGCTTTGGTAGCTGATTTTACAGCATTGTTTACGGCTGATGTTCCGACAGCCTGCAACTCAACACAACCGTTTTTACAAAGCTCAGTATAAGCGGTTTTTGCCGTTTTTCTGATACTGTCGCAAGACATTACCGTGTAAAATTTCATGTTTTCTACCTGATGATAAACCTTTCTATCGACAATGCTTTGCCGCATTTTTCATCAAATTCAAGATGAATACCACATATAAAAGGCGAAATGTCTGCTTCGCAAAATCTTACGGGAATATGATTCTTCATACGTGTTAAAGCGCATTGCTTATCAAAACCGATGATAGAGTCTTCCGAACCTGTCATACCTACATCTGTTATGTATGCTGTGTGATTATCAATTATAGTTTCATCCGCAGTTTGCACGTGCGTGTGTGTGCCCAAAACAGCAGTTACACGCTTTGCCAGATAAAAACCCATGCCTTTTTTTTCCGATGTGGCTTCGGCGTGAAAATCAACAATAATATTAGGTGTGTCAATACCTTCAAGCAATTTGTCTGCGCAAAAAAACGGATTATCAAGCGGCTCCATCAATAAAGTACCCATCAGATTTATAATAGCAATTTGAGCTCTGCCCATATCGATTATATAACTACCGTTTCCAATTGTGCCATCAGGATAGTTTGCAGGTCTTAAAACACACTCGTTTTCGCCTAAAATCTGCATAGCATCAGTTTTTTGAAACACATGATTGCCCGTTGTTATGACATCAGCACCGCTTGAAAAAATCGAGTCTATAGAGCTTTTCGAAATTCCGTTGCCAATGGCAGAGTTTTCACCGTTAACAATAACGATATCTGCATTATAACGTTTTTTTATATCAAAAAGCTTATCGGATAAAATATCACAGCCGCATTTGCCTACAACATCACCGATAAAAATTAAATTCATCATAAATTAAAATGTAAACTTGAAGAAATGTTCGCCCAAAACTGTCTGTCCGTTACCATCTTCCCAAAAGGCTATTACACCGCCTATATACTCGCCGGGTTCAGTAGGCATAACAAAATCTTCCGAAGGTGAACCATCGTGGTCATCATCAACGAGTGTTGTCTGGTCAAGATTCCAGATTTGGTAAGTTACATTCTTTACTTCTTCATTTTCAAATATAAAATTAAGCTGATATTCAGAGCAGTCAATTGTAGGAAGATTCTCCATGTTGCCAACAGAATCTCTTGTGTAAGCGTAAAGCATGGTGCCTTCTTCGTAAAGCGCAGTAATATACTCAACAGGTGTTACTTGCTGTTCGCCGCAGATTAGCGTTAGCTTGCCTGTGTGCAATGCAGCTGCTTCTTCACCGGTTACTTTTTCAAGATTTGCATAATCGTTGTAAAGCATATTTCTGTCAAGACCGCTTGAAGAGCTGGGGGCATCAAGTCTTTCCTTACATCCGCTAAGCGAACCTGCGCAAAGTGCAATTGCAAGGCACGCTGAAATTAATTGTTTTGTTGTTCTTTTCATTTTTGTTCTCCTTTGTTTTCGTTATAATGATGTAAAAAATATTCAACAGAATCAATAAGGGCAATTAAGCTTGCCTCAATAATATCGGGCGAAACGCCAACCGTCGACCAGTGTCGTATGCCATCCGTGCTTTCGATAATAACGCGGGTAAGTGAAGCGGTTGCACCATTTTCATCAAGCACACGCACCTTGTAGTCGCTAAGGTACATTTCTTTAATTTGCGGATAGAACACCGCAAGAGCTTTACGCAAAGCTAAGTCAAGAGCGTTTACAGGTCCGTTGCCGAGAGAGGCTGTAATTTCCGTTTCGCCTTTTACAGCGATTTTAATTGTTGCGCTTGATTGCATTTTGTCATCAATGCAGGGAAATTCATCAATTACCTTATATAATATCAAATCAAAATGCGGATTGAATTTTGAAAGTGCTTTCAATACAATAAGCTCAAAACTTGCATCAGCTGCTTCAAAACTGTATCCGTAATGCTCCATCTGTTTAACTTTTTCAAGTATTGCACTTACCTGCGGTGAATTTTTCGTTATCGTGCCGTCCTTGCTGATGATGTTAGACTTGGCAAATATAGTACTTCTGCCTGAAAGCTCGCTCATCAGATATCTTCGCTTATTGCCAACAAGCGCAGGGTTAATATGCTCATAAGAAAAATCGGCTTTAAGCATTGCATCGGTATGCAAGCCGCCTTTGTGTGTGAAAGCACTTCTGCCAACGTAAGGCTTGTTGGAATGAATAGGTTTGTTGCAAATTTCTGCTAACGTACTTGAAACCATATAAAGCTTTGCAAGCTCGCCATCGATATCGTGGTTAGTCTTTAACGAAATGTTGGGTATCAGCGTGGAAAGGTTTGCATTTCCGCAGCGTTCTCCTATTCCGTTAAGCGTACCTTGAATATGCACAGCACCGTTTTCAATGGCAGCAAGTGAATTTGCAACCGCACAGCCTGAATCATCATGGCAGTGCACGCCAAAACTTATATCATTATATTTATCGCACACATACTTTACAGCAGATGATATATCGCTGGGCAAACAACCGCCGTTTGTATCACAAAGGCAGATTATATCAGCTTTAGCTTCAATTGCAGCTTCTATAACCTTGCACGCATAATTCATATCCTTTTTAAATGCATCAAAAAAATGCTCGGCGTCAAATATAACCTCTCGATTGTTATCCTTAAAATATTTTATTGTTGTTTTTATAAGAGATAAGTTTTCCTCGCCTGAAATCCCGATGATTTCATTTGCCTGACTTTCCATAGCCTTGCCGCAAATTGCAATTACATCGGCACTGCTTTGCATCAGCATAGTAATATTTTCATCATTTTCGGGTTCAAGCCCTTTGCGCACAGTACTGCCAAACGCACAGATTTTCGCGTTTTTGAGCGGTATATCTTTAAGTTTTGCAAACACTTCGCGGTCAGTTGGATTTGATGCAGGATTGCCCGCTTCAATGTAACTTATTCCAAAGGAATCAAGCAAAACAATTGTTTTTAGCTTATCATTCACCGAGAACGAAACATTCTCACATTGTGCGCCATCGCGCAGCGTTGTATCAAGAATTGAAATCTTCATGGAAAAAATTCAACCTCATAAATGCATATTATTATCAAAATTATATCATATATCATTATACAATGCAAGAGGTTTTTATTTTAAATCCGCTTGATATATGCGTAAATTTTTACCTTGCATTTTTGTGCAAAATGTGATATTATTTCTTATTGATATTTCTTATAAGAATAAGGAGGGGAGCTTATCAAAAACAGCATATATTTTAAAACAATCGGCTTGTGCATTGCGTCGGGTCTACTAACATCTCTTTCCTTTTCAGTTCAAAATTTATGGTTTTTGTGCTTTTTCTCGCTCATTCCAATGTTTTTTGCAATAGAAAACTATTCGCAAAAATTAAAGCTGCGTCAGTGGTTTTTTGCGTTTTCATGCTATGGTTTTTCGCTTTATGCAAGTCTTATGTATTGGTTGTTTGAGTTGACTCCCGTTCTTCAAGAACAACTGTCAACCGCTGCTTCATGTGGACTTATTCTGCTTGCAATTGTTGCTTCCGCATTTTTTCTCGGAATTTTTTACGCACTTGGACTTACTCTGCTATGCCGAGTTGCAAAAAACATAAACCTTGATGCTATATTTTTTGCGTTTTTTTATATCTTGGGCGAATTTTTCACGCAATGTTTCACTCCTTTATCGTTTCCATGGGCAAGGCTTGCGGTAATTGTTACCCCGTTTACAGAGTTTATACAAAGCGCAAATTTACTTGGTTCTTTATTTGTTTCGTTTATTGTTGCCTTGATTAATGCTTTTTTGTGCCGTGCAATTATCCAGCGTAAAACATTTAAAAAGTGCGCTGTTGCCCTGTGCACTGCCGTTGCGGTCTTTTCGGCAAATACAATCTACGGAACTTTGCGGCTAAAATATAACAAGGTTGATAAGGCCGAAAACTCTTCAAATGCGGTTATTGTACAGGGCAATTTTTCGGGGCTTGATAAATGGCAAATGTCAACTGAAGAAGTTATAAACGCTTACTTTGATGAAGCATTAAAGCTTATTGATGAGAATACAAAGCTTGTTGTTTTTCCCGAAACCGCTGCGCCTTTCAGATACAACAAGGTTCCGTATTATGCCGATATGTTGGAACAATTTGCTACCGAAAATGATATAACACTTGTTACAGGCGCTTTTTACGAAGAACAGCATGATGATTTAACTGATATTTACAATGCACTTTTGTGTATTGAGCCTTACAATACAGTAAGCGAACCTTACTACAAGCAGGTGCTTGTCCCGATTGGTGAATACGTACCCTTTGCTGATGTTTTGATGCAGCATTACCCTGAGCTGTTTGAAATTATAGGTTATGTAAAGCAGGGTGATGAAAACGGTGCAATAGATACCTCTGAAGCTACTATCGGCGGCGTTATCTGTTACGAATCCATCTATCCGTCTATTGTACGTTCAACCGTTAACGAAGGCGCAGAAATTATCACAATTATCAGTAATGATTCGTGGTTTGGCAAAAGCCCAGCTTTGCGTCAGCACCATGCTCACGCAATTTTGCGTGCCGTTGAAAATGATCGTTTTGTACTGCGTGCAAGCAGTACAGCGGTTACATCGGCAATAGATAATCGCGGCAATGTCATCAAGACTGCGCCTATGCTTGAAAAATGTGCAATTAAGGTTGATTATTCGCTTAATTCTGATAAAACACTTTACGCCTATGCCGGTGATATAATTCTTCTGCCAAGCGCTTTGCTGGCGCTTTATTCTCTGTATAGAGTAATTAAAAGACGCATTGATTTTAATAATGATAACACAGAAAAAACCTGAATGATATTTTAAGTGTACTATAAAACACCCACTTTTGCCCTGTGCAAGTCATATATACCAACTGTCCGATAAAACGGACTTATACCACTTGAATTTTGATGTTTTTAATGCTAAAATCAGCATGAACTTAACGGTTCAGTATTAAAAATATCAGGAGGAAAAAAGTATGAAAAAGGTATATGATATTATAGGCATTGTAGGTATAGTGTTGACTTTTTTGACAGCAGGTATGTCCGATGCGGGAACGCTTAGCTTTACGCACACAGTTTTAATGGCGATGTTTTCTTTGGCGCTCATGTTTATTTCCTTCTATGGCGTAAATTTTGAAGTTGTCGACGAAATAATCGAAGAATGTGATGATATAGCCGAAAGCGCAACGCCCGATTGTCCTGCACACTCTTATGCAAATCGATAGATTTACCGATAAAAATGCCCCTTGTGGATTTTATATCCTCAAGGGGCGTTGTTTGTTTATTTGATTTTTGATACCGCTGCTATCGATATATTGTCACCGCTGCCGTTTTCAATTGCCGCATCATAAAGCCTTTGCAGTCGCTGAACTAAGGGTATTGGTTGCATAAGAATTGCTTCAATGTCGGCATCAAGAACATAATCGCTCAAACCATCACTGCAAAGCAGATATATATCGCCAATATCAAAGCTTTCGTCAATTTCGCTTGCTTCGGGATTTGGTTGGCTCGAAGCTGCGCCGATTGCTGAAAGAACAAGGTTTTTGCTTGAATGAATGTGCTTTTGTTCCTGAGAAATTTTACCCTTATCGTAAAGCATTTCAACAAAGGATTGATCCTTTGAAAGTTGCTTAAGCTCGTTGTTTTTAAAACGGTAAAGACGTGAATCGCCAACATTTACATACTGTAATTTACCGCTTTTTTCTATCAGCAAAGCGCAAAGCGTGGTCTGCATGTCAGAACATTCCTCATGCGTTTGACCGTATTTTAAAAGCTTTTTGTGTATATCAACGGCTTTTTTTGCAAGATTATTATTGCCTCGTTTTGATTTTGTAAGTAACTGCAAACACATCTTCGAAGCATAAGCACCGTTGCTTGAGTTTGAAACTCCATCTGCAACTGCAACAAAAAAGTTAGCCTTCGAGTTAATGTCAATATCTTCATTTCGGATTATACGTTTTCCGATAGCGACACAATCTTCATTTGCATTTAGTTTGCCTTTATAACATATTGCACAGCAGTAGTATGTATTTTTTCGCAAGGATTTATGAAGCATAGGTGTTTATGAAATCAAAAATAGCTTTACGGTCATCATCGCTTATTTTTATATATTCTTTCTTTTCGGCATCAATACTGCCAATTACAATGTAACCGCAGTCTTCGTCTGCACAAGGGTGAAGAGTAACCTCTTCGCCATCAATCTCAAACGTCAGTACAACGTCGCCAAAGGTACAATCTTCAAGCTTGCCCTTGTGTATAGCACCGCTGCAAGCTTTAACCAATGCATCGTAACCTTTATCTCCGCTTGCGCTTGCAACCTGTACAACAACGCCGTTTGCGTCAATTGTCAAGGCGGTAGCTTCACCGGGGTTGAATGTGCCTGAGCAAGCTGTCAACAAAGAACAGCACGCAGTAATTGCCAATAAAACAGAAACT
Source organism: Oscillospiraceae bacterium (assembly GCA_045541475.1). Taxonomy (GTDB): domain Bacteria; phylum Bacillota; class Clostridia; order Oscillospirales; family Ruminococcaceae; genus RGIG3077. The sequence goes on from JAZQJI010000017.1 coordinate 40,033, forward strand.
ATCTTTTTCATAACATCACCATTTTGTCAGATTATTTTAATATAAGTTCAACGGGGCAGTGGTCGCTGCCGAAAATATCATTGCGGATTATTACGTCCTGAACCTGTGGCATAAGCCTTTTTGAAACAAGAAAATAATCAATACGCCACCCTGCGTTTTTTTCTCTTGATTTAAACATATAGCTCCACCAGGTGTAAGCACCCGTTACATCGGGGTAAAGTTCACGAAAACTGTCAGCAAAACCGCTTTCAAGCAAAAGTCCAAGTTTTTCACGCTCTCGCAAAGTAAACCCTGCATTGTTGGTGTTTGTTTTAGGATTTTTTAGGTCAATCTCCTTGTGTGCAACGTTTAAATCGCCGCAGTAGATAACAGGTTTTTGCTTATCCAGATTGCAAAGATATTCTCTAAAATCGTCTTCCCACTCCATGCGGTAGTCGATACGGGCAAGCTCACGCTGAGAATTTGGGATATACGCATTAACGAGATAAAAATCTTCAAATTCGCAGGTGATAACTCTTCCTTCGTGGTCGTGCTTGTCAATATTAATGCCGTAGCTTATGTTTAAGGGTGCGTTTTTTGCAAACACAGCTGTTCCGGAATAGCCTTTTTTGTCAGCACTGTTCCAGTATTGATTATAGCAGCCAAAGTCAAAGCTTGCATCGGTTTGCTGCATTTTGGTTTCCTGCACACAAAATATATCAGCATCGGATTGGTTAAAAAATTCCATAAAGCCTTTGTTCATGCACGCGCGCAGGCCATTTACATTCCAAGTTATAATTTTCATGATAATTGATTAAAGTTCAGTAGGTTCAAATCTTACTCTGATATTGGGCATTTTGGTTATTGTTGTGTAAGTATTTAAATTGCCGCCTTCAATAGAAAGGTCGTTTTCACCGCTTGCAGGGGGTGCAAAGATTTTCAATGTCATATCGCACTCGGTGTCAATAGGCTTTTCAAAGAATGCGGGCATAAGGTCAACAAATTTACATTCGGGTGATTTGTAGAACCATTTTCCGTTGATCTCAAGCATAAGATTGAGATTTTCTTCAAAGTAAACCTCGCAGAATGTGGGGTTTTTGTCAAAGTGAACGTTAATTGCAAGACCTTCAGCGTCTTCGGCACCGCCCCAACGCAACGTTGCGGGAAGAGCAATTTCACCCATATCGGTAACAGTTGGCGAGAAATACTCATCCTTCATAATTTCCTTATATACAGCTAATTCAGGCTGTTCAAAGCCGCAGTTTGCGTTTGAAGGATCTTCAATTTCAAGACCAAGTCTTCCTCTGTCACGGAACTGATAGAAAGTTATTGAAGAAAGCCATGTAGCATTCTCGTTTTTAACTGTATCGTAAAGCTCCTTAACCATTTGTGCCTGATCGTAAGGGCCTGTAACGTCGCCGTCAACATTCATTTCGCCTAAAGTCATAGGCTTGCCCTTGCCGCCGTTGAGTTCAGTAAACCTTTCGTAGCTTCGCTTTGTAAGGTAAAACATATCAGAGATTTTATGGCGAGCGTGAGAGTGTCCGCCGCGTTCTGCAATATCATAAGGCCAGCCCCAGTGTAAAGCGGGATATTTATCAACAGACCATATATCAGTTTCGCAAACTGCCTGTGCAAATTCTTTTTCCTTTTCAATTTCAACAGCGTCTTTCTGCTCAATACCGCCAATGCAAAGTATAAGTTTTACATTTGGTGCGTGCTCATGAAAAATTCTTGTAACTCTTACAAAAAAGTCTGCAACTTCCTGATATGTGCAACGCTTGTTGAATGAGAACCAGTTGCCCGTTGCCTCATGGTTAACTCTGCAAAACATTCTGCCGAATGTTTTAAGGTCGTTTGCAACTGCAATAAGATGCTCATCAGTAACATGTGGGTCAATTGTAAGTGTCAGCGTTACGTCCTGACCGTGTCGTCTTATATCACGCATATATTCAAACGGTTCGCCTTCGGTATTTCCGCCAAGACCGCCCTTGTATGTGAAATAATCATCATAAGGATAATCCCATGCAAAGCTTACATCATCATGTGCGTGAACAACGCTAGCTCTTCCGGGGAAACCTTCGTCAAGAGGATAGTAGCAGTACATAAGGTTAACGCTTCTGTGAGGTCTGCCAAGCTTGTTAATGATATAATCCTGGCTAACATATTCACCGCGTTCACTGCCATCTGTGATATCAAGTGCGCATTTTGCAGCGCCAAGTTGTATTTTTGTGATTTTCTCGTCCATAGTTTCCTCACATTGCCTTTTGGTATATTTAAAAAGGTCCGCTTTGATTTTCAGCGCAGCGGAACGCCGAATTTTTGCGATGTAAATCGTTTACATAAAGATTATACCAAAAGTGCGTGTTAATGTCAACAATCAAAAAAATAATTTTGTATTTATAGTTTTGTACGTTTTAAAAGCAAAGAATTTGTTACAACCGAAACAGAACTAAAAGCCATTGCCGCACCCGCAATTACAGGTGATAAAAAGCCTAAAGCCGCCAATGGTATGCCGATTGTGTTATAAAAAAACGCCCAAAACAGATTTTGTTTGATTTTTCGCATTGTTTTTTTGGAAAGAGTAATTGCCTTTGGTACAAGCGCAGGATTTGCGCCAACCAAAACTATATCGCCCGATTCCATTGCTATATCCGTGCCGCTGCCCATTGCAAAGCCCACATCGGATTGTGCCAACGCAGGCGCATCGTTAATACCGTCGCCAACCATTGCGGTTAAGCCATATTTTTCGTGTGCTTGTTTAACTTTTTCAAGCTTATCCTGTGGCATTACATTTGCAAAAATCTCATCAACACCAACAGTGTTGCCGATTTTTTTAGCGCAAAGCTCGTTATCGCCGGTAAGCAACATTGTGCGTATACCGTTATTTTTCAAAGCGTTAATTGCATCTTTTGATTGCTCGCGCACAGTATCGCTTACAGAAAAAACCGCGCTTAGCTTTTTGTTAATGTACATATACAGCACGGTTTTCCCTTCCGATGTCTGCGTATTGCCGTTTGCCAACAAAGCTTCATCGTTAACCATGCTTTTATCAACTTTACCGATGTATATCTCATCGCCGTTGATTATAGCCTTAACGCCTAATCCGGAAAGTGCCTGAAAATTTTCGGCTGTATAATATCCGCCTTCGTAAACGTTTGTTATCGATTTTGCAAGCGGATGCTCTGAGTATTTTTCTACCGAAGCACATATTTTAAGTGCTTCGTCATTATCAAGACCGTCAGCGGTAAATATATCGCAAAGGGTGGGCTTGCCTGTTGTGATAGTGCCCGTTTTGTCAAAAATAACTGCGTTGATTTTGCACGCTTTTTCAAGTGTATCTGCATTTTTTATCAATATGCCGTTTTGCGCGCCTAAGCCTAATCCTACCATTAATGCAGTAGGTGTTGCAAGTCCGAGCGAGCATGGGCAGGCGATAACCAATACCGATACCGCTCTTGAAACACTTTCCGAAACGCCTGCGTTAAATACCAAGGATAATACAAGAGTTAACACAGCTGCTATACAAACAAATGGTACAAACACGGCAGAAACCTTATCCGCAATGTTTTGTATGCTCGCCCTTGATGATTGCGCTTCGTCCACAAGTCTTACAATTTCTGAAAGCACGGTTTCGCTTCCAACGCTTTCCGCTCTTATTTCAAGCGCGCCGCCTGCGTTAGTGGTTCCGCCGAAAACCTTGTCGCCGACGTTTTTTACAACAGGCATACTTTCACCCGTTAACATGGATTCATCAACAGAGCTTTCACCTTTTATAACGATTCCATCAACGGCTATGTTGGAGCCGGGCTTTACAATTACAATATCGCCCTTTTCGATCAGTGCGGCTTCAATGCTGATTTCTTTTCCGTCACGTCTTACTATTGCTTCCTTCGGACTTAAATCCATCAGCATGGATATTGCAGAAGATGTTTTTGATTTTGCGTTGGTTTCAAGCATTTTGCCAAGCAAAATCAACGTGATAACAACTACTGCACCTTCAAAGTAAAATTCATGCTTACCCGTAATCAGATTGTAAAGGCTGTAACCCCATGCGGCAGTTGTTCCCAATGATACTAAAACGTCCATGGAAGGACTTCCGTTTTTAATCGAATGAAACGCACCCTTGTAAAACTGCAAACCAATGCCAAATTGCACGGGTATGGATAAAACCAATTGCCACAAACCGTTGCTGTGCATCATGTGTGTTATGTCTGCATCGGGTGCGGCAAACATCAAAATCATCATAACGATGAAAGGTATACTGAGAATAAGAGAAATCACAAATTTGATTTTCAATGTTTTCAGCTTTTTGGCGTTTGCTGTAATCGTATCGTCAACAACGCTGTAACCTGCTTTTTCAATTGCTTTTCTGATTTTCTTGATATCGGTTATTTCGCTGTCAAATTCAATATCTGCCCTTGCCGATGCATAAGAAACTTCGGCATTTATAACACCGTTTGTGTTTTTCAGCGCTCTTTCAACAGCGGCAGAGCATCTTACACAGCTCATTTTTCCGACATTAAGTCTTGTTTTTTCTGTCATTCTTTTATTCCTTCAATAAGTTTTTTATCTGATCTTTTATAATCATTTACGGATAAAGCTCCAGCACCTGTGCTGCATCAACAATGCCGTCAGCAATCGCTTTTGCATAATTTACCTTGTATAAATCAAAGTAATTGTTGTCGTTGTTATCGGTTATAAAACCTAATTCAATTAGGCAGCTGGGCATATCAGTGTTGGAATTTACATAGTAATTATGCTCGTTTCCTGAATCATCACGGAAGCCTTCCTTTGTGCCTCTTATCTGCGAAACAGTATCAGCAGAGAATTTGCTGAGTATTTTCTGCGCAATCAACTTGTCATCAGAGTTGTTTTCGCTGTTAACCCAAATTTCAATTCCGTTTCCGATATCAGCGCTGTTGCGGTGTATGGAAACAAACAGATCTGCGTCAATGTTATTTGCAATGGCACATCTGTCATCAAGCGAAACAAAAGTATCATCTTCTCTTGTCATCACTATATTAATGTTGCCGTATTCCAATAACTCTTCACGCACAAGCAAAGCTACTTCAAGCACATCGTCTTTTTCGTATCTTGTGCCGTTAAAATCAACTGCGCCAACATCATCACCGCCGTGACCGGCATCTATAACCACAGTAAAAGCGTAATCGTCAGTACTTACTTCAGAGCTGTTATTATCGGGAAGATATGCCGATTCTGCATTGCTTTTACTTTTTTCTTCATCATCTGAGAATAACAGGTTCTGTGCGCAGGATAGCATCTGCGTAAGCGCATAGAAGAGTAAAGCTGCTGCAATAATTAACACAATCAGCCTATCGTATCTTATTTTCTTTGATTTTCTTTTTGCCATTGTTCCACCTTGTGTTTAGGGCTTGTGTCATACAAAATCTATTATATCATTTTTGGATTTTAAAGTAAAGTTTTTGTTTTAAACACATATTAATTTTTTGCAAAAAATCACATTAACGGCGAAAAAAGACGTAATAGCCTCAGCTTTAAAATCTTTAAAGGATTTTTTGAAGAGAATTGTCGGTATTTGATTTTTTCACATTGATTAAACAGAAGTTGAAAATCATTTTTCACTTGCTCAACAGCTTTAGATTTATACATAAAAACGCCGTTTTCAAAATGCAGATAAAAGCTTCTGAAATCAAAATTTATGGTAGAAACCATGGCACAGGTCGAATCGCACTCAATCATTTTGGAATGTACAAAACCGTTGGTGTATTCAAAAATTTCAACACCGCTTTTAATTAGCAAATCATAATTGCTGCGTGTAACGGCGTGTACCCATTTTTTGTCGGGAATATGCGGTGTTACTATTCTAATCTTTACGCCGCTTTGCGCACAAAGTCTAATTGCTTGTGCGGTCTCGCTGTCTAAAATCAGGTAAGGCGTACAAATATATACATGATCTTGTGCGGCTGATATCAAATTTAAATACAGCCCCTTCCCGATAGTCTTGTCATCGTAAGGCTCATCGCAAAAGCAAACGCAAACGCCATCGTTTTTGTTTTTACAGCCTATAAAAAACTTATTGTCTTCCTTGCTGACATCTGTATTACAAGAAAAATGCCAAAGAGTTAAAAACTGTGCAGTAACATCATCAACGGCATCTCCCGTTAGTTTTATGGCGCAGTCCTTCCAATGCCCGTGTAAAACTTTTTTGTTAATGTATTCATCGCTTAAATTCAAACCGCCCGTATAACAGCATTTGCCGTCTATTACTGTTATTTTTCTGTGATCGCGGCTGTTTAAAAAGCTGTCTACCGATGCTCTGTATCTGTTAAATACGCACGTCTTTATGCCATGCATTTTCAATGTGTGTGCAAAATCTTTTGGTAAATAGTTTATTGTACCCAAATCATCGTAAAGAACGCGTATATCCACACCATCTTTTGCTTTGCACTTTAAAATGTCAAGTATGGTGCTCCACATAATACCATTGTTGATGATGAAATATTCAATAAAAATAAAGTCTTTCGCATCGTTTAATGCTTTAATATAATCCTCGAAAAAATCTTCTCCTATCGAAAAAAACTTTGTTTGTGTTGCATTTCGCACATGGGCGTCAGCGTGATTTTGCAGATAGTTTATCTGACGCCTTGCACATGAACAAAGCTCTAAATTATGTGAAATATCTTCGTTTTTACCTTGCATACTGCTTATATCATTACGAATATTAAAAAGCTTTTCAAGATTTTTTCTGAATGGCTTTTTGTATGAAAACATATAGTAAAACAACCAACCAAATACAGGAAAAATTACCATTAAGATGAGCCATGCTATTGTGAATGAAGGATTTTGCTCTGAAGATGCAACCAAAACTGCAACCAAGAGCGAAATGATGTAAATAAAAGCATAAAAATATATAGATTTGCTTGTAAGCGTTATGATGACTAAGAAAAATGCGCACAGCTGCAAAAACAAAAACAGACTTGTTAAAAATAGCCTGCTGCCGAAAAATTTGAAAAGTTTGCCCATAACGATACCTCTTTCACGATATATAATCTGCACAAAGTATTTGACTTAAATTTTATGTATTGTGTATTGAAATTTGCGTTGAATTGTGGTAAAATTATATGGATTGAAAATTGATATACGCTTCATGCGTTTTTGTGAAGGGAGTGTTTTTGCGCATGGCAAGATTTAACGTTGCGCTTAAAAAAATTATTGATGAATTTAAGCTTGAGGTGGTTTATACACCGCAGGATCCTGCTAATATTTTGATTGAAGAAACTGAAGTAAACCGTCCCGGTTTGCAGCTTATGGATTTTTATGAGTATTTCAATCCCGAACGTATTCAGATTATCGGCAAGGTTGAGTTTGCGTATCTTTCCGTTATTGAAGAAGAAAAAAGAAAAGCACAGCTTGATAAATTCTTTATGCAGGGTATACCTGCACTTATTATAACCAGAGAACTGCCTATTTTTCCTGAAATGCTTGAATATGCTGAAAAATACGAAGTTCCGCTTTTACGCTCAAGTGATTCTACATCAAACTTTATGTCAAGCCTTATTGCTTTTCTTAACCTTAACCTTGCGCCAAGAATTACCCGCCACGGCGTGTTGATTGAAATTTACGGTGAAGGCGTTTTGATTTTGGGTGAAAGCGGTGTTGGCAAAAGCGAAACGGCTATTGAGCTTGTAAAGCGCGGCCACAGACTTGTTGCCGATGATGCGGTAGAAATCCGTAAGGTGTCAAACATTTCTCTTGTAGGCACATCGCCTGATAATATCAGACATTTTCTTGAACTTCGTGGTATAGGCATTATCAATGCGCGCCGACTTTTCGGTATGGGTGCTATCAAGGTAACAGAAAAAATCGACCTAATTGTAGAAATGGAACTTTGGGATCCCGAAAAGGTTTACGACAGAATGGGTGTTGATAGTGAATATACAAGTATTCTCGGCGTTAATATTCCTTCCATAACAATTCCCGTAAAACCGGGCCGTAACCTTGCAATTATTCTTGAAGTTGCCGCTATGAATAACCGTGAAAAGAAACTCGGTTACAATGCCGCACAGGAATTGCTTGATAATCTCGGTCTTAATATGGAAGCACATGAGATTATCAAAAAAACCGATATTTAAATTCAAATTTACGCATATACTAAATACATAATTACAATAAAAGGAACATTTATAATGCATTCTGAAATTTTAGATTTTTGCGCAAAAAATGCTCTTGATGCAAAAGTAGGCGAAAGTTTATCGGCACACACTTCGATGAAAGTCGGCGGAGAGTGCGCTTTGCTTGTAACAGTTAACGATGTACCGATGCTTAAATCTCTTGTATCACTGCTAAAAAAATGCAAAGAGAGGTTTTTTATCATCGGCAGGGGAAGTAACCTTCTTGTTTCTGACAAAGGCTTTGACGGAGCGGTTATTAAGCTTTCGGGCGATTTGGCTGAAATTGAAGTCGGTGATGACGGTGTTATTACAGCCGGTGCAGGCGTGCCTTTAAAATTGCTTTGCATGACAGCATTTGAAAATTCGCTTTGCGGACTTGAATTTGCTTATGGTATACCCGGTAATGTTGGCGGCGCATTGTTTATGAACGCCGGAGCCTACGGTGGACAGTTAAGCGATGTTGTAATAAGCGCACTGTATCTTGAAAATGACGAAATTACAACAATTGATGTTAATTCAATGGAGCTTGGCTATCGTTCAAGCGTTTTTATGCATAATCGTGACATGATTATTCTGTCCGTTACAATTAAGCTTAATATTGGTATTAAAAGTGAAATTAAAGCAAAAATGGATGAATTGATGCAGAAAAGACGAGATAAACAGCCGCTTGAATACCCAAGCGCGGGCAGTATGTTCAAACGTCCGCAGGACTCTTATGCTTCGTTGCTTATTGAACAATGCGGATTAAAAGGTCTTAGCGTCGGTGGTGCGCAGGTTAGTGAAAAACACAGCGGATTTGTTATTAATAAAGGTAACGCAACTTTTGCTGATATTATTGCGCTAACAGATGAAGTAAAGCGTATTGTTTTGCAAAAAACGGGCTACTTGCTTGAATTGGAGCCTGAAATTATTGAATAAGCTAATTACGGAGAAAAAATATGGAATTTTTAATCATAACGGGAATGTCGGGCTCAGGCAAGACGAATGTAATGCATTTTCTTGAAGATATGGGGTACTATTGCGTTGATAATCTACCGCCACAGCTTATCTCAAAATTCGCCGATATCTGTGCGCAGACAGGGAAAAGCGTAGAAAAGGTTGCAATAGCAATTGATATTCGAGTTGGCGATTTTATCAACCACATTTCTGATAATCTTAACGAATTAAAGGCGCAGGGTGTTCCGCTAAAGGTTTTGTTTCTTGATACAACCGATGACGTTCTGCTTAAAAGATATAAAGAATCACGCCGCCGTCATCCACTTGATGAATTAGGAAACGGCTCTCTTGCACTTTCGATTTCTATTGAGAGAGAAAAGCTTGCTTCGTTAAAAGAAATGGCTGATTACAGCGTTGATACATCATCACTTTCAATTGCTCAGCTGCACGAAAAAATTGCAGAAATGTTTCTTGAACATCAAAGCGATTCTATGATTATCGATTTGCTTTCATTCGGCTTTAAATACGGCATTGCAACTGAGGCTGATTTAGTATTTGATGTGCGCTGTCTGCCAAATCCCTATTACATACCTGAATTGAAAAAGCTTACAGGCTGCGATTCCAAGGTAAGTGATTATGTTATGAGCTTTGAACAATCGAAGACGGTTTACGAAAAATTGAAATCCCTTGTTGATTATCTCATTCCGCTGTATGTAAGCGAGGGAAAAAGCCGTATTGTAATTGCGTTTGGCTGTACAGGCGGTAAGCACCGCTCGGTTACTTTTGCCGAGTATTTTTACAAGCATCTTAAAGAACAATACGGAAATGTAAGAAAAAATCACCGTGACATACAAAAATAAGCTATCGGAGGCATAAAATTGTCATTTTCACACGAAACTAAAAGCGAAATATGCAAAAGCATGACCGAAAGCAAACGCCGTTATATATGTTTATACGGCGTTTTTATGTTCTGTAAGTATTTTGGCGCTGATGAAATCAAACTGCGAACAGGCTGTTTGGCCTCTGCTGAGTTGTTTGAAAGTATTTTGAAAGAGATTTTTGGTAAAAAAATCAACTGCGGATTTGAAGAAACACACAGCGGCTCCAAAATTTCATATACGCATACTATAACAGATACAAAACTTGTTTTTGAAAAATTTAATATTAACGAAAACAGAAATAATCTGGATATAAACCTAATACAAAAGTACGGCATCGATGCATTTTTTTCAGGTGTGTTTCTTGCGTGCGGAAGCGTAAGCAATCCCAAAAAGGAATATCATTTTGAATTTGCGATGTATAACGATAGCCTTAAATCGCAACTTTGCGATATGGTAACTCAGCTTTGCGGAGTTGAAATGAAGCAGAGCCGTCGTCGTGGACAAGCCGTGCTTTATGCAAAAGACAGCGAAAGTGTTGAAGAACTTTTAACACTTGTCGGTGCATCAAAATCCGCAATGGATATTATGCTTATCAAGATTGATAAAAATGATAACAACTATGTTAATCGCATTACAAATTGCGATAGTGCCAACATAGATAAAATAGTTTCTGCAGCACAAAAGCAAATTGACGCAATAAATAAGATAATCAAGGCCGACAGGTTAGATGACTTGTCAGCTGATTTAAAAGAAATTGCGCTGTTGCGCCTTGAAAACCCCGAAATGAGCCTGCGTGAATTGGGTGAATCGCTTGAAACACCCATAGGCCGTTCGGGCGTAAATCACAGAATGAACCGCCTGATTGATATTGCAGGCAAACTTTGATATCTTTGGAGAAATCATGACCGAATTTGTACATCTTCATCTTCACAGCGAATATAGCCTGCTTGACGGTGCCTGCCGCATTGAAGAGCTTGTACCGTATGTAAAAAGCCTTAATCAATCCGCCGTTGCTGTTACAGATCACGGCACCATGTTCGGTGCAATCAAGTTCTATAACTGCGCAAAAAAACATGGTATCAAGGCAATTATCGGCTGTGAAGTTTATGTCGCTCCCAGAACCAGACACGATAAGGTGCATAAAGTGGATAATTCACCCTATCACCTTATTTTGCTTTGCAAAAATAACGCAGGCTATCAGAATTTGATTAAGCTTGTATCAATTGCTTATACTGAAGGCTTTTACAATAAGCCGAGAGTTGATATTGAGCTTTTAAAAAAGTATCACGAAGGATTGATATGCCTTTCCGCTTGTGTTGCGGGTGAGCTTTCGCGAAAAATTGCCGACGGCGATTATGAAGGCGCTAAAGAAACCGCACTTGAATATTCTTCGATTTTCGGTAAGGATAATTACTTTATTGAAATTCAGAATCATGATATCGAGCTTGAACGCAAGGTTTTACCCAAGCTTTTAAAGCTTGCCGACGAAACTAATCTTCCGCTTGTTGCCACAAATGATGCACACTATATTTCAAAATCCGATGCAAAAATGCAGAATGTATTGATGTGTATTCAGACAAACACGAAAGTTGACGAGCCTAATGCGCTTAGCTTTGAAACTGATGAGTTTTATGTAAAATCATCAGAAGAAATGTCTGCACTTTTCGGAAGATATCAGGGTGCGATTGAAAATACGGTGAAAATCGCCCAAAGATGTAATGTTGAGCTTGAATTTGGAGTCATCAAGCTTGCAAAATATGAAAATGACGATGTTGCCGATAATAAAGCATTTTTTGAAAAGCTTTGTCTTGACGGACTTAACGCGAATTATAAAGGTTTAGATAGGGAAAAGGCGTTAAAACGCCTTGAATATGAGCTTTCTGTAATCGAAAAGATGGGATATATTGATTATTTTCTCATCGTGTGGGATTATATTAACTATGCCAAGCAAAATAATATACCCGTAGGCCCCGGCAGAGGCTCGGGAGCGGGTAGCTTGTGCGCTTATTGCATGGGAATTACGGGTGTGGACCCGTTGAAATATAATCTTTTGTTTGAAAGATTTTTAAATCCTGAGCGTGTAAGCATGCCCGATTTTGATATCGACTTTTGTATTGAAGGCAGAGCGCAGGTAATTGATTATGTAAAAAAACGTTACGGCAGCGACAGAGTAGTTCAGATTTGTGCTTTTGATACAATGAAAGCCCGTGGTTCTATCCGTGATGCAGGCAGAGCAATGGGCGTGCCTTACACTGTGTGCGATAAGGTCGCAAAGCTTATTTCAAATCACCACATGGCAACAATTAAAGGCTCACTTGAAAGAGAAGAGGAACTGCGCAATCTTTATAATTCCGATTCGCAGATTCATGAGCTTATTGATACTGCTTTGAAAATTGAAGGTATGCCCCGCCATGTTACAACCCATGCCGCAGGTGTTATCATAGCGCAGCAGAGCGTTGATGACCTTGTACCGCTGCTTAAAAGCGACGATGCAGTTATCACACAGTACGAAATGAGCGATATTGAAAGTCTGGGGTTGCTCAAAATGGACTTTTTAGGTCTGCGTAACCTTACAATTATTCGTGATTGTGTAAATGCCGTAAAGCTTAAAAATCCTGATTTTGATATTAATAATATTCCTCTTGATGATGCTGATGTGTTTGCAATGCTCTCAAGCGGAAGAACGCTTGGCGTATTTCAGTTTGAAAGTGCCGGTATGCGTTCCTTGCTGATGAATCTTGAACCGCAGAGCATTGAAGATTTAACGGCGTGCCTTTCTTTATACCGTCCCGGACCAATGGAAGCTGACGCTATACCGAAATTTCTTGCCAACAGACGCAATCCGCAAAAAATCAAGTACAAAATACCTCAGTTAAAAGATATTCTTGACGTTACCTATGGCTGTATATTGTATCAGGAGCAGGTAATGGAAATTTGTCGTAAGCTTGCGGGCTATTCTTACGGACGTGCCGACCTTGTGCGCAGAGCAATGGCTAAGAAAAAACATTCCGTTATGGAAAAAGAGCGTGAAAGCTTTGTGTTGGGTGCTGTTGCCAACGGTGTTGATAAAAATGCCGCTGATGAGTTGTTTGATGATATGGTGGGTTTTGCTTCGTATGCTTTTAATAAGTCACACGCTTGCGCTTATGCTTATCTTGCCTACCAGACTGCCTATCTTAAATATTATTACTATGGTGACTATATGGCTGCACTTATGACAAGCGTTTTAAGTAACACGCCAAAGCTGTCAGCATATATATCTGAGTGGGAGGCAAGTGGCAAAAAGCTCTTGTGTCCCGATATCAACGAAAGTGGTATAGGATTTACTTACAACGGAAGTGAAATTCGTTTCGGTTTGCTGGCTATAAAAAATCTCGGCAGGGGAGTTATCAACGATATAATTGAAGTGCGTGCCAAAAACGGTGCATTTAAAACCTTGCAAGGCTTTTGCGATGCCATGTGCGCCAAAAGTACAAATCGCCGTGCGATTGAAAGTCTTATAAAATCTGGAGCTATGGATTGCCTTGGTTTAAACCGCCGAATGATGCTTGAAAACTTTGAAAAATTTCTTGAAAGTTCAACTGCTGATTTTAACCGTGCAATCGAAGGGCAGATGTCCTTCTTTGGCGGCACGCAGGAATACTATGCTCCAAAGATAGATTATGTTGATGAATACCCGATAGAAACTCTGCTTCAATTTGAAAAAGAAGTAACGGGTATGTATATTTCGGGCCACCCTATTTTGAAATATAAACCCTTTATGTCCTCAATGCGTATACCTGAAATTGCCGATATCGTACGAGGATACGACGCAGCTTCAAAAATATATGATGATAAAACTGCTTGTGTTGTATTGGGCTCTCAGTATTCGTTGCGTAAGCACTCGGCACGCAGCGGTGCTCAAATGTGCTTTCTCGGCATTGAAGATAATACTGACCAGATTGAATGTGTTGTATTTCCTAAGATATATGAAAAGAGCTATAATGCATTTGAAAACGGCAAAACGTTTATTGTAAAAGGTAAAGTATCCGTTAAGGAAAGCTATACAGATAACGAAAGCCGACAAGCAAGCATTATTGTTGATGAAATTTATGCACAAGAAGATTTTGATAAGTTTTTTGCAGATAAACGCATCTGCATAAATATAAACAGTACCGACGAAGAAGCTAAAAACGATGCTTTGGAAATCTGTAGCAGATACATTGGCAATTCTGCGCTTACTTTTTGGTTTGGCGACATAAAAAAACAGGTGCGGTTAAAATCGCAGGCAGGTGTTAATATTTGTCTTGAATTGTGCACCGAACTTATAAATCGCTTTGGCGCACAAAATGTAGCAATACTGTAATTTATTTACACTCTTGGTTTCAGCCTGAACAGCAGTGATATTATCAATATCCCTGCGCTGATGCCAAGGGTGTAATCTATTGTTTGCCATATAAACAACTCTGCATTTTCAATATCATTTCCGATGATTGCGCTTGCGGCAGAGAATAACGTGCTGCCGGGAACAAGCGGAATAATAGATGGCAGTAAAAATACTGTTTTTGGTGCTTTTAATCTTCGTGCCGAAATTTCGCTTACGGTAGCAGCTATTATTGCTGATATAAGCGAGCATATAAAAATATCGTTAAAATAATAAGTTGCCGTGTACATTGCTGAATGTACAAGCGCGCCAAAAAATGCACATATCGGTAAAAATTTCAGTTGTGTATCGAATAGCATCGAAAAACCAAGCGATGCAAAAAACATCAAAATACTTTGTGTTATAAGCGTCAATAAAGAAAATTGTTCCATAAATATATCGAAAGTGCAAAGCCTGCCGCTATAAAAAATGCGGTTAGTATGCTTTGCGTAAGCTGTAAAATAGCAGATATTGTATTGTTTGAAAGCAGACTTGAAGCAGAATTAATCATGGATATACCGGGGAAAAGCTGCATCAGACAGCCAAGGGTTACGGCTTTAAAACTGCTGCATATTCCCAAACGTACTGCACCCATTGCTGTTAACCCCGAGATTAAACTTAAAACGGCATTTGGCACAAGAGGATTTGCAGTAGCTTTGATTAACAGTGTGTTTCCGAAGAATATCATTGCAGCTAATAGCGAAGATAAAATAAAATCGGCAAAGTTGCCGCCGTAAAACAGTGTAAAGCTGGCGGCTGTTATTATTGCACCAAAAGCTGCCTTTGCAGTGTTGATTTTTTGCGTGTATATTTGCTCTAAATCAATTTTTGCTGATTTTATTGGCGGCGTATATGTGCAAATTCTGCGCGAAAAAGCGTTTAAGCTTTCAAGTCTTTTCATACTTTCTTCAACAGATTTTATTCTTACGCTGTGTGTAAAAGCTTCATAGCCAATACTGCAGCTTACAATAACAATTGAATTTAACGCAAAAACGCTTGGGTTTTCAACTCCATACGCTGTGCATATTCGCACTGCACTGTCTTCCGCTCTTGAAATTTCGCCGCCGTTTTCAATAATCAATGCTGCAGTTTTTGCGGCTAATATTACTGTATCTTTAATCAGATTTACTGATTTCACGCATTTCCTCCAGCATAGTTATTTCTTCGGCAATATATTTAAAAATCGGAGCGGCTGCCAAATTGCCGTAACCGCCGTCCTCAACTAGAACAGTTACTGCGTATTGCGGCTTTTCAGCAGGAAAATACCCCGTTATCCACGAATGGCAGTATTCAACCCCGTTTTCATCGTATCTACCCGTTTGTGCGGTAGAAGTTTTTGCTGCGCAGGTTGTATTAAATGCATCTGCCGATGAATTTTCGCTATCATTTACAACACTATCCATAAAATCGCGCAGTTTTCGTGCTGTCGATACACTGCAGCAGTAGCTGTATGAGCTTTGCGTTTCGTATTCGATATTTACGCCGTCATCGGTTGTGCCGAGATATAGCCTTGGGTTTGGCATTTCGCCGTATGAAGCGATACCGCAAGTCATTTTGCAAATTTGAAGCGGTGTTGCAGTTAAAAAACCCTGCCCGAATGAAAAATTTGCTTTCTCTGCCGATATTTCAAGCTGTTCAAGCGTGGGGAGCGTGCCGCCCATTGATGAAATCGATTTTGCTAAGTCAATTCTTGTGCCAAAACCAAATGCAAGTGCATATTCACGCAATACTTCTGCATCAATTTGTTTGGTTAGCTCAATAAAATACGGATTGCACGAATTTACAACGGCATCACACATGTTCTGCATACCGTGACCTGCAATATCATGGCATTTAAACATTTGCGTACCTATTTGTGTGTATCCGATGCATTCATACTCAAAATTTTCAAGACCGCAATCGATAGCTGCGGCTGCAATTACAAGTTTGAAGATTGAGCCGACGCTGTAACTGTATAATGCACGGTTTATCATGGGCGAATTTTCATCGTACATAACCTCGTTAATATCACTGTATGAATATGTTGGATAGCTTAAAAGTGCCTTGATATCACCGTTTGTAATATCCATAACAACAATCGAACCTTTGTCGATGTTGCCTTTTGCTGCGCTATTGCATATTTCAATAATATCTTTATCAAGCGTTGTTACAATCCCGCCCGATGCAATTTCGTTTTTTACAACTGTTTGTATTTCCCCGTCTAAAATCTCACCCACACCGTTAATTTGATAAGTTACGCTGTTTTCTTCAGCGTAGTTCTCAAGTATATCGTTGTAGGCATATTCAAGTCCGCATATTCCGCCGTCATCATTGCAGTATCCTAATATATGAGTAGATAGTTTGTTTTCGTCATTCTGTGATATAATATCAAATACGTGCACATCCTTGTTGAAATAATCACCGTAAATTATTTTTGTGCAAAAAGCTGTTTGAGTAAGCACATTTTCACGGTATAACTGAAAATCTTCGGCATATTTGTATGTTAAATCAACCGATTGCTGCGTGGGTACAATCACAGCATATTTTTCGTGTTTTGTATTGTTTAGTTCGTTTAGCAAGCAATCATAAATATTACCCCTGGCACTTGGCGCATAAACGGTTAACTCATTGTTAGTTCTTTCTGCATATCCGTAAAGATTACCTGCTGAAATAGCTGATGTTCTCACCAACAGGGTAAGGCTCATCAAAGCAATTAAAAAATAAACAAAAATCAATCTTTTGCGCATAAAACACCACCATTAAATAAATTTACAATGCTATTGTCTGCCGAAATTTTCAAATTATAAATTTTTTGCAAATGCTGTATAATATGCTGGACTTTTTATGTTAATTGTGGTATGATATTCATATATGTAAAGACAGAGCAATATGCTCTTTTTAAGGAGGATTTATGAATTCGCTGTTGATTTCGCAGGCACTTTGTGTACTGCCCGATAATACTGAAAAGCGTATGGATATTTATATCGAAAACGGACGCATAAGCGCTGTTTCCGATGTTATTAAAAAAAGCGCTGATAGATATATTAACGGTGAAAATCTTGCCGCTATGCCTGCAATGTTTGATATGCATGTGCATTTCCGCGACCCCGGTTTTACTTATAAGGAGGATATTTTTACCGGATGTGAAGCTGCAATTGCGGGTGGCTTTTCGGGTGTGGCTTGTATGCCCAACACTAAGCCCGTGTGCGATAACCCCGATGTTCTCGCTTATATTTTTGACAGAGCTTCGAGTGCAGATTTTAAAGTATACCCCATTGCCTGCACAACCAAAGGCATGATGGGCGCTGAAATCTGTGATTATGACACTTTAAAGAAAAATGGCGCAGTTGCCGTATCTGATGACGGCAGACCTGTTGAAAGCTCGGATATTATGGAAGAAGCTTTGGTATCTGCACAAAATAATAATTTGCCGATAATTTCTCACTGTGAAGATTTGGATATTATCGATGGCGGTATTATCAACAAAGGCGAGATATCTGAGATGCTTGGTGTTAAGGGCATGGACAGAGCATCGGAGAATAATATCACCGAGCGTGAGATTTTGCTTGCCGAAAAGACAAACACATATATTCACATAGCTCACGTAAGCACAAAAGAAAGCGTTGAGATAATCCGTCAGGCAAAAAAAAGAGGAGTTAAGGTGACTTGTGAAACTTGTTCACATTACTTCTGCCTTACAGATGAACTTTTAAAAATGCGTGACGCTGATTACAGAATGAATCCGCCTTTGCGAGAAGAAGCTGATAGATTAGCAATTATCGAAGGTTTGCGTGACGGAACTATCGATTGCATTGTTACCGATCATGCACCGCATTCTGCTAATGATAAATCTGACTTTTTAAAGGCACCTAACGGCATTGTGGGATTGGAAACCTCACTTGCAGCAACTTTGACAGAGCTTTATCACAAGCAGGGCTTTTCTTTGGCAGATATTTGCCGCTTGATGTCGATAAAACCTCGCGAAATCTTAAATCTGCCTATTAATGAAATTAAGGCAAATTCGTGTGCAGATATTGTTTTGTTTGATTTAAACGCCCGTTGGCGAGTTGAGCCGAACAAGCTTAAATCTAAATCTAAAAACACGGCATTTAAACACATGATGTTTACGGGAAAACCCGTGATGACAATAATCAATGGAAGAATCCGTTACGAAAATATATAAAAGGAGTAATAAAAATGGGATTTGACAGACTTATTGAAAGAATTGAGAGCACAAAAAATCCAACTGTTGTCGGACTTGACCCTAAGCTTGATTATGTACCGCAGTATATTATTGACGAGTGCATTGCAAAACATGGTGAAACTCTTAAAGCTGCCGCAAAGGCAATCTACAAGTTTAATAAGGGTATTATCGATGAAGTTTGCGAGCTTGTTCCCGCAGTAAAGCTTCAGGCTGCATATTATGAAATGTATGGCTATCCCGGAGTAAAGGTGCTTTACAAAACAATCGAATACGCAAAATCCAAAGGTCTTTTTGTAATTACTGATGGTAAACGTAACGATATAGGCGCAACAATGGAAGCTTATGCAGCCGCTCACTTGGGCAAGGTTAAGGTTGGCAATACCGAACTTACACCTTTTGGTGCTGATTCGCTTACAGTTAACGGATATCTCGGAACAGACGGCATTTCTCCTCTTCTTGATATCTGCAAGGCTGATGATAAGGGCATTTTTGTCCTTGCCAAAACATCAAACAAATCATCGGGTGAATTGCAGGATAAACTTATTGGCGAAACACCTGTTTATGCTGAAATGGGCGATATGTGCGAAAAATGGGGTGAAGATTCCATTGGCAAATACGGATACTCCGCAGTTGGTGCAGTAGTTGGCGCTACTTATCCTGAACAGCTTACAGAGCTCAGAAAAAGACTGCCTCATACATTCTTCCTTGTTCCCGGCTACGGAGCACAGGGCGGCGGTGCGCAGGGTCTTGTAGGTGCGTTTGATGAAAACGGCAGGGGAGCAATCGTTAACTCTTCACGTGCAATCATGTGTGCATATAAAGCTGAAGGCTGCGACGCTAAGGACTACGCAAAAGCAGCTCGCCGTGAGGTTATCAGAATGAGGGATGATATCAATTCCGCTGTTCTTGGGGAGGAAACCAAGTGAAATATTTGCAGGGACTTTATAAAATAATTGAAAAACAGCAATTAAGCGATACTTGTGTAGGCTTTGTGATTGAATGCCCTGAGGTTGCTGCAATTGCTAAAGCAGGACAGTTTGTGCATATTCTGCCGAATACTAAATTTCTGCGAAGACCTATTTCAATCTGCAGTATAGATTATGAAAAAGGCACGCTTTACATCGTTTTTGAAATAAGGGGCGAAGGCACAGCAGAGCTTTCACAACTTAATGTCGGTGATAATGTTGATATGATTGCGCCTTTGGGCAATGGTTTTGCATATTTTGAAGATGCTCAAAAGGTTGTACTCGTCGGCGGAGGTATAGGAACACCTCCTATGGTTGGCTTGTCAGATTTATACGGCGAAAAGGCAGTAGCAATCTGCGGTTTCAGAAATAAGGATGCAGTAATTCTGCAGGATTGTTTTGAAAATAATGGAACAAAAACAATTCTTTGCACTGATGATGGCAGCGCAGGCGTTAAAGGCTTTGTTACTGAATCACTGAAAAATGAATGTGAAAATTGTAATGTTGATGTTATCTACGCTTGCGGACCTACACCCATGCTTAAAGCTGTTGCTCAGTATGCTAACGATAATAATATTCAATGTTACGTTTCGCTTGAAGAACGTATGGGCTGTGGAATAGGTGCTTGTTTGGTTTGTGCCTGCAAAACCAAGACCGAAAACGGAGAAAAAATGGCACATGTATGCAAAAATGGTCCCGTATTTAATGCTAAGGAGGTTGTATTTTAATGGCTGATCTTAGTGTAAAAGTTGCAGGAGTTGAGTTTAAAAATCCTGTCATTGCCGCAAGCGGATGTTTTGGCTATGGCCATGAATATGAAGAGTTATTTGACCTTTCAAAAATCGGCGGCATCAGTGTTAAGGGTACAACCTTGACACAGAGAGATGGCAATATTCCGCCGAGAATTGCCGAAACACCCATGGGTATGCTTAACTCTGTCGGACTACAAAATCCCGGAATTGATTATTTCATTCAGAATGAACTGCCATATTTACTTAAAAAAGATACTGTAATCATTGCGAATATAGCAGGCTCATCAGTTGATGAATATATAGAAGTAGCTGAAAAGCTTAACGATACCGATGTCCACATGATAGAAATGAACATTTCCTGCCCAAATGTTAAAAAAGGCGGCGCAGGCTTTGGTACATCATGTGAAATGGCATCAACTGTTACAAGGGCTGTCAGAAACGTTACCAAAAAGCCTTTGTGTGTAAAACTTACACCTAATGTTACAAGCATTGCAGAGATTGCAAAGGCGGTTGAAGCTGAAGGTGCCGATGCGGTATCTCTTATTAATACGCTTTTGGGAATGCGAATTGATACACGCACCCGTCGACCTATTTTGCATAACAACGTAGGCGGTTTAAGTGGCCCTGCTGTTCTTCCGGTTGCGGTAAGAATGGTTTGGGAGGTGCGCAACGCTGTTGATATCGATATAATCGGTATGGGTGGTATTTCAAAGGGTAATGATGCAGCTGAAATTATGCTTGCCGGTGCCGATGCTGTTCAGGTAGGTGCAGCGTTATTCAACGATCCTTTTGCCTGTGTGCGTATTGTTGATGAGCTTGATAAATGGTGCAACGCCAATAATGTTGAAAAACTAAGCTCTATCAGCGGCGGTGTAATGCCATGGTAACAACGGTTTATCTTGTTCGTCATGCCGCTGCCGAAGGTAACATAACAAAGGTCTTTCAGGGCAGGATTGATGCGGATTTATGCGGTTATGGTTATGACCAGCTTAATGCCTTGACAGAGCGATTTAAGGATGTTGAGATAGATAAACTATACTCAAGTCCGTTATTGCGTGCAAGAAAAACCGCCAATGCTGTTAAACCTGATATGCCTATGGAACTTGTTCCTGATTTGATGGAAATTGACGGCGGCGGATTTGAAAACGTAAAGTATTGCGATTTACCCGAAAAATTTCCCGAAGAATATGATAAATGGACATACCACATGGGCGAGTTTCAAGCGCCAAATGGTGGCGAAACCATAGCCGATGTATATAAGAGAATGAGCGAGTCTATAACAAAAATCGCAACACAGAATCTCGGCAAAACTGTTGCTGTTGTTTCGCACGGCTGCGCTATTCGTACATTTTTATGCTTTGCAAAGGGTCTTGATTATAAAGACATAATGCAGGTTGAGTGGGCTGATAATACCGCCGTTGCAAAGCTGATTTTTGATGAAAACAACGGTTTTTCAATTGAATATGAAAACTGTGCAAAGCACTTGCCTGATGAAATTTCAACGTTTACTCATCAAGATTGGTGGAAGCCGGTGGAACAGAAATGATTATAATGTCAGTTGATTACGGCGATGCCCGAACAGGCATTGCTTCTTGTGGAATATCCGAGATGATGGCAAGTCCCGTTTGTACAATTTTTGAGTATAACTTTGAAAAGTGTATCCGGAAGGCGAGTGATATTGCAAAGGAAATCGGCGCACAACAGATAGTTATCGGATTGCCGCTTAATATGAACGGCACCGAAACAGACAGAGCTGAAAAATGCCGATTATTTGCTCAAAAGCTTGAAGAATTATCAGGAATTGAAACTGTTATGTGGGATGAGCGCGGCACTACAATATCTGCTCATAGCTTTTTGAATGAAACAAACACAAGGGGCAAAAAGCGTAAAGCTGTTGTGGATTCCGTTGCGGCTGTAATTATTCTTGAGAGTTACCTTGCTTATCGCAAAAATAATAAATAAACTAAGCCGAAAGAGTTGAATTTCTCTTTCGGCTTAGTTTTTTTGATATCAAAACTGTGTCGCAATAATTTTTGGGCAATCTGGTGCTGAATAAACCCAATTTTTAATTTTTCCGCTGTCAATATAGTATTTCAATGGGGGTGTAACAGCGGATTCTTTTTCAAAGCTTTCCACAATGATTAACTTGATTTTCATTTTTTCAGGTATAATTGATTTTATGTAAACACTCACACTCTGACCAACGGCGATATCGCATCGAACCTCAGCCAGTCCTGCAAGATTTGGTGCTAATTCTACGAAAATACCATAATCTTCAACTGAACGCACTATTCCCGTTACAGTTTCTCCAATGCAGAAATTCTCTGCATTCTCGCTCCACGTGCCTAATAATTCTTTGTGCGAAAGCCAGATTTTACCTTCGTTCCAACCTTTTACAATAACCTTAACATTCTGTCCGATTGCAAATCTGTCCTTTGGGTGAGAAATGCGCGAAATTGAAATAACATCTATAGGTATTAGTGATGGAATACCGCATCCGATATCAACAAAAGCACCAAACTGTTCAAGATGCGTTATTTTTGCATCAATAATATCGCCGTTTTCAAGTTTTTTGATGTACTCATTCATACAGATTTGCTGTGCGTTTTTGCGAGATAAAATAGCAAGTTTTTCTCCGTTTTCGTCGGTTGTTATTTGCGATACAGTAAAGCAAACAGGCTTGTTAACGCGAGAAATTAGAGCAATATCCCTCGTGCTTCCGTCATCAATACCCAAAGCCCCTTCGTTTCGTGGAATTATTGCATTCATGCAGGGCAGTTTTATGTGCAGATTATGTTCTTTATCGCACATATATGCAATCGCTTCAAGTATGGTTGAGCTTTTACAACAAGCTTTAAGCGATGCGGGGGTTGCAATCAATTCAGCATTTGATTGTTCTAAAAAAAGTTTTCCTTCAGGATAAAATTTCATTTTGTACCTCCCGTGATGTTTACGGTATAACTTTTGGTTAAATCCATTAAAATATATGCAGCCGTCATCACTTTGATACTATCGAAATTTGTCACAAAATATTTTTTGCGCAATATTATATATAAGCAGACTCAAATGTGGTGTGTTTTGGGTTTTGCTTTAATATAAATGGGCGGCAGAAAATTAACTTTCTGCCGCCCTTGTGGATTTTATATATCATTGATTGTTTCAAGATTTTTTTTATCTTCTAAAGCCTCACATAAAAACTCATCCATAATAGTGTGACCTTTTTCAATGTAAATTCCGCTTGCCTTTGCTGTAGCCTCGCTGAATGTATCAGCACCGTCAAAATCTTCTCTGCGTGAATACATCAAAAAGGGAACAGGGTCATTTGTGTGTGTTTTAAGCGAAAGTGGAGTAGGATGATCAGGCATAATCAAAATCTTGTAGTTCTTGTATTTTTCAAGCTCATCAAGAATAGGACCTAAAACCTTTTCGTCGATAATTTCAATTGATTTTACCTTGTTTTCAATTTCGCAGCGGTGACCACATTCATCGGGAGCTTCAATATGTACATAAACAAAATCCTGACCGTTTTCAAACTCTTCAAGAGCAGCCTTTGCCTTGCCTTCAAAGTTTGTGTCAATGTATCCCGTTGCATCATCAACAAACACAACGTTCATCTCAGCAAATTTGCCTATACCTTTTAAAAGGTCAACTGCGGATATCATGGAAGCCTTTACGCCGTATTTGCCCTCAAAGGAGTCAAGCTCAGCACGTTTGCCTTCGCCCCACAACCAAATTGCATTGGCAGGACGCAGATTTTTTCTTATTCTTTCAAGGTTAACAGGGTGTGTTGATAAAAGTTCGTGAGCTTTTTTCATCAAATCATAAAGACCTGCAGCGTTCTCGTGCTTCGGAACATAGTCCTTAACACACTGACCTGTAATATCGTGAGGGGGAGTAAGCTCGCCCACATCAAGCGTACCATTTTTCCAAATAAGACAATGACGATAGCTTACGCCGTTATAAAATCTGAAAATCTCATCTCCGAGCTTTTCCTGCAAAAACATTACCAGCTCTCTTGCTTCGTAAGATGAAATATCGCCGGCGCAATAATCAACCATAGTTTTGTCTTCAAAGTTTTCAGCAGTGCTTAAAGTTACAAGGTTACATCTCAAAGCAATGTCAGTATCAAACATATCAATACCGATGCTGCCCGCTTCAAGAGGGGATCTGCCTGTGTAGTATTTTTCGGGATCGTAGCCCAATACGGAAAGATTAGCAACATCGCTGCCGGGTTTTAAATTATCGGCAACAGTTTTGCACAAGCCGATTTTTGCAGTTTTTGCAAGTTTGTCCATGTTAGGTTTATATGCAGCCTCCATGGGAGTTTTGCCGCCTAATTCCTTCATCGGATAGTCAGCCATGCCATCGCATAACAAAACAAGATATTTCATAATAATCGTTCCTTTCTTTATTGTGTATCTTTATTTGAAATTGTTATTTTTGAAAGAGTAAAGCTAAAAACGCTTCCCTTGCCGTAAATTGAACGGACGCTTATTGCGCCGTTGTGAGCGTCAACAATCATTTTAGCAAGCGGCAGACCTAAACCGTAACCGCCCATGCTTGATTTAATCTTATCTACCTGATAAAACCTTTGCCAAACAGCGTCAATGTCTTCAGCGGCAATACCTATGCCGTTATCTTCAACCTCGCCTCTAATCATATCGCCTGTTTGCTTTAACGTCACTTTGATATATCCACCGTTTTTGCCATATTTAATTGCGTTTGATATAAGGTTTATCAAAAGTCGCATGATTAAGGTTTGGTCAGCCTCTATCATGATATTTTCGTCTATATTTTTGATAATTGTTATATTCTTGCGGTCAGCGTTATCTTCCATGTCTTCGCATATCATCAACGCTGTTTCACTTAAATCAAATTCATCACAGCAAAGTTTTAAACGCTTATCATCACCTCGTGAAAGCATAAGCAATTCAGATATCAAACCGGACATTTTCATGGACTGCTTTAATATTTTTTCAAGACAGTCCCTGTTTTCCTGTGATAAATCATCAGATTCAAGTAAATATTCACACTGTGAAATGATAATCGCAATTGGCGTTTGCAATTCGTGTGAAGCATTGTCAGAAAATCTTTTTTCACTTTCAAAGGAACGTTGAAGTCTGTCAAACATTGAATTGAATGTTTCCGAAAGTTTGTAGATCTCATCATTTGGCGATACACTATCCGCAATGTTGATGCGTTCATTCAAATCGCTTCCGCCGGTGATTTTGGTCGCTGTATGTATAATTCGGTTTATCGGTTTAAAAGCTATTTTTGTGGTGATATATCCTGCAATAATTACAATAATCAACATTATAGGCAACGCAAGAATAAATACTTCTGCACTTAAATCAGCGGTAGAACTAAGCGGGATTGTAGCAAAAACGCCGCGTACCCATGCTGTTCCGAAACCGTCGATTTCGGTCATTATATCGTAAATATAAAAATCCTTGTTTTTTTCACCAATAGACTGTAAGCTTTCGTGCTCCAGGTCGATATCTGATGACTGCATTGTAAGGCCGCCATAAATCAGCGTACGGTTTTTGTCAAAAACCGCAATTTCAATACTTTCTGCAAGACAAAGAGATTGAGCATAATTTGAAATAGTTATGTTGCCGTTTTTATATTCAATATCGTCAGCGGCAATTTGCACTGTGTTGATAAGCCTTTGCTGTGCATAATCGTGTGTAATTTTTTTGTCTATATGGCTTATAAATAACGCTGCCGAAAGCAGAATAACGGTAAGAATTAAAGTATACCACAAAGTTACCTTAACCGTAATGGAAAGCTTGTATCTTTTAATTTTGTTCGTTGCCATTACTGCACCCGCTTTTTAAAACATAACCTGAATTTCTGATTGTATGTATAAGCTTGTTTTCGTAATTGTCATCAATTTTTTTGCGAAGATACCGTATATAAACACGCACAACCGATGTATCACCTTCAAAATCAAAATTGCATATATGTTCTTCAATTTTTTCTTTCGAAATGACAATGCCCTCGTTGCGTATAAGATATTCCAAAACGGCAAATTCTTTATTTGAAAGGGTGATTGGGTTGCCTGCACGGGATACTGTTTTTTTGTCACAATCAACTATTAAATCATCAACAGTAAAAACATTTGTAAGATTATCTGATTTTCTGCGGAATACTACACGAAGCCTTGCTAAAAGCTCATCAAAAGAAAACGGCTTTGTCAGATAATCATCTGCGCCTGCATCAAGACCAAGAACTCTATCGCTGATATCACGTTTTGCAGTAAGCAGAATAACAGGAGTAGAGATTCTGCAGCTGCGCATTTTTCTTAGTGCAGTAATGCCGTCAACCTTTGGCATCATAATATCCATAATAATTGCATCGTAATCGCAGTTTTGCGCGTAATATAGTGCGTCATCGCCGTTAAAGCAGCTATCGACACTATATCCTGCATTTTTCAGCCGTTTTGAAATTATTTCATTAAGGTCAGGCTCATCCTCAGCTATAAGGATACGCATTGGTATTCACCCCTTTAAAACACACACTGTGTCACTTGCATTATATCACAAACTAACGTTAAAATCAAGCGTTTTTATAATATATTGATATACCATGCAATTTAACGTTTGTTTAACATTGATATAATAAAATATATTTTACGGATGTAAAGTGCTTGCGGCATTACCTGCAATTTTGCCGCAATATTTGCTTTGATTACGATTTGAAATACTCATGCATGGCGCTGCGGCTGTGTGTGAGTATTTTGCTTTGTGAAAAGTATACAAATATGTGGGGTGTTATCCGTCAAAATGAATGATTGACTTTTGAAGATATTTATAGTAAAATTATATCTAATGATAATGAGCTGCTTGTGCGGCTTATTGTTTTGCAAATAATCGGAAACGATTACATTTTTGTTAAATAATCAAATAAGGAGGATGATTATGAAAAAATATCAGAAGATTTTTTCACTGTTGCTTGCAATCAGCATGATGTCTGCCACAATGGCATCCTGCGGCAAGGACGACGATAACGGCGGAAGCGAAGTAGTTTCCGGTACATCCGTTACAGCAAACGATTATGAATGGAGTGGTGACGATGTTTCTATCGAAACAGAAACAGTTCGTGACCAGCTTGATGAGGAAAGAGATATAAACGGACAGAGCATTGTTTGGCTCGGTTCTTACTATATGAACCCGACTGAATCTTCTCCCGACCGTTCAAACGCTTTGGCTATGTTTGAAGACGAATTTGGCGGCAAGGTTGAAGATGTTGTAGTTGGCTCAACAGAACTTTTCGATAAGCTTTCCGCTATGATTCTTGGTGGTGAGCAGGTTGACTTTTTCGATTATCAGTGGCTTGCAATTCCTAACGGTGTATATAAAGAACAATACCAGCCTATCGACAGCATTGTAGACCTTGAACATGAAATTTGGGACGATGTTGAAGGCTTTACAGAAATGTTTGAAGTTAACGGCGAGCATTACATGGTTCCGCTTGATATAGCAGATAGTTCTGTAATTACATATAGCCGTTCTTTGATGGTTGAAGAAGGTCTTGAAGATCCGTATGAGCTTTTCAAAAATGGCGAATGGACATGGTCCAAGTTTGAAAGCATGATGGAAACCTTTAAGAACAACGCAGCTGAAGGTGAAGTTAGATACGGCATTAACGGTTGGATTGGTCAGGCTTTGATGCAGTCTGCAGGTGTTGCTGTTGTTGAAAATGAAGACGGCACATTCGTTAACAATATCCACGCTCCCGAACTTGAGCAGTACGGCTTGCTTTTGCAGAATATGGCTTCTCAGAACCTTTATGATCCTTCATGGAAGTCCTACTTCCCCGAAGATAATCTTACATTGTTCTACGGTATGGGTACATGGACTCTCAAAGAATCCAATAACAAGAACCCCGAAGGCGATATCTTTATCGTTCCCATGCCTAAGTATGATGAAGCTGATGAACATTATATGTCTGTTGATATTCATTCTTATATGTGGGTTAAAAACTCCACAAAGGGCGATGCAGTAGGTATCTTCCTTGAATGTGAAAGACTTGCTTGCATTGATGATGATTTTGTTGATGCAGCTAAGGAAAAAGCTATGCTTCCCGATGCTTCTAATGCATCAGGTACAGCTTGCGGTTGGACGGAAGAGCAGTATGATTTCATCATGAGCTGGAAGGATCCCGATGTTGTAACACCTATGTTTGATTTCGGCTTCGGTATCTCTACAAGAATGGCAACTGACGGTGACTACACATTTGAAGGTAAGGGCGTTATGAACAACCTTTCAAGCGCACTTATCACATTCAGTGCTGTTGACGGTTATCCCGGAACATGGGCAGAGCTTGTTACTATGTACGAAACTGTTATCGATGAGGAATTGTCGGTATACAATAACTAAGTAAAACTTAAAGCGGAAAGGCGTTTTGCCTTTCCTCTTTTTATATCTTATCTGAATTAATATGCCATAACTATAAAATCCCACAAAGTGAGTTATCTTCTTTGTGGGATTTTTCATTTTTAGTGTTCGTGTTCGCAGCAGCCGTCGCAGGTGTGAATTTCACCAACAATAGGTGTGGGGTCAATACCGTTCTTGCTGTAATAATCAGCAATAGCAGCCTTTATAGCCTGCTCGGCAAGCACACTGCAATGTACCTTAACGGGCGGCAGACCATCAAGTGCCTCGACAACAGCCTTGTTTGTAAGCTTCAAAGCTTCTTCAATTGTCTTGCCTTTGATAAGCTCAGTTGCCATTGATGATGTTGCAATAGCCGCGCCGCAGCCGAAAGTTTTGAATTTTACATCGGTGATAACGCCATTGTCAATATCAAGATACATTTTCATGATATCACCGCATTTTGCGTTGCCAACCTCGCCAATACCGTCTGCGTTTTCTATTTCTCCAACATTTCTCGGATTTGTGAAATGGTCAAGTACCTTGTCACTGTAAAGCATAGTTAATCTCCTTTATATTTAATTTTGTTCTTTCATCATGCGTTCCCAAAGGGGAGACATTGCACGCAAAGTATTTGCTGCCTTGGGTACGCATTCTATAATATAATCAACATCTTCCCATGTTGCATCTTCACCTAAAGATATACGCAGCGAACCGTGTGCAACCTCATGCTTAAGACCGAGTGCAAGAAGAACGTGCGAGGGATCTAAATCGCCCGAAGTACAAGCTGAGCCTGAAGAAGCGCAAATTCCCATGTTATCAAGGAAGAGCAACAGGCTTTCGCCCTCAATGCCTTCGATTGAAATATTTACGTTTCCGCAAAGTCTGTTTTCCAATCCGCCGTTAAGTCTTGTCTTGGGGATTTTCAAAAGTTCTTCAATTATCTTATTACGCATCTGCGAGAGCTTTTCAATCTTAGCGTTCATCAAAGCTTCGTTGCAGGCTTCTTCCATAGCTACACCAAAACCAACGATTGAGGGTACGTTTTCAGTACCTGCACGCTTGCCCTTCTCCTGACCGCCGCCATGAATAAGATTTTTAAGAATAATTCCCTTGCGGACGTAAAGTGCGCCTACACCTTTGGGGGCGTGTATCTTGTGGCCGGAAATCGAGAGCATATCAATCCCCATTTCTTTAACGTCAATTTTCACATTACCAATTGCCTGTACGGCATCTGTGTGGAACAAAACCTTCTTTTCCTTGCAGATTTGTCCGATTTCTGAAATATGCTGAATTGTACCGATTTCGTTGTTGGCAAACATAACGGTTACAAGTGCTGTATCCTCACGTATAGCGTCTGCAATATCCTGCGGATTTACATAACCTTTATCATCAATTTTGATATAAGTAACTTCAAAGCCTTCCTTTTCAAGAGCTTCGCAGGTATGCAAAACTGCGTGATGTTCAAAAACAGTTGTAATAATGTGCTTTTTGCCCTTTTGTGCCATGTTTTGACAAACTGATTTTATTGCCCAGTTGTCAGCTTCTGATCCGCCGCTTGTAAAGTAAATTTCCTTAGCTTCAGCGTTAATAGCACACGCTACTTTTGTTCGTGCTTGCTCAATTGCTGCCTGAGCGTTTCTGCCAAGTGCGTAAATGCTTGAAGCGTTGCCGTATCCTTGTATAAAATAAGGAAGCATTGCGTCAAGAACGTTTTGCGTCACTTTTGTTGTTGCCGCATTATCGGCGTAAACAAATCTTTTCATATATATTCCTCATTCTTCGCATCACTATTGACTGTATTGTGCGATGCTATATCTTGATGTATTTATATTTCCAACACTATATTATATAACATTAGTTTTAAAATATCAAGTGTTTTGAGCAAATTTATCACGCTGAGCCACTGCAAGCCTGTCACAGCGCTCGTTTTCGCTATGTCCGTTGTGTCCTTTTATCCATACAAACGTTACCTTGTGTACAGCGAGAAGAGCAAGCAGTTGCTCCCACAAATCAACATTCAAAGCAGGTTTTTTATCTGATTTTATCCAGTTTTTCTTTTTCCATGAATAAACCCAGCCCAAATTTACGCTGTCGCAGATATATTTGCTGTCAGTTGTCATTGTTACCTCGCAAGGCTCTTTCAATGCCGAAAGCGCTGATATAACCGCCGTTAACTCCATGCGGTTGTTTGTTGTATCGGGTGAGCCGCCCGAAAGCTCTTTTTCGACTTTGCCAAATCGCAGAATAGCGCCCCAACCGCCGGGGCCGGGATTTCCACTGCACGCCCCGTCGGAGAAAGCGTCAACGTGTTTCATCAATCATACCTCCAAGACGGTCGTAAACACAGCAAAGTCTGTTGATTTTATTTGCAAGCAAATCAGAAAAATCACTCTCAATTGTTCTGAAGCACCAATTGTTGCCAAAGCTTGAAGGCGTATTCATTCTGGCTGATGTGCCAAGGTGCAAAAAGTCCTGAATTTGAGCAATTGCATATCTTGCGTTACTGGTCCATGCAACGCGGATAAGTGCATCGCATAAATCGTTTTTGTCTTTAACACCACAATATTCAAGACAAAACTTGAGCTGCCATTCATCAAGCGAATCTACCCAACCTTGCAATGTATCGTTGTCATGTGTGCCCGTGTAAACTACGCAGTTGTGACGATGGTTGTGTGGCAGATATACGTTTGAAGGGTTGTCAAACGCAAACTGCAAAACCTTCATTCCGGGATAACCTGTTTCTTCAAGCAGCTCTTTTACTTCGGGTGTAAGGAATCCCAAGTCTTCTGCTATTATGCCCTTTTCTCCGAATTTTTCGTGTACCAACGCAAAAAGTTCGCTACCCATTGCTTTTTCCCATTTGCCGTTTGCAGCGGTTTCGCTGCCAAATGGAATAGCATAGTAGCTCTCAAAGCCTCTGAAATGGTCAATTCTTGTAATATCATAAATTTTTAGCGCAAAACCAATGCGTTTTAACCACCATTCAAAATTGGTCTTTTTGTGATAATCCCAATCGTAAACGGGATTACCCCAAAGCTGACCATCAGGTGAGAAAGCATCGGGTGGACAGCCTGCAACGGATATAGGCTTTTTGTCTTTGTCGAATTGGAAAAGCTCAGGACAACACCAAGCTTCAACACTGTCATAAGCGCAGTAAATCGGAATATCGCCAATAATTTCAATGCCGCGCTCGTTGGCGTATTTTTTTATGTAAAGCCATTGCTCGTAAAACTTAAGCTGTATGAATTTTTGAAAACCTATTTCATCGCTAAGTTCTTTTTTTGCTTTTTCAATCGCAGATTTTTTGCGCATTTTCAAGCTTTCGTCCCATTCGTACCATGGCTTAAAATCGTTTTGTTGTTTTAATGCACAGTACAATGCGTAATCATCAAGCCAGTCACCGTTTTCTTCAAAAAAGATTTTACATTCGGGCATCAAGCAACCGTTCCAATTTTTGTAAGCCTTACGCAGCACGGCAAAGCAGTTGTTGTATATTGTTCCATAGTCAACTTTTCTTGCGTTGTCATACCAATCAATATTCTTGTAATCCTCATGGCAGAGCATACCGTCAAAGCAAAGTGTATCAAAGTCAATAAAATACGGGTTGCCTGCAAATGCTGATGATGATTGATACGGTGAATCACCGTATCCTGTGGGCGAAAGCGGCAGAACCTGCCAGCAGTTAATTCCTGCTTTGCTTAAAAAATCTATAAAAGCTTTTGCGTTTTGTCCCAGTTTGCCAATGCCGTATTCACCGGGCAAACTTGATATGTGCATCAAAATTCCGCTTCTTCTCATGATATTATTACCTTCTTTGCATAAATTTTTTTGTATCTTGAAATTGAAAAAAGCACATACTAAGAAAAATCGAATGTTTGAGTATAAGCGAGGTGATTTTCTTTGAGTGTTTTTCGCACAAGATTAATTTTGTTTTTGGCAGGTGGAATGCTTTACTGCCTTATTGAAATTCTCTTCCGAGGCTATACTCATTGGAGTATGGGTATAACGGGTGGGGTGTGCATGGTGTTTTTGTATGAAATTATGACAAAAACAAATTTGCCTATATGGGCGCAATGCCTTTTGGGAAGCGCTATTATTACATTTTTTGAATATGGTGTCGGTGTGTTTGTTAATTTGTATATGCATTGGAATGTGTGGGATTATTCCGATATGCCGCTCAATATTCAAGGACAGATATGCGTGCCGTTTATGATAATCTGGTACTTTATATGCATACCGGCAAGATATATAAGCAAATTTTTGGAGCGTAATCTGTTTTCTAAAAGATTTATTACTTTTCGAAAGCAATCGTACCCAACGAATTGATAAACTGCGAAAGCTCTGTTGCCATTTCGGTCTGTTCCGATATTCTCGGATGTCCCGGAGTGGCTTTTCCGTTTCGGGTAAAGCTGAATTTGTATATCTTTGAATCGTTAGATTCTTCTTTAACCTCTTCAATAGCCTTGTCCCACTCGTCGCTATGCATTAAAACCGTTGTGCACAAAACAAAGCAAGCCTTGGGATAATGCGATCTAAGATTTTTCAAAAGTTCAAGATAGCTGTCTTTCCAGATGCGTCTGTAATCAGCGTTTGCAATGTCGTAATCATCAAATCCTTCGTGATGAGGGTCGTTCTGACCAATTGCGATAATAACTACATCGGGTATGTATTTTGAAAAATCCCATTGTGTATATCCAACATCTGTATGCGGAAGATAGCAAACCTTATCATAAACGGTTTCCAAGCCAACTTTGCCGTTATCGTAGTATCCTGTATTGTCACGCAAAGCAATACCGCCCTGTGCAATATTATGGATTTGTGCATTTAAAAGTCTTGCTGTTTCCATGGTAAAGCTATACCATGAATTATCATATTTAGCATTGTGCCCTTCAGGGTCATGCGTTGCTTCAAACCCAACAGCCTCACATACTTCACCTGCGCTAACGCTGTCACCGTAGCATTCGATTTTTCTTTCAGGCAACGTCGCTTTTGAAATATTTGTATCATCATCACAGATAAGCCCAAAGAATTCGAAATAATTATGCGCACCGTGAGTTTTGTATATAATAATTTCGTGTTCGGTATTTTCTAAATCGGCACAAAGCTCAATATCATGTATATCATTGTCATACGGCAAATCTACTTTTTTTACAATACCATCAATGACAAATCCTATTTGACTTGTACTATGCTGATGAAAATTTCTTACGCGAACTGCAAATTTTGTGCCGCTGACTTTTATAATTGCCATTGTTCCTGCAAAGTAGAATTTGGGCGTATTATCATTTTGCCAATCAATACGGCCCATGTATGAAAAGTTTTTATCATCTGCTTTGATAAACATCTATATTCTCCTTCTTGAATAAAATACAATATATTATAGCACTTTTATATGTACAATATCAAGTGTTATTTTTGTAAATAAAAATGTATCAAAATAAGTGAGTTTGAAATATAATATAGCATTGTATTATATTTTTATTAGTAAAAGGAGAAACAATATGCCATCAGTATACTTAAGTCCGTCTACGCAGGAATATAACCAATATGTAAACGGCGGAACCGAAGAACAGTACATGAATATCGTCGCCGACAGAATGGAGCCGTATCTGCGCTCAAGCGGTATAACATTTGTTAGAAACGACCGCAACAAAACAGCGGCAAATGCGATTGCCGAATCGAATATGGGTAACTATGATGTTCATTTAGCGTTGCATTCAAACGCTGCGCCGCCGAATTTGGCAGGACAATTAAGAGGCATTGATATATACTATTACCCCGGTAGTCAGTCAAGCGAGAACTTAGCAAATATTATTGCTAATAATTTTAAAGCAATATATCCGCTGCCGGAAAAATCGAGAGCATTGCCTACAGATTATTTGGGAGAAGTTACAAGAACAAGAGCAGCCGCAGTTCTGGCTGAAATCGGATATCATGATAATATAGAAGATGCAGAATGGATTAAATCAAATCTTTCTGCCATTGCGAGAAATCTTGTTATATCTTTAACAGATTATTTTGATATTCCGTTTGTTGAAGCAACTACGGCAAGAAGAGGTACGGTTATTCTCAATGAAGGTAATCTTAACCTGCGCCGTTATCCTTCAATGGAGGGTACAATAATCGGTTCTATTCCTAACGGAGCGGAGGTTGAAATATTGGGAACAGTTGGTAATTGGTACGTTGTACGCTACAACGGCAAAACAGGTTATGCAAGTTCTGATTTTATCTTTCAATAAAGGCATAGATAAATTAAGTTGCTGTCAACACCGTTAAAACAGTGTTGGTGCAAATTCATAAATCAATAAAAAATAAAAAAATTGTGTTGACATAAAGCTATATTTTGTATTATAATATATTTGTGGAAAATTTGATGTGTTTAGTATTTACGGTGTAAGTAATTACACATAAATTTTGCTTAATACCGCAAATTTATCCTTTAAAATTTTAAATCCGATGCTGACTTGATTTTTATATACACAGATACAGCATGAAATGGATTGGCACAGGAGGTATATTGATGTCAGAAGTAAAACTTACAAAAAACCCCAACGTTCTTGCATGGCTTGATGAAGTAATTGCTCTCACAAAGCCTGAGAATGTAGTCTGGATTGACGGAAGTCAGGAGCAGCTTGATGCATTAACACAGGAAGCTATCTCCACAGGCGAAATGATTGAACTTAATAATGAATTACTCCCCGGATGTTTGTATCACAGAACTGCTCCGAATGATGTTGCTCGTGTTGAAGACAGAACATTCATCTGCTCACGCAACAAAGAAGATGCAGGCCCTACAAACAACTGGTGCGATCCTAAAGAAATGTACGCAAAACTCACACCTATGTACGATGGTATCATGAAAGGAAGAACAATGTATGTTATTCCTTATTCCATGGGTCCTATCGGTTCTCCTCTTGCTAAGGTGGGTGTTGAAGTTACAGATTCTATCTACGTTGTTCTCAACATGAACATCATGACAAGAATCGGCGTTGACGCATTCAAGAACCTCGGTGATGAATCCAACGACTTTGTTAGAGGTCTTCATGCTAAGGGCGATGTTGATCCCGAAAACAGATATATCGTTCACTTCCCCGAAGATAACGCAATCTGGTCAATCAACTCCGCTTACGGCGGCAACGTTCTTCTCGGTAAAAAGTGCTTCGCTCTCAGAATAGCTTCCTATCAGGGTAAGAACGAAGGCTGGATGGCTGAGCATATGCTCATTCTTGGTATCGAAAAGCCCAACGGCGAGGTTAAATATGTTTCTGCTGCATTCCCTTCTGCTTGCGGTAAAACAAACCTTGCAATGCTTATTCCACCGGAAACATATACAAAGAAGGGCTATAAGGTTTGGACAGTCGGCGATGATATCGCATGGCTCAAGCCCGGCGAAGATGGCAGACTTTACGCTATCAACCCCGAAAACGGCTTCTTCGGCGTTGCTCCCGGCACAAACGAAAAGTCTAATTTTAATGCACTTGCTTCCACAAAGAAGAATACAATCTTCACAAACGTTGCTATCAACAATGATGATATGACAGTTTGGTGGGAAGGTCTTGATAAGAACCCGCCCGTAAACGCAACAGAATGGAAGGGTGCAAAGGTTAACGGTAAGGAATTTACATCGGTTATGGGTGCTGATGGCAAGCCTCAGAAGCTCGCTCACCCCAACTCAAGATTTACAGCTCCCGCTAAGAACTGCCCCTGCATCAGCCCCGAATTTGACAATCCTCAGGGCGTGCCGATCTCCGCTATGATCTTTGGCGGCAGACGCGCTAAGACTGCTCCTCTCGTATACCAGAGCTTTGACTGGAATCACGGTGTATTCGTAGGCTCTATCATGGCTTCCGAAACAACTGCAGCTGCAACAGGCGCTGTTGGCGTTGTAAGACGTGATCCTATGGCTATGTTGCCTTTCTGTGGCTACCACATGGGCGATTACTGGGCACATTGGCTTGAAATGGGCGAAAAGCTTGGAGATAAGGCTCCCAAGATCTTCAATGTTAACTGGTTCAGAACAGACGATGAAGGACATTTCATTTGGCCCGGATTTGGCGACAATATGCGTGTTCTTGATTGGATTATCCAGCGCTGTGAAGATGCAGCTGACGCTGTTGAAACTCCTATTGGATACGAGCCTAAGGCTGAAGATATCAACGTAGAAGGTCTTGAAGACATCGATGTAAATACAATCGAAGGTCTGCTTGATGTTGACGTTGATCTTTGGAAAGAAGAAGCTAAGGGTATCCGTGAATTCTACGGCAAGTTCGGCGATAAGCTTCCTGAAGAGCTTTCCAAGCAGCTTGATAATCTCGAAGCAAGACTTAACAAGTAATTTATTTGCCTGTATATAAAGCTTATCGGCGGAACAGTTAATCTGTTCCGCCGATTTGATAAGCTATTATAAACAAATTGATTACGAAATAACCTGAGAAGTTCCTTATGCTTCTCGGGTTATTCTTGTTTACGCCGTATTCATCCTATAAAAATCGGCAGGATATGTGACGCAATTGCACACAAAACAAGTCCAAAAGCAGTCGGCAATGCAAATGCGCCGAGCGTATGCTGTATACTCCTTGTTTCCTTGTAAACTGTCATGCATGAGGTGGCGCACGGAAAGTGCAACAAAGTAAAAATTAACGTACAAATTGCGGTAGTTGTTGTCCAACCGTTTGAAACGAGCAAATCCTTGAGTGCTGTGTAGTTTTCCACTTCTGTTGGTGTGCTTGATGCAGTATATGCCATGATTATTATGGGGAAAACTATCTCGTTTGCGGGAAAACCAAGAATAAAAGCTAAAAGAATAACACCATCAAGTCCAAAAAATATTGCGATAGGGTCTAAAAGCTCCGATGCAAGCGCTAATATTGTTGCATTGCCGATTTGAACATTTGCGCAAATCCAAATTATTGCACCGGCGGGTATGGCGGCGATTAACGCACGCAAAAGCACAAATATCGTTCTGTCTAATATTGAACGTACTATAACCTTTACTATTTGCGGTGCACGATATGGCGGTAATTCAAGAACAAAATGTGATTGCTTGCCTTTGAATATTGTTGAAGACAACAGCTTTGAGCAAAACAGTGTGCAATAAATCGCTGTTAAAATCAGCAACGAAAGAACAAGCGCAAAAACAACGCTTTTGATAAAGCCGTTTTGAGTAAACGTGCCAAAAAACATTGTTACAATCGCAATCAGCGTGGGAAATTTTCCGTTGCACGGCATAAAACTGTTGGTGAGTATTGCGATTGAACGTTCTCGCTGAGAATCAATTATTCTGCACCCTGTTATTCCGCAAGCATTACACCCCAACCCCATGCACATCGTCAGGCTTTGCTTGCCACTTGTATCGGCTTTCTGAAAAAGCTTATCAAGATTAAACGCCACTCTCGGAAGATATCCGAAATCCTCTAAAATCGTGAATAACGGAAAGAAAATTGCCATTGGCGGCAGCATAACGGAAATAATTTGACCCACTGTTGAAAAAACGCCATCGCATAAAAATGATGTCAACCTTTGCGGTGCATTAATTTTGCAGAGTAAATCGTATATGTAAGTATTACATTTTTCAAAGAATAACGATAGAATCTGTGATGGATAATTTGCACCATATATTGTAAGCCAAAAGATTAACATCAGCATTAAAAGCATTATCGGTATGCCGGTATACTTTGATGTGAAAATCTTGTCTAACTTTTCGTCGATGTAGTTTTTCTGTGATTTTTGTTTAAGGCATAATTGTGCTATGTGTTCGGCACGGTTAACTGTTGCTGTAACGATTAAGTTCCTGAAATCTTCGTCGTTTAGATTTGCATTTTCACGAATGGTTTTTGCCCTTTCGGATAATGCTTCAACCTCTTTTGTTTGTTGCGTATGATGTGCCAATGCGATTTCAAAGCTTTTTTGATTTTCTAAAAAACGCAGGCTTAACCAGCGTTTCGGAAATTGCGGAAACAACCTTTCACAGTCGTTTTCAAGCTTTGATATTGCTTCTTCAATAATATCGCCATAAACAATGTTGGGCATTGTGTGGTATTCTGCTGATTCAACAGTGTTTACAAGTTTATCAAGACCTTTTTTGTTTCGGGCACTTGTGGGGATACAGTCGGTACAAAGCTGCAGAGATAATTCGTCAAAATCTATTTTTATGCCTTTCTTTTCAGCTTGGTCAACAAGATTTACGCAGATTGTTGCTTTTGGCGAAAACTCGAGTATCTGCAAGGCTAAAATCAATGTGCGTTCAAGATTGCAAGCGTCAAGTACGCATATTATGTCGCCGTAATTTCCAAAATATATATAATCTCGTGCTATTTCTTCTTCCTTTGATGATGCGAAAAGTGAGTATGTACCCGGCAAATCGATGATTTTATATTCGTAATTTTGTGTGCAAAAAAACCCGCTTGATGTACCAACGGTTTTACCTGTCCAGTTGCCCGTGTGCTGATGCAGCTTTGTTAGTGCATTGAATATAGTAGATTTTCCGACGTTTGGGTTGCCTGCAAGAGCTATTATTCTTTTATGCATATGATTCACCTTGTGTTGTAATGTGTATTTTTTCTGCGTTGATGTTGCGTAATGCTATTACACTTCCTCTTACAAGATAAGCACATGGGTCGCCGAACGGGCTTTCAAATATTTTTTTTATTGTTGTGCCACGTATAAAACCTAAATCATTCATGCGGCGCAGTTGTGCTCCTGTTATGTCAAGCGATTTGATTTTTGCGCTTTCGTTGATTTTTAAATCGTTTAAAGTGTTCATGAATGTTTCTCCTGAAATGTTATTTTAAAAAAGTTTCCCTAAGCTAATATATGACAAATTCCGTCATGCCGTTACTGATATAATATCTAAGAAAAGCGCGGGTGGTATGCGCATTATTTTTTTTGATGAAAGGGAATTGTTTATGTCAGAAGATTTTTTTACGGCAAGAGCTTATCTTGAACATGTTGATGATCCCGAGGCGATGAGCGCCTCGCAGGAGGATTATCTTGAAATGATTTACAGAATGTACATTGATAATGAAATTATAAGAACATCGGAGTTGGCAAAACGACTTAATGTTGCTCCGTCATCTGTTTCAAAGGCTGCGGCTAAGCTTGTGGGAGCAGGGTTGATTTCATGCGAAAAATATGGTACAATTTATCTGACCGAAAAGGGTAGGTGCAGAGGCGCGTTTTTGCTAAAGCGTCATAATGTGTTGATGGATTTTTTCGTAACACTGCATGGAGATACAGCGTTAGCGCTTAGAGAAGCGGAATTGGCAGAACATTTTATGTCATCGCAGACTATTTTAAAGCTTGAATCGCTTAATAAAATACTTAAAAGATTTGAAAAAGAACTGCAAATGTTGCCAGATGGAGTTAAAATCGGTGCGAAAATACCGTAAAATGAAAATTTTTTAAAAAAACACTTGACAAATCAAGAAATAAGGTATATACTATATCAAGTAAAACAAAGCAGAACATATCCGTTCTCACCCTGCGGCTTTTAATTGTGCTTGCAGTGGTCAATACAGTTGAATTAAAATGTTTTATATTTTGATTTATTGTACGGGTGCGGAATTATTTTAGTTCTGCACCCGTTTTGGCATTTACGGCGTTACGCCGAATACATCAACCGGAGGTGCTTTAAGATAAGCAACATGAAGGACAACAAGGAACTTCAGATTAATGAGGAAATCCGCGATAAAGAACTTAGATTGGTAGGCCCTGATGGAGAACAGCTCGGCATTATGTCTGCTGCTGAAGCTCTTGCTCTTGCAGAGGAAAAGGATCTTGACCTTGTAAAAATTGCCCCCATGGCAACACCGCCCGTATGCAAAATTATGGACTACGGTAAGTTCTGCTTTGAAAAAACAAAGCGCGAAAAAGAAGCCAGAAAGAATCAAAAAGTTGTTGAAGTTAAGGAAATCAGAATGTTTTCAACAATTGATACCAACGACTTTAACACAAAGGTAAATCAGGCAATTAAATTTCTTAAATCCGGAGATAAGATCAAAGTTTCTGTAAGGTTCCGCAAGCGTGCAATAGCACATCCTCACCTTGGTGAAGAATTGCTTGAGCGTTTCAAAGAAGCCTGCGCAGAAGCAGGTACGGTCGATAAACCCGCCAAAATGGAAGGACGCAGCATTGTAATGTTTGTAGTTCCCAAAAACAATAAAAACTAAGGAGGAATTAAAATGGCTAAGGTTAAGGTAAAGTCTCATTCTGGTGCTAAAAAGCGCTTTACCATTTCAAAAAACGGCAAGGTAAAGTATCAGCACACAAATAAAAGACACAGACTTACACAGAAGGACACAAAGCGCAAGAGAATTGCGAGAGTTGCAGGTTTTGCAGATAACACAAATGCACCTACAGTAAAGAAGCTTATTCCTTACAAATAATTCGATTAATAACAAAGGAGGTAATACATTATGGCTCGTATTAAGGGCGCAATGATGACCAAAAAGAGAAGAAATAAAATCTTAAAACAAGCTAAGGGTTATTGGGGTTCCAAGAGCAAGCACTTCAAGATGGCTAAACAGGCTGTTATGAAGAGCGGCAATTATGCATATATCGGACGTAAGCAGAAGAAGAGAGATTTCAGAAGACTCTGGATCACAAGAATTTCTGCTGCTGCAAAAATCAACGGCATGAACTATTCAACATTCATGAACGGTGTTAAGAAGGCAGGCATCACACTCAACAGAAAGATGCTTTCCGAAATTGCTATCACAGATGCTGCAGGCTTTGCTGCTATCGCAGAGCAGGCAAAAGCAGCTCTTAAATAATTTATGCTTTAAAAATGCCTTTTCGAATTTTTTTCGAAAAGGCATAAACGCTTTATAAAAGGCAACAATGCAAAACTCGAAATTTGCTTTTTAATACGTAAAAAGTAAAAAATATACATAATTTAATCATGAAAGGCTTTGGGCAAACCGAGCGCAAAATATTAATTTGCGGTATGCTTTTTCGCCCGATTTGTTTAAAGATATGAGCAATTATTTCAAGAGCGCAGGTTTAATTCAATCAAAAGACAATCCCCGAATCAAGCAGTTTTGTGCTTTATCAAAAGCAAAAAAACAGCGAAGCACAGAGGGGCTTTTTGTGTTGGAAGGAATAAGACTTATTGACGATGCGTTGAAAAACGGTGCCAAAATCGTATATATTCTTGCAACCCAAAAGGCTCTGTCCGAGCTCTCTTCACTTGGTTTGCTGACAAATGCAGATGTCTTTGAAATACCACAGCACATAGCCGAAAAAATATCTCAAACACAAACACCGCAGGGCGCTTTTGCTGTTTGCAAAATGCCGCAATGCTCCTTGCAGTTTGAAAACAGCAGACGCTTGCTTATGCTTTGCGATATCCAGGATAACGGTAATCTTGGTATGATTATGCGCACGGCTGATGCATTGAAAATCGATGGTTTGATACTATGTAATTGCTGTGATGTTTTCAGCCCTAAAACAGTTAGAGCTACAATGGGTTCTGTTTTCAGAGTTGATTTTTCTCTTGAAAAAGATACTAACGCAACGCTTGAAAAGCTTAAAAGCTTGGGATTTGTTACATACGCAGCGGTACCGAGGAGCGATGCAATAAGCGTAGCAGAACATAAGTTTGCTGATAAATCCGTTGTTCTTATCGGTAACGAAGGAAATGGCTTGACGCAAGATGTTATTGATAATTGCGATAATCGAATAACTATCCGAATGAACGGCACTATTGAGTCGCTAAATGCTGCGATGGCAGCAGGTATTATGCTTTGGGAACTTTGCGGAAAGGAAGTTAAATCCAATGATTGATTCCGAAAAAATAATATATGACGTTTGGCTGTCAATGGCGCTTCGTTCTTGCAGTGTGCGTCTTTGGCGCAATATTGATAAATACGGCAACTCTGAAAATATATATAAAGCTCTTGAAAATAACACTTTAGAAGGTTTTGAACCTAAAGAAATTAAAAAACTGAAGGAAACTGAACTTACCCAAGCTCAGAATGTAATTAATCATTGCAAAAACAAGGGTTATGAAATCGTAACTTATTATGATGATATCTATCCCGAACTTTTGAGTGAAATCTATAACCCGCCGCTTGTTTTGTTCTGTTACGGCAGACTTGAGATTTTAAAAGCAAAACGAATGCTGTCCATTGTCGGAACAAGAAAACCATCTGTATATAGCACTGATGCGGCGAAATATTTCGCGTCAACTCTTGTAAAGAATAAATTTGTTATAGTAAGCGGTTTTGCATTGGGAATTGACTCGGTCGCTCATGGCACAGCGGTCAAATCAGGCGGATATTCAATTGCAGTTATCGGCTGCGGACTTGATTATCCTTACCCTAAAGAAAATTTTAATTCAAGAGAAAACTTTATAAAACGCGGCCTTATCATCAGCGAGTTTATACCCGAAGCACCGCCTGAGTCGTGGTGTTTTCCTCATCGTAACAGAATTATTTCGGGTATGTCCATGGCAACGCTTGTTGTTGAAGCCGGCGAGAACAGCGGTTCACTTGTCACCGCAAATTTGGCGGCAGAGCAGGGACGAGATGTTTTTGTTATTCCGCCGCACAGTATTTTTGATAAATCCTACAATGGCAATGCCAAGCTTTTGAAAAACGGTGCTATACCTGCTTTATCGTATTCTGATATTTTAGAGGAATATTCCATTGTTGATTTGAGTAAGATACCCGTGAGCAGTTCGGTGCACAATCCCGATATAAAAGCTGACACAGAGCACGTAAAAACAAGTGATAAAGACGTACAAGTACGACAAAAAGTAAAACCTGTATT
Source organism: Oscillospiraceae bacterium (assembly GCA_045541475.1). Taxonomy (GTDB): domain Bacteria; phylum Bacillota; class Clostridia; order Oscillospirales; family Ruminococcaceae; genus RGIG3077. Next base: position 83,434 of record JAZQJI010000017.1, read on the forward strand.
TAACGAAAATAATTCGGTTAAAAAAGATGCAGAGGTTACGTCATTAACCGAGCAGGTTTTAGAAGAAAAAAGTACTGAAAATCCTGTTGATTGGGCGGAGAGCACGCTTGATGAAAACAGCAAAACTGTTTTAAATCTGCTGAATAAGCGTGATATGCTTGTAGATGAGCTCGCATTTGAAACCGGACTTGATATGGCAAAGCTTTATCTTATTCTGACAGAGCTTGAAATATCCGGATTTGTTGAGTCCAAAGCAGGTAACCTTTACGGTATTTTATCTTGAAATTATATATTGACTAAGAATATACGGAGGACAAAATGTCTGATTTAATTATAGTAGAGTCGCCTACCAAGGTGAAAACAATAAAAAAATACTTAGGCAGCGGATATGAAGTTATTTCCTCAAAGGGCCATGTCCGCGATTTGCCAAAGTCAAAGATGAGTGTTGATTTTAAGAAAAATTTTGAGCCTAAATATGTTGATATGCCCGGCAAAGAAGATGTTATAAAGGATTTGAAGTCCAGCGCAAAAAAATGCGATAAAGTTTATCTCGCAACTGACCCTGATCGTGAAGGTGAAGCTATTTCATGGCATATTGCGCAGATTTTAGGTCTTGATATGGAATCGGATAACAGAGTTACTTTTAACGAAATTACCGAAAGCGGTATCAAAAATGGTATGTCAAATCCGAGAAAAATCGACCTTGATCTTGTAAATGCCCAACAAGCAAGACGTATTCTTGATAGAATTGTTGGTTACAAGTTGAGCCCATTTTTGTGGAAGAAAGTAAGAAGAGGTCTTTCAGCAGGTAGAGTACAGTCGGTTGCTGTAAGACTTGTTGTTGATAGAGAAATTGAACGCAACAATTTTGTGCAGGAAGAATACTGGTCAATTGAAGCTAAGCTTACTGCTCCTTCTTCGAGAAAACAGTTTGATGCAAAATTTTACGGCAAAAATGGCGAAAAGCTTGATATTGCTTCAAAAGAACAGTCTGATGAAATATTAACCGCTATCGAAAATGAAAAATTTGTTGTAGACAGCGTTAAAAAGGGAACATCAAGAAAATCTCCGGCTCCTCCGTTCATAACATCAACCTTGCAACAGGAAGCATCAATTCGCCTTGGTTTTCAGGTAAAACGTACTATGCGTATTGCGCAGGAACTTTACGAAGGTGTTGATGTTGAAGGTGTGGGTGCTGTCGGCTTGATTACTTATATGAGAACGGACAGCTTGCGTGTATCCGATGAAGCTGCAAATGCTGCTGAAAAGTATATTCTTGAAACCTATGGCAAGCAGTACCTGCCGCCTTCAAGAAGAGTTTACAAGGCAAAGAAAAACGTTCAGGATGCACACGAAGCTATAAGACCTTCTCTACCCGAACTTACCCCTGAAAGAGTAAAATCAAGCCTTAGCGCTGAGCAATATAAGCTTTACAAACTTATTTGGGAGCGTTTTATCGCAAGTCAGATGGCTAACGCTGTGCATAATACAACCTCTGCAGATATTAAAGCAGGTGAGTATAACTTTAGAGCAAGCGGATATGCAGTTAAGTTTGATGGTTTTACAGCTCTTTATGAAGCTGCAGTAGACGGTGAAATTAAAGAAAAGAACTTCCTGCCGGAATTGGAGCAGGGAGATGTTTGCAAGGTAAAATCATTGGGCGGCACACAGCATTTCACACAGCCGCCTGCAAGATATACGGAACATTCGCTCGTAAAGGCGATGGAAGAAAACGGCATCGGCAGACCTTCAACCTATGCTCCTACAATCAGTACGATTATATCGAGAATGTATGTTGAGCGCGAGGGGAAAGCTCTTAAACCGACTGCTTTGGGTGAAGTTACAACCCAGTTGATGAAGGATCATTTCAAGCACATTGTTGATGCAAAATTTACTGCTAAGATGGAAAAAGATCTTGACAGCGTTGAAAACGGCGATATGATCTGGGTTGAGGCTTTAAAAGTTTTCTACGAAGATTTTGAAAAAACACTTACCAAAGCAGAAGCTGATCTTGATGGTGTAAGAGTAAAGGTTCCTGATGAAGAAACAGATGAAAAATGTGAACTTTGCGGCAAGAATCTCGTTATCAAAATAGGTCGATTCGGTAAGTTTCTTGCTTGCCCCGGATTTCCTGAGTGCAAATTTACAAAAAAAATCGTTCATCAGGCAGAAGGCTCATGTCCTGTATGCGGTAAAAAGCTGTTACTTAAAAAGAGTAAGAAGGGCAGAAGCTTCTATGGTTGTGAGGGTTACCCCGAATGTAATTTCCTTTCGTGGTACACACCTACTGCTGAAAAATGTCCCAGATGCGGAAAAACATTGTTCAAAAAGGGCGGTAAATCAGGCAAACTGATTTGCGAAACTGCCGAGTGCGGATTTGAAAAGCCGCTTAATTCAGATGATTAAGGTTATTGGTGGCGGACTTGCAGGCTGTGAGGCGGCATGGCAGCTTGCAAACCGCGGAATAGACGTTAAGCTTTATGAAATGAAGCCGCATAAATTTACTCCTGCACATAAAAATAAAAATCTTGCAGAGCTTGTTTGTTCAAATTCGTTAAAGGCTGCAAGACTTGATTCTGCTGCGGGACTTTTGAAAGCTGAAATGGAACTGCTCGGTTCTTTGACAGTTCCGTGCGCTAAAGAATGTGCGGTTGCCGCAGGCGGTGCTTTGGCGGTTGATCGTGAAAAGTTTTCGGCGCTTGTTACAGAAAAAATTCAAAATCATCCGAGAATAGAGCTTGTTTCTGAGGAAGTTGATACTATTCCCGAAACACCCGTCATTATCGCAACGGGACCTCTTACATCGGATGCATTGGCAGATAAAATCAAGACTTTATGCGGTGGCAATCTTAGTTTTTATGATGCCGCAGCACCTATTGTCAGCTTTGATAGTCTTGATAAGGAAAAGGTATTCTTTGCATCCCGTTATGATAAAGGCGATAGCGATTATATCAACTGCCCGATGAATAAGGAAGAATATCTTGCGTTTTACAATGCACTTTGTGAAGCGGAAACTGCCGAACTGAAAGACTTTGAAACCTCGGATGGTTATAAAGTGTATGAAGGCTGTATGCCTATTGAACGCCTTGCAAAACGCGGTGAGGATACAATGCGTTTTGGTCCTTTAAAGCCCGTTGGACTTATCGACCAAAGAACAGGAAGAAGACCTTATGCGGTGGTTCAGCTTAGAAGAGAAGACGCAGTGGGTACAATGTTTAATCTCGTGGGATTTCAGACAAATTTGAAATTTGGTGAACAAAAGCGTGTATTTTCCATGATACCCGGTCTTGAAAATGCTGAATTTTTCAGATATGGCGTTATGCATCGCAATTCCTTTATAGATTCACCACGACTTTTGAATGTTGATTTTTCTATGAAGAATAATCCGCAAATATACTTTGCAGGACAAATTACCGGTGTGGAAGGGTATATGGAATCGGCGGCGTCCGGTATTGTTGCAGGTATAAACTGTGCAAGGACGTTTGAAGGCAAATCCGCAATAGATATCCCCGAAGTTTGCATGATAGGCGCATTAAGCCGATATATCAGTAATGTTTCGGTAACGGATTTTCAGCCGATGGGTGCAAACATGGGCGTTTTGCCGCCCCTTTCTGAAAATATCAGAGATAAAAAATTAAAATATATGATGCTTGCGCAACGTTCGGTCGATGCATTAAAACTTGCTATCGAAGCGCAGGATATATGAAAAGAGTAATGCTTTATGAGAATTATTGTTGATGCATTTGGCGGAGACCATGCGCCTTTGGAGGTGCTTAAGGGAGCCGTTCGTGCAAGGAAAGAACTTGATGTTGAAATTACACTTTGCGGACATGAGGAAAGAATCAGGACTGTTGCAAAGGAAAATGATTTAAATCTTGAAAACATTGATATTGTACACGCTGATGATGTTTTTGATATACATACCGAACCTAACAAGCTTTTGAAAGAAGGCAAGACTACATCGCTTTATGTTGCATTTGAACAGTTAAAGCTTGGCAATGGTGATGCTGTTGTCAGCGCAGGTAGTACGGGTGCACTTGTTTTTGCTTCTACATTCATTGTTAAACGAATAAAAGGTGTTAACCGATGCGGTATTTTGCCGATAATGCCTGCCGCAAACGGTCCTATCGTTATGATAGATGCAGGTGCCAATACTGAGTGCAGACCTGCAATGCTTGCACAGTTTGCCGCAATGGGCGTAAGCTATGCAAAAAACGTTCTGCATATTGAAAATCCAAGAGTTGCGCTTATAAACAACGGAGCTGAAGAAACAAAAGGTAGGGATCTTGAAAAGGAAACTTATGCGTTACTTTCTCAAATGCCAATCAACTTTGTTGGTAATATTGAAGCAAGATATTTGCCCTTAGGCGAATGTGATGTTGCCGTAACAGATGGTTTTACAGGTAACGTTGCGTTAAAACTTTACGAAGGCATGGGAAAATTTCTTTCAAACGAAATCAAAACGATTTTTGGTGGCGGAATATTTTCTAAGCTTGCCGCACTTTTGGTTTTAAAGAAAATCAAAAACTTTAAAAAACGCATGGATTATAAAGAATACGGTGGAGCTGTGCTCGCAGGTGCGTCAAAACCTGTTATCAAAGCGCATGGCAGCAGCGATGCAAAAGCATTTTATAACGCTATACGACAAGCTAAAGATTGTGTTGAGTTTGGCGTTGTTGATGATATAAAGAACTACATTGAGGGCATGAATAGTAATGAGTGATTTTGAAAAGGTAATTAATTATCAATTCAAGGATAAAGATTTGATGGAAACTGCGCTTTCGCATTCTTCCTACGCTAACGAGAGCAAAGCATCACGCCAAAGTAATGAAAGACTTGAGTTTTTGGGTGATAGCGTTCTTTCCATTGTTGTATCCAAATATCTGTTCAATCATTTTTCGCATCTTCCTGAGGGAGAGCTTACAAAAATCCGCGCATCACTTGTGTGTGAAAAATCGCTTTATGAATTTGCCTTGCAGATTAATTTGGGTAAATATCTTTTGCTCGGCAAGGGAGAAGATTCAAGTGGCGGCAGAAAAAGGCCTTCCATTCTTGCTGATGCATTTGAAGCAGTGATTGCTGCCATTTATCTTGATGGTGGTATGGATTGCGCGCAGGAGTTTATTTTGAAATTTATCCCCGATGATTTGGATAAAGCTAAAAAATCTTCTTTTTCAGATTACAAGACTATTCTGCAGGAAATCATTCAAAAGAATCCTGAAGAGCGTGTAGAATATATACTTTCCGGTTCGGAAGGACCTGATCATAACAAGATTTTCATTGTTGATGTAAAACTAAATTCCAACACAATCGGCACCGGCAGGGGAAAGAGCAAAAAACAAGCAGAGCAGAATGCTGCTAAGGAAGCGTTGGAGCTGATGGGTTATGAAGCATAGTAATATTTCAATTTTTGTATCGCACTTGGGTTGTAAGCAGATGTGTGCGTTCTGCAATCAAAAAACCATCAGCGGCATACAAAAAGCTCCCACACCTGATGAAATAAGAGATATTTGCAAAAATGCTTTGGAAAACTGCAAAAACCCTTCAAATACAGAAATTGCTTTTTTTGGTGGTTCTTTTACTGCAATAGAACGTGAATATATGGTAAGTCTGCTAAAGGCTGCTAATGAATTTGTTGGCGATGGTAAATTTGCAGGCATACGCATTTCAACCCGACCTGATTGTATTGATGAGGATACACTTTCGCTTTTAATGGCTTACGGTGTTACAGCAATTGAACTTGGTGCACAAAGCCTTGATGATGGTGTTTTGGCAGCAAATCAGCGTGGTCATAATTCTAAAGCAATTGAAGAAGCCGTTGATATGATAAAATGGTATGGCTTTGAGGTTGGCTTGCAGATTATGGTTGGGCTTTACAAAAGCACGCTTGAAATTGAACTTGCAAACATAAAAAAAGTAATTGCTCTCCGTCCTGATACGGTCCGCATATATCCTACTGTAATTTTAAAGGGAACACATCTTGCAAAGCTTTACCAAAGCGGAGTGTACAAGCCTTTTGATTTTGATTGGGCAGTTGATATCTGCGCATTAATGCTTGTTGAATTTGAAAAGCATGGTATCAAGGTTATAAAATGTGGTTTGCATGCATCAGAAACTGTCGAGCAGGATATGATCGGCGGATACTATCACGCTGCTTTTCGTGAAATTTGTGAGAGCAGAATTTTCAGAACAAGAATCAATGCTTTGCTTGAAGACGAAAAAGAGCTGAAAATATCAGTAAACCCTAAAGATTTTTCAAAGGCTTGCGGGCATTGCAAGAGTAATATAGAATTCTTTGAAAAAAGAGGCATTAAGCTTTTCATTTTTGCAGATGAAAGTGTAAAATGCGGCGAATGTATAAAGATATAGGCATACATAATTTTTTTGAGAAACGGATGATATATGTATTTAAAATCACTCGAAATAAGGGGCTTTAAATCGTTTCCCGATAAGATAACGTTGGATTTTGACAGCGGTCTTACAGCGGTTGTGGGCCCTAACGGAAGCGGTAAAAGTAATATAGGTGATGCTGTAAGCTGGGTACTTGGCGAGCAATCTATGAAGAATTTACGTGGTGCTAAGATGGAAGATGTTATATTTTCCGGCACGCAGAGTCGTAAGTCGGTAGGCTTTGCTGAGGTTACACTTTGCATAGATAACTCATCAGGCAGACTTGGCATTGACTCCAACGAAGTTAGCGTTACGAGAAAGCTTTACCGCAGCGGCGAAAGTGAATATCGCATAAATGGAAGCATTGTTCGTCTTAAAGACGTAAACGAGCTGTTTATGGATACCGGTCTTGGCAAAAACGGATATTCCATAATAGGTCAGGGCAGAATTGCCGAAATCATAAGCGCAAAGAGCACTGATAGAAGAGAAATATTTGAAGAAGCGGCAGGTATTTCAAAATTCCGACATAGAAAAAAAGAAGCTGTGCATAAGCTTGAGCAGGCACAGGTTCATTTTCTGCGCCTTAAAGATAGCCTTTCAGAGCTTGCCGAGCGTGTAGGTCCGTTGAAAATTCAAGCTGAAAAGGCTGAAAAATACCTTGTTCTTCGTGATAGAAAGAAAGAACTTGAGCTTTCTGTATGGCTTGATAAACTTCGTGAAATCGGCAATATGATGCAGCAAGCTGATGAAAACAGACTGATTTATACGGTTGAATATGACAATCTTTCTGCTGATATTATGCGTGCAGATAAAGCAATCGCTGAATATCGTGAATCTATGGATATGTATTCGGCTAAGATTGATTTAAATCGTCGTGATATTGCAGATTTGCATGCAGCAAGTGCTAAGGTTGCAACAGAAATTGCAATCTGCGAACATGATATTGAACTTATCGGCGAAAAAATTGCTGAGCTTGAAGATAAAAAGCAAAACGAACTTAATTCGAAAGATAATCTTGAAAAAGCAATTGAAGAACAGCGTGATCTATTAAATACGCTTAAAGGCAACCAGACTTTGTGTGATGATGAATATAACAAAGCTATTGAGCAGTTTGATGTTATCGGCGCGTTGGAGCAGGAAATAGGTGATAGCTTTGGCAAAAGTGATGCACAGTTAAATTTACTGTATATCAAAAGAAGTGATATTACAGCTTTAATTAATTCTGCAAACGCATCAGTATTAAGCGCTGAAGACGAAATAGAAGAAAGCAAGAAGAAAATCGAACAACTTTCTTCTGAACATGAGTTCCATAAAAAAGAAAAAATCGATACGTTAAAAGCTCTTGAAAATATAGATGAAGAAATAGCTGAGCATAATAACAAGGCAAGCGGTTACAAAAAACTGTTTGAAATCAAAGATTCAAAGCGCAGCACTAAAAAGGCTGAGTTTGAAAAACTTCAATCTCAAATTACTGAAAATCAGCAGAGAGTTAGGATTTTATCTGACCTTGAAAACAGTATGGAAGGCTTTGCCGGCAGTGTAAGAGCTGTTTTGAGAGCAAACAAGTCGGGAGAGTTGAGTGGTGTTCTCGGCTCAATTGCACAGATTATCAATGTAAAAACTGAATATGCTTTGGCAATTGAAACGGCACTTGGCGCAGCTATACAAAATATAGTAGTAGAAAATGAAAATATAGCAAAACGCTGTATTAATTATTTAAAGCAAAAAAACGCAGGTAGAGCCACCTTTTTGCCTATTACATCAATCAAGGGTAGGTCTATTAACGAAAACGGTCTTGATTTTGAAGACGGTTTTGTTGATATAGCTTCCAATCTTGCAAAATGTGATAACAAGTTTAAAGATATTATTGACAATTTGCTTGGAAAGACTGCAATATGCGAAGACTTGGAAAGCGCTTCGATTATCGCCAAAAAATACGGCTATCGCTTTAAGATTGTTACGCTTGACGGTCAGGTGATTAATGCGGGCGGTTCGTTTACTGGTGGTTCAAGTAAAAATACCGCCGGCGTTCTTTCAAGACGCAACGAAATTGACGAAATCACTGCCAAGCTGAACACCTTGATAGATAAAAGAACCCTTTTAACTGACGATCTTAACAAGCTGAAAATGGAGTGTGATAAGCTTCGCTTTGATATAGAAGGCGAAACTGAGCTTGCGCTTTCGTGTAATAGTGATAAGTCTGCACTTTCAGCTGAATTGGCAAGGATAAATGCTCAGATAGATATGTTTGAGCAGAATAAATCAGAACTTGAACTTGCATTAAACCGTGGTGAACAGCGCAAGGCTGAACTTGAAAAATCAGTTGTTGATAATAAAGATTTGCTTGATGAATGCATTAAAGAAATTGAACAACTTGAAAATAGTCGCGAGTCTGATGCGGTTAAGCGAGATGAACTTAAACATAAGCGTGAAACAATTTTAACTCAGCTTAATGATATCAGAGTAAAAAAGGCTGAAATCATTAAGGATATTGAATCAACAAGCCGTGAAATCGAAAGTTTGCTCAGACAAGGCGAAGAACTTGACAAATCAAATCTTGAAATTGATGAGCAAATAAAGCAATCAAAATCAGATATTGAAGATAAAAAGCGTTTGATTGCACAGCACAAGAGCGGCGTTGATGATACAACAGAAAAGATAAAAAATCTTGAAGATGGCATTGAAGAAATGCGATTGCAGCGTCGCGATGCTGAAGCTTCAATGCGCAGCAACGAAAAAGAAATTCGCTTGTTGCAGAATAATCGCGAAGAAGTCGCACTGAAGAAAACGCGCCTTGACGAAAAGTATAACACTTACGAAAAAGAGCGTGATACAATCATCACTCAGATGAATGATAATTATTCGGTTACCTATTCCGAAGCGTTGAAAATTGCTCAAATACCTGAAGATATACAAGCCGCTAAGAAAGAACTGTCCGAGGTTAATTCCAAGATGAAATCCTTAGGCCATGTATATATTGACGCTATTGAGGAATACAAGGAAGTATCCGAAAGATATGAGTTTTTAAGCACTCAGCTTGATGACGTAGAGCAATCAAAGAAACAGCTTGAAGAAATTATTGAAGATCTGACGGAGAATATGAAGCGTCAGTTTACTGAAAGTTTTAACGCAATCAATGCAAATTTCAAGGATATTTTTGCGGAACTTTTCGGCGGTGGTAAAGCAGAACTTGTTTTGCTTGATCCCGATGATGTTCTTGAATCGGGTATTGATATTATCGTAGCACCTCCCGGTAAGATATTTAAAAACCTTATGCAGTTTTCGGGCGGCGAACAGGCATTTGTTGCCATTGCAATATACTTTGCTATTTTAAAACTTCGTCCGTCACCGTTCTGTATACTTGATGAGATAGATGCGGCTCTTGACGAGGTTAACGTTGTTAAGTTTGCGCAATATTTACGCAACTTTACTGATATGACACAATTTATCGTTGTAACGCATAAGAGGGGAGCAATGGACGCTGCTGATGTACTTTACGGCGTAACTATGCAAAGCGATGGCGTTTCACGTCTTTTGAAGATGTCGCAGGAAGATGTTAGAAATACACCCGATTTTGACTAAACCTTGAGTTAGGAGGAAAGTATTTATGGGATTGTTTTCAAAACTTAAAGAAGGCTTGCTAAAAACCAAAAATGCGATGATTTCCCGCATTGAAAAGTTGGTTAATCGCTTTACGAAGATAGACGAGGATTTCTTTGAAGAGCTTGAAGAAACTCTTATCATGAGCGATGTCGGCGTGGAAACATCGTGTGAAATATGCGATATGCTCCGCAAAAAGATTAAGGAAACAGGTGCAACGGACCCTAAGGACATTGTTGCACTGATTAAAGATATTATTGTTGAAATGCTTGGCGAGGATACTGCACTTGAACTTAACACCACGCCTTCGGTTATACTTGTAATTGGTGTAAACGGCGCTGGTAAAACAACCACAATCGGTAAACTTTCTTCACAGCTTAAATCTCAGGGCAAGAAAGTTCTTGTGGCCGCTGCCGATACTTTCCGTGCTGCAGCAATTGACCAGCTTGAAGTATGGACCGAACGGGCAGGCGTTGATATTGTAAAACATAGCGAAGGAAGTGATCCTGCAAGCGTTGTTTTTGATGCTTTAACAGCGGCCAAGGCAAGAGGTTGCGATGTTGTTATTTGCGATACGGCAGGCAGACTTCATAACAAGAAAAATCTTATGGATGAACTTGCAAAGATAAATAGAATTGTTCAAAAACAAGCAGAAAATTGCGATATCGAAACGCTGCTTGTTCTTGATGCAACAACAGGTCACAATGCCGTAAATCAGGCAAAACTTTTCAGCGAAACTGCGCAAATCAGCGGTATTGTTCTTACAAAGCTTGACGGTACAGCAAAGGGCGGTATTGTTATTACAATCCGTAATGAACTTAAAATACCTGTGAAACTTATTGGTGTGGGAGAAAAGATTGAAGATTTGCAGCCCTTTGTTGCAAAGGATTTTGCAGACGCATTATTTGATTGATTTTAAAGGAGAGATATTATGCTTACAAGCAAGCAAAGAGCTAAACTCAGAGGTATGGCTTCAACTTATGATACAATTTTTCAAGTTGGCAAAGGCGGAATAGGCGATGCTTTGATAAACCAGGTTAACGATGCCTTGAAGGCGAGAGAGCTTATCAAGATGCGTGTTCTTGAGAATTCGGGATATACTGCCAGAGAAGCAGCTGATGAAATTGCTGATAAAACAAATTCTGATGTAGTGCAAGTTATCGGCAGTAAGTTTGTGCTTTATAAGCGCAATGAAAAAGAACCGATAATCGAAATATAATATATATTATGTCCAAAATCGGTATTTTCGGTGGCAGTTTTAACCCCATACACAATGGACACATTCACCTTGTTGAATGTGCAAAAAATGAACTGGCGCTTGATAAAGTAATTCTAATGCCCGCAGGCATAGCACCACATAAGGCGTGTAATGAGTATGTTTCTGCGGAACATAGATATAATATGTGCGTATTGGCTGCCGATGATATTGATTATATCGAAGTCAGCGATTATGAAATCAGTAAATCCGGCAAAAGTTATACTGTGCATACTATCGAATATTTGCGAAATATCTATCCTCATGATGATCTTTATCTGCTTGTCGGCAGTGATATGTTGCTTACATTTGATGAATGGTATAATTATGAAAAGATTTTAAACAATGCATCGCTTTGTGCTGTTTCGCGAAGTAACAGCGATTTGTATTATCTTGAAAGAAAAGCAGAAAAACTACGCAAATTCGGCAATATCTATATATCGCACCTTGAAGGCAAACCTATGTCATCAAGCCAAATCAGACAATTGATAAAAAATAACAAAGATTTGTCTTGCTATTTGCCGAAAAAAGTAGTACAATATATAAAGATGTATTCACTTTACACTGAATCATAGGCGGAATAATATGTACGATGTTGAGCTTTATAAACATAAATTAAAAGAAATGCTCTCGTCAAAAAGATATGAGCATTGTTTGAATGTGGCACAAAGCGCATTTGAGCTTGCACAAAAATATGGAATAGACTGCGAAAAAGCTTATGTTTGCGGTCTTATTCATGATATTTGCAAAGAATTGCCATGCAAGCAGCAAAAGCAAATGGCAATGGCAAGCGGTTATCATTTATCGTTTGAAGAGCTTTGCTCAAAATCATTGTGGCACGCTGTTGCAGGTGCGTATTATGCTGAAAAGTATTTTAATATATCTGATACCGATATGCTTAATGCTATAAGATATCATACAATTGCCCACGAAAAAATGACACCGCTTGAAGAAATAATATATATAGCGGATTTGATTTCGGCTGATAGAAAATATAAGGATGTAAACCGTATAAGAAAACTTGCTTTTACCGATTTGCACCTTGCAATGCGTGAAGCTTTGCGCTTTACTTTGACAAATGTATCTGACAATTGCGTATATTTGCCGGTGTGCAGCGCTAAGGCATATAATCAATATATTTTTATGTGCGCCGATAAGGACTGAGGATTTACAAGGAAGTGCAGCAAAATGAAATTTTTTAAAAATAATACAGAAAATTCGGATTTTGAAGCTGTTGAAAATGAAACGGCAAAGGATGTTAAGTCCGGAAAAAATACTAAGAAAAGAAAACGTCAGAAGATTTCGATAACACAGTGGGTTATTCTTGGTGTTACCGCTGTGGTTTGCGGTGTTTTGGTATATAATATTGCCGCAGGATTTTATTTAATGACAAGCACAAAGCGTGATTTGACGTTTAAGGAAGCAATTGGTCTTGTGCTTCCTTCAAATAGAGATGAGTTTAAACTTTTTGAAGATACTGAAAAAGATGGTCTGTATTCTCCCAGCATAAACGCTACTGAACAAATTATCGACGAAGAAGGTAATGTTATAAGCGAGATTGAAAGAGATCCTGATTATCTTAAAGCCCATCAGATTAATATTCTTGTGCTTGGACTTGATGAGAATAAAACTAATACCGATATTATTCTCGTTGCATCTATCGACCTTTCAAACAGTGAAGAAACACGCTCAATCAGCCTTTTACAGATTCCCCGCGACACTTTCGTAGGTGAAGAATTTGCAGGCTCTGTAACAGGTAAGGTTAACGGAGTTTATTCCGTAGGAAATCAGTCGCTGACTGAGGTTAACCGAGTTATTGAGGTTATATGGGAAAATTTTGCTATCCCGATTGACCATTATATTACATGCGACCTTGACGGATTTAAGGATATTGTTGATGCTTTGGGCGGCATTCCGATGAATGTACCCCACCAAATTACCTATGATGCAAGCAAAGTAATCTATCCCGGTGAGCAGGTGCTTAATGGTGAACAATCTGAATGGTTTGTTCGTTACCGCAGCGGATATTATGAAGGCGATATCGGACGTGAAAAATGGCAGAGATTATTTATGGCATCCTTCCTTGCAAGAGTTAAGGAAATAGGTGCTACTGATATGAATGCGTTATTGCCTGAACTTACCACCTATTGCACATCTGATTTAACTGTTCAGGAATTTAAAGATATCATATATATTGGCACTAATTTGGAACTTGAAGATGTATCTATATATATGGTTCCGGGTGAAGCAGCAATGTATAATGGCTATTCTGTTTGGTCTGTTCATGCTGATGAAACCGCAGAAATGCTTAATACGTATTTCAGAAAATATCAAGGCGACGTTGAAGTTTACGATTTGCAGATGATTGAGCTTGCAAATACAATTGATATTTATGAAAATACACAGGATAATTTCCAGGAACTTCTTAACGGCGAAACACCAGGTGAAAAGAACGAATAAACTGAAAAAGGAGAGATGAATTATGACTACAAACGAAAAGATTAAAAGCATTGTTAAAGCGCTTGATTCCAAAAAAGCTGAAGACATTAAGGTTATCGGTATTACCGATTTGACTATAATTGCTGATTATTTTGTTATCGCAAGCGGTACAAGCTCTACACATACAAAATCTCTTGCTGAAGAAGTTGACTATCAACTTGGTTTGTTGGGCGTTGATCCTACAAGAACGGAAGGTCACGGCTCAGATGGTTGGGTAGTACTCGATTATTCTGATGTTGTTGTCCATGTTTTCTATCAGCAGGAAAGAGAATTTTACCAGCTTGAAAGACTTTGGGCTGATGGCAAGCAGATTGACATTAGCGAGTTTATTCAAGAGGATTGATGATATTGAAAACCAATAATGAAAGCGGCAGAAGGATTGTCGCTGTTATCGGTCTGTATCTTATAGCCAAGTCAATACTTAACATGATTTTAAGCGGCGGCTTTGCATTGAATGATTTGTTGCTTGCCGCTTTTGAAGCACTTGCGCTATATACAGGCTTGATGTACATAAACTACGTTGTTTCGGTTCTTTTGTTGTTGACTGTTGTTTCACATATAAAAACAAATCTATCTGATATCAGCGCGCATCTTATTTATTTGATAGAGGCAACGCTTGATGTTTTATGTGTAGTGCTCTTGCTGACAAAGCAAAATGTTAAGCAACACTTTACAAATAATTGGTCTGAAATAGGCAAAAGCTGATTCTTATAAAATATAAATCTATATAAAAAGGAATGATATTCAATGGAAAAGTACGATTTTAGTGCCATTGAGAAAAAATGGCAACAGTATTGGAAGGAAGATGAAACCTTCAAGGTAGGCACTGACTACTCAAAGCCCAAGTTCTACGCGCTTGTTGAGTTTCCTTATCCGTCAGGTCAGGGTTTGCATATAGGTCATCCTAGACCTTATACTGCTATGGACATCGTTTCCAGAAAGCGCAGACTTCAGGGTTATAACGTTCTCTTCCCTATGGGTTGGGATGCTTTTGGTTTGCCTACTGAAAACTATGCTATTAAGAATAAAATCCACCCTGCAATAGTAACAAAGAATAATGTTGAGCGTTTTAAATCCCAGCTTCAGATGCTCGGACTCTCTTTTGATTGGTCAAGAGAGATTAACACAACTGATTCTGACTATTTCAAGTGGACACAGTGGATTTTCCTTCAGCTGTTCAAAAAAGGACTTGCATATAAAAAGGAAATGGCAGTAAACTGGTGTACTTCCTGCAAGGTTGTTCTTGCAAACGAAGAGGTTGTTGGCGGTGTTTGCGAACGATGCGGCGGCGAGGTTGTAAGAAAGGTTAAGTCACAGTGGATGCTCAAGATTACTGAGTACGCACAGCGCCTTATAGATGATTTGGCTGATGTAAACTATCTTGAAAAGATTAAGGCAACACAGCTTAATTGGATAGGCCGTTCAACCGGTGCCGAGGTTGATTTTGAAACAACTTTTGGTGATTCACTTAAGGTTTATACAACTCGTCCCGATACACTTTTTGGTGCAACCTATATGGTTATTTCTCCTGAACATCCCATTATTGAACAGTGGTCCGACAGACTTACCAATATGGATGAAATCAGAGAATATCAGGAAAAGAGTGCAAGAAAATCCGATTTTGAACGTACCGAAATTGCTAAAGACAAAACAGGCGTAAAGCTTGGCGGTGTTTGGGCTATCAACCCCACAAATGGAAGAGAGATTCCGATTTTCATTTCCGATTATGTACTTATGACATACGGTACAGGTGCAATTATGGCTGTACCTGCTCATGATACACGCGACTGGGAATTTGCTAAGGTATTTGGCTTGCCGATTATTGAAGTAGTTAAGGGCGGCGATGTTGAAAAGGAAGCCTTTACAGACTGCGCAACAGGCATTATGGTTAACAGCGGTTTTCTTGATGGTCTTTCTGTTGAAGAAGCAAAGATAAAGATAACAGAGTGGCTTGATGAAACAGGCAAGGGAACTGCAAAGGTTAACTACAAGCTTCGTGACTGGGTATTCTCCCGTCAGAGATACTGGGGTGAACCTATCCCCGTTGTTTATTGCGAAAAGTGCGGTTGGGTTCCGCTTGATGAAAGCGAACTGCCCCTCATGCTTCCTGAGGTTGAAAGCTACATTCCTACCGATAACGGCGAAAGCCCCTTGGCAGCTATCGATGAGTTCGTCAATACAACTTGTCCATGCTGCGGTGGCAAAGCTAAGAGAGAAACCGATACAATGCCTCAGTGGGCAGGTTCTTCATGGTATTTCTTGCGCTATTGTGACCCGCACAATGATAAGGAGCTTGCTTCTAAGGAAGCGCTCGATTATTGGATGCCTGTTGATTGGTACAACGGCGGTATGGAACATACAACGCTCCATCTGCTTTATTCAAGATTTTGGCATAAGTTCCTTTATGATATCGGCGTAACTGCTCAGTCAGAACCGTACATGAGAAGAACGAGCCATGGCTTTATCTTGGGTGAAAACGGCGAAAAGATGTCTAAATCAAGGGGCAATGTAATTAACCCGGATGATGTTGTTGCTGAATATGGCGCTGATACGCTTCGTCTTTACGAAATGTTTATAGGCGACTTTGAAAAGACAGCTCCTTGGTCTACATCAAGCGTAAAGGGATGCCGAAGATTTCTTGAAAGAGTGTGGGCATTGCAGGATATGCTCTGCGATGGCGATGAATACAGCGATGCTCTTAAGACATCATTCCATAAGACAATCAAAAAGGTTAGCGAAGATGTTGAAACACTTAAGTTCAATACAGCTATTGCTGCAATGATGAGTCTTGTTAACGAAATATATAACGTTGGTAAGGTAAATAAGGCTGAATATAAAACTCTGCTTATGCTTCTTAATCCCTTTGCTCCCCATATTACTGAGGAACTGTACCAGATTTGTGGATATGAAGGCGTGCTGAATAAACAGCCCTGGCCTGAGTTTGATGAAGCACTTTGCATTGATGCAAGCGTTGAAATTGCTATTCAGGTTTGCGGTAAGCTTCGTTCAAGAATTACCATACCCGTTGATTGCTCTCAGGAAGAAGCACAGAATATTGCGATGGCAGATGAAAAAGTTAAATCTGCGCTTGAAGGCAAAAACGTATTTAAGGTTATTTATGTACAGAATAAGCTGTTGAATTTTGTTGCAAAATAACAAAAATTTTATTAAGATATAATTTTGCTTGACATTAAGCTTGTAATATGCTAAAATATATATGCCTTTTAAGGTATTTAAAAAACAGCAATACGGCGGTAGTTTTTTAATGGCGATTGTAAAAACCTCTGTCATGCTCAAAGGGAGGGAAACAAATGGCGGAAGTTCGTGTAGGAAAGAACGAATCTTTGGATACTGCTCTTAAGAGATTTAAGAGGTCATGTGCCAAGGATGGCGTTATTGCTGAGGTTCGTAAGAGAGAACACTACGAAAAGCCCTCGGTTAAGCGCAAGAAGAAATCCGAGGCTGCTCGTAAGCGCAAATATTAATTTTTAACGAAGTGAATGCGGACAGAAATGTCCGCTTTCGTTTTGTAATAAGGAAATGAGGTGAAACTGTGCTGTTTTTGTATGATTATGCATTCGAAAAAGTAACGGATATATCATTAAAGTTTTTGCAAAATCACTGTATAAATGCTTTGGTGCTTGATATTGATAACACTCTTACAACGCACGATAATCCTGTTGCGGCAGAAGGCGTTATAGAATGGCTTGAGCAAATGCGTGCTAACGGCATAAAAATGCTTGTTGTTTCAAACAATAAACCACACAGAGTTGAACCTTTTGCAAAGATGCTTAACCTTGATTTTGTAGCTAACGGCGCAAAACCTCTTACTAAGGGTATAAACAAGGCTGTAAAACTAATGGGCGCGCCTAAGAACAATACCGCAGCAATTGGTGATCAAATTTTCACCGATGTTTTAGGCGCAAATCTTGCAGGTATACGCATGATATATGTAAAACCTATTGAACACGAAAAAACAACATTTTTCAAGATAAAGCGTTTTTGTGAAAAACCTTTTTTGCCGAAAAAATTTATTAAATAGAAATGTTTTTTTGACATAATTAAATGTAGCATAAATTAGGGTGATTGATTTGACAATAAAGCGCATAAATAGTTTGGCGCAAAATTTGCCGGAAAAAAGTGACGGTGCTATCATAACATCGGATACAAACCGCAGGTATTTTACAGGTTTAAAATCCTCTGCGGGTGTTGTTCTTGTTTTTCGAGATGCACAGTATTTGATTATTGATTTCAGATATATCGAATATGCGAACTCAACTGTAAAATCGTGCGAAGTTATTGAACAAAAGGATTTGTTTAACCAAATAAATTCTTTGATAGCAAAGCATAATGCAAAAATTATGTCAATTGAAGCGGAGAATATGACCGTTTCGGATATGGATAACTATAAAAAGAGACTTAATTGCGTTCTCGATATCGGCAGCGAACTTTCCAACACAATTACACAGATGCGCGCTGTAAAAGATGCAACAGAGCTTGAGGCTATTTCGCAAGCACAAGGAATTGCCGAAAAAGCATTGCTTGAAACCATGGGAAGATTGTCTGTTGGTATAACAGAGCGAGAATTTGCTATGCTGCTTGACTTTACAATGCTCAAAATGGGTGCCGAAAGCATTTCTTTTGATACTATTGCATTGTTTGGTGCAAATACATCGAAACCACATGGAGAACCAAGTGATTATCAATTAAAAAAGGGCGATGCTATTCTTGTGGATTTTGGTGCGGTATATAACGGATATCATAGCGATATGACAAGAACGTTCTTCTTTGGTGCGGTTAGTTCAAGTGCTAAGGAAATCTATAATATTGTTTTGGAAGCTCAACTAAGTGCAATTGAAAAAGCTGCCCCCGGAATTACAGGAAGAGAGCTTGATGCCGTAGCACGAAGTATTATTGAAGAAAACGGCTATGGCGATAATTTTGGTCACTCGTTGGGACACGGAGTCGGACTTGAAATACATGAAACACCTAATTGTGCACCAAAAAGTGATTATATTCTGCGTGAAAATAATGTAATTACTATTGAACCGGGTATATATATTCCCGGAAAAATTGGCGTAAGGATTGAAGATTTTGTTTCAATTACCTCTGGCAGCAACCGCAATCTTACAGCATTTGAAAAAAAACTTACTGTAATTTAGACAAAATCTGATATATTTAAAATATTTATGAAAATTTCCGATTACCTATTGCAATATAGAGGAAATTGTAGTAAAATAATATTATGTAATAAAACTTGGAGGTAAATCTTTATGATTTCAGCAGGCGATTTTAGAAACGGCGTAACATTTGAAATGGACGGCAATGTAGTACAAGTTGTAGAATTTCAGCATGTTAAACCCGGTAAAGGTGCTGCATTTGTAAGAACAAAATATAAAAACATTATCACAGGCGCAGTTCTTGAGCGTTCTTTTAACCCCACAGAAAAATTCCCCACAGCATTTATTGAAAGAAAGGAAACCGAATATAGCTACAGCGACGGCGACCTTTACTATTTCATGGATACAGAAACATACGACCAGATTCCGATCAACTCTTCCGTTCTTGGTGATAATTTCAAGTTTGTTAAGGAAGGCATGACTTGCAAGGTTCTTTCCTACAAGGGCAATGTTTTTGGAGTTGAACTCCCCACATTTGTTGAACTCGAAGTAACAGAAACAGACCCCGGCTTTAAGGGAGATACTGCTACAAACGCAACAAAGCCTGCTGTTCTTGAAACAGGTGCAGAAGTTAAGGTTCCGCTCTTCATCGAAATCGGTGATATGATCAGAATTGATACCAGAACAGGCGAATACATGGAACGTGCATAATTAACATTTAGCATCGTTTTATCGTATAATATAATAATATGCTATTGGCAGGAAGGACAAAATTATGAAACTTAGTGAAAAGGCTTCATACCTTCAGGGACTTATGGATGGTCTCGATATCGACAACACCACTAAAGAAGGCAAGGTTCTTAAGCAGATGGCTGACATCATGCGTGAGCTTATTCTTTCAATGGAAGAAGTTCGTGATGAGGTAGAAGAACTTAATGAACTCTGTGATTGCCTCGACCATGATCTTGGCGAACTTGAAGGCGATTACTACGGTTGCGAAGAGGACGAATTTGATATTGAAGTAGCTGATAACGAAATTGAGGAAGAACTTTCTCTTGGTGCTGATGAAGACATCGAAGAGGTTGATTTTGCTGATTTTATCTCAGAAGAAACTGATGATATCGACGAAGCAAGCGAAGTTGAAGATGTTGTCATCGAAGAAGCTGAAGAAGAATTTCTTGAGGATGAGCTTGAAGATGATGAACTTTATGAAGTAATTTGCCCTACTTGTAATGATACAATATGTATAACTGAGAGCATTTTGCTTGATGGCTCTATGGAATGTCCCAACTGTGGTGAATTTCTTGAGTTTGACCTTGGTGGAGATGAGTTTCTTACCGAGGATGCTGAATAAGCTCTGGATATAACTGAATATTTATGTTTCGGGGCGAGGTGTAATTCCTCACCGGCGGTAAGCGCATTTTGTGCGTAAGTCCGCGAGCGTAAGCTGATTTGGTGAAATTCCAAAACCGACGGTATAGTCCGGATGAAAGAAACAAAAGCTTAAAAAACATTAAGCTTTTTTCGCCTGCATATTTTTATGCAGGCGTTTTATTTTTCAGTATGAGGAGATATTACTATGGATATTTACAAAAAGACAACAAAACTATGCGTTTTAGGTATGCTTTCTGCACTCTCGATTGTTCTCGTTTTTCTTGTGAGAATACCAATTCTTCCGGAAGCACCGTATCTTGAGTATGATCCCGCAGATATTCCAATTCTTATAGCGGCTTACTTATATGGTCCCTATGCATCTATTGCTGTAACTGCTGTTGTTTGCATCATTCAAGGAATAACAGTTAGTGCTTCAAGCGGAATAATTGGTATATTGATGCATTTTTTTGCAACAGGCGCAATGGCTTTGACTGTCGGCATGCTAAGCGAAAGAGGTAAATTCAATATTCGTACTTTCTTTGCCGCAATTGCAGGTGCTGTGATGATGGTGCTTATCATGATACCTCTTAACATGGTGTTTACACCTTTGTATACAGGTTTTTCAACAAAAACAATCTCCAGTATGATTTTACCGATTTTTATTCCTTTCAATTCATTAAAATCGAGTATTAATACTGTTGTTTCAATGATAATTTATGGAGCACTTATACCTGCTCTAAAACTTAAAAAGGATACAAAATGTTAGTTGGGGTTTTGATTTTACTGCTTGCCGGTATATGTCAAGGCAGTTTTGGATTGGGTTATAAAAACTATACGCCTCTTAAATGGGAGGCGTTTTGGTTTGTATATTCGTTTTTTAGCATTATAGTAACTTGTATCTATACACTTTGCTTAGTACCGGAATATTTTTCTTATTTTAATAATTTTAACGAAGTTGCTGTGCCTATAATCTGCGGTGCACTTTGGGGAATTTCTGCGGTAGCCTTCAGTAAGGGAGTGTCTTTCATTGGTATGTCTCTTGTTTATGGTATATCAATGGGTATTTCTGCTGTTGTAGGCTCAATAGTGCCCTTGTTTAACGCAAACGAATTGCCGCCGCAAGAGTCTCTTGTGTTTTTGTCAATTGGCATAGTAATCACTTTGGTTGGTATCGTTTTAATTACCAAAGCAGGTATATTAAAAGATAAACAAAATGAAATTGACAATAACCAAAATACTAAACTGGGGTTAATTCTATCTGCGTTGTCCGGTCTTGGTTCAGGCGCTATGAATATCGGTTTTGATGCTGCTAGCGTTTTTAGTACAGCTATGGTGTCTGAAGGGATTTCGCAAACGGCATTAAGCGCTGCGCAATGGCTGCCTGTTCTTGTAAGCGGATGTATCGCAAGTATGATATATTGCTGTTTTGAATTGTTTAAGAAAAAAACATGGCCCTGTTTTAAGCAAAAGGGCGTTGCTGTTGTATATTTAAAGCTGTTTTTAACATCAATTGTCTGGTTCATGGCTTTAAGTCTTTATGGCACAGCTTCACAAAAGCTTGGCGATTTAGGTAAGGTAGCCGGTTGGATTGCTTTTAACGCACTTGCTTTGATTATTGGAAATATATGGGGACTTATCACTAAGGAATGGAAAGGCGCCCCCAAGGCCTGCAAAATGATGCTGGTTGGAAGCGCTTTTATGATTTTATCTTGGATTTTTATCGCTCAAGTATAGTTTTAATTGGTTTTACATTGTTGTTTTCGTATGTATATCGCTGATATTTTGTGTTGTTTTCACACATTATCGGCGATATTTCTTTTATAACCCAGTTTTTATCAAGTTCAGGAAAATAAGTGTCACTTTTTGGTGCAACATCAAAAATTCTTGTCAAATACACATATTTGCAGTAGGGGAGAAGTTGTTTATAAATACTCTCTCCTCCCATAACAAAAACATCAGTGTTGATTGATTTGATGATTTTGCAAATATCAGATATACTATTTGCGGTTATTACACCGCAATCAGAGATGTGCTTTTTAGTAAGCACGATGTTTAATCTGTTGGGCAAAGGTCGTCTTTTTAGTGAATAATAGGTTTTTCTTCCCATAACAACCGCTTTGTTAGTAGTCGTTTTTCTAAAAAAAGCCATATCTTCGCTTATATTATAAAGTAGATTGTTGTTATATCCAATTGCGTTGTTTTGGTCAACGCAAACAATAGCGTTAAGCATAATCAATCACCAAAATCGTCTACTTTATTTGTCATATCTAAAATAGACATCTTTAGTATCGGGTGTACGCGATACGGCGCAATTTCACAAAGCGGCTTAAGTACAAAAGCACGTTTGTGCATTTCAATGTGAGGTATTATAAGGTTGTCCTCGTTGATAATTTCTTCATCATACAGAATAATGTCAATATCAAGCGTTCTCGGTCCCCAATGAATTTCTCTGGTTCTTCCGTGCTCATTTTCGATGGAAGAGGTGAATTTTAAAAGTTCAAACGGATTTAATATAGTTTTGATTTCGACCGCACAATTTACAAAATCCGGTTGTTCTTCGTATCCATAAGGCTTCGTGCTAATATAGCTCGAAACTTTTGTTACATTGGTATGTTCAGTGCTGTTAAGTGATTTTATTGCATCATCAAGATGCTTTTTGCAGTCGCCTATGTTTGAACCAAGTGATAAATACGCTGTGTGACGCTTTCTGCTGATGCAAACCCCTACGCTTTCATGTTCAATATCTATCGGTGCTTGCGTTTTTAACACAGTCAGATTGATACATTGCACATCATCATATTTTGAAAAAATCTCCATGCAGATTTTTTCAGCCACGGATTCAAGTAAATCAAAACAATTCTCGGTAGCAATTTTCTTTATAAGTTCACACACTGCTGCATAGTTAACGGTATCGTCTAATTTATCAGTTAATCCACTGCACTGTAAATCTGTAAAAATCTCGCACGAGAATACAAATTCCTGTCCGTTTTGCTTTTCAAATTCAAAAACACCATGGTTTGCAAATACTTTAAGCTTATTAATCAAAATCTTATCACAATAGTTCATCAAACTCCTCCGTTTGTAATGGCATTAATCATATCTATAACGCGTCGGTTTTCTGTTATATCATGCACACGCACAAATCTTGCGTCGTTTAGTACAGCGTAAGCTGTTATGGCCAGCGTTCCTTCAAGCCTGTTATTTACATTGCAATCAAGCACATGTCCAATAAGCGATTTTCTTGAAGCCGCAACCATTATAGGCAAGCCGATATCATCGCTCAGTCTTTTGGTGCATTTCAATATTTCAAGATTTTGCTCCTGAGTTTTTGCAAACCCCACGCCGCCGTCTATTATGATTTTTTCGTCAACAATACCGGCTGATTTTGCGATATTTAACGATTGCTTTAAGTCACACAAAACATCATAATAAAAATTGTTATAATCACAGTTGTCACAGTTGTGCATTAGGCAACAGGCAGCGTTGTGTTCCTTTACTAGTTTTGCAATATCAGGCGACTTTTTAAATCCCCAGATATCATTAATCATGTCGGCTCCGCATTTTAATGCAGCCTTTGCAACGCTGTATTTATAAGTATCAACAGAAATAGGTATATCAAAGCGTGATTTGATTTGTTCAATCACAGGACAAACACGCTCAATTTCCTCGTCACAGCTTATCTGCGTGTAATTAGGCCTTGTTGATTCTCCGCCAATATCTATAATATCTGCACCTTGAAGAATAATTTCTTCAGCTCTTTTTAAAACTGCGTCAATATTTGTGTACTTACCCCCATCAGAAAAAGAATCGGGTGTTACGTTTAAAATTGCCATTATAGCGGTGGAATTTTCAAAGCGTTTATTTCCAATGCAAGTTTTCATTGCTTTCCTCATTAATAGGTAATTTCCATATTTTTCTTTTGTTTGCTGTGGTTACATTCTTTTTCTGCCTTGCAATATGCGCACATTCGCGAAAGCTTATCAGCTTCATAAATTATCAAACTTAAATTGCTTGTGCAAGGGCCTTTTCTGTGTTCGCGTATTGCAGTAATAATCATGTCGGCTATATCATTTTCGCATTGACATTGCTCCAAGATTTGTTTTGCAATTTCCGCTCCTGCAATTTCGTGTGGTGTGGAATTCTTATACTGTTGCCATCTGCCGCAATCGTGCAAAAGCGCTGTTGCATAAATAATATCTTTATCTATGTTCAAAGACCGCTCAAGCGAAAGTATATACGCAATGCGCGCTGTATCAAGCAAATGGTTTATATTGTGTCGGCAAAAAATTCTGCCTTTTTCGTATTTTTTGTTCTTTTTAATGCACTTGTTAAACAGTTTGCTCTGTTCGATTCTTCTTGTCAGCTGCATACATTTATCCCTTGATAACACTGAAAAATTCGTTTTTCAAATCGGAAGAAGTTTCAAATTCGCCCCTGCAACAATAGGTAAACGTCTTTGAGCCGGGTTTTTTTACACCACGCATTGTCATGCAGGTGTGTTCTGCTTCAACTGCAACCATAACGCCTTTGGGTTCAAGCTCCTGCATAATTGCTTCAGCAATTTGAACAGTCATCTGTTCTTGAATTTGCAAACGTCTTGCATAAACTTCAACACAGCGGGCAAGTTTGCTCAAACCAACAACTTTACCGTTGGGAATATAAGCGATGTGAGCTTTGCCAAAAAAGGGGAGTATGTGATGTTCGCAACATGAATAAAAGGTTATGTCTTTTTCAATAACCATTGAATTGTTTTCGGCTGTAAATGTTTTTGAAAGATGAGTTTTTGCCGATTCATTATAACCGCCGAAGATCTCTTCGTACATTCTTGCAACTCTCGCAGGGGTTTCAAGCAGGCCTTCTCTGTTATAGTCTTCGCCTATTCCTTCAAGAATAAGCTTAACTCCCTGTTCAATCTTTTCTTTATCCATTCTCATTCTCCTTGATATTGCATATAGTTTTCTTTAAACTCGTTAAGATATGAAAGCGATCCGCATACGCAGTAAGAATTTTCTGTGTGTTCTTTGCAAAATTTAGCCGCTGCATTTATAGTCGCAACGCTAACATTGGTAAAGTATAGTTTTGCGGTTGTACTTAACAAGTCGGCATCAAGTGCTCTGGTGTTGTTTGGTGTAACTGCAATTAAAGTATCAGAACATTTGCTTAATTCTTTTAGTATTGCGTTGTAATCCTTATCAGCAAAAACGCCCATAATTATTGTAAATGGATATGTCTTATCGAATTTATTTAGTGTATTTATAAGTGCTTTTGCGGCATGATTGTTGTGTGCTCCATCCAGTATAATCAGTGGTTTTGTGCTGATTATTTCAAATCTGCCATTGTTCTTTGCATTTAATATACCTTGGTAAATGTGATGCTTTTCAAGGTTTACACCATCATCTTTCAAAGACTTGCAAATCTTAATAGCTAAAGCAGCATTCTGCGCCTGGTGAAAACCTAAAAGCTTTGCGGTATATTCTTCGTTTTCAAAAGTAAATTCTGTGCCATTAGAATTTATATTAATAACATCAATTTTTGAATTATCAACAAATTCAGGTGTTATGTCGAAATTGCAGCATTTTTCAATTATCGCTTTTTGTGCATTTGGTGTTTGCTGCGCACTTATTACTTTACAGTTTGGTTTAATAATTCCGCTTTTGTTTTTTGCTATATTATAAATATTATTGCCTAAATAGGTCTGGTGCTCACAATCAATTGGCGCAAACGCAGCAACAAGAGTATTTTTTATGATGTTTGTTGCATCACCTTCGCCGCCCATACCACATTCAATAACGCATATTTTGCACCCTGCTTTTTTGAAAAGCACGAAAGCAATAGCTGTTTCAATCTCAAATTCAGTTACATAAATGCCGTTTTGACTAACGATATCAACAGCGTTTAAAACTTCATAGGCAGCTTCTTTAAAATCTTCTATATTAGCATTTTTACCGTCAATGCGAAACTGTTCAAGTTTTTCAAATACAGCAGGTGATGTGTAACATCCAACTTTAATTTTGGCGCATTTCAGTATAGATTCACAAAATGCGCAAACCGAACCTTTTCCGTTTGTACCTGCTATATGTATGCAGTCATAAGCATTTTGTGGATTTGAAAGCACTTCACAAAGGTCTTTTATATTGTTAAGACACAAATGTATGCCTTTTGCTGATTTTTCTTTTATTCTCTTTAATATATTTTCCAAAAGCGTTCTTCTCTCTAAATATGATTTACACTATATTATACCATAATCAAGCATAGTTTTGCAAGCTATTTGTATCATGATATATATTTGTAAAATATAGATTTTTTGTTCATAATATATCTTATTGACATTTTAAAAAATTAGTGATAAAGTTAATTATAAACTTTTTTTAAGGGGTAATTGTATGAAACAGGACATGATAGGTATTCTCGATCTTGGAAGCGAATTTAATTCCGCTCTTGCACGTCAAATTCGCGCAATCGGTGTATATAGTGAGGTTTATCCTCATGATATTTCACTTCGTTCCTTGAAGGAAAAGAAAAATTTGAGAGGTATTATTCTTAATAAAGGTGAAGCAGATTATTCCGCACATCGTGCTATTGATTCACTTGCGATACCTGTAATCTCAGTTAACGAAGATGAATATAACAAAAATGGTTTGTATCCTCAGAAGCGTTTAGAAAAATTTGTACTTGAAACTTGCTGCTGTGAAACAAACTGGAATACAGAAAACTTTATTGCTGACCAAGTTCAGCTTTTGAGAGAACAAATTGGTGATTCAAGAGTTCTGCTCGCTCTTTCCGGCGGTGTAGATAGCTCTGTCGTAGCCGCTCTTTTAATAAAAGCAATTGGCGAAAAATTGGTTTGCGTTCATGTAAATCATGGCCTTTTGCGTAAAGGCGAACCTGAAGAAGTTTGCAGAGTATTTGGTGAAGAAATGGGCGCAAAGCTTGTATATGTTGATGCAGTTGACAGATTTATGGACAAGCTTAAGGGTGTAAAAGATCCTGAAAGAAAGCGTAAAATCATAGGCAAGGAATTTATTGAAGTATTTGAAGATGAAGCTAAAAAGCTTTGCGGAATTGATTTTCTTGCTCAGGGTACAATTTATCCTGATATAGTTGAAAGTGGCACTAAAGCAGGTAAGGCAGTTAAAGCACATCACAATGTTGGCGGTTTGCCTAAGAGAATGAAGATGGACCTTGTTGAACCTATAAAGTATCTCTTTAAAGATGAGGTTCGTGAGGTTGGTAAGGCTCTTGGCTTGCCCGATTCTATGGTTTATCGTCAGCCGTTCCCCGGACCCGGTCTTGGTGTTCGTTGCCTTGGTGCAATCACATGGGACAGACTCGAAGCTGTTCGTGAATCTGATGCAATTTTGCGTGAAGAATTTGAAAAAGCAGGACTCAACGGCAAGGTTTGGCAGTATTTTACAGCCATTCCCGATATTAAATCCGTTGGTGTTCGTGATAACGCAAGAGTTGATGAATGGCCTTGCATTATCCGTGCAGTAAATACTGTTGACGCAATGACAGCTACAATCGAACATCTTGATTGGAAATTGCTTGATAAAATTACTAACAGAATTATAAACGAAGTTAATGGTGTTAACAGAGTTTGCTACGACCTTTCACCCAAGCCCTGTGCTACTATCGAGTGGGAATAATAACAGACCCCACACAAACGGCTTAACTGCGCTATCTTCTGCTATCTGGGTAGCAAAATGGCAACGTTTTGGCAACATTTGAATTATTCTAAAAATTAAGAGCTATCTGATTTAAAAATCAGGTAGCTCTTTATGATTATTTAACTGATACTCTCACCATAAGACTATTGTATTTATATGTAATCATTTTCTACACAGTCATTAAGCAATTGATGAGCAATAAGGCTAATTCTTAGCTTTTCATCGGCTTCGGCGGGTGTAAACCATGTTGCCTTGTCAACCTCGCAGGATAGCGTAAAATCGGTGCTTTCAACATGGCATACAAAACCAAACATCAGATTATCACGTTTTTCATAGTGATAGCTTTTTACATATTTGATATTGCAAACATCAAGACCTATTTCTTCCTTAATCTCTCTTATTGCAGCATTTTCAATCGTTTCGCCCTGCTTTACATATCCTGCAACGCAAACATATCTGTCATTATCGCCGTATGATTGTTTTATAAGCGCTACATTTTTGTTTTGATCAACCGCAAGACAAATAACACATGGATACGAAAATGAAAACCAAGGTCTGTTGCAGTTTTTACAAAAGGGGACAAGCCCTTCATCGCCGATAGTTTTCAGCGATAATTTTTCGCCGCATTTAGCGCAATATTCAAAATTCATAATCTACCCTCACTCATTATTTTGGCATAATTATAGCATAAAGAACATTTAAAATCAAGTAAAGTGTAATATAGGAATGTTATCAATAATTTATCTCAATTTATGCAAAAATTGTACTTGATTTAATTTTCGGTGTATGTTATAGTAATGAAAATATTTATGAATGGGTGAACGTTATGAAAAATATAAATATGCAGATTGACTGCACTAAAAAAATAAGCCATATTAACAAGGAGATATACGGGCATTTTTCTGAGCATTTGGGTAGGTGCATATATAACGGAATTTTTGTTGGTAAAAACAGTAGTATACCAAATACAAACGGTGTCAGAAATGATGTTATAGACGCTTTGAAGAACATAAAAATTCCTGTTTTGCGTTGGCCCGGTGGTTGCTTTGCCGATGAATATCATTGGATGGACGGTATTGGTGAGCTTGAAAACCGTAAAAAGATGATTAATACTCATTGGGGTGGCGTTGTTGAGGACAACAGCTTCGGAACACATGAATTTATGGATTTGTGTGAACAGCTTGAGTGCGAGCCGTATATTGCCGCTAATCTTGGCAGTGGAACTGTTAAAGAACTTTCTGATTGGGTTGAGTATATGACGTTTGACGGTGAATCGCCTATTGCAAATTTGCGTCGAAAAAACGGCAGAGAAAATCCGTGGAAACTTAAGTATATCGGTATTGGAAATGAAAGCTGGGGATGCGGCGGTAATATGCGCCCCGAATATTATGCCGATTTGTATCGCCACTACCAGACATATTGCCGCAATTACAGCGGAAATGAGCTTTTTAAGGTTGCTTGCGGTCCAAATGCAGATGATTATAATTGGACTGAAAAACTGCTTGATTCAGTTAAATTCTGGCATACAAAAGCTATTTCACTTCATTATTATACATTGCCTACGGGTGATTGGTCGCATAAAGGCAGTGCTACTGATTTTGACGTAAATGAATACTACACAACCATAAGCTCAACATGGCACATGGAAGAACTGATTACCCGCCATAGCGATATTATGGATAAATACGACGCTGAAAAGAATATTGGTCTTATTGTTGATGAATGGGGTTGCTGGTACGATGTTGAACCCGGTACAAATCCCGGATTTTTATATCAACAAAATACAATGCGCGATGCTTTGGTTGCCGCAATTAATCTTAATATATTTAACCAACATTCTGATAGAGTTATCATGGCTAACATTGCTCAAACTGTAAATGTTTTGCAAAGCATTATTCTTACAGAAGGCGAAAAGATGATTTTAACACCTACATATCATGTTTTTGATATGTTCAAAGGACATCAGGATAGTGATTTGGTTTACTCAAGTAGTGATGACTTTGAGTTTGTACACAATAATAAATCAGTAAATCTGTTTTCAAATTCCGTTTCCATTGATAAAAACGGAGATGTGTTGATTACCCTTGCAAATTGTTCTACTAGCGAAGAAATATCAGTTGATTCCGAAATTAAGGGATTTTCTGCTGACAAGTATAACGCCTTTATACTTGCATCCGACAAAATGAACGACCATAACGACTTTGAAAACGCTGATAAAGTTAACATCAAACCTTTTAATGACGTTGAACTTTGCAATAACAATTTAAAGATAAAAATGCCTCCATTAAGTGTTGTTGCAATTACTTTGAAAAAATGAAAAAACCGTGTTTAAAATGTCTTTTGGCAGATATGGATCTTGATGAATATACGCAGAAGGTTTTAGAATACGCTAAGAGTCTTCCGGAATTTGAACGAGTTGATGATGCAACTTACAACTACCGTTTACAGTTATGTAAGCAATGTGATGAGCTTGCAAACGGCATTTGCGCCAAATGCGGCTGTTTTGTTGAGTTGCGAGCTGCAAAGAAAAATTCTTATTGCGCAAGCGAAAACAAGCTTTGGTAGAAAGGAAATAATCTAAAATGAAATTTAAAAAGGATTTTATGTGGGGCGCGGCTTCAGCTGCATATCAGATTGAAGGTGCCTATAACGAGGACGGCAAAGGTCTAAATATTTGGGATGCATGCAGTCAGGGCAACCCGAAGGTTGCTCACTGCGAAAACGGCAATGTAGCTTGCGATCATTATCATCTTTTCCGTGAAGATGTTAAAATGATGAAAAAATTAGGCATTAAGCACTATCGCTTTTCAATTAACTGGACCAGAGTTTTGCCTGATGGTATAGGTAGAATTAATAAAAAAGGTTTACAGTTCTACAATGATCTTGTTGATGAACTGATAGCGAATGATATTGAGCCAATTGTAACGCTCTTCCATTGGGATTACCCTTATGAGCTTTACAGAAAAGGCGGTTGGATGAACGATGATTCGCCGCTTTGGTTTGAAGAATATACCAAAATCATGGTAGATGCTTTGTCTGATAGAGTAAAATATTGGATAACTTTAAACGAACCTCAGGTGTTTATCTGCTGCGGATTTGCAATTGGTAAATGTGCACCGTTTGAAGAACATTCTTACAGAGATTTGGCACATATGTCCCATAATGTACTTTTAGCGCACGGAAGATCCGTCAGAGCTATAAGAGAATATGCAAAGCAAGATGTAAAAATCGGTTTTGCTTATGCTACGCCTTGTTATACCCCACTTGAAAACACACCGCAAGGAATTGAAGAAGCAAGAAAACGCAGCTTTGATTTTACTCTTGAAAACTTTACAGGCGAACTTGCATGGTGGGCTGATCCTATCTTGCTTGGAGATTATCCGCAAAAAGCTTACGAACTTTTGGGCGATAATATGCCCAAAATTAAAGAAGGGGATATGGGTATTATTTCGACTCCCATTGATTTTTATGGTGTTAATATATATGAAAGTAAGGCTGATTATAATCCGATAACTTATACTGAAAATGCATATATCGGCAGTCCGAGAACATTTATGGATTGGACTGTAACTCCAGAATCTCTTTATTGGTCACCAAAATTTATTTATGAGCGTTACAAAAAACCAATTCTTGTCAGCGAAAACGGCATGGCAGGTCATGATTGGGTTCATCTTGATAATCGCGTGCACGATGCACATCGAATTGATTATGCAAAACGTTATCTGCGTGAACTTTGCAAGGCTATGAATGATGGTACTGAAGTAATGGGCTATATGTATTGGTCTATTCTTGATAATTTTGAATGGTCCAATGGTTATGATAAACGTTTTGGTCTTGTTTATGTTGATTATGTCACACAGCAGCGTACAATAAAAGACTCTGGTTATTGGTATAAAACTGTAATCGAAACAAACGGCGATGTTGTTTTTGATGATATAACCGCTCCAATTTGTTACGAAATCTAAACTATATAAAAGAAAAGCGTGTTATCCTTTAATTTTAGGGATAACACGCTTTAGTTTTTTGTTGGTTATTAAAGGTTAGCTATTGCATCGTAAATACGCTTTTTTGATTCAGCCTCTCCGATAATCTGCATAATTGTACACAAATCCGGTGTGTTTTTTATGCCCGTTACAGCAACTCTGATAATCTCGGCAACATCACCTACAAAGCCCTTGTAAGCCTCGGGATTCTTCTTATAATCACCCATTTTTACGGCAAATCCAAGAGTTTCCGCAATTTCTTTTACTTTGTTAAACCAAATTTCATTGCTGTCGTTTATATCATAGGTTTCAAGAAATTTTGTCAGTATTTCCTTTGAAGTAGCGTTGTCAAGCTTAAAATCATAACTAGGCTTGAAGTATTCTTCAAAGTAATAACCGAAAAGAGTATGCATCTGCTTTGCACAGATAAAATCTTTTCTGCGCTTTTTGCTGCCGATAGCCATCTGCAATTCAACAATCTTTTTGATAAAATCTCTATTCTTGAAGATTACATCATAATCTTCAGCGGCATATTCTTTAACCCAATTCTCATAAAAGTCAAGAACATCGTCTGCTTCCATACCTGACATAACCGTTTTAGAGATATCATCAAGCTTCATTGTGTCAAATAACGCACCCGATTGACCCATTTTGGAAACGGAAAACTCAAACTCTTCAAGAGGTTTTTCGGGGTTAGACAAAAACCATTCTTCAAAATTGGAGTTCAAAAGCGTCATCAGATATGTTTTCACTGCTGTGGGGTGATAACCTAAGCTCTTGTAATATTCAAGCGAAAGCTCGGGATCATGACGTTTGGAAAGCTTGCGCTTTTTGCCGTTGTCGATTTTCATAAGCTGAGCTGTGTGCGCATATTGAGGACGTTCAAATCCCAAAAGTTCAAACAATTGCAAATGTATTGGCAGTGTAGCAACCCATTCCTCACCGCGCACAACAAGGGTAGTACCCATAAAATGATCATCAATAACATGTGCAAAATGGTATGTAGGGATGCCATCTCGCTTTAAAATAACTATGTCAAGATCGTTTTCGGTAACAGTGATTTTTCCCTTGATTTTATCTTCAAAAGTGAATTTGTTTTCAACGCTTCCGGGTGAACGCAATCTCAATACATAGGGCAAACCTGCGTTGATATTCTGTTCAATCTGTTCCAATGTCAAATCACGGCACTTTGCATATTTGCCGTAATATCCTGTATTTTCTTTGTTTTCCTGTTGTACATCACGTACTGCTGAAAGTTCCTCTTCAGTACAAAAACATGGATAAGCAAGTCCCTTTTTTACAAGTTCCTTTGCATAGGTTCTGTAAAGCTGCGCTCTCTGTCGCTGATAGTAAGGGCCATATTCACCGCCAATTTCAGCGCCTTCATCAAATTTCAAGCCAAAATAACCAAGAGAATCAAGTACAGCTTCAACAGCACCTTCTACCTTGCGCTTTTCGTCTGTGTCTTCAATACGAAGATAAAATACACCGCCTGATTGCTTAGCTATTCTTTCATCTGCAAGAGCACCAAAAAGATTGCCAAGGTGAATAAACCCCGTCGGACTGGGAGCAATTCTTGTTACCTGTGCATTTTCGGGCAAATCACGTTTAGGATATAATCTTTCGTAATACTCAGGTGTTGTTTCGTCATTGCTAAATAAAAGCTGAGCTAATTTGTTGTAATCCATAAAATCATAACCTTTCTTGCAAAGTGTATTAATACGCCTTGCCCCAGTAAATTACCTTGTCGGCATCCTGGCCGCAGCAAATGCATTTTCTTGCCATTTTATCCTGAACAAAAGGTATACATCTTGAAGAAATACCTGTTTCTTCCTTAACCTTTTCTTCGCACTCTTCGCTGCCGCACCAAGGTGCTCTTACAAAGCCGTCGCCGTTTTCTTCCAAAGCCTTGTTGATTTCCTCGAAAGATTCACAGTAATAAGTATGCTTTTCACGATTTTCAAGCGCTTTGTTGAACATACCCTGAGGAATGGTGTTTTCAAGAAGGTCTTTAACTGTATCAATCATATTATCAAGAGATACAAATTGTTTTTCTCCGTTATATCTTGTTGCAATTACGCACTGATTATTTTCAATATCCTTAGGACCGATTTCAATTCTTACGGGTACACCCTTCATCTCGTATTCAGAGAACTTCCAACCGGGTGAGAATTCGTTTCTGTCGTCAAGCTTTACTCTGATACCGAGTGATTTAAGCTTTTCGCAGATTTCGTTTGCCTTGTCAAGTACGCCTTCCTTGTGCTGTGCAATCGGAATGATTACAACCTGAGTGGGTGCAACGGCAGGGGGCAGAACAAGACCGTTGTTATCACCGTGTGTCATGATAATACCGCCGATAAGTCTTGTAGAAACACCCCATGAAGTCTGGTGAGGGTTCTTAAGCTTGTTGTCTTTATCGGCAAACTCAATTTCAAAAGCCTTGGCAAAGCCATCACCAAAGTAGTGTGAAGTACCAGCTTGCAAAGCTTTGCCGTCATGCATTAAAGCTTCAATACAATATGTAGAAACGGCACCTGCAAACTTATCGCTTTCAGTTTTCATGCCCTTGATAACAGGCATTGCAAGGTACTTTTCGCAAAACTCTGCATAAATATTAAGCATACGCTCTGTTTCTTCAATAGCTTCCTCAGCAGTTGCGTGAATAGTATGGCCTTCCTGCCACAAGAATTCTCGAGAGCGCAAAAAGGGTCTTGTAGTTTTTTCCCATCTTACAACACTGCACCACTGATTGTAAAGCTTGGGCAAATCTCTGTATGAATGAACAATGTTTTTGTAATGCTCACAGAAAAGTGTTTCAGATGTAGGTCTTACGCAAAGTCTTTCTTCAAGCTTTTCAGAACCACCATGTGTTACCCATGCTACTTCGGGAGCAAAACCTTCAACATGGTCTTTTTCCTTTTGCAAAAGTGATTCGGGAATAAACATAGGCATATAAACATTCTCGTGACCTGTTTCTTTAAACATAGCATTCATTATGTTCTGTACATTTTCCCAAATTGCATATCCGTAGGGTCTTATAACCATGCATCCCTTTACGCTAGAGTATTCAATAAGCTCTGCTTTTTTTACAATGTCGGTATACCATTTAGCAAAATCCTCGTCCATTGATGTAATCGCATCAAGCTTTTTTGTGTTTGACTGTGCCATAACTTATTTCTCCTTATATTTTAATATAATTAATTATCCTTTTTGGGTTTTCCGTTTACACTTACATAGAAAGAATAGCAAAGATACGCTGCAACAGCAGCAAACGGAAGCAGACAGAGCAATCCGAGAACAGCATTAAGTCCACCTGAATTGCCGCTATCGTTAAATATATAATAAAGGTTTGGGTATGTGCCTTTAAATCCGTTTTGCTCAAGCAACGAATCGTATATTGATATTGTTTGTTCGTCCATAGCAGTTATAGTTCCGTTCAGGCTATAACCCAACTTTGTTGTTTGCTCTGCTTTGATAATAGCTTGCAAATCCTCATGTGTTTGTGCACTGGCACATAATGCCATTGTGAACTGCGTACCGCTTTTATCCTTACCCATTACAATGTAGTAATTATACTCAACGCCCTTATTTTCTTTGGTTCCCATGTGGCCGAGTACATCTATGTCGTCAATAAAAGCGTCGTCAGATACAGCAATATTGTTAGCTGTAATCTTGCTTATGTCCATATCTGCTGATGACACATTAGCACAACAGATAATGCCGATAATAACGAGTATAACTGCCAAAACAAGCTTCCACAAAACCTTTTTTGCAGGCATTGTTTTTTCGTTCATGTTAGTCCTCCCTCTTTATTAATTGTTGATTTGCGGTTTTTTAGTAATCTTTCTGAAAAAGATATACATTACAGCAAATGAAATAATTATTGACGTGAAACCGCAAATTATACAAATTGCACTTTCCGATTCTTCATTACGCAAACAATCTTCAAAATACCATTGTGCAATTTTGTAGTTATCATCAAGATTTTTTTCGGCAATAAGCTCATCAAAATCATTTTTTATTTGTTCTTGCATTTGGCAAGCTTTGCCGTAAAGTGTAGCGTTGTAAGGTGTTGGGGTTTTAGCTTCAAGTAGCTTTTCAACATCTTTATTGCTTGTTTTAACAACAAATAAATAATCGGTATTGCTGATATCACGCGTTGATGCGATATAGTAAGTGTATTCAATTCCGTTTTGCTTTTCGTTACCTAAAACACCAACAGGATAAAACTGCGTTACGCATAGTTTATCGTGTTTTTCAGCTTCGCCGTAATAAATTGAATTAAGATAAATACTGTCATCGGGTACATTTGCTATAAGCAAAATACCTAAAACCATTGCCGCTATGGATGCTATCATTATCCATAAACTATCTTTTATATTATAAAACCTTATTCTCATCGTTATCAGCACTGCGTGCGCTTGCCAGCATAAGCTTAATGCGGTTTTCCTGGTTAACCTTTGTAGCGCCGGGGTCGTAGTCAATAGCAACTATGTTAGCATTGGGGAAGCCTTCTTTGATAGCTCTCGACATTCCCTTTGCAACAATGTGATTAGGCAAGCAACCAAATGGTTGAGCGCAAATAATGTTTTCGGTACCACTCTCGGCAAGTGCTGCCATTTCAGCAGGGATAAGCCAACCTTCTCCCATAACTACGCCTTGATGAATATATTTATCTGCATACTTTCTCAGATGCTCAAAATCGTGAGGCGGTTCAAATACACCATGCTCTTTTATAGTTTTAATCATCTTTTTTTGCATATTGTAGATGAAATCATAGCCTATTTTGTAGAAAAACGTGGTTTTGTTTTTATAATCATAAAACTTGCCTGCATTAACAGTGTTAACAGCACAGTACAAAACAAAATCAAGCATGGAAGGCACAACAGGCTCACAGCCTTCACTTAAAAGGAATTTTTCAAGTCCGTTGTTTGCAAGCGGAGAATATTTTACGTAAATTTCACCCACTATGCCAACTTTAATTTTCTTTTTACTGCTGCGTTCAAGCTTAGCAAATGAATCGAGGATTTCTTTAAAATACTTTTTGGTATTGGTATATTTTTTTGCAGCAAAGATTTTATCAAGCTTTTTCTGCCAAATATCAAGCACACGGTCGGTGCTGCGTTCAATAAGCTCGTACGGCTTGCACTGGTTATACAATAGCATAAGCAAGTCGCCGTAAAGTATGCCGTAAAGAAGTTTTACCATTACGTCGGGAGAAAGCTTAAGACCATTTGTGTCAAATCCGCTGAAATTAAGTGAGAGAACAGGTACCTGAGGATACTGTTCGGAAAGCGCTTTTCTTAACAAGTGAATGTAGTTTGAAGCACGGCAGCCACCGCCCGTTTGCGAAATCAGCAGAGCTGTTGTATCGGGGTTGTATTTGCCGCTTTTAAGCGCATCAAAAAACTGACCGATAACCAAAAGGGCAGGGTAGCAGGTATCGTTGTGAACGTTTTTTAACCCTTCGTCAATTACATTTCTTGAATCCGTTGTCAAAAGCTCCATGTCATATCCGTAATGCTTAAAAACATTAATGATCAAACGGAAATGAATGGGCAGCATATTGGGCACAAGAATCTTGTGGGTTTTTTTCATTTCTTCGGTAAATACCGGATATTTTGCCATTGTTTCTCCTCTTTTTATATAGATTTAATCGCAGGCCGCCATCAGACTGCGCAGTCTGATTTTTGCTGCGCCTAAGTTGTTTATTTCATCAATTTTAAGCTGTGTGTAAAGCTTACCCTTGCTCTCAAGAATTGCACGAACCTCATCGGTTGTAATTGCGTCAATACCGCAGCCAAAGCTAACAAGCTGTACAAGTTGCATATCGGGTTGTGTTGTTACATATTGCGCTGCCTTGTAAAGTCTTGCGTGATATGTCCATTGGTTAAGAACACCCAAATCATCAGGCGTGTGCCCTAAACGTGCAACCCCGTCCTCTGAAACTACTGCCATACCAAGACCTGTTATAAGCTTGTGTATGCCATGATTAATTTCGTTGTCAACATGGTAAGGTCTGCCGGAAAGAACTATTATTTTCTTGCCTTGACTTCTTGCAAGCTTAATAATTTCCATAGATTTATCAGCAATATCATCCTGGAACTTTTTGAGAGCACCAAAGCCTTTGTCTATTGCTGCGTCAACTTCATTGCTGTTGACATTGTATTTTGAAAGCGCATTTGTCAATCTCTTTACAAGATGTTTTTTTCGGTTTAAATCCAAATAAGGATAGATGAAGTTATCATTGTTAAGCTGAGGCATGTTTGCCTTCAACAGTTCAGGATAATACGCAACAACAGGGCAATTATAATGATTATCACTGTTGCCCTCATCAAGATTATAGCTCATACAAGGATAAAATACAAAATCAGCACCTTTTTCTAACAGGCTTACAATGTGACCGTGTGCAAGCTTTGCGGGATAGCACACTGTATCCGAAGGTATTGTCTGCTGACCTTTGTAATAAACTTCCCTTGAACTTTCCTCGGAAATAACCGTTTCAAATCCAAGTGAGTTAAACAATGTATGCCAGAAGGGCAAAAGCTCGTAAAATCCGAGGCAAAGCGGCAGACCGACTTTTGCTTTGGGGTTTTCGCATTGCTCATCGCAAATGTGCATAAGTTTATCGTATTTATACTCGTAAATAGAAGGTATTGAGTTGGATTTGCTCATACCTGCGCCTTTTTCACAACGGTTGCCGTTAATAAAGCGTCTGCCGTCGCTGAAGGTGATTATGTTAAGTCCACAGTTTGCAGTACAGCCCTTGCAGTTGGCTGTTTTTGATGTATAAGTGAAGCTCTCCAAAGCTTCAGCAGAAATAATGCCCGAAGGCTTGTCGCCTGCATTGTTTCTTGCGTACAGAGCCGCT
The DNA here is from genome assembly GCA_045541475.1 of Oscillospiraceae bacterium. Classification (GTDB taxonomy): domain Bacteria; phylum Bacillota; class Clostridia; order Oscillospirales; family Ruminococcaceae; genus RGIG3077. Next base: position 122,193 of record JAZQJI010000017.1, read on the forward strand.
CCAAATGCACCCATAAGACCGGCAATCGTTGGCCTTATTACATTTCTGCTAAGCTCCATTTCAAAGGAACGTAAAACAGCATCGTTAAGAAAAGTTCCGCCTTGTACAACAATATTCTTTCCAAGCTCATCAACCGATTTTGCACGAATAACCTTATAAATTGCATTTTTGATAATTGAAGACGAAAGTCCGGCGGAAATATCTTCAACGGTGGCACCATCTTTTTGCGCCTGCTTTACGCTGGAATTCATAAATACAGTACATCGTGAGCCTAAATCAACAGGATTTTCAGCAAAAAGACCAAGCTGAGAAAACTCAGCGATTTCATATCCCATTGCCTGCGCAAAAGTCTGAATGAACGATCCACAGCCTGACGAGCAAGCTTCGTTAAGCATAATGCTGTCAATAGCGCCGTTTTTAATCTTAAAGCATTTAATATCCTGGCCACCTATATCTATAATAAAGTCAACCTGTGGACAGAAAAATGATGCGGCCGTAAAATGTGCTACCGTTTCAACAATGCCAAAATCAATCTGCAAGGCGCTTTTTATTAATTCTTCGCCGTATCCCGTAACAGCGGCAGATTTAATATTTAAATCAGGATTCTTCAGTCTGTAAATTTCTTTAAGCTTATCAGCAATTTTATCAAGCGGCTGGCCTTTATTTGAAGAATAATGCTGGAACAATAAATCTCCTTCGGGAGTTATCAACGCAAGCTTAGTTGTTGTGGAACCTGAGTCAATGCCAAGATAAGCGTCACCTTTGTAAGTTTTAATGTCAGCGTATTTAAGGTCGCAATTCATGTGCCTTTGAACAAATTCTTCATATTCTTTACGAGATTTGAAAAGGCGTTCGCCTGTTACTACTGTATCAGTTGAAACTGCATTTTTGATTTTATTCAATATATCACTAAGCTCAAAACTATCCTGGCTTTGATAAGCGTGCAACGAACAGCCGTAAGCAACAAAAACTTTGGCAATTTCGGGGAATACAGCTTGTTCGGGTGTTAATTTCAGTGTTTTGATAAAAGCGTTTCTAAGTGCTGTTTGGAAAGAGAGGGGACCACCAAGAAATAAAACCTTTCCTTCAATCTTTCTGCCCTGTGCCAGACCGGAAACAGTTTGATCAACTACTGCCTGAAAGATGCTTGCAGCAATATCTTCGCGTCTTGCACCTTGGTTAAGTAACGGTTGAATATCAGACTTAGCAAATACACCACATCTTGATGCGATGGGGTATACTTTTTCAGAATTTGCAGCAAGTTTGTCAAGTTCGTCTGCTGTAACACCAAGCAGGGTTGCCATCTGGTCAATGAAAGCACCTGTTCCTCCTGCGCATGAACCATTCATACGCTGCTCTACACCGCCGGTAAGGAAAATAATCTTTGCGTCTTCGCCGCCAAGCTCGATTACTGCATCAGCATCGGGATAAGTTTCTTTAACAGCTGTAAAAGCCGAAAAAACTTCCTGTGCAAATAAAATATCGCATGACTGCGCAAGACCTAATCCGGCTGATCCTGTAATGCATAGCTTGAATTTTGTATTTTCATACTTGTTTGATATTTCTTCAAGTTGAGCTATAACGGTTTCGCGCACCTTTGAAAAATGTCTTTCGTATTTGCTGAATAATATTTTTTTGTCGTTATCAATAATTACAGTTTTTACAGTCGTCGATCCGACGTCAATACCGAGTGAAAGAATATCGTACATTGTTCACCTTTATTTATAATTCTAAATTTGTATATGCATACTCTAATATTATAACATAAAATTTTGTAAATGAAAAGAGTAATTTTTACTATTTTATGTACTTAAAATTAATATCTACTTATTATATGTATATATATTTTTTTCTTTTCGAATAACAGATAAAATAATAAATTTGCGGAAAAAATTGCACACTTATGACTAAATGTGCGCTGCGTTTTTGGTGAAAATAGAAAAAATCAAAATTTTTCTTGACAAATATATTATTTTGCGTATAATATATTTAGTAGAAATTGGGATTTTGTTTCCATCTAATATTTTTTGGAGGTATATAAAATGAAAAAGCTTATTGCTATTGCAGCATCTCTTGCAGCTGCTTGCACACTTTCTGTTTCTGCATTTGCAACAGGAGCTACTTATACTGAAGTGAATGTACTCAACCTCATCCAGACTGCTGATATCAGCGGCGTAGCTCTTGATGAGTCCTACTACACAGCA